>CABMCB010000026.1 GCA_902384455.1 uncultured archaeon
AACCTGTCGCGTTACCTGTGGCAATGCCCGTTTGAATGCCTTCAGTGTTTCCATCTTCACAGCCAAGCAAGTAGCCGTCGCCGTAACCAGAGAAATAACCCGTGTAATTTCCAATAACCCAACCCGCGCTATATCCTGAAGAGTTCCCGGCACTCCATCCCGATGAGTAGCCCGAAACTAAACCTGCCGCATATCCTTGTGTGTAGCCAACAGCGAAGCCAGTGGCATTTCCATTTGTCCAGCCGTCAGCATAGCCGGTGGAGTTTCCAGCAGACCAACCATCAGAGTAACCCGTGCTGTACCCCGCCACATTTCCAGTAGAGTACCCACTAGAATAACCATCGCCGTATCGAGCGGTGTACCCAGCGGCATAACTTTCAGCATCGAACCCAGAAAGAACAGGGTAAGAAATCGAAGAGGACACAATTGACGAAGTAATAGTCAGACTTACAGTGAAAGTGCCATTCGCAGAGTAGGAGTGAGTTGTTGTTGGGTAGTTACCGCTTATTTGGTGTCCGTCGCCAAAATCCCATAAATAATTTGTTATAGGGGCACTACTTTGAGAGCTTGCACCATCAAGAGTGACAATTTGATTAATTTCAGGATGCGCGGGTGACCATGTAAAAGACGCCGCGATATATTGGGACGCTCCCGTCAGGTTCATGTAAACCCAAAAGTCAGTGTGATTAACTATGGTGTATGTATAGGGGTTGGTACTCCAAGAAGTTACGCTATTCGTTTGATTGAACGATTGGAAGCCGTATCCACTATTTTCCACTGCCATCATAGTCACTGACGATGGCGTTGTATATGTTACGGAAGTTCCGTTTGTAAATGAGACACCATTTCTTAATGCAGTCCCACCTTCTGTGAAATAGTATTTTACAGTAGCTTGAATGTTAAAACTGCATTCAATAGATGAACACATCGTATTGGTGGAATCGTTAACAAAGAATTTGTAATGCACTGTTTGCCCGACAGTTCCATAAATAATCTTCGATACGCCCAGCGTCATATCATAAACAGGCGGTAGTGAGTTCCACGTATCGTTTACCCAAGTTCCCGACATATCCCAAGAGAAAATAAATCCAGAAAAGGGTTGAGCAGGGTTGTATATGTCCATACCGATGTTTGAACTTATGCCATTTTCTGTAGAGCTAACCGAGGGATTTGAGAAGCTTGTAACTGGCGCATTTACACCATTAAGTTGAAAATCAACTACCTCATTTGAAAGCAAATGCCATGCACTACTATAATAAACATATGTAGGGTACGTAGTTCCAGACGAACAGCCAGCACGGAAAAAATTCGTTGAAAAGCCAGAATTGCTTACAACATATAGCTCAACTGCGTATGTAACACCACTCTCTAGTAAAACAGTGTTTGCCGGAAAATTCCAAGTAAACCATTTGTAAGAACCGCTAAAGTCTGTTGACGATACTAATTTCTGTTCACTCGTCCACAAAGGATTGCCTGTCGGGGCACCGCTAGAAGTAGCATAAACTGCTACCGCCATCGTTGCAGACACTGTTCCGAAGTTGAATAGGTAGAAAGATGTTGAGTTTATGATTTTTGCTATTGGAAAAGAGACTGTAAAACCGATTGCGGAGTCATATGTTGAGGAAGAAGGATGGTTGGCACGAAGCGTTTCATTTGTAGTTTGAGATGTATTCGACGCTAACAAATCTGCGCTTGCAAAAGGAAGAAGTGCTGTGAAAAACGAAACAAGTAGTACAGTCAGAAGCAACGTTACAACAGTTTTTTCATGTCTCATTCAGATGCTCTCCATGTGAGTTGATTTTTTTAGCTACGCTGTGTACATTACTGTGAATTTAGTGCCCTCATCAGTTATCGCGGTAACAGTAGCAATTATTTGAGACCCTTTATACATTACGACAGCCATGTCAGGGAATGCATTTAGCTCACCCATTGTTGTGAGAGTTGCGGTACAGTTTGTGAAGGTTACATTGCCAAAGTTTGCAAGTTCTGAAAGCTCGCCGTTAACGTATGGGCGTTCAACAATCCAATCTGCGGAAACTCTTGAGGATTCATACGTGACGTTTTTGGAAAAAGTGTCATGGGATGTTATGTCGGTTATGTTGATATTCCAGTAATTAGTGGTTTCGTTGAGTAAAGCGACTGAAGCATACATTTCGTCACCCGGGAAAATACCTATTGATGGAATTTCTAAGCTGTTATCAGGTAGCAATTCGTACCATGCATAGTATCGGGGTATGCCAGATTGCACGTACATGGTTGTGCCGGTTTGAATCAAAGTGTTGTCTGAGACGTTTCCAACAGAAACGCCGCCGATGCCTACCCATGCAGATGAAAAAGCGTTATTTATCGCAGGGTCCACTTCTGGGACAGTCCAATAAGCTGAGACATTGCTGACAACGGATGTTGGCGCTGTCAAGTTTGAAACAGCGGCATACCCAGCCCAATTGAGGCTACCGTAAGCTCCGGGTGGAACGGGTATTGGTGTTGGGCTTGGTGTGGGGGGAGCGATATAGCCGCCACCACTGTAGGTCGTCTTATGATGCGGCGTCGGCGAAGGCGTTGGAGTAACCATGGGCGCCTCAGATGTTGCGAAAAGGGGGACCCCGGCAAATGTTAAGCCAAAAACGGTAGCGACCGCTACAGTACTAACTATTATAGCGAGCATCGTACCGTTTACACGTCGCAAAGTTTTCCCTGAGCATACGGTAGGTAGTCAGCATATAATAGGTTTATCAAAAAATTTTGAAAGGACAAACCTTATACGGCTAAACCTACATAGCGCTAAGGGTTTAAAAAAACAGGATGTGAAAAAAGAAATGTTGTCACGAGATTGTGATGGATGTGGACAACTCCAAATTTGTAGCAAACGCTACACTAAAGTTGAACAGTTTGAAAAAGTCTATTGCCCTGACGGGACCGCGCACTTGGTCGACCAACCAAAAGTGGTAGCCGTAATCGCTTAACTTTTTTCTTACAAATTTTTTGAAGATACCTTATATAGCAATATCCGAAAATTAAACAAGCAATGAATCGCTTAACGGTACTGCTCATAATTCTCGTGATTGGCATAGGCATGTCCCTGTTTGCTTGGGAAACCACAACCATGGCAGGGCACAAATGGCTTGACGAAAAGAGCACTGTTGATTGGCATATGACCAACTACTTTGTGGTACCCGGCTCTGTCGCATTTCTAGGCTTTGGTGTTCTTTCGTTCTATTTAGGTGGAATATTCACTGGCATAGCTATACCAATGATTCTGGTACGGTTACGTGACAGAAAAGTCATTCTTTTGTCTGTGCTGTGCCTTGTTTTGGCGCTTGTTTTTACCGGGTTAGGATTCAACACGCTTGATTGGACACTCGGCTCAGTTTACTATCCGAACAATGCGGTACCCCCTGACGTCAACGTAAACCTGTTAAGCATTCACTTCAGCCTTGACGTTTGGAACATGTACTTTTTCGTAGTTCTACTGCCACTATGGTTAGGGGCTTTTCTGGTAGCGGCGCCCTTAACGATAATTGCGCTTGTAAGAGAATACTTGAAACATTATTAGCGTAGATTTATCTGTGAAAAACACAGAGTACATTTGCCACTTTTGACATTTTTTACTAAAAATAGCCTAAGCAAAGGAAAAGAGGTTTACTTTTTTACGCCTATATGCTATATACCGAAGGTATATGCCACAGACAACTACCCTAAACTGTTTAGAAAGTCATCGAAAGGGGTTTTATCGCCGCTTTCTAGGCGTTTCTTCATTTCTTCAGCTTGTCGATGCAACAGAGGGAGCGAAGTTGCTTTCGAAATGTCGTCTGGGTCTCCACGCATTTTTAGGAATTTAGGGTCGGCGTTTGGGCATGTTGCATAATGCTCGCTGTCTTCACCGACTGCCATGTCAGTAACCATCCAACCCCTTCCCCGAGCGAAGCAAAAGTCGACGCTCCAACAGTTATCGGGTGCGTTAAGACATGTCACTGCTTTGCTAATAGCTACAGCGTAGCTATCTAGTAGCTGTTTTGTAAGCTCAGGAAGAACCTGTATTTTTTTCAGTTTGGGAATTGCCTCTTCTAGTTCGCAGTCGACTCTCTGCATTGCCGCGGGCATCCAGTAAGGATGTCGACATAAAACTTCCCCGTTCTTGACAAAGTAACGGAATTCTTGCGACACCGGCATGCCATTGAAAGCATGGAATTCATGAGGTAAGTCTAAGAATTCGCGGATTACAACGCCTCGAAAGCCAAGTATTTCGGTCATGAGAGTAAATTCAAGTATGTTGGCGATGCCACACTGAAGAGACTCTTTAGAAGTGACATAGCATGAATCAACCCAATCGTGTTTATGGCTTGTGTAGTCACTTCGCATGAAAACGGGGTAGCCGCCTAATTGCTGAGCCGCTTTGTCTGCCTCGTTTACTAAGCGTTGCATTTCAGGGTCCAGTGAGTTCCCCTCACCCAATGCGGCTTCGAAGCTGTCAAAATCTTTTGATTGTTCAATCATCATGGTTTTTGGTGTTGGCACAATGTCCTTTATGAGAGGATACCATGCAAACATACTGTTTAAGCCATATTTGCCATGCAACGTTGACACCTTAGTATGGGATTGGCGTTTCTTGCCAACCGATACAACCTACATTGAGATTGCGCAGTTTGTGATTGATTTCTTGTTGAGACAAGGCGTCGACGCAAAAGAGCAGTTTTTCGCGTGAAAGATACGAACCTGTTGTGACACATGCGCAATGTGGTAGTGCACAAACGTCGTCGCCGGGACGTATGGTTTTTCGGTTGCAATTTAGGCAGTGGTGGATTCTTAGACCTTTTAGGAATTCGATTTCTTCGTTGACGTATTTTGTTTTTTCTTCGTCGGTTCCAAAGATTTCAATGTCTATGTATTTTTCGTAGGGTGTGCCTTCGCAGAATTGTTTGCCGGTTTTAGCAAAAACAGGACAGCCGACGCATGCATTTTTTCGGTAGTTTGCGTCGACAGGAACTTTATTGTGGTAGATTGCACATAATGGGCTGTTTAGTTCGTCATGGTTTTGGTCTTTTCCGAGACCTATCAGGGTCCAATGTTCGATTTCTAATTCAAGCGGGTCTGCCCCAGCGTTTAGTCTGGTGAGTATTTCGTCTTTATCCAAGAGATATTCCCCTCTGAAAGTTGTTTGATAGTGGGCGCTAACAAAATATAAGCTTTAAGATGCCTTTTGTAGCGGTTGTTACAAAAAAGGAAAAGAAAGATAGTAGCGGTTGCTACTTTTTTATGGTTGGTCTGTCACTGTTATGGACAGAGTGATTGTGGGTGCACCGACCGCGGAAGGCGTGTATCTTGCAACATAGTCAAAGTTGTATGTACCAGAGTTCGGTAATTGGTAACTCAGTGTGTTCGAAGTCAAAGGGTGTAGCGACGTGAGGACGTTTTCGTTAGCGCATAGGTCAATTTGTAGTGCGCTGTAATATGTTTTCAGAGCCTCAGCGTTTGAAACTGAGATATGTAGGTAGAGGGGTCCGCCGCTTGTTGTAACCGAGAGCATTGGTGTTTGACCGAGTGCTGTTTGTGGTGACTGTAATAGTGGTGCTGTCAGTGGTGTTTGTGAGGCATAGCTTACGTCCGCGACGCCTACAGTTCCCGGTGGGAGATTGAAGTTGTTAGCCGCACCTGTAACGGTATATGCAGGTGTTGTGGGGCTTGGACTCGGACTTGGGCTTGGCGAGGGTGAAGTGCTGGGAGTTGGACTTGGGGTTGGCGTGGGTGTAGGTGCTGGATTAATGGTTTGACTGCCGCTTTGGGTCGCGCTATAATAAGTATTTGCCGCTAATGCTACGGCACCGGCTGTTACTGCGAGGACGCAGATTATTGCTATAGCCATACATGCTTTTTTTCCTAAATTCATGAGAGGTAACCTCTATCCTGAATGTTAGGTTAGCGCTTAAAAGATTTTTGTATGATAAAGTAGCGTATGCTACTATTGACAGCCCAAATATAAATGGCTTGTCAATGCATTGACAGCACCATTGTCCAAGCGTTTTACCCTTTTTTTGGCGTTTTTTGCTGTTTTTACCACACCTTTTTGTTTGTTACTGGAAATAAAGCGGTAAAAAAGCCGTTTGGGCATCAAAATTAATGTTAATCTCAACATTAATCTTAAGATTAATCATAAACTTAAGCTTAAGCTTAACATTAAGCGTAAGTCAAACGTTTTCCAGCACTATGAGCGGTTGACGCAAATCCTGATGCTTGCAAACCACACGCTTTGTCGTATAGCCAAATAGGCATTTTTTGCCGACTTTGCGCACCATGTCAACGTAATTTCTGCAATTCTCACATAAATTGCCAGTTACGTAGAGTATTTTTCTTCCTAACGCGAGTCCCCGGCTGTCTAATTAGCGCTCATCATTTAAAAAACTAATCATTGTTATGCCATATGCAATGTCACATGCTATGTCATATGCAATAACACATGCAATATCACGTAAAATCAGGGGTAGCGTCATTTGGCGCTAAGCCAAAGTAGCCGCTAGGGGCAGTCTCTGCCGGCTAAAGACACCCCGTCGCGGTCCTTCAGGCGGTTTCTCACAGGCTCATTGCCACGACACCAAAAAGTGCGCAAGAGATTGTTTGGATGGTTTTACATAAAAGCTTTATGTTATCCATAAAAACTCTTTTTATGGTTTTTTTGTGGCATAGTAGTAGCCGACAACCGCTATAAGCGCTATTGCAAAGACCGCTATCAGATACATACTTGGCACGGTTATGTCCAACACTGGAATAGTTATTGGTGTGGTGAAGATGCTTTCGAGAGTGAGTTGAGACTGTGCGTTTTGATTGGCATATAAGTTAGGGTCCTCGCCAGTGTAGAGAGTTGGGTTAGGCGTTGGTCTGAGTGTCGGTGTCGGCGTGGGATTTGTACCGATAACTGTTTGTTGATTAGGTGTAGGTGTTGGTTGTGTGGGCGTCTGTGTTGGAGTAGAGGTCGCAGTGGGCGTAGGTGTTGTTTGAGCCGCGTTTGTTACTTGAATACCGTCGAAATAAGTTGTTTGCGGGGTGGTTCCAGATACACCGTTAAGATAAACTTTTCCGCTAAGTGACATACCGTTTGTTGTGAATTCATGAGCGTAATAGACATTCCACGGAGTTGCTTTTAATGAAGACGCTTGCATCAATGGTGTAATAAAGTTAGTAGGGACCCCATCCGTAGAACGTAGTTGGGTCCAACCGTTACTATCCACTTTTTCATATAAGCTAATCATCAGTGCATCAGTTGCGACAAGATTTGTTGCTGGCGGAGTCCACAGTGAAGTTGCTGACAATAAAGGGTCGTTCAACATATCCTCGGGCATTATTCCGTCAAACAAAGCCATTGCTTGCGGAGAAGTTGTTAATTCGGTTTTAGACCCGTCGCTGTGTACAACATAAACTCTGATACCTAACTGTAAGTGACGAGCCGCGGGTATTGTTATGTAACTGTTGGTTGTGGGTGAATCCCGTGTTTTGCTAAGACCGTGAGCAGATACCGTGTTAACGGTGTGCGGTGCACTTCCAGCATAATAAGCGCCGGCGCTGGGAGACCCGGGGAGACCTGATGACCAAAAGACGTTAGCTGAATCTAAGAGAACAAACGCTACCGCGATTATTGCGATAACTGCTATTGCACCAACCGTTTTTTTGTTCGTAAGTGGCACCTGATTTACTGTGTGAGTGCCAATAGGTATTTAGCCTTTATAAAAAAAGTTTGTAGGGTCTTACCAAGACCATGGAAAATCTACAGAGAAGTGTAGCTGGGTTGTGAGCTTCAGCAAATAAAGCACTATTACCGCGTCGATTACTAGAGAGACCATGCTTAATGTGCAGATACTGACTACGAAGCCAATGGCGCTGACTATTAGTGAGAGCCACCATGCCCAGCGTTTGCCGGTCCAAAGTCCCCATGCAATAAGCAGACTTGAGACGCCGATGACAACCAATACTGCAATGACGATACTGCCAAGTGTGAAAAGCCAGAATGCGCCAGCAATTGAGTGTGTTACTTCGTGGAATACGCCGATAAAGATACCTGAGAAGAGCGCCAGTATTAGCATCAATACACCTGCTAAGCCGTTTAGTCCTGAAAGAACCATTATTCCGAAAGGTACTCGTGTAGCCGTTTTTTCTTCCCTCCTATAATCCGAATAAAATGGCGCCGCCAAAAGCTATGAGAATAACGAGTGGCAGAATCGCAATTTTCAAGGGTTTTGGAATGTCGGATAAGTACCGATTTGTTGTTGCCTTTTCAAAC
>CABMCB010000027.1 GCA_902384455.1 uncultured archaeon
GCTGCTGTCCCGCGCCATACCCCCCAACACCCTCGTCAAAACATCCTTAGTATGCTCCCCCCTCCAACTCCTAAGCCACCCGGCAACACGCGGCATATCCTTACCCTCAAACACATCCGCCAAACCCGCAGGATCAACCCCCATAAACTCGCCCACAGAATCAAACACAGCCACCGGATACGGCTTAGGTCCGACACCATCAGACGACTCCGTAGGCCTCCTCGGTTGGAATACCCTTACTTCCATATACCCTATAATTTTCGATTTGCCGGAAAAAAACGCGTTAACCCCCCATTAATGTCTTTTGTTCCGCGTCAGTTCAGGTACGGCTGTATGCTTTCCAGTAGTGTGTCTGGGTCTACCGGCTGGCTTAATGCGACGTTTACTTTGAATTCGTTCACAAGGCGCAGCTGGTTTGGCAGGGAAATCGGCTGGTTAGACAGTATCACGAGGTATTGAGTTGGGAATAAGCTCCGGAATTCCTTAAGGTGCTGGTATGTGGTTTCCTCGTTGCAGTCGTCGCATGCCACAAGCACAAGATTGATTAATTTCACGTTAACTGGAATAGATTTCAAGGATGAGGCGAAATAGACTTGGTACCCTGCTTTAGTCAAAAGAACGTGAATCTCTTTGGTTAGAATAGCCTTGTGAGAAAGAAGAAGAATAACCGGACGTCCCAAGTTATTCTCGTGCATTGAGGTTGCCTCACTTATGGCTTTAAACGGCAAGACTATTTAAATTAAATTTTAATACGATTAGGCTTCACCGCCATTCATAGCCTCACACTTAGCGTATTTCCCAAGCTTATTACCCCCGTCGCCTTTGTCTGTACTGTATGCTAGAACCGCTCTTTGACTGGTTATTCTACCTAGTACGCCACTTCGGCCTTCCCGGCCTATTCTTCTCTTCCTTACTGATATCCACCATTTTCGTCCCTTTCAACGTGGAATTCCTATTTCCTATACTGCTTAAGGCGGGGATTGGCAGGTTCCCCATAATAGTTGCGGCGACAGTAGGCTCATTATGCGGCACGCTCATAAACTATTACATCGGTTACAAAGGCGTTGGACTGCTGAACAAGCACGTAAAAAAGAAGGACTTGGACAAAGCCTCCCACATAATGAACGAGTACGGCTGGATAGGGCTGCTTGCGGTGACTGTTGCGCCCATACTCTCTGTAGACCCTCTAACAATAATCTGCGGCGCCACCCGGATGAACATATGGGAATTCATCCTAGTGGTGGCAGTAGGCAAGTTCCTAAAGTACGCTATAGTGCTAGGGTTAATAGAACTGCTTTTCAGGATGATCTGAGGCCTGTTTCGCGCGAAGGGCGAGGTTATTTTCTATAGTGGGATTTTGAGTACATGTAGAGCGTTATGTACTGTTTCCCCTCCCAACGTTGAGGTCCTAGGTAAGTAAATATGACTACGTCTTCTACTGTGTTTTGAGCTGACTCGGTAAGAGTCAATGGAAGGGTTTTGTTGCCTGGCGTATGGACATAATATTTGACTTCTACCGCGAACCCTCCCGCGTCGTAGGTTATGTTATGGAGCTTGAATGTGTACCCCCAGAAGTCGTCCTTGCTCCAGTCAGCATTGTTGATCTCAATACCCGCTGTATACTCGCGAGGAACATAACCCAAATCCCCCTCTTTCCTGCAGCCTAACCCCGCAACGCACCTTTCCGTTTTGCTGTCGCATTTTGTGACCGAAAACTGCTCGGTTCGGCCTAGGCATCTCTTCTTGAAGAAGTCGCAGTAGCTTACTGTCTGGGTGGTTCTTACGGTGTTGTCCAGGCAGGTGAGACTTCCGTATGTTATTGGTCCGCAATCGTCGTTTTCAGTGCATGTGTCTGCCGGGGGCAGTGTTGTGGTCGACGTCTTTGTTGTCGTAGTCTGCTTTACCGTGGTCGTGGTGGGCTTCACTGTTGTGGTTGTTTTTATTGTTGTTGAAGGTGGTTTGGTTGTGGTGGTTTTCAGTGTTGTGGTTGTATTCGTCGAATTGGTTTTTGCTGTGACGTTTGCGGTTTTTATCGTGGTGGACGTTGCGTTTGTTTTTGTAGTATTCTTCTTTATTGTTGTCGTGGTTTGTGCTGGATTTGTTGTTTCGTCTTTGTCGCATATTGCGTTTGAGTTTTTGTCTAGGCAGCAGTCTTGCCCTACTCTGATGTAAGGGTGGTTGCAGATTACTTCAGGTTGGCTTTGGAGGCAGCCTGAAGCCAATGTGATGCAAAACAGGAAGAAAACAACGTATTTTTTCATTGCTTAAAATATTCGGCTTATCATTAAATACTCTCCCTTGTGGAAGGTGATTGTTTGGTTGTGTCGGCTTTCATTTTTATGGTTGTTTTGGTTGAGTTGGTTTTTGCGGTGTTGCCGGCGGTTTTATCGTGGTTTTGGTTGTTGAGTTTTGTTTTATCGTGGTGGACGTTGCGTTTGTTTTTGTAGTATTTTTCTTTATTGTTGTCGTGGTTTGTGCTGGATTTGTTGTTTCGTCTTTGTCGCATATTGCGTTTGAGTCATTGTCCAAACAGCAGTCTTGCCCTACCCTAATGTAAGGGTGGTTGCAGATTACTTCAGGTTGGCTTTGGAGGCAGCCTGAAATTAATGTGATGCAAAACAGGAAGAAAACGACGTACTTCTTCATTGCTTAAAATATTCCGTCAATCATTAAATAGCATTCGGTCAGTTCATCCGCAGTAGCATTTTCCTTCCGGGTTGGCGAATGTCCCCGGCTGGTACTTGCATTTCTTTCCGTTGCTGCATGCTCCCTTTGAGCATTCGCTTGCGAAGCGGGGCATGTTGATTTGGCCGCATGAGATGGTTGGGGCTTTGGTTGTGGTTGTTTCGGTTTGGGGTGTTGTTGATGTTGTTGATTCTGTTGTCGTTGTGGTTGTTGGGGTCGTTGTGGTTGTTGTGGGTTTAATTGTGGCTTTGGGTATGGGTTCTAGTATGTCTGGTGGAACTGTGACGTTTATTACTTCTGTTTCGGAATCTGTTTTTTTCAGGTTGTTTAAGCATCCGCTGGTTACAACTAGAAGCGCAGCCAAGATTACGGCAACCTCCAGACGCATGGAGTATCTTTTACTTGGGCGAGGATATAAATTTCCGGCTTTTTATCTTTCCCAACGTAAGGTTAAGGACAAGCATTAAACCTGTTGCCTGCATGGAAATACTTACTCAGATAATCGACGTTTTCCTACATCTGGATTCACACCTAAATTCGGTCATCCAGCAGTACGGCGCATTAACGTACGCAATCCTGTTTTTCGTAATCTTCCTTGAAACAGGGTTTGTAGTAACCCCCTTTCTCCCTGGTGACTCGCTTCTTTTTGCCGCAGGCACATTCGCGTCTTTAGGCTCGCTGGACGTAAAATTATTGTTCCTGCTTTTGACTGCCGCCGCAATACTAGGCGACACCGTAAACTACTGGATTGGGCATAAGGTGGGGCCTAAGGTGTTTCGCGAGGAAAACGTCCGCTTCCTAAACAAAAATCACCTTAAGCGGACTGAGGAGTTCTACGAGAAGCACGGCGGGAAAACAATCATTATCGCGCGCTTCATTCCGGTCATAAGGACGTTTGCCCCGTTTGTGGCGGGGATAGGCCGTATGAGTTATCCGCGTTTTTTGAGTTTCAATGTTATAGGGGGTGTTGCTTGGAATGGGCTTTTCATTTTTGGCGGGTATTATTTCGGTAATATTCCGGTTATCAAGCAGAATTTTTCGTTGGCTATAATTGCGATAATTGTGATTTCTTTTCTGCCTGGTGTGGTGGAGTTGGCGCGTTCTAGGGTCAAAAAGAATTAGTTCCGTCCTTTTATTCTGGGTTGCTCTAATCCCTCTGTAAGCGGGGGCGTGTTATGGCTCGTTTCAATCGTTTGTTGGTGGCTGTTGGTGCGGCGTTGTTGTTGACGTCGGTTTTTCTGTACCTTTTTGATTATCTCCTGTTTAAGGGGCAGGTGTACATCTATTTTCTTTCTGATTTGGCGTTCATGCCGCTTGAGGTTCTTTTGGTGACCCTTATTCTTAGGCAGGTTTTGAATGAGCAGGAGAAGCGCACTCAGTTGGAGAAGATGAATATGGTGGTGGGCGCGTTCTACAGCGAAGTTGGTGTAAGGTTGATTACGGAGTTTTCGCGCTTAGATCCTCAGGTGGAGGATGTGCGCGAGGAGCTTTTGGTCACTGACCGGTGGAGTGACCAGCAGTTTTTGTCGGTGCGGGCTAAGCTGAAGTCTTTTGATTACTCCGTTGACATACATGAGGCGAATCTTGTTGAGCTTAAGGCGTTTCTTGTCAAGAAAAGGGAGTTTCTCGTCCGAATACTTGAGAACCCCATGCTTCTGGAGCATCAGTCTTTCACGGAACTTTTGAGGGCCGTTTTCCATATTACTGAGGAGTTGGAGGCGCGCAAGAGTCTTAGCGGTCTTCCTGAGTCTGATTTGGCTCATTTGGCGTTGGATGTAAAGAGGGCGTATAATCCGTTGGTTTCGGAGTGGTTGGATTACATGAAGTATATGAAGTCTAATTATCCTTACTTGTTTTCGTTGGCTATGAGGACGAATCCGTTTGATGTGAACGCGTCGCCTATAGTTAAATAAGGGCCGTGAGAAATAGGGTTAGAACCTATGGATGCTATTGAGACCGTCGGTTTGACGAAGAAATTCGATTCTCTTACCGCGGTAGATTCGCTAAACCTCAGCATTCCGCAGGGTGAGGTTTTCGGTTTGCTTGGGCCTAACGGCGCTGGCAAGACGACGACGCTGAATATTTTGTGTACTATCCTTAGGCCTACGTTTGGGTTTGCTAAGGTGAATGGCGTTGATGTCATGAAGGATCCTGATGCTGTCCGTAAGTCGATTGGGATTGTGTTTCAGGATCCTGCTTTGGATGTTCGTTTAACTGCTCGGGAGAATTTGGAGATGCACGCGGAGCTTTATGAAGTCGACTCTGAGGTGGCTTCGAAGAGGATTACTGAGCTTTTGGCTTTGGTTGAGTTGGATTCGCGGGCTAATGATTTGGTTAAGACTTATTCTGGGGGTATGAAGCGTCGTTTGGAGATTGCCCGCGGTTTGATTCATCACCCAAGCGTCTTGTTTTTGGATGAGCCAACAATCGGTCTTGATCCTCAGACTAGAAGTAAGATTTGGGGTCATATTGAGCGGCTTTCCAAGGAGGAGGACATCACTATCGTCTTGACGACTCATTATATGGAGGAGGCGGAGAAGTTGTGCGACCGGGTGGGCATAATAGACCACGGCAAGATTGTGGCTTTGGGGAAGCCGTCTGAGTTAATCCATTCTGTGGGTGAGGATATTGCGTCGCTTACTTTGGAGGATAATTCGAAGGCGAAGGAATTTGAGTCTCTTAAGTCGGTGAAGAAGGTTTTTGTGGGCGAGACTGTGCGGCTTGTTCTTGTTGACGGCGCAAGTTCAGTCCCCTCACTTTTTGATTTTGCCGCAAAGAAAGGCATCAAGATTCGCTCGCTTACTTTGCAGACTCCCACTCTAAACGACGTCTTTCTGCATTTCGTCGGGCGCGAAATAAGGGAGGAGCACGCTGACGGGAAGACTTTGATGAGGCTTCGCATGAGACGGAGGGGCATGTGATGAACATACGCGCAATAAGAATCATCTGGGTTCGTGAAATTCTAGTGCAACTGCGCGACAGGGCAGGCCTGATTAGTTCTGTTGCGAGGTCTTTGGTTTGGCTTCTTATGATGGGGGGTGGTTTTGGTGCGGCGCGGTTTGCTGGTTTGACCGTTGATTATCAGGCGTTTATTTTGCCGGGGATTGTTGCAATGTCTTTGCAGTTTACGTCTATCCGTTCGGGTATTTCAGTCATCTGGGATCGTGAGTTCGGTTTTATGAAGGAGATTTTGGTGTCGCCTGCGTCTAGGTTTTCGATTATGGCGGGGAAGGTGCTTGGTGGCGTGACTGTTTCTTTGGGCGAGTCGGCGATTATTCTTGCGTTGGGGCCTTTTTTGGGTGTTCATCTTACTGTCGTGAGTTTTGCGGAGTCTATTGCGATTATGGCGTTGATTTCTGCGACTCTTGTGAGCATGGGTCTTGTTGTTTCGGCTTTTCTTAAGACGTTTGAGGGGTTTCAGACTATCATGACTTTCATCATTATGCCGATGTTCTTTTTGTCAGGGGCTTTGTTCCCTCTTGACGGGATTCCCAGTTGGATGGTGCCTTTTACTGTCCTTAATCCTCTTACTTACGCCGTTGATGCTCTTAGAATAGTTTTAATCGGGGTCGGTAACGGGCATCTTAGTCTTGAAGGCGACTTGCTGGTGTTGCTTTGTGCGTTGGCTGTGACTATGGCGTTGGGTACCGGCGCGTTCAAGAAGAGCGAGTAGGGAGTTTATTGCGCGTATTCCAGCAGTTCCTCTACTTTGTGCATGTGCAGGACGTTGGTTATGTGGCGTTTTTTGGAGTACATTCTTCCTGTGAATAGCACCAAGTCGTGTGGTTTGAGGAGCCCTATTTTTACTAGGTGTTTTGCTGCGTGGGGTATTTGCTCTACGTGGGTTGGTTTGTACGCGATTGGGGTTACGCCGTATGTGAGTTCCAGTTTTCTTTTGGCGGTCGGTGACTCTAGGATGGCGATTATGTCTTCTTTGAGTCGGTAGCGGGATATGCGTTGGGCTGCGTAGCCGTATTGGGATAGCGTGACGACTTTGGATACCTGGAATTTTTCGCATATCTTGTGGACTGCGTCTGCTATTGAGTCGTCTACTGAGGCTGATTCTGAGAACTGTATTCTGCTGTGGACGTAGGGCTCCAGTTCGTTTGCTATGCGGTTCATTACGTTGACTGCTTCTATGGGGTAGGCGCCTATCGCGGTCTCGTCGGACAGCATAATGGCGTCTGCTCCGTCAAGTATTGCGTTTGCGACGTCGCTTGTTTCTGCGCGGGGGGGTCTGGCCTCCTTTATCATGCTTTTTAGCATTTCTGTGGCGACTATTACGGGTTTGCCTGCTTCGTTGCAGTCCCATATGAGTTGTTTTTGTATTACGGGTAGTTTTTCGGATGGTACTTCTACTCCTAGGTCTCCTCTTGCGACCATTATGCCGTCTGATGCGGCAATTATTTCCGGTAGGTGGTCTAGGCTTTCTCTGCTTTCTATTTTGGAGATGATTCCTATTTCGGTGGCTTTGAGTTTTTTCCTCAGTCCTTCCACGTCGCTTTCTGTGCGGGTGAACGAAAGCGCGATGAAGTCCGCATCTTTTTCTTTTGCGTAAGCTATGACTTCCTTGTCCCAGGGCGTGAATAGTCCGAAGTCGATGTGTCTGCCTGGTATGTTTACGCCTTTGTTTTTCCTCAAAAATCCTCCTATGTGGACTTTGAGCTTTATTTTGTGGTCTACTTTCTCGACGACTTCCGTCTTTATCATCCCGTCGGACAGGTATACTGTGTCGCCTACCTGCACTTCCTCGTAGAAGTCTCGGTTGAAGTACCTGCCTTCTTGTTTGCCGAATCCTACGGTGAAGACGTCGCCTTTCTTTACTGTGTCGTCGTCGGGGCTTTGTATCCTCATCTCAGGCCCCTTTATGTCGAACATTATGGGTATGTCGGCTACTTTCCTTATGTTCTCAACGATGCAGTCGTATTCGGAGAGGTTGCCGTGGGCCGTGTTTATTCGCGCGGCGCTCATGCCGGCTTTGACCATCTGCTTTAGTTTTTGTGTGCCGGTGCATGCGGGGCCGATTGTTGCGACGATTTTTGTTTTCTTCATCGTGTTTTAGTATTGTTTGTCTGCGTTGAAAAGTAGAGGGTTGGTTTTAGGGTTAGGTGTGATAGAATTCAGATCGCTTTTTGGGTGTTGCCGGCGTTTGGTGCCGGGCGAGCTTCTAGAATCCAGTCGGTTTTTTCTTCGTGTTTTTGCCGCTGCGGTCGCCTTTCATTCTGTTCGCGTGCTTCATTTTTCTGCGCGCGTCGATGCGGCTGAACTTCTTCGTTCTCCAAGCCATGCTTCCTATACGTTTTTTCCGTATAAAAGCATTATTTGCGGGGGGCTTGTGTAAAAGGCGGTAACCGAAGGGAAACGTGTGGTTATATAATCCCCATGGGGCAATAACCTGTCATGAAGTCCGTTTCAGTTTCATTTGCGGTTTTGCTGTCTGTTTTTGCTTTAGGAGCGTTAGCTTCAGCTCAGGCGGCGGGCCCTAAGGTCACAGTAGTGGGGAATTCCATTGATCTGCCCCCCGTGCAGGGATTCCTCGACAACTTAGCGACTGCGGGGGTCACTGTGACTGCTGTTTCAGCGCAGGATTTCGCCCCGCACAAGAACGATTCACTGATATTCATCCTCGGCGGACAAAATGCACCTGAAGGAGTCGGAGACTTAGTTAGCGGCCTGCTTACTCAGTCGGAAAAAGACGAGTTGATGTCCCGCTGGGATGCCCGAACCATAGTCATATTGCCTAACGTCTGGGCGGCAAAGCAGAAGGTGATAATATTCGCAGGCCACGAAAAAGAGCAGACTCGCCTCTTGTTCGGCGAAACCCAAGGCGACATACTTAAGACGCTGAAATTCAACGACAGCGCATTGCCCGACAACTACACCGCAAGCATAGTCCCAGTTCCCCCAACAGACCCCTCGCAACCGTTCACCGAAGTAGACCCCTACCAAGCCAACTCAATAATCAAGACGATACCCGGCATCACGGCAATAGACGTCCGTGGCAAGGAATTCTACGCGGTAGGCCACATACCCGGGGCAATAAACATCCCAGTCAGAGACTTGCCTTTGGCTATGAAAAGCTTGGATAAAAACGGGACTTACATCCTAAACTGCGGCGGAAACTCCGAAAGCATAAAAGCAGGAAACATGATGGCGGCCGAAGGATTCACTAAGATTTACCGGTTGGTGGACGGTTATATGGCTTGGCGTAAGGCGGGTTTCCCGCGGGAGAAATCAGCTTAGATGGCTAAGACTTGGTTGTTTGCCGCATTATTGGCGTTTGCCTTTGTCGGCGGCTGCCTTAATCAGGAGGTTTCATCGGAAAAAGGATTTTTAGAGGGGAAAGTCACCATAGGCCCAATTTGTCCCGTCGAGAGGCCTGATGTTCCTTGTCCTGTGCCTCCGGAAGCGTATGAGGCGCGCAAAGTCTTAGTGTACGCCGCTGATAAAACAAATCTTGTTGCTGAAGTCCATATCGATAACTCAACAGGTATGTATCAAACCCAGTTGAGTCCAGGAGTTTACGTGGTGGACGTAACCCACAGCGGAGTAGGCGGCGCAAGGTCTTTGCCAGCGCAAGTTACTGTAGAGTCAAACAAGACCGTCATACTGGACATAGACGTAGACACAGGGATAAGATGATTTCTCTTTAGGTCTGCCTAAACCATCCTCCCATTTCGATAAACCTCTGCAGCCCCTCTTCATCCGCCTCCCTTTCTCGCTCCTCTAAAACCGCCTTTGACGCTCCACTAAGCCTCGCCGGGTCCCTCAGTATCTCCACAAATCCTCCCATCACCTCCTCCCCGGTCACGCGCCTAAAATTAAAGTGTTCCGCCTGCAAGAGGGTTTCAAGGGAATAGATGTTTGATGCGTTGACTAATTCAGGGCTTAATCTGCCGCTTCCTCCTGCGGCAAACGGTGCCAAAACCTCCTCGCAGTATACCCGTGCGGCATCAGCCCTCAATTCCTCGAAGGGAAACGACCTCTCCAAAGTCCAAGCAATCATGTCAGCACGGTATGCTGTGCGGGACGTTGGCGCTTCAGGCGAAAGAGAGTAGTCAAGAAGCCGGAAGGCCCTGTCTCTGGGGAGCGCAGGCTGCCTCTCAAACATTTCCGAAACAGCGCGCGCATCGCCGAAAGCATGCTGTATCCTCTCATCACTCCATGTTCCGCCTGCAACCGTATCCTCGACAACCCTCAACACCATAGACTCATTGAAGTCTCTGGCAGAATCAGCAGGCCATCCGCGTTCGGGGGCAAAGTACCCTCCTCTCTCAACGTGCTCTAAAACATGCCTAAGTCTTCCTGCCTCATCTATGCGGTCTGAAAACAAAGTGGCCGCCTCAACCGAATCTAATCTGTCCAGTACCCTTTCCGAATATAGCGCCCCTACTTGTTTGGCGAATTCGCCTCTGAATCCGTGCGCCTGAAGTGTCCTTGTCAATTCGGCAGCGGTCTTTTCCATATCGGTGAAAAGGAGGTCGTCGACTGAAACCTCCCTCGGAGGAGCGCTTGCAGGTTCGGCGGCCCGCACAAGATTCCGGTATTCCCCCAGTGCCGTATCAAATCCTTTCGCCCTAAGGTCTGAGCTCCTTATCCTGCTGTCTGCGATGTACGTCTGCCACATGTAAGGCAGGCATTCCGGAGCGCCGGATTCCAACGATGAAAGCATCCAGTCCGCTTTTGTCCCCTGACCTTCGTTTACGAACCGCAGGTACTCTTCAATGAACCTGGGGTGCAGTGCCCTCAGTCTTTCAGGGCCGATGTCCTCAAGCACTCTTTGAAGTCTCGGTTGGTCCGATAGTAGTCTTACGGCAGTCTGAGGTCTGATGTCTTCTATTGCGGCCACTGCGGCTTCTCCGGCTGCTGGGACCGTCCTAAGAAGTAAGGCTAATCTCTCAAGGTTCCCGACGTTAATCTGCCCTCCGTAAGGGAACATGAGGTCTACTGTTTGGCGGCCGTCTTTTTCCAATGCGCCGACGTCCTGCGATTCAAGAAGAGTTTTTTCGTCTAAGACAGCCATGCTGAATGCCGCCTTCATTTGTGCGTGCATTACTCTGCGGCAGTTTTCGGCTTTTATTCTGGTGTGCATTCCGTTTCCGTTCCAGACGGTTTCCCAAAGTTCTTGTGCGTATTCGCCTATTTCCTTGGAGCGTTCGACAGCGTTTTGGGCTGATGCTGAAACGTCCAGTTGGGCGTTTGCCATTTCCAATAGGTGCTGCATGTATAGGTCGCGGGCGATGGTGACGTCGCCTACGCCGAGGAGTATTTCCGCCAACCTGCCGTTTTCAACTAGGCCTGATACTGAGGCGGTTTTTTGAGGGGATTCTGCCGGTCCTTGGGCTATTCCTACGAGCAGTGCGAGTCCTGTGGAGCGCATTTCCGGGTCTAGGCGTCGGTCTCTTACGAAGCGAGTTAAATTCTGTTCCGTTGGTGGCAAAGTGACTTCCGGCACCATTACGCAGACGGTGAGTGCGGCGGAAGCTTCTTGGGGGTTAAGTTGAGCTGTAATACTGCGTGAGGATACGGTTTCAAGCAGTCTGCTTCGTGTTTCGCCGCTCATTGCGCCAAGTAAGTCAAGCGTCGTCTCGCCTTCAGGCTGACTTAAAGTTGGGGTATCCAGCATCTGTAGGCAGCCGATGAAAGGCTGCGAAACTAGGTAATTCCATGCGTCGCGTCCTACTCCCCCGTTAAGAAGTCGCGCGTATTTTATGGCTGTTGTGGGAGGAAGCGTTCCTATCGCGGCAACGGAAGAGTCGTCAATCAGGCGGCTTAATCCTGTTGAATCGGAAACGTGCCCCCTGAGCATTGTAGCATAAACCTCCGCGTTCTCTCCCGCCGAAGACACAGCTTCGACGGCCTTGAATATGTTGTTTGCTTGCGTTTGTTGTTGGATGAGGTTTCCTTGGTTCGCTTGTATGTCCTCTTGGGTTCTTACTGCGTGCGCGTGCCAGACTTCGCGGGCAAGCGGCTCGTCCACGAGGGCTAGTCCAGTGACTCTCCTTATGAAGTCCTCAGTCTCATGAATCCCTTCCATCCGTGTTGATGAAGGCGTAAGCATGTCTTCGGCATCCTGAATTTCCCTAAGCCTGTCGGCGTCTTCTGTTTGTCGGGCAATCCTGCCTTTGGATTCAACAAGACGCCTGATGTCTGCGGCTTCTCTCCTTAGGACTCTGACGTCAACAACCTGCCTGCCAGATCCGTCTTCAGTTTCAATAGTCACCGTTTCGCCGGCGGCTCTTTGTGTGATGTCTAATGCGGCGTTGGCTTTGCCTTCAAGCTGCCTAAGGTGCGGCAGAAAAGCGGAGTCGTCAGTGCCGACTGCCGTGAAAGCGTTGGCCACTTCGCCCCAGGCGACGTCTGCCGCAGCAGTGTCTGCTCGTGCGGTCGAAGTTTTGCCGCCGAATTTCCTTATTCTTGCGTCTACGACGCAGTCCAGTATAAGAGCGTACGCCTGTTTTTCCCCTTCCAATGCGTCGCCGTTTCTGAGTCCGTCGCATAATCTGGCAAGACCAGAAACATCCGATGCTTCGTCCAACGCAGCTATCTGGTTCAGGTTGCTGCTGAAAATATGGGCGTTGCCGACTCTGGCAACAATCATCTTAGGGTTGTTTGGCGTCACCGCTTCATAGTTCATTTCAGGGTCAGAGAGCGCCTGAATGACTCCGCTAGAATACCTCAAAGGCGGATTGGCCACCTCAGTAAGCCACTGAGTAAGCCGTCCGCCCTCTTGCGCCGCCTTCGCCTCGCCCAGAAAAGCAACCGCCTCCCTGCGGTGCAACTCGAATTCCTCCCCCTGCTCCTCGTCCGAGTAAGCCAAAACAAGGGCTGTCTGGCCGCTTCTTGTGAACTTGTAGATAAGCCCGAACCTGTTTGATTCTGCTTCGGTCGTATCCTCAATAATCTGCAAAAACCTGTTTCTTGACGAAGAATGCTCTATGTGGCTTTCATAGTAGTCTCTTACCTGCGCAAGCTCCTCGTCCTGGTACCTGTTCGCCCACTTGCACCTTGCCATCAAAGTGAGGACGTCCATTGTTTCTTGCGGGAAAAAGTACTCTGCGACTTCGCCGCTGTCGTTAGCCTCCATCATCGCCTTTAGTCTGCCGTATACTCTCAGGCGTATCAGATTGTCTTCCGCTTTCTTGCCTTCAGCGTCTGGCTCAGTCTGCGCAAGATGTTGCGTAAACTTGCGCCATTCGGCGGTGTCTGACTGCATCGGCTGAACGTACTCAAGTGCGCTTCCTCTTCTAGCAAGGCCTGCGAACTCCGTGCCGAGCTGTCGTATGCCCTCTATAGTGAGGAATTCGCCGGCGACCTCCTGAATCCAATCCACCTCGTCCCTTGACAGCCGCCAGTAAACGTTAGGCGGAGGCAACAAAGCGTCCCGCAGATCCTTCTGCGCCGCAACAGCGTCTCCCCTCAACTGTTTAGTCAAAGCGAAAAGCCGCGGATCCTCAATCAAACCAGTGCTCCTAAATATCCCCTCAGCAAGTTCAGCATATGCGGCCGTCATGTCCGCAGTGGAAACCTCCCTCAGCCTCCTTAACGCGGCAGCCGCTCCTATGGCGTCGCTTGTGTTGAATGCGACGTTCAATTCGGCTATGCACGCAACGGATTGGTCTACGTTCCTGACGTTGACGTATTCAACGGCTTTGTCTGGTAGTTGTTCCAGGATGCGGGCTCTTTTTTCCGGCGCGTACCCCGGTATCAGTATTCCCCTGAATTGAGGCTCTAGTTCCCTGCGTTTTCCCGGCGGCGCAGCCCTGACCTCCTGGACTAATGCCTTAACCTGCTCAAGAGGGACGTCTTCTCCGAAAAAAATCGGCGTAACCCTGCCCTCCACGTACTCTTCGCCTGCCTCCTTTAATTCCTCCATCATACGATGAGTTGGTCCTTTAGTTTGCCAAGGATTGCCGAACCTGGGGCGGGACATTGTTTAATTTTAAGGCGGGAAAGTTAAAATGTGCCTGCGCATCGGGATTTAAGGCCTAAAGGCGTCGTGTCGGCCTGATTAAATACATCGTTTTCCCCGTATCCTATGTGGAATTGCATCGTGGGCCTGCTGAATATGCTGATGCTCCTTTTATCCGTCGGCAGAGTCAGGAGATTGATGTCCCTGATTTGATGAGGCGTGCTGTTGTTGAAAGAACGGTGTTTGATGAGATGCGTTCTGACGCCCGAGGGGTTTTAGATGTGAGCAAAGCCAGGTGGCCTTGGGCTTTTGGTGCGTTGCCTTATAGCGAGAGGGATTTAGCTGAGGCTCCCAGCCGTTTGTTGTCTCAGAACCTTACGCAGTTGGGCGACGTTCAGGGCAAAGTGTTTCTTGACGCAGGAAGCGGATTAGGCAGGGACACTTTGTTTCTTCTTCGGCGGGGGGCTGAGGTGTACTCCGTAGACATGAACATGCACGCGCTGGACTTCCAGCATCGATGGGCTGCGCGCCTAGAGCTTCCAGGGAAACTTTGGACTGTGGTTGCGGGAATGGAAAACTTCAGTATGGACGTTCCCTTCGACGGCGTCATATCAAACCTAAGCCTCGGCCGCATGAGAACAGATAGGGATGCTTTGGACTTCATACATTACGCTCAGGCTCATACACGGAAAGGAGGCATGAACTTGGTCGCAGCGTTCACACCCGAAAACAAGATAATCAACCCCTCTTTGTTTGGGCAGGCCACGCTGCTGACGGCCGATGAAACGTTTGACTGGTACTTCGGTTCCTGGATGAGCAGGCGGACTTTAAGCCGCTTCATAGGCGACCAAGTTGCTTTGTTGTCTAACGGCGCAATTGAGGCTGCGCCTATGTACGCTCCAGTCGGAAGGTGGGAGGACATCAATTCCCACGCGAGGGAAGAACTAGACCATTCTAAAGCCACGTTTCCCGTGCCAGAATACCCTGAAGGCATTAATCCAAAAAGGATCGCTGTCCAAGTCTCAGCGCGAAAAAAGTGAATTTCGCCTTACGCGGCAATCAAAGTGAGTATCCTCTGCCCCTCATCGCGTCTGCCTCTGCCGTAATCAACGCCGTCTATCCTCGCAAGCGAGTGGGCAAGACTGCGCGCCCTATCGCTGTCGGAAGTCTCCTCAATATGGTGAATAAGAGGGATCGCATCAGGCTGGTCCAAGAAGTAAGCAAGACTTGCAGCGCATTGATTCTGAATGGAAAGATGGCGTTCAGTCGGATCCAACGCGTCGGCAGAAACCAAAACCGCAGCCTTCCTTTTAAGTTCATCCAACTCCTGCGGCCTAAGTGCCGCAGGCAGTTCTCCGTGCTCCCCAAGTAAGCGCTCTTTGACTTCGTTTTCAAGGCTTCTCACGCGCGCACTCGACCCAGAATTCCCTCTCGCATGCCTGCGTAGGACGTCAAAAGCCGAAGCGACACGTCTTTCTCTAGCGTTTCTGTCGTCCTCCGGAGTCAAAGCCGCCAAAACCAGGCCGAATTCATCCGAAATCCTCGCAGACCTCTCCCTGTCAGGCCTAACACTCTCCTGCGCCCCAGCGTAATCCCGCCTGCTTTGCCGATACACCCCACCAATCAAATCGACTGCGTCCTGAGGCCTCACCTTACCGCTGAAAGTCAAATAATCCAACATAAGCGGATAAGCCGGAGAATACCCGTTGTCAACGATTCCGCCGAACACGGCATGGAATTCGCCCGCAGCAAAAGGATTATCCGACTCGACCCCGCCACGCCACTCCAACACGTCCAAAAGGAGCGGCCTATATTTGTTGTGCGCGAAGTCCCTCTGAACGAGGACGACGCCCATCTGACGTCTCCTGCTGTCTGGTGGACAAGTCATACGCCTCAACGAATCCGCCCTCAAATTCATCGGCCTTGTTTCGTCCAGCATCTGCTCTCTTAGCGCAGACAAGAAGTTGTGTTCAAGTATTACGTCAAGTATGTCCGTTCTCACCTTACGTACGCCGTCTACGCTTGTACCTGCTTCTATGCCGGCTGCGGCAATCCTCCCGTACATTCCTTCGTCGTTTACTGTATACTTAATAAAGTTTTCTGCTTTCCTCCAAGGTTGGTTTGAGGCGTAGACTTCCCGCGTAAGCCGCCTGTCAAGTCTCCTGATAAAAAAGTCTCTGCCTCTTTCGTCAAGCGCTTCCATTACGTCCAGCTCGTGGAAGTTTCGCGCTACCACCGCGGCGACTTCATTCCTCCTTTCAGGGTCGGTGATGTCGGGGACATCCCTGAAAGTGGGAGACGAGGCTTTCTCGTAAGCGTATCTTTTAGGCGGGTCAGTAAGCAGCCCAACAATCTTGTCTATGACGTCGCCCTCGCCTGCAGACTTAAGCCAATTAAGACTGCTAAATGGGTCGTCGCCCGCAGACTGCCTCCTGCTGCCGTAGACGCTGGACACAATAGAATATGGGATAAAATTCAATAAAAGACGAATCAGATTTCAGTGTCGTTGATGAAAGTCAAATCCCCGCCTGCAGAAGCAAGCTCCAAAACCCTATCCAACTTCACCGTCTTAGGGTCGTACACAACGTAACTAACGTCGTCGTTGTAAACCAAACTCCTCGACTTAACCCCCGGCTCACTGTTGACCTCAGAGTTCACCGCAGGAACGCAGCTGGGGCAAAGCCACGCAATATGGAACATAGCCATCCTATACCCCTGCCCTCTAAACTTGTCCAAGTAAGGATTAGGTGGTACAGTCGTTGAAGTAGTGGACACGCTGATGTTGCATTCAGTGGGCGACGCAAAACTAAAAGAAGACGTATCAACGAAAATCCTAAGTTCATCTCTACAGTTTGCTAAATCCTCCAAAACAGCGTTACGCCCGCAGTGAACGCCCAAACGGTACTCGTCCGCCACATTACCGTAAGCGTCCACCTCACCTTCACCCCTCAAAAGAACCTTCTCGAACGGCTTCATTTCACCCCCGCCGCAACTATAATAAAACTTGGGGTTAGGGTTTGGTCCCCAGTTCTCTGAGATGTTGCCTGTGACATTAGCGTAAACAGTGTTCATCCCGCCCAACACTGTCTCCCTGCACTTATCCAGCTTAAACCAAGAAACCTCCAAAAAACGCGGCAAAGTCGAAGACGAAGTAGTAGAAGCAATAGTAGACGAGGCTGTAGTCGTAGTTGAGGTAAACGCAGTCGAAGAAGTCGTAGAGTACTCTACGGGATTCACAGTCGTAGTAGTCGCCTGAGGCGCAATTAAACTAGAATTACCCCGCAAAGAAACCTGAACAGGAACACCCCCCTCCCCACTCCTCAAACTAAACACCGCCGCCGCAACCAAACCCAAAGCAACCAGCCCAAAAACAAAGGCCTTCTTAGTGTCCAATACCCTACGCCTCCAGCTAAGTTAAGATAAGCCTCAGATTAGATAAAAAGCAGCCGGTTACCACACAGTAACCCAAAAAGAAAATAGCCGCAACAACAACTAAAGCAAACAACACCGCAGTCTACTCCTACAAGAGTAACAAGTCGCTTTTTAGGTTTCTTTTCGCATTACAAAATGAAAATGAAAACCTTCTTATTCGCACTGGCGTTATTCGCCCTCGTGTTATCCGCCCCCAGCGCCTTAGCGTCCACATGCGCCAAAGACGGATACACCACCGCATGCTGGGCCTGCCAAAACCAAGACACCGGCGCATTCGATACTATCACTGATGTATGCAAAGCTAAAGGTAAGGCGCGCGCCTCAGCATGCATGGTGGCGAACTACCCGATGGCTTCAGCCAAATACTTCGACGGAAAATGCCCGACTCTCGAGCGTTGCATCGAGCAACTTCAGACATGCGACGCACAACAATGCACAGGCGACACCCACGAAAAATGCACTAGCGTCATACACGGCTTTGGAAGCTGCAGCGACTGCTACGTGGCCGCAGACAAATGCTCTACGTTGGCCGCCAAAAACTGCGACCTTCAGTGCGGCGACGGCAAGTGCGAAGCAGATCAAGGCGAAACGAATTGCTGCCAAGACTGCGGCTGCCCTCAAACGGGAATGACTTGCGGCGACGACGGATTTTGCTTCGCAACAGGAGGAGGATGCTGGCTTCCCGCTCTTCCCATACTGCTTACAGCACTAATGGGAGCCGCAGCAGAAGCCGCCAAACACATAAAAATAATATAAAAAAAGAAGTGGGCCCGAAGGGATTCGAACCCTTGACCACTCGATCTCTCAAACCTTCTTCGCGTGGACGTTTCTTTCTTTGAACCCAAGGGCCTTTCTTTCTTTTCTAAAGAAAGAAAGGGGCTTTATGAGTCGAGCGCTCTAACCAACTGAGCTACGGGCCCGTTTTTGTATGTGCGTAAGTTTTTGGGGTAAGTTGGTTATAAACGTTCCTTTAGTGGGTTGTGAGGGTGTTTTACCCTACTTGGGCGTATGCGTGCTTCTTATTGGACGGCGTCTCCCTTTTATTTTTTCGCGTTCAAGCATTCATTATGCTTTTGTTGTTGGTGAACGTCGTTTTGTTCCTTTTCGCTCTCTACCTCATACTCAAGGGTTCGGATTGGATTACTGACTCGTCCGTTCACATAGCCCACAAGCTTGAGACAAGCAACATGGCGGTAGGCCTTATGGTGATTTCTTTGCTTCTTAGTTTGCCTGAGCTTGTCATAGCCCTCTCGTCCATCCTTAAGGGTCATGCTCAGCTTGGTTTTGGGGCGAACATTGGTTCGGTGATAGTGAATTTAGGTTTGATTGTGGGTCTTTCGGCAATCATCAAGCCTATGCGGGTGCCTCGCATTATGGTGACTCGGGACATGATTTTCATGGTCGTGGTGACAATCGTGGTGGTCGCCATGGCTCTTGAGGATAGGTCTCTTTCGCGGTCGGACGGCTTGGTTTTCATTCTGCTGTTTATTCCTTACGCCCTCAACGTGTATGAGCAGGAGCACAACCTGACTTACATTGAACGAAGGATTAAGGCGGAGAAGATGGCTCAGGTTTTGGAGATGCACGGGGAGTACGGCGTGCATCATAAGCCGCAGTCTGGCACCCGCATTTTCCTTTTGGGCGTTGCCTTCCTTTTGGTGGGGACGGAGATTTTCTTGAGGGTGCTTCTTAATCTGGCCGACGTGTTGAGTCTGCCGGAGCTTTTGGTTGGTGTGACTTTGGGTGCGATTGGGCCTAGCATCCCTAATCTTGCGGCTGCGTTGGGTGCCGCACGGAAGGGCGTTGAGGAATTGGTTATTTCGGAGACAATCGGCGCCAACGTATTCACTCTTTTGATTACCATCGGTTTGATTGCTTTGTTCAGTCCTATGCCGGTTGATGATTTGACTGCTACTGTTACGGCGCCTGCGCTTCTTCTTGTGACGTTCATCCTTTTGGCGGTAATGCTTTCCGGGAGGGTCCGCAGGAGGGACGGCTTGTTGCTTATTCTCGTGTACATTGGGACTATGATGGCGGAGTTCCTTTTCAGGATTAATCATGGCGGACTGTAAAGCATGGACGACTTTGTTTTCGGGGAAGAGTTGGTTGCGCGTTTTAGCGGGTTCACTGATTGGGAGCGCTTTAAGGCGTCTCTTGTGGTTGCTCCCGTAAAGTCGATTAGAGTCAATACGTTGAAGACGACCGTCTCAGAGATTAATTCGCGGTTGTCTGAAGATTGGATTCTTACGCCTGTGCCTTGGTGCCCGGAAGGATTTTGGGTCGAGGACAAGAAGAAAATTCGCTCTGACTTGGGGAATATTCCGGAGCATAATCTCGGCTATTTCTTCGTCCAGGAGGCCTCTAGCATGATTCCTGCGTTGGTTCTTGGGCCTAAACCTGGGGAGCGGGTTTTGGATATGTGTGCTTCTCCTGGGGGTAAAACTACTCAGATTGCGCAGTTGATGCAGAATAGGGGGGAGGTTGTGGCTGCGGACGTGCGTGACGACCGGATTGCGATACTCAAGAGGAACGTTGAGCGTATGGGCGCGTCGTGCGTTAAGGTGGTTAAGAAGCCGGGCCAGCAGTTTAAGGACGAAAAGTTCGACAGGATTCTTGTGGACGCGCCGTGCAGCGCGTCGGGGACGATGCGCGGAGAACCAGATAAGGTTGCGGCCTGGAATTTGGACGTAGCCAAACGAATCTCCTACGAGCAAAAAAGCCTGCTTCACGCTGCATACTGTGTACTCAAAAGAGGCGGCATACTCGTCTACTCAACTTGCAGCATGGAGCCTGAGGAAAACGAGGCCGTCATAGACTGGCTGCTGAAGAGGCACAAGAAGACGGAAGTGGAAAAGATTAATCTGCCTGGCCTCAACAGAAGCCAGCCAATACTCAAATACGGCAACGCAAAATACGACCCGCGCATAGGAAAATGACTGCGCATATGGCCGCAGGACAACGGCACGGACGGGTTCTTCGTCGCCAAAATAAGGAAGACTTAACCTCTATAGTCTCGGCGTTCCGTCGGATATCGGCGGTGTCGTCGGCTGCGGTCCTGACAGCGGCTTGGGCGTTCCTCCGCACGTGTCTTCGCCGTTCAAAAGGAAGTATTCCCTGAATCCGTCGGAGAGTTTTGCGTCGGGGTGGTCGCGGAAGTATCCTCTAAGGGTCCATGCGAGGCTGTTTCCTCTCCTTTGGTCCGCAGGCCAGTAATCCGGAGAATGCCAGATTGTTTTCGCGCCTCCCACCGGGTCTAACGTCAGGATTTGCTTTACTCCGGATACAACCCCCTTTTCGTCGAAGAATATCTGGTAAATGTCTCCCGCATCAGTGGAAAGCGTGGTGCCTGCGGCTGAGTTCGTCCAGCCGCGGCCTATTCCTGCGCGGACTCCTGCGTATGTGTGGCCTACGTCTACTTTGTCGCCGTTTTTGAGGGTTATGAAGCGGGGTACTTTCATCCTGCTGTTGCTGTTGTTTACTTCTTTGTCGAAGATGTTGATGTTGATGAATTTTGTGTAGTCGTTTTTGGCGTACAGGGGGTAGCCTGCGATGGAGATGTCGTTGTCGCCTGGATAAGCTTGGTAGTGGATTCTTGCTACTATGTCCTCCCAATTTCTTCCGGGGTTCGCGCCTTCAACCTTCTCTATGTAATAGAGGAGTTCGCATGTGGTCAGCGGCTGGTCCTTGCTCAGTTTGTCTTTGATGGTGTTCCAATCCGCTTTGGATCCGGCGTCTTCGCACAACTTCTGCTTCTTGGCGTTGCTGTAAAGTGTTTCGGCAACAATCATCGAGTTGTCAGACTTCTCCGGCGCGTTGGTTATGAAAAGGCGGTCTTCGCACTCCCACGCCACGATGCCGCTCGCGTTGAAGCAGATGTCGTCGGGGTTAACCTGCTTGCCCATCGCGTTGCCTATCTCCACCACAATCCAGCGGACGAACTTCAGCCAAAACCCGACGATTCCTCCAGCATTGCATATCTTGTCTCCGCCTTTGATGACTGCCGCATTATGGCCGTGGAAAGTCGTCTTAGGTATGCCGTTTTCAAAAAGCATGTCTATGAAGCTGTTGGGGCTTGTGCCGATTGCGACTATGGCTTTGGATTCGGCCTCGCTGGTTCCTGTCGGCGAGACGCCGTACACTTCCCTTGCCGCAATGCCGACGCCATTGAATTCCTGCACTTCGTAAGGTGTTGTGGGCCATCCGACTGAGGATGCGGTGTCCCTGAGGGCTTGTTGGGCGTAGTCTCCGGTGTAGTCGCCGAAAAGTTTTATTGCGGTGGAGAAAGTTGATGCGAATATGGCAAGCGCCGTAATGCATGCGGCCGTTTTCAGAATTTGGTTTTTGCGTTGACTGTTCATTTTTTCCTCTTGCGCATCATCTTGAATGCCACAAAAATTATTAATACCACGATAATTAACGCGATTATTGCGAGTGCGATGAATGAACCGAATATTCCGCCGGCTATTATAGCCGACGATGAAGTCGTTTGTGCGCAGTCCGGGTCGCTTTGCGTGTTGTTTTGCGTCACGCAGTCTTTGTCGCATATTCCGTCTTTGACGCCGTCGCATAAGTTGTCCAATCCGCCTGAGGGACAGTCTGCCGGGCACGTCTGAGAATTCTCGGGGAAACCGCAGTGTTTGTCGCCGCATGTTGTCTCAAGGAAACTGAGGCCCATTGCTTCAGTTACCTCGACTTCCTGTCCATCTTTTATGCAGACGAGGCATGTGTCGGTCATCAGCCGCAGGCATTTGCTTGAGTCGTTGGTTACCTTTTGTCTAAGGTAGTTTTTGGCGCAGTACGATTCGTTTTGAGCTTCTTTCCCTTGAAGGAAGTTCCACGCGTCAATGTTCTGTCCTGAAACTTCGCAGTAGCCTACGTAGCCGTCTTCCGTCTGCTCTACCGTGTAATTGTGGCCAAGTGCGCTACAATACACTGCCGCAGGGTTTCTTAGGGCGGCGGCCGAGATGGTTAGTGCCGCAATCGTCAGCAGTATGATTATCCTCTTCATTTTTTGTGGACTCCTTCGACGTAGTACACTTCGTCCATTATGTCGCTGTAGGGGCTTCCCGTGTATGGTATGAGCGCGTATCCTCCGTACATCCAGCCGTAGCCCCAGCTGTTTTTGATTATCCAGCTTCCGTAGTCGTCGTCGAATCCGGCTATGACTATGCAGTGGCTCCAGTAGTCCGAGCAGACGGAGACTGGTCCGCCGCATATTATCTGTTGTTTTATTTCGCGTATCCTGTCTTGCGTTGTGTCCCAGCTGTTGAAGTAGGGTACATAGTAGTGGTCTATCGTCCAGAGTTTGCTTTGCCAGTCCTGACATTTATCGCAGGTGTTTGGTACGGCGCATACCTGCGAGTCTGTGTCGCTTCGGCACCAGAAGTTGCAGTCGTCGACTTTCTTTGAGGCGTTGTAGGGGTCAGGGTCCTGGTGCAGGCAATCGAGTGAATGATACGGCATGCATTGGGCGTCTACTACCCCCTTATCCCTTATTTCCTCAAGCACCGGCTCGCTCCAGCCGCCCAAGCACGATTCCTGGAGGCCCTGGATGTTGTGGCATGGGGACGTGAAATACTGGACTGACAGGTCGAGGTTTTTCTGCGCCTTCTGCTCTATGTTGTATTTCGCTTCTACGGCGCCTATTGGGGCTTGAGCGTAGCATGAGCCGCAGTTGGCCTGGTCCTTTACGCCTGTCATCATGTTCTTGTTGTCCATGTACCTCCAGTCGAAGTAGGAGGGCATTTTGCCTTGTTTTGAGTTGGAGCATATGTCGCATTTGTTTTGGGGGTCGCTGGGGCATCTGTCGCATTTGTCTTCTATGCTGTCGTTGTCGGAGTCTTTGGCGCTGACGGGACAGAGGTCGCAGGCGTCTCCTTGTCCGTCTCCGTCAAGGTCCTGCTGGCTGGGGTTCTTCTTTGTCGGGCAGTTGTCGCAGGCGTTTCCTACGCCGTCCCAGTCTGTGTCGTTTTGGTCGGAGTTTTTAGCTTCAGGGCAGTTGTCGCATGCGTCTCCCGTTCCGTCTGGTTTGGGGACGAAGTAAGGTTTGGGTTTGTCTTGGGGCGTAATCCCCGGAGGAGTCACCCAGTCGCCTTCGGAGTCCTCCTGGTTCATGCTGCAGAATCCTTCTGAGCATTCAGAATTCGAGTGGCATGTGGAGCCCTTGTCGGCTCCTGAAACGCAAGTCCCAAGAACTGGGCTGTTGGGTTTCTTAGGGCAGTTGTCGCAGGCGTCCACTATGCCGTCACC
>CABMCB010000028.1 GCA_902384455.1 uncultured archaeon
CCCCCGGGGGGGGGGGGGGGCGGGCGCACGGCGGGACAGACACCTCGTTGCCGAGGGCTAACCACTCTTTTTCCCTTTCGGGGTACCAAGAGCTCGTTACCGTCGTACTACCCTTTAGTATCCTGGTCAAGCCGCCCTCGCTCACGCGAGTAGGCCATGTACTTGTAGACCTTATTCTTCTTCGCCTGCTGAGCCTCCCGGTCAAATACACCTGGGAGGTCGACACCAAATTCTGTCAGCATTTCAGCCACGGCAATGATGTCGTTAATTTCTTGGGCAAGCTTTTGCCTATTTGTCGGGCCAGCGACATAGAAATCATCCAGCCCAAATCGGTGGCTTTTCCCAACAAGCTGGACTACCTCTCCACACTCTTCAGAAAGACAACTGAGTAGGTAGTCTTCGGCGTTCAATTCCGGTCCGTCCCGAAGGAGTACAGCAGGTCGCCAGCCGCCTTCTCCAGATTCTGGGCCGTGTAGAGAGAAGCCTCGTCACGGGCGGTTTGGGTGATGGCGTTGTAGATGTCGTAGAAGTTGAAGTCTGTCCCGCGCTCCTTGGCTTCCAACTCCATGTTCTTCAAGACCTCGGCCATGCGACGACCGGAGGCAAACTTGGACAACTTATCCTTGGTGCGAATCCAGCCATTGGCGTCCACTTTCTTGTTCTGCAGGCGAATAAGAAACTCGCTGTCGGTCTGGGACATGCGCTCCAGAATCCGCTGGTAGCCCTTGTCGAATATGTCCCAAACGGTGTCGGGATTGACCTTCTTCTGGCTGAAGCTGACACCCCCGCCCATCGACACCGGAAGCACAGCACCGTTGGTGCAGACGAGGCGGTACAGGTAGGCTTCCGCGCTGAGCTGGAATCGGTCGATGTCGGAAGTACTCAAAGCCACTCCGATTTGGGTGATGTCGCCTTTGTCGACCGCCGTCACCTTCTGGTCGGAAACGAACGAGGCCGTCAGACTGTCGCCGTCGTAGAGGATGCGAGCAGGGATAAGGCCTACTTCCGCCGCCTTACGAAGACGGCTGGTCAAGTCCGAGGAATCAAGCTTGACGTAACTTGGAGAAAGGATGCCTCGGACCTCTCCGTCCTGGGAGCGGACCATGACTTCGAAATCGCCGTAGGTGTGAAGAAGACGGTTGACGGAATCGTAGAGCAGGTCGTTGGGGATGGCGTTGGCGTAGTGGTAAGGCATCCCAAGGTGGGAGAGCAAGTCACGCATGCCGCTTTCGCGCACCGCGAGGCCCGCGCTCGAACTCATCGACTTCACCAGGAGTTTGTCCTGTTCCAGCTTCAAATCACCGAGACGGGAAACCACGTCCTCGTTCTTGTGGGACTTCACCAAGTCCGAAAGCTCACTGACGGTTGCCGGGCGCTTCGTGGGCGGAACCACAAGACGAATCATGGCCTATACCTCCAAAGTTTCTTCCAGCGAGGACAATGTACCAGAGATTAAGGAAAAAGTCAACCTTGAGGCTTTGCGTCGACTTCCAGGTTGTGCATCAAGTCCAAAGCGATACGGATTCCGTCACACACGCTGTTGTCAAAATCGTTATAGAAATCAGACTTCTGGCTCAACTGGCCCTTCAGAGCTTCCCAAGCACTCTTGTAATCCATGGTTTTCCTCAATTTGGTTGCGGGGGGAGGGTTCGAACCTCCATACCGGGGTTCAAAGCCCCGTGGCCTACCAATTAGCCGACCCCGCAGATTGACTTCCCCAGGCCTACAGTATAGGCCCTGATTTGCATTCTACATGCCTTTTTTTCGAAGATGTCTTTTAAAACCATCAGGAACTACTACCCCCTGATGTCTTCCTTGCGAAATGACGCTTTGGGTGGTGGGGCAGGTTGAGGCTTTTCCTGTGGTTTTTCAACAGTTTCTTGGGGTTTCCGGTAGCTCCTACTTTGGTACTTCTCCCAGTTTGGAATGTGATAGGTGCCTGTCCCTGCCTCTTTCACTAAAAACCCAAGAGTAACAAGGCTTTTAAGAACTTCTGGGTTAATCCGAGCATCCCGACAAATCTCGTCCTCGGTCAGGTTATGGCCCAAATCACTCAGGAAGTAGCCGTCCTTGAACTTGACGTTGGCCAGGCATAGTACCCTGACATAGGATAATTCTACTGCATCGCCAGCAGAAATCAGTTTGCTGTCAGTAAGCCACTTCCGTCCCCACATCTTGAACCAACCACCTTCGCTGCCGGGTCGTCTTGACATAGACTGTCCTTTCGCTATAGTCTGCAACAGTATACACCGAATTACGAATTAAAAGTAGAATTTAATTCCTCTTTTCTTCTCTTGTATCTACATCTTCATCTACATCTACATCTACATCTATGGACAGAACTAGAGTTCCTTTTAATCCCTCTTTTAATTCGTCTTTTAATTCGTCTTTTAATTCGTCTTTTAATTCGTCTTTTAATTCTCCTTTAAACTATCGACATTCTCAAGGAGGGCCTCTTTGTCGATGAGGCTGACCCTCATGGTAAGTAGTTGTCGGACATCTTCGTCTGACAGGTGTTCCAGCCCAGTACCGTTCTCGTTCATGTAGTTGGCCAAGGCCCCCTTCCGCTTGACGTGGGCCAGGACGTTCTCCTCAACCGTGTCCTCGGCGTAGAACTTGTGGATGCACACCGACTTGAAAGTCGAGTCCATGCGCTTGATGCGGGACCTAATCTGGTGCTCCAAGCTGGGGTTATATACCGAGTTGATTTCAATGAGGTGACGAGCCTCAGGCCAGTTCTTACCACGAGCCCCAGCCATCGTGATTCCAAGGCAGTCAAGCTTCCCTTCCTTGAAGGCGTCCGAATGCCGGTCGCGTGTGTCCTTGTTCTTGCCGGTATAAAACCCAACCTTCTTCCCGGCGTTCTTTAGAATCTTGGCCACCGCAAGCAGAGGGTCCAGGTAGGTTGAGTAGAAGATGAAAGGCTCATTGAAAGATTGGACCAATTCCAGGATAGCCTCACCCTTGGCCGAAATCTTCTCGGGGTCTTCCTCCTCAGCCCACCTACGCATCTTACCATCACAGATACGAAGCAGGTTGTAGAGCAAGAGCGACCCCTTAATCTTCCGCTTCTCAAACAGCTCCACCTGTTCGATGTACTCTTTCTTCTGCCCGGCCTTGAGGTGAACGGGGATGGTGTGAACAACCTCTTCAGGCATCTGGATTTCAACGTCGGAGTAAGTGCGACGGAAGTAGTACTTGGAGAGTTTGGTCTTGAGGTCCCGGATAGACTGGAGAGACTTGGCTCCCTTGATGACAAGGTCGTATTTGAGGGTATGATATCTTGTCCGGTAGTATCTCTTCTCCGTCTCACAGTAGGTCATGATGTAGTCTTCGTAGTTTCCGAAGAATCCATGTTCCAGGAGTTCGCCCATGGAGTAGGCGTCCTGAAGTCCATTTTCAATGCTGGTGGCGTTCAAAACCACCACTCGATTAGCCTTGTCTACGAGTTCACGGGCAGCACCAAACGTTTTCGATTCTACGTTCTTGATGTAGCTGGCCTCGTCAATGATGATATTCTGGAAACCCACCGTCCGCAGGTAGCTGATGCGGCTTAACAGGGTACTGTAGCCGAGTACAAGAGCATGGTTCTTCACATGGAGACATTTACCGTCCCGGTCAGAGGTCCAGAAGATAACCGGCTTTAAGGGAGTGAATTTTTTAAAGGCACGGAACCAGTCTTCCTGCATGCTGTTCGAGCAGAGGACCATGGTCTTGTTGAGGGGCAGTTCCCCAAGGTCGGACAGGTAGTTGAGGAGGGCTACCGACTGGACAGTCTTGCCAAGACCAGTATCGTCCCCGATGATAATGCGGGGATGGAGGTAAGCGGCAATAACCCCGGCCTTTTGGAAGGCACGGAGTTCCCCTTTAAATGAGGGTATAGTCAGCTCCGGATTCTTAATGGAGCGGATTTGGGTAAGGTCCATCGTCCACCTAAGTTGTCACAATAATCCGTAAATTACTATTATAACCCTGAGATTCCGTGAAAGTCAACCCTTAGGAGTTGTACTGGAGCTGGGTCGAGAGGTCGAGGGAAGCAGCCGTAGGTACCAGGAAGTTCGTCAGCGTGATATACAGAGCGGGAGCCGTAATCTCGTAGGTTGCCCCTTGGATAAGGTTGAGGGACACAAACCCAGAAACATCCGTCTTGGCAACAATGTCTTCCTTGGTTGCCAGCATGCCGGTACCTGGAGTGAAGGGGAAGTTCGAAACCAGCTTTGCCCGAAGAATCTCTCCAACCACGGGAACCCCGGTAGCGTCGACCATGTAACAGTAGCAAGTGCAGACGCTCGGGATGTTGGACACTGGCTGGAAAGAAGCCCCTGTGATGTTGACAGTCTGGTTACCCGTAACGACCAAAGTATAGGGTTGAGTACCAAAGGTGTAGAACGGTTTGTAAAACAAAACCTGAAAGGTTTCAGGAATGAGGAAGGTTCCAGGAAGTCCCACGACGAACTGACCGTTTGTGTCCGTCCGACCCACAGCAACAGTAATGGCTCCTGTGCTGTTTTTGATGGTTACGAAAACATCCGGAATAGGAAGACTGGAACCGTCCAGGATATTAAAGGTCACCATGCTCGAACCTACGGCGGGTTGAACCGCCGCAAGAATAGAATCCAGCTTGGCATTGATAGTAACCATGTACGCATCCAGACTGGATTGCGTAGCCATGTTGGCTTCGATGTTTTCAACATGTCCGTCAACTTCCACCAAGAGAGTTTGGGAGGCGATGTCCGAAGAGTCGATTGGAATGGCGGGGTTGACGAGAATCTTGGAAGCAACAGCCTGAGCGATAGCCAGTGTGTTTACGTTGGCTTCGATGTCTGAGAAGAGAATTTCATCAACAGCGTTACCAGGAAAGGAGGGGTTCGGGTTAGTGTAGTACGCAATGTAGGTGTTGGTGGCTGTATCCCCGCCTTGGCTATTAAACGAAACCCGATAGAGGCCTGGTTGGTTAACTGCATCTACTTCGGCAAGCGCTACTGGGGTGGGGGTGGCAGTAAATCCGTTCGTTCCGTTCCAATAAGCCAGGTCAGACTTACGCTGGACCAGGACAACAGGAGATTGTCCAATAACGCCACCCGTGGCGTCAATGATGAGCAGGTCGAGAGGAATGCTTGTGCCGAGAGGTACAACGTTCACGCTTAAATCCTTTTAATTGGCTATTAAAGCCCAAGATTTAAGGGAACTTACTTCTCCGGCCACCCTTCAGGAATAGCAGGTTTTGGGGGTTCTTTTGTAAGCTGGTCATAGAGCTTATTCACGTCCATGGTGGCTTCGAGGTGTGAGACATCCTCGGCAATACCCGTAACCTGAATATCGTGGGCCTTCCCAGCGATACGGTCACACAGAGCTTCTACCACAGGCGGAGTGAACTTACGAGCCGCAAAGTATGTCCACGCGAAGATGAAGGCTGCCAGAATCATCATCCCGAAGGTGATGTATCCGAGTACGGCAGAAGCAGCCAGTTTGATGGTTGCCAGTTTGAGGAGGAGATTCATGGACTTGATAAGAATCCAGGTCATAATTCCGGCGAACACCCCAGCAACCGAGAAGATGTCGACGAACATCATGAGGAGCCGGTAACCCAGTACGGCGTACCACGGGTCACGTCCAGCTACTTTTTCCCATCGGCTGTATTCAGCCTGTTTCTCGTTGTTCACTGCTCGGATGGATGTTGCCATTTGAACCCTCGTCATGCGTAGGCCTCGTCGATGGTCTTTGTTCCAAAAACCACGTTACGGAAGAGGTCCATGTCCCAGGCAGACCCTGGGCAGTCTTTGTGTACCGGCTGCTTCAAGAGCACGAACGTCTCGCGGTGTCCGATGATTTGTAAGTTGGTGCGGAGGCGGTCATACCAGACCTTCCGCATGTACTGGCAGGCGAGAGCTGCCATTTCGAATTTCTCTTTAGACGGTTTGACCTTTTGGAAGTTACCGATGATGCAGAGGCCAATCCCGTTTGTGTTGAACCCTGCCGCATGAATGCCCCTCTTGTAGAGGGTGTGTCCCATCATGAAGTTGAGCTTTCCGTTTGCCTCTTCAATCCCGTAGTTGTAGCCAATGTCATCCCAGGGAGCTTCAACAACCTTCCCTGCGGCTTGAGCCTCTTTCGCTTCCTCTTCCGTGATGCTGTTCCCGTCCACGCGCCACGACATGTGGTATTTCCGAATAGCATCCCAGTTTACTGTCTTACCATCCTCAGTAAGGCTGTGGTGTACGACCACGTACTTCTTCTTGGCCAGTTCTGGATTTTTGAAATCCAGAGAACTCAGTTGTTCGTAGAGGTTCGTAATGAAAGTAGCCATCGTTATCCTCGTAAAATCCCAAGATTTAATGCAAGTTGCCCGAGTAGCTTTGGAGTGCTTTGATAACCTCATCAGGAGCGACAAAAGCGTTGGGATTGTAAATGTCCCCCTCCCACATATCGAACTGGTTTGGACGAAGGTATCCCCTGTTCTTCAGAAGATTGATGTTTTCTTCATGTCCAAAGATGAGAGGGTCCGAGGTCCCCCAAAGAACAATAGCCTTGACTCCGATGGACCAGCAGAAGTGCTGAAGGAAACTGTCAACACAAATGACGTAGTCGGCACTCTTCAGAAGCTTCTCCAGTTCGTCAAAAGGCTCTTTGACCACCTCTACGAGCTCGTACTTCGGTCGAAGGGCATCAAGAAGCAGGTCCCAATACGGGTAGTCCTTGGCGGAGCGGTTTCCATTCCTCAACGGTTTTACCCCCCGGGAATAGACAATTAAAGGCTTCATTCAGCCACCCCCGTCATTTTGGCGTATGCGTGTTTCATTTCAGTGGTCCACTTGTGGTCAATGCACCACCTAAAGATGTTGAATCTGTCGAGGTTACCAAGTTGGTTGTAGGCGTCCGCGATACTGCGGAGTTCCAGGCCTTCGCCCTTAAAGAGTTCGGGATAGCAAACATACAAGATAATCTTGTAGTCCTTGTACTTCTCTTTAATCTTTGGAAGCAGGCTCTTAAAGACGATGGTGTCCCCCATACCACAGTCCAGGACAAAACACTTCTCTTTCTTCGGTACTCCCACCCCATACTCCCGAAGGCGCTCTCGGAAGAGCTTTTCATCATTGTCCCAATCCTGTTGTTTCCCAGCGGCTCGAATGCCTCCCACCCCCGACCTGAAATGATAAGTCACTGCCGCACTATCCACAATGAGTCGGTATTTCTTCTTAAAGATACCATAGGAGTGTAGGGTTTCCTCACGGTGGGCTACGGGGCTAAGGTCCCTTTCAAAGCTGTTGATTCCCTTGCGATAAAGGTAGGAGCTGTAGAGGTGTTCTACTTCCTTGACACCCTTCCAGCGAAACCACTGACAGTTTGCACGGTCGATGCTGTTAAGGGTATTGGGAAGAACTTCCATCCTGGGAGCGTCTGGGGGAATGACCAACCCAGCCACAGCGCCTACCGGATGCTTTCCAGGTTTATTTACGAAGTGTGATTCTAAAATCTGAAGGACGTTGGGCTCAGCAATCTCGTCATCGTCAATTCTCCACACCAAGTCCAAGGCTTTTTCCTGGATTAGCTGGTGACCGACGTGCTGCCCTCGTCTCTGGCCGAACTCAACCCCCCATTCAATGCCCTTGGTGTTGAGTAGGGTGAAGATGTACTGGTATGTCTGAATCTCCCGAAGGTCTTTAGGGTTGGAAGAATCGTCGTAGATGATGAGCCTATCCGGCTTTCGAGTCTGCGTGATAACAGACATCAAAGTCATGGGGAGAAGCTCGTAGCGGTCTTTGGTAGGAATGCCTACGGTGATATGGGCCATTAGACCTTCTCGTATTTGAGGTTTCTTCCAAACACGTCTTCGCCATTGGCGATTCTTTGGGCGATGACTACGGGATTCTTGAATTCTGGCTTGTTGTACTCTTGGTGAGCTGTATCTTCAATCTTCTTGATGATACGAGTTACGTCCCCGAAGTAGGACAGGTGCTTACCTGCGTTGGGAATTTGAGGGGCGTCGTGACTGTACCGAGCACCACAGGGAGTCAGTTCCTTGAGCTTCTTGTAAGTAAGAATCTTTCCCTCGAACCACATGTCCTTGGCTCGGGTGTGCTCATCGTAGTAGTACAAGTCCATTTCAAGCGACCGGATTCCATCCTCGGGCTTGAAGCTCTTGATAGCTTCTGGTGTAGGGATTTCATCACAGTCCGAAACAACAATGATGTCGTTGTCCTGGCAGGTGACCAAGCCGTTCATGATGAAGTTGCGTTGGTACCGTTCCAGAGCCCACGCATCCGAGGTATCGGGAAACTTCTCCACCACTAAGTACGTAATCTTGTCCAAGTACTTAGAAAAGCGATTCAGGTTGTTGTGGAAGGTAAGGTCTTTGGGCTTGTTGGCATGGGTAAACAAAGCTTCGACAATGACGAAACGGTCCACTGTGCTGTAGAGCTCCGTCAAACGGCGTTCGAGAATATCAAGCTCGTTGTTGAACGGGAAGCAGTCGAAGATGCAAGGAGGGCGAAGGCTCTCAGACTGTTTGATGTCCTTTTTCTCGCAGTACCAGATTGTCGTGGCGTCCCCGCAGTAGACGTTCTCCAGGCATTTGTAGACGGCCTTGTTGACGCCCTCCCAGGCTCCCAAGTCGTGTCCACAGAAGATACCGCCATCCGCCAGGACCGAACCCCAAGCTTTGATGTCCTGGGTGAGTTCTTCTTCCGTGTGCCCAGCGTCAATGAAAATCATGTCCGCTTTGAGCCCCTTCTCCTTGAAGAAGTCGGCAGCGTTCTTGGAGGACATGCGGATAGGGATTATCTTTCCTTGAGATACAAGGTCGATGTTCCCCTGGAAGAACTCGTAAATGGCGTGGTCACCATCACGCATCTTGGCAGAAGCATGGTTGGTGTTCTGTTCCGCAACACTCCCATTCCAGGTGTCGACACAATATACGACACCCCCCTCCATCGAGTTGTCCCCGAGGGCACGAGAGGACTTTCCGTGCCAAGACCCTACTTCGATAATAACCTTGCGCTTCTTGGCTTCGGTAGCCAGCCACTTAAGTTCGATTTCACTCATGAAGCCGTCCAGCAGTTTGGCTCTTTCAATATCCACAACTTCAGTGAGGTGGGTGGCAGGAACTCTCACTTCAGGGGAGGTGGCTTTTTTCGCCCCTGAATTGTATCGAGTACGAAGAATCTCATTGTTCTTCTTGAGAAGCTCTTCTCCGCCCGTCCAGTTCTTGAAGGTGACATTCCCTTTGTGGAAGATGGGGAACTGCCCAACCATCTGCTTGGAGTTGTCATTGGCATAAGTGTTGGAAGGACACACCTGGATAATCTTAAACCCAGCGTCCTGAATCTTGCAGCAGAAATCAGTGTCTTCACCGTAGCCTGGGCTGAAGATTTCATCCAAGATTCCGAAGCGGTCGAACATTTCCCGCTTGATGCAAACACAAAACCCAATGAGAAAGTCTCGGTCAGCTTCGGGGCAGTGAGTCAGCATAGGGCCCGTCATACCTACCGTAGAGTCAGAGAAAGGCTCCAGGAGGATATCAACCCACTTATTAAACGGAGGGTAGATTACGGTGTCATTGTTGAGGAGGATGATATAGTCACCCGCAGCTCTTACGATTCCTGCGTTTGTGGACTTGGTATAGCCCATACCTTCATCAAACCATACGAGATTGAATGGTTCCCCTAGGCTTTCAACATACTCCTTAGTGTTGTCTTTACACCCGTTGGCCACCACGATAATCTCGGTTTGGGTAAGGTCCGTATTTGCCTTGAGAGACTCTAGGCAAGGCTTTAGTAGGTCCTCACAGTGGTTGTAGGTCGGAATGACAACGGAGACTTTCATGTAAGTTCCTTTGAATTGACAATTTCAAGCAGGAGTGTTATACACTCGGTATTTGTCTGGTGTAAAATACAAAATAAAATTAGGATGTAGCTGAAACACCAACAAAAAGGCCATTTTGAGAATTATCTTCAAAAGACGCTTTGTTTTCCGTAATCCAGTCACTCAACCAAGAAGAGCACTCGTTAGTTGTACTGAAAGTTGAAATAGGAACAGTCACTGTATACCCAAGGTAGCTTCCTCCAATATCAACAGAAATAGAGATATAATAGTTCGTTCCGTCATCCGCACAACTGGTAATGGTTGCCGTGTATTTTACTTTTTTCTTCGATGCCACGGTACTCTCCGTTTTAGTTGGTGCCATTAAAGCACTCCGGTATTAGGTTTCCCTTGTTTTAACTGTTACGTAGAGACGACCAACCGCGTTAATGTGTGTAGTGGTATCTGTTTCGTTAGTGAACTGAATTCCCCAGGCCTGATTTGCTGTAAGGGCGAGAGACAGACCTGTGACACTTCCAGTAAAGAGTGCGTTGGTTCCAAGATTGTTATTAGTTTGAACACTTGCCAGAGGGGTGATGTTGATGCGTTGTGTTGACACCAAGGTGCGTCCGCCAACTTGGTTTGTGTAGATGTCGATACGGACGGAAGCGGAAGCACCGACAGGTGTCGAGTTAATAGCTGCCTGGCAGCAAGTTAAGCTGATGTCTGTAATGTTACAGTTGGCGAGAGCAACATAAGGGTCGAGAGCTCCGTTCTCGATGTTATTCGAGGGGTCTGTTGTTGGGTAAGGTTGAGTAGACCCCGCAGCTTTATTCATTAAGCCAGTAGTGCTATTAGCTTGGCTACTGAGAGAGAAGTGCCAATACCCAACACTTTGACCCACACCGGAGTATCCAGAATACCCAGAGGTACCAGCACCGCTGTATCCAGAATATCCAGACGGGCCAGAATATCCCGAGTACCCCGAGATACCAGAGCCAGAGTACCCACTGAATCCGGAAGGTCCCGAGTAGCCAGAATATCCAGACGGGCCAGAATATCCAGAGTACCCACTGAAACCAGAAGGTCCAGAATACCCAGAGTATCCGGAGAGGCCGCTGTATCCAGAGTACCCAGACTGGCCGGTATAGCCGCTGTATCCGGACTGACCTGTGTATCCGGACTGACCTGTGTATCCGGAGTATCCAGATGGGCCAGAATATCCGGAGTATCCAGACGGACCCGAGTAGCCAGAATACCCAGACTGTCCTGTGTAACCAGAGTACCCGGAATCACCGGAATAGCCGGAGTATCCGGAAAATCCTGTGTATCCAGAGTATCCGCTTGCAGAGGGGTAGAGGTCCGGATACATGTAAGAGAAGTCCGAAGAGTTGATGAGAGTGAACTGGGCCGGAGAAGATGTACGAATGTTTTGTCCGTGGATAATCCCTGTTCCAGTAGAGAATGTAGACCCTTCTGCATTGACAAGGGACACATTGGACATGGTGCAGTAGATGTTTCCAGGGGAAGGCTGGGCGAACCCTCCAATAACTTCCAGGGAGTTTGTCTGAACAAAATCCGTATTAAGGACATGGCTGAGATTAAACGACCCCAAGGTATTCATTGTCGAGTAAGCTGAGGTGTTAATCACTCGACAGTTGTAGAGAATACCTTCAAAATCGGCCATGATGGTATTCGAACCGTCAACGGGAGTAGAGCCCGTTGTTTCGAAAACGCTGTCCGAGTAGTAATTTCCGTTCCTGCTGGAAGTGAATCCACCGTCGAATCGGAAGTTTGAATTCAGTACTGTAATCTCAGACGACTCTGTCCACAGGTTACATCCGTAAGTTGTTACAGTAGCTGTATCAACCGAGCACCTGTCAATCAAACCGCGAGTAGCAAAGCCCACGACCTTTTGGAAGACATTACCAATCCCGTTCTGTCCCGATGTGAGCCACGTAAATCTGCAGCTTTGAAAGACACCGCCCGCGAAGTCTTGAACCATGATTTCGTTATTAGTGGCGGTTGAGTCAAGAATGCAGTCCGTGAATTGAGCTGCTGCATAGCCGAGACAGGATTGAGTGCTTTCAATCACGCAGTTATCAAAACGGACTTTGGCACTCCAGATGTATTTACGAGCACCAGCACCGTCAATAAAATAGTCTTGAATGACAGGGCCATTTGCGTACACCGCACAGTCGTAAAGAGTAGACCCTGTATACTTGATAGTCAGGTTACTGATTTGATTTTCTGCATTTACGGAATCGTTGATGTTGAGGACGTTTGTTACCGAACTTGTAATAACGGTAGTATCGGGGTCTTGACCAATGAGGTCGATGTAAGCTCCGTTAGTCAGTGCCGTCAGGTCTAAGTTTTCATTATAGATGCCGGGAAGAATGAAGGCTGCTCCGTGTTGAGTAGCCGACAAAGAAAGCGTGTCCAGATAGGTAATGGCAGCGCCGATGGTGAGGTAAGGTCCTCCCACGTTTCCATCATTGCCTGTTTGGGAAACAACAACAAAGAACCCATTGAGTCCCGTACCGGAGTAACCGCTGAATCCGCTGTACCCAGAGTATCCAGACTTTCCAGTATAACCACTGTACCCAGAAGGCCCGGAGTATCCAGAATATCCACTGTAACCAGACTGGCCGGTATAACCACTGTAACCTGACCATCCCGTATAGCCGCTGTAGCCGGACTGACCTGTGTAGCCACTGTAGCCGGACTGACCTGTGTAACCACTGTATCCAGAGTATCCAGATGGCCCGGAGTATCCAGAATACCCGGAAGGTCCAGAGTATCCAGAATAACCAGACTTCCCTGTATACCCACTGTAACCTGACTCACCTGTGTAGCCACTGTAACCGCTGTGACCCGATGTTCCAGTATATCCGGAGTAACCAGAAACACCAGAACCACTGTAACCCGAGTAGCCCGATGCTCCCGACCCACCCGCGATAGCTGCGACCACGAAAGAAACAGAACGTGGAGTAAAGGTGATACCGTCAACCGTGTAGCTCTTCATGAAAAGTTCGAGGTAATCACCCGAATTGACTGAAGCTACACCGACAGAAGCTACGGTAGTGAGAATTCCTGGAACAGACTGAGTATCGACTTCAAAGCCATCAAACGAACTTCCGTTGTTATAGACTTTCAATTCAAGCAAATCAGCCGTCAGTGAATCTGTAGAGTATACAACGGTAGCAATGATGGCATAAACGCCTGTAGAGTTACAAGTCAGTTTTCCGTTTACGGCATCTTGGGTCCAACCGTTTGTTTCTCCGAGCTGCCAAGGAAGAGTTGAGCCGAGCTGGTAGTAGGTACCATGCGTTGTAAACGCAACGGTATTCGTTGTGTTGTCGTCAAAGTACAATTCAGAGTAAGCGGCAGCACCTGTAGTTCCTGCAGGACCTTGAGGGCCACTGTATCCGGAATACCCAGAGAAACCACTCTCGCCTTGGTAACCGCTATATCCAGACGTACCAGAGCCAGAGTAGCCGCTGTATCCGGAAACACCCGAGCCAGAATAGCCGGAGTACCCAGACTGACCTGTGTAACCACTGTATCCAGAATGGCCAGAGTACCCGGAATATCCGAATCCTGAGTAGCCGCTGTATCCGGGAACACCCGAGCCGGAGTAACCACTATACCCGGAGGGTCCAGAGTAACCGGAGTATCCAGAAGGACCAGAATAGCCGGAGTAACCCGATTAACCCGAATACCCGGACAGGCCAAGTCCAGAATATCCAGAATCACACCAATAGCAGCAGTATCCGGAAACGAAAGAACCAGAGTAGCAGGAGTAAC
>CABMCB010000029.1 GCA_902384455.1 uncultured archaeon
AGAAAGCTCTGCAACAAGCAATGAGCGGAATCCGACTGGATGACGCCAGTCAGCGTGTGCAATTCTTGGTTACTCTCTCCAACACTCTCTTGAGTGCTCTTGACGAGACCACGAGTCAGAAGTTTGGTGCTGGTTACATGAAGTCCTTGTTGGGGCAAATCCGTAATGAACTCAACAAGACTGAACCTAAAGAGTACGGTAAGTTGTTTGCCGCCGTGTCTCGACCAGACACGAATCGGCTTTTTATAGATGCGCTGTTGAAGTATATTCAGACGTTGGAAGCTGGTGGCGACCCCACAGGTGACCGAGCGGCTCTCAAGGAAGCCTCCTTCAAGTGGTATCGGATGAACTGGGATAGAAAATGGGAAGCCTTGTCTCCATTCATGAAGAGTATCCCAAACACGGCTCGAAAGCTCCTCGACCGCCCGGCTGATTTCGACCCGAAGAAACTTCACAAAATACGTGAACTTATTGAGGAATACGCACCCGCCGAAACCCAGACCTTATTTGCCTCCAAAAAGGATGACCAGTACTGGGTGAATCTCGTTAACAAGCAAGAAGAGAATGCGAAGACCCGCTTCATGTCCAGTCCTGAGATGAAGCAAATCGCTCAGGATAACGGCTGGACAATGGAACAGGCGTGGGAAGAAACTGGACGTGATTTCGCCAATGCATTATTTGACCCGCGTAACCGACTCGTGGCTACTGACAAACAAGCTACCTACGCTAATAAGCCGAATGCGGAAGCCTTCAATATGTTTGACGGCGCTCGGGCTAACATGAACTATTTAGTGACATCCGAACACTTCCGTAATCTCTCCGGCGATTTGCAGTCCCGTCTAAGAGCCATCTCCGAAGAGATGGAAGCCTTATCTCAAGAATGGGATGCCAATGCGGGAACACCGCCCGAGGCGTCGCCATACGAAGAACCTATCCGCGAAGACCAGCATGTTGAGGAACACACTGCTAGCCGCAGTAAACTTTTGGATTAAAGGACTCATTATAGAGGAACTTATGCCCCTGCCGAAGAAATACGCGAATGCAGTTCTTGAAGACCCGGCAATGGATATCGCCTCGTGGGAGCGGATGCACTCCGGTGCTCCGGTGTTTACGGGGGTCAAGACTGCCGCTATCAAGAAGCTTGCCGCGAATAACACTCGGTACATGCTCTCCCACTGCACCATCATGTCATCGGTGATGACCGAGGATGAGCCGGATGACCACCTGATTAAGCCCGAGTGCTCCCACTTGGTAAACAACAACGACGACGCATGGACAAATGAAGTCCTGAAGCTGAGCCACAAGTCCTTTATTGGGGCTTTCAATTTCGTCGAACACTTCCAGAATTCGAAGTACGCCAAAGGTCACATCCTCGATGCCGTACTTCGCAAGGTTAACATCGAGCCACCGACGTGGGTATTTTACTGCGACATCTTGGTCGCCACCGACCTCGCTCACGAGAAGCTTGTCGAGGACATCCGTAACAACAAAATCAAATACCTCTCGATGGGATGTGTAACCGACCTCGTTATCTGCTCTTATTGCGGTGCCCGTGTCAACGACCAAGGGGCGTACTGTAATCACTTGGCGTTCCAGAAGGGTATGTTTGTCCCAGATGCGGACGGAGTTTTCCGCCGCGTCGCTGAACTCTGCGGTCATAAGACTTTGCCCAACGGCGGCGTGAAGTTCGTCGAGGCTTCATGGGTAGCAACCCCCGCATTTCCCGGAGCGGTCAAGCACAAGATTCTTGCCGATGATTGGATGGGGCCGGGTAGCCCCTACACGCGGGAAGCCAAACAGGCTTCTTTTGAGAAAGCCGCCAGTTTGGAAGACGGAGATTTTCTTCCCTTGGCTCTTGAAATTGAACAGATTGCAAAGAAACTGAAGAAACACTAATGCGCGAAATGTGCTATTGCGAAAACGGGGAATGCCCCTATCACATCGACCGTGAGTGCGACCTCCCGGCAGTGGCGAACCTCGTCTGGTACGGGTTTAAGACGAAGATGTGTCAGCAATGCTTGGATATGGCTGTTCAGACCGGGCCATCCGCTATTGAGTCCGTGACGCCCATCACCGCCGCCGCCAAATTACCTCCCGTCAGTCAATGGGAGATTGTCCAAACAGATGACGGGCAATTCCGATATGTTAACCACAAAGCTCAACTTTTGAGCACAGGTTTCGGTTCCGAAGAGGGATTGAGACGGAACGCTGACATCATTCGAATCGACGCAGGCACGCTCGCCATCATGCATAAGCGTTATTTAGGGGTTTTTAATAAAACCGCTGCCGCTTTCCAGCCTCAGCAACAACAACGCCTGTTCGAAGAACCACCGACGTACCGAATCATCAAAAACTACGATACGTTTGGCTCCGGTCGTCCGACGCCTCCCGGTGGATACCCCGGATTCTTGACTGTCAAACCGGGTGGCGGCATCATGTCCACTCAGTACAACACAATCGCTGAAGCTCGGCAAGCGTTGGAAAAGCAGTTCCCCGGTGCCAACATTGTCGTAGATATGCCTCGCGGTTATCGAGCCGAAGCCCGGCTTTTGAAGAAAGGTGCTCGTACCGGTAACG
>CABMCB010000030.1 GCA_902384455.1 uncultured archaeon
AATTTTGAATAACAATTAAAAACCCTAAACGCGCTACCTTCTATCGGTTGCAATGAGTATTCCAATGGATTTACTGGCACAAAAACACGGGTTCACAGTGTATGCTAACATTGACGAATTGCCTACTATCAAAAAGGGCTTTCGCGCCGGAGCTAAGCTTTTACCAAAATATGTAGCGCACGCTACAACAGAGAAAAACTTGCCATCCATTTTAACCAATGGATTACAACCGCGCAGTGTGTGCCTAAATGAAGTGTGGAGTGACCAAGATGATATGCCTACGTGGGTCGGCGGCAAAAAAATAACTCCCTCGCAACAAACAGACATTCAAAATTGTCGCCAAGAACATGTTTATTTCTACGATGCAATAGTGCCTGAAACTATTGAGCAATCTTTAGTATCCGTTGCACACATTGGTTATGGGGACCCTGCAATTTTACTTATTGAAGAGGACCAACGTAAGCTAAAAAAAGACGCTGAACTAGATGCTGACCCTGAAAGGGCAAAAGCACTTATGAAAAAAGGCACAATAACCCCTGAGAAGGTAGCTTGTTTCTGCACTCTCAATCTAGATGAAAAGCCAGATACTGGCACATTTTTATGTCCTACTGACCGAAAAGGCAAACAAAACTGCTTCCTTACCGAAAGAATTGAATCTGAAGGCGGATTCGGCGGACTAGAAGAAACAGACAAATGGTCATGCCACTGCCGAAAAGGCGTTCTATCGTCAGGTATATAGTTATGGACTTAAGAAACCCAACAACACGAGCGATACTGCTTATAGCGGTCGTTGCCATAGGGTCCTTCTTAGTCTATGCTGGGGTTAATGGTGCTGTTTGGCTCGGTAGCCGATGGTTTACTCCAAGTAGCGACGGCGGCGAAATGACGTGGTGGCTCACCAACTTTTTCGGCGTCCGTGCCCAAGAATGCTACACTTACTTCGCAATCGGTGCATGGGTAGCGAGCGCAGTCTGCGAAGGCGTCGGCATTGTCTTAGTTGCCCACTGCGGATGTGGTTTCACAAAAATCCGTATTGCTGGAATCGGTTTAATGCTGTTTGGGACTTTCCTAGCACTTGAGGGCTTCAATACTTTTGATTGGATGGTTGGCGGTTTAGGAGGTCAACCCGGCAAAGTGAACTACTTTGCCCTTTGGAACTTCTATCTGCCAACAGTCAAAATCAACGGCTGGCTCTTCTATGCTGGCGCATGCTTAGTTCCAAGCTATATCGGCGCTTTTATGGCGAGTTTAGGCATCTCCCGCTATGTGTCGACAAGGTAGTTAGCCGCACGCTTGTTTGACAATATTGTCGCCGTCGAATTCATGAAGGATGTTTTTCAAGAAAGCCAAGTTGAGCGTAACGGTTACGCAAACCCCGTTTTCATTCCATGGGCACTCAGCTACTGTGCACCCAGCACGGTACCCTTTTCTTTCCCTGTCATAGAAGAGCACGGGGATAAGATTGTGCGTATGCTTAAGCTTTGCTCGGCACTTTCCGCATAGGAGCGGTCCAGCTTCAGCATTGCAACTGTCACATTTAGTCATGCTTTAGACATTTAGCTGTCAATTATGTAATTTGTTGTTGCAAACAAGCGATACAACCCAAAAAATAGATTTAGTCTATAAACCGTCAATTTCTTTAGACCTTCGTAAATATAGACTAAGTCTGTATCCAAAGTTTTTTATTCGATTTCTTTCCATAAGCAATCGGGTATGTGATTGAAACGGCGAAACTGGAAAAAATGGTACCTCTACAGTGGACTTAGCTTGTTAGTGGCTTTAATGGTGCTCTATTTTGCTTCACCGAAAACCTTCTTTGCCTCTGACGTCAGTAGTGCAACTGCGCTTTTACCATTGGCACTGCCCGAACTCTACATAAATCTCGCAACAATTGGCATAGGTGCCGCTGGCATAGGATTAAGTTATTACGGTCGTAATCGGTCAGCAACAGGGGCAAACGTTCTCAATATTGGCATAACTGTGATAATAATATTGATGCTTTTCCTATAGCAAGCACAAGTTTTTTATTTAGAACAGCGCATACCTGTCTGCTAACATCTGAGGGGAAAAATTGGGCGTCGCAATATGCACAACCTGTCATGGTAGAGGTTACCTAAAAAAGGAAAGCGATATTTGCGAAGACTGCGATGGTTCAGGTTTTCGCTTCACTGAAGAATCTTACGAAAATGTCCCAATAACCAATGGACAGCGAAACGCCTCGCCAGTATCCCTGTTATGCGGAAAATCGGGTCTACAGCGCTCCCATCTCGTTACTAAAGGGTTGGGAGTGAGGACTGCGAATTCGATGTCATGGGGCGCGACCGGCGGATATAGGGGCTGTGTAGGCGAGGGCACAGTCAGGTCCCAAGTGGCTATCAGCAATGAAATGTAGCGGTTGCTACATAGAGACTTGAAAATTAGCTATGCGGAACCTCGACCGAGGGTAAGCGTATGCATAGGGGGGCTATACCTAAATAATAGCGTTCTACCCCCGCGTCAAGCGGCATCCTGTTTGGCGCCATATGAGACTCGGATACTTGCCCGTTAAGAAGCGTCCGAGACGCTTTCAAGTCCGAGCGGTGTACGTGCACCACACGCAAAGGTGTGGATAGCGAGGCACGACGGGATAAAGCAGACGGGAACGGCGAACGAAAGCTTTGATTTCCGGCTGTGAGACGCATACAGACTGTCTGGGGTCTCAAACACTCTAACCCGACTGCACACACTTAATTATGGACAATATTTAAAAAGCATGGATGCATCCATGTCGGCAGGGGAAAAGCCCTTGCTTTCACTGCTTCCTTCGGGGCTAGGCGGCTTAGGCTCGCCACTGCCACTGAGAGACAGTCTCGAAGGTGGGGCTTTTTCCCGTCCCTTCTCCCATAGTCATACAAGATTTTTTGATAAAGTATAAAACGCAACGCATATGACTTCTTACACATGCGACTCACCAACAAAGGAAAAAGCAGTATAGCGTTTGCTCTCATCGCCTTAATGCTGATGCTTTGCGTTACTTCCATAATGCCAATGCAGTTAGTTTCGGCTGACCCTGCCTTAGCTCAAGCTGTTTTTAACGGTGACTTTGATTGGAACTACTACGGTTGGCGCTATACTGACGAGGTACACATAACGCCACTTGATTGGGGTTATGGATGGTCCTATGTTGAGGTCAGGTCAGGTGGCAGTCTCTGGCAACAAGGCTGGGGTATTCCTGTTACTCAAATCGTGGCTTGGAACATGTCCTATGTTTACGATTCGTCATCAAGCATGACTATTCTCGCTTACAACAGTCAGGGTCCTTGCAATATCGTCACGGATTTGCCAAAACTATACCCTAATAATTCGGACCCGGGACGCAACGATTTCGTTGGTCAAACAAACTTAGTTAGTTTACTTTCAGGTTTATCGTCTGACACTATAATTGACGGCGTCCGATTTGGGCAAAACAGTGTACAGCTTGATTGGATTTACGTGTATTATACACCTTCGACTCTGAATCCTAGCCCAGATTATCCAGTAGTGACAGAGCATGCTACAAATGGTGGCTTAGAAAGCGGGGAGACCGGTTGGAGCTTTTCAGGTATTGGTAATAGAATGGAGAAATCGACACATACGGGGCAATTTGCAGCCAATGTGTCCTTTGGCTCAAGCTCTGTGACGTACACTTTGCCCGAATCGGTTATTTCTTCTAGTCTTTGGCGTGCTTCCGTGTACATAAAATGTTCTGCATACACGAATACCCGCATTACCCTACAGTCCGCTTCTGGTTCTAGCACGCAAGATTTATGGATGGATTCGGGCGGCTCAGACGAATGGGAACTGCTAAGTCTAAAAGTTCCTATACGAAACCTTGGAGGTAACCTCACTTCAATTACTTTTGCAGGTGACCCCAGCACGGGATGTAACTATTTAGTGGATGACTTGATACTCCAAACGGCAAGCTTCACATTAACGGCAAATGCTCTTGGCGGCTCAGTTACCCCTCAAGGTGAATCCACACA
>CABMCB010000031.1 GCA_902384455.1 uncultured archaeon
CAGACAAAAGAAAGCCTAATCACGGCATTCACACAGAAATACGGCGAATCCGAAAAGAAGAAACTTGCCAAGCGCACAAAAATCACGGACGAAATCATCGAAGCAAGCTCAGGACTTGACCTCACAGCAACAAGAACAGCGGCACTTACAAGTTGGTACGAAAGCGCACCAAACTATACATTCGACACCAAAGCATTCACAGCCTACAAGGTTCAAATTCTCAAGACCCAAGGCATTGAGTTCTACGTCCCAGACAAAGGCTTTAACACCATCGGCGGAAACAACGCTTTCAAGAAATTCATAAAGAACAGAGTTATCAAAGCGCTCAAAGACCCAGAGAAAGCCAAATTCTTCGGCGTCGAATTGCCAAGAGGCTTAATCCTCGCTGGAATTCCGGGCACAGGCAAAACCGTTCTTGTCAAAGCAATAGCTTACGAACTCGGCATACCGCTGGCAATCTTGGACGCTTCAGCATTCTTAAGGGGCGTCGTCGGCGAAACCGAGTCACGAGTCAAACAAATCATCGCCATCCTTGAAAGCCTTGCACCAATCGTCGTTTTCTGGGACGAGTTAGACGCAGTTTTCCAACCGAGAGAAAGTCAACTCAGCACAGACTCAGGTGTTTCTCGAAGAATGCTCAACGCTCTACTGGAATACCTCGGACGCACAGACCGCAAAGCCTTCGTTATCGGCGCAACCAACTTCCCCCAGCTTGATAAAGCGGCAACAAGACCGGGCAGATTCGACAACATGTTCGGAATCTTCCCCCCTGACTACGAAGCGAGAAAAGAAGTCCTCAGCATCCACATGAACGTCATACGAAAGCTACCAATCAATGAAGAGACCCAGAAGAAAATCCAAGAAACCATCGCAAGCGAGACCTTCGGATATACCCCCGCTGAACTTGAACAAATTGTCAAAAATGCCTGCTCGATAGCAATGGACGAAGACAAGGGCAAAATCACTCTTGAGCACTTCAGAGCCGCCAAAGAAAGCTTAGGCGTCAACATCCAAACACGCATTCAGGAAGTTGAAACAATGGCGAAACAGCTAAGCACGATACCCAACGTTAACATGGGCTTCCTAAAAGAATCGCTCATAGAATTCGGCTCAGGCAAAGACAAAGACAAAACCAAAACCATTATCGCTACACTGCCAGACGATTTAAGAGGGAGTCTTAAAGCCCTCTAACCTCTCTTTTTTTGGGTGCTAAAATGTTAACTCAATCAGCCTTTAAAGTGACAAAAGAGACAGACGACGCCTTCTTTTACGAATTTCCCCTCAATGGGAATTACTACATAATCAGATGGTTAGGGAGCGGCGGGTATCACTTGTATCCCCCCAGCGATGGAAAACTCCCAGAGGGTTTTAGCTCTCTGGATTACCTTCAATTCCACCTAAAAGATAGCTTCTTATGGCGGAATTGGAAGCTTGGAGAGGACTATATAGTGGTATCGTGCATTGAAGCATCGAAATATCCCGTTCCTAAAAGGTGGTAAATCCCCTTTTTTTGGGTGCTAGTAATGGCAACAGAAAAGAAAATAGCGAAACTTAGCGGGTTAAACATTCAAGTTCACATCCCGACTGAGGAAAGGTTAAACCTGCAAATACCGGGTTTGACCCCTGATGTGTTCAGGAAAGCCGCCGCAGACTTAGAAGACTACTTCCTCGAAGTTGACGACAAATACAAAAAGCACCGTACCCAAGGACGCAACTGGAAAGCCCACGGACGGAAAAGACGACAAGCAAGCGAGAAGAAAGAAAGAATCCGAACGCTTACTTTCTCACCGTTCCCCAGCCGCTTTGCAAACGTCCTTCGCACGGTCCGCCGAGACATCTACAAAGAACTCCACGACAAATGCTTAGTAATCGCAACCAATCAACACGGGTCCTATAGACAAAACCTCTACTTACTGCCATATGCCAAAGTGCCAGCCTTCCAGAAGCAAATCAACAAGCAGAACAAGAAAATCATAGGCTTAAACACTCAAATCGAGCGCTTCACTGAGACCAAATACTGGAAACGAGTCCTTGAAATCCTCGCCAGCTACCACGTAATAGTCGAGAAAATCGTGATTCCCAAGTTTGAAGAGGTTACATTGGATGTAACCCCGTTAGCTTTGGAGTCTGGCGCGGTCAAACAGCTAGTCGAAAATGAGTACAAAAAGATGTATGCAAAGCTTGACAAGACATCCAGAGAAAAGTTCGCCCGGCTCGACGAAGAGGAACAAGCCGGTCTCGAAAGAATCAACCAAGAACTTGAGCGCAAATACAACGAAACCGTCGTCAAAGGCATCGAAGACGTTGAGTCGAAGCTTAAGGCAATTATTCAGCGCATAGCAGTCGCCAAGAAACTCTATCCGAAAACAGTCAAGAATGACTTAACGGAACTCAGAGAGTTGGCAATCAGCGCGGGATTGGAAGCTGTCGCGGATGCAGTTATCGACCCCGTAACAATGGCGTTTGAGAACCCAGACAAAGCCTTAGACCTATTCGGCACAAAGAACTTCGGCGAAATCAGCACAAAAGTCAGCGGCAGAGTAAGAGGATTGATAGACAACCTCTAACCCTTTCTTTTTTCTCTTGGGTGAGCAGTAAATGACAAAAAGAAGCGAAATCAACACGTTTATCGAAAACCTCACAACCAGAGGAAACCACCGAGAGCACGTAAGGAATTTCTGTCAAAGCTTCCCCCTGTGGAATCCAATAACGCAACAAATGGACGAAAACATCGAGGAAGACGCATAATCTCTTTTTTCTATTGGGTGTAAATATGAGCCATATTTCAGTTTGGAAACTCGCACTAAAGAACATTGATAAGATGCTTTTAATCGCCGCAATCAAAGCCTTAGCCTCTGAGCTAGGCTACGAAATCACCACCGAAATCTCATTAGGTCTACATAACTTTGACATCGCAATGAAGAGCACAAACCTACGCAATGGCATCGCGTTCCGAGCAACACAAGAGGGCGGCGTCGAAATCGTCGGCGACTCGTGGGGACAAAAAGAAGAATACAACCGCATCTCACAGTTAGCCCCATCA
>CABMCB010000032.1 GCA_902384455.1 uncultured archaeon
CATAGCCACCGCCGCAAAACACTACCCCATGAACATAGCCCTCCACGACATACAAAGGAAGGCCATACTAAACGACCCCGAATGGAAAAACGGCAACTACTACGACCGCGGTCAGCCTAAGCGAGGACTGTCTCTTGCCCGCCAGATGGGACACATCACATACCTAAGCCACGAAACATTCACAAGGAAATTCGGCAGAGACCAAAAGAAGACAATTCCAAAAAAGAAGTTTGGGATAGAATTCGAAGTCCAAAGCTACCTCGACTACAACGGCGAAAGCTTCGTCGGAAGGTTCGACGCCAACAGCTACCTCTACATAACCCACGCCATAGACCACTTCGACCTAACCGAAAACGGGAGAAAAACGCTAAAAGGCGTATTCAAAAACGTTAAGACGAAAATCCTGCTGGTATCATTCACCTCAGACAGCCTGTACCCGCCAGAATACGTGGAAGAAGTATACGCAGGACTTGCGGAAGCAGGCGTCCCCGTAGTCTACAAGAAACTGGACCTGCCTTACGGCCACGACGCATTCCTCGTCTACAACAACACACTAGGCAACGTACTAATCGACTTCCTCACCGAAAACGAGAAACTTACAGCAACTAAATGATGGCGTCGAAAGACTTGACGATAGCCATAGTCTTCTCTGCGGCCTCTTTCACCTGCTTGAATGTTTTGGCGCCGGTGATTATCATGTTTCCGCTTCTGAATATGAGCATTACTGTTTTGGGTTCTGCGAGCCGGTAGACGAGGCCGGGGAATTGTTCCGGCTCGTATTCGGTGTTTTCGCTTTCGACCGCGAGTACGTCAAGGTTCACCTTGAATCCCATGCTTGAGGATGCGACGATGTTTTGTATTGCTACTGTGGGCTTGGCTTTGACCGTTACGCCTCCTTCCTTGAGTTTCTTTAGCAGGTGTACTACGGCTATCTTTATGTCTTTGTTGCTTCTTGCGCCGGTGCAGATTACTTTGCCGGAGGAGAATATGAGCATCGCCATCTGAGGGTCCTTGACGCGGTATACTACGCCTGGAAAGTTCTTTGGGTTGTATTCTATTCCAGTGACTTTCTTGGAAAAAACAGCCAAGTCTATTTTAGTGTAAAGTGTGATGGCCGAAACCATGTTTTCTACGCGAGTTTCCATGTGAGAGTGAGCCGTTTGTGCGGTTTACATCAGAAAGATATACATAAGGGGTAAAGGCAGCTAAAAAATGAGTCTTAGGGTCAAATGATGGCGAGCACGTCTGAAAGAGACTCTATTTCCTCGTCGGCCATTGTTTTTAGGCCTATTGTGTATATTCCGGCTTGTTTTCCTGCTGCTGCGTCCACGTCTGTGTCGCCTATGAATACGGCTTGGTGTGGGGGTATGCCGAGTTCTTTCAGGGCTTTGTTTAGCATTGCGGGGTCTGGTTTTCCTTTGGGTACGTCGTCGCCGCATACTATGGCGTCGATTAGGGGTCTCATCATTGATGCGTTTAGTATGGATTCGGTTACGTCTCTTGCTGAGTTGGTGGCTACGGCAGTCTTGATTTGGCGTTTCTTAAGTTGCGTTAGGACTTCTTTTGAGTCTGGGAATGGTTTTAGGTTGTTGTAGAATTTGGCGAGGTTGCGTTCGTATGCTTTGTTTATGGTTTCGGGTGTTGCGCCGGGAAAGAAGAGTTCGATGTCTTTTTCGGTTGATTCGCCCATGATGCTCGTTTTGAAGTCTTGGTAGTCTACTGCGGTTTTTCCGTATTCGGCAAGCGTTTCGACGAAAACTAGGTACCATGTGCGGACGCTGTCGACCAGTACGCCGTCCATGTCGAATATGACGGCTTTAACTTCTTCAGGCCGGTTCATGCTGTGTGCTCAGGAGAATGGCGTTGGAGCAGGCGAGTTGCTGACTCCTTTAGTCAGGTATCTTTCTGCCGGGTTTATTGTGTTTGGGGGAATCTGCCTGGGCACCCTTTTGTATAGGGTGTCTGAGAGGCGGTATGTGTCTTGGCTTATGCTTTCGAAGTAGAGCAGCGCCCCTTCCGTAAGCTGCTCCAAGTCCCCTTCGTTCAGCCGGACTTCAATCAGAACCTCTTCTCTGTTTGGCGGCCTGACCATTATGCCGAGCACTGAGCCGGCGGGGGTTGCCCCTTCTTTGAGGGCTTTTTCTGTGTATTCTGTGGGTATGCCGCGTATGTAGGCGATGCGTTGTAGTTTGGCTAAAAACATGGTGAGTATGAAGAGTATTATAGTGGTTATACAAGCCGAGTTGTGGCTATATAAGTAGGGGCGGGAGTTAAAAAAGGTTTCGGAAAAAAACGTGAATGACGTTCGATTGAACCCGAAAATTACCGAACGTCTGAGGGAACGTTAACCCAGAAGCTGAATTCCTCCATCTGCTTTTTCAACGCCGCAGGAGTCGACCGGCCATACGACGAAAGCCAACCTCCGTCAGCAAACTCCGCCGGAAGAGAATCATCAACAACTTTGGCGCGGCGAACAAACTCCGCCACACCCCGATTCCTTATGACGCTGTCCCGCGGCTTAAAAACGCCGCTCCACAAAGCCCAAACCTTAAACACAGTATCAGGATAACGCCCCCCGCCCATGTCCACAGCCAAAACATCGCACCGCTTAACGCGAGAAAAAACCTCCTTAACAGTCTCAAAACTCCTCGCATCACCGCGGACAAAAAAAAGGTTGCTATGCACCTCAACCAACTTCTTAAACGCCTCCTCCCCCTGAACACCCTTCTCAACAGCAACCGCAACCTTAGCCTTAGACAAATAAGGAACAGTGCTCTGACCCAAATGCGGCCCAATCTCCACCACCACATCCCCAACCCTAACCGCCTGCGCAAGAACACTCCTATACCTACCCACCTCATAACAGACGGATATCATGGCGTTTTATTTAAGTTACGGCGGCCTAATTAATCGGATTAACAATGCGGCTTAGGAAACTCGAGGTTAAGGGTTTTAAGACTTTCAAGGACAAGGTATCCCTCGAGTTCCCAGACAAGTTCACCGTCATTGTAGGCCCCAACGGAAGCGGAAAAAGCAACCTCACTGAAGCCATCTGCTTTGTACTCGGCAAAAGCCGCGGACTGCGGGCGACAAACCTTCAGGAACTTATTTTCAACGGCGGGAAAAACTTCGCCCCCGCAGACAAAACCATCGTGTCCGTAGAGTTCGTGGAAGACGACGGCACAGTCCACCGGCTAAGCAGGATGGTAGACCGCGACGGCCACAGCCAATACAAACTCGACGACAAAAGAGTGACGCGCCAGCACATCATAGACCTTGTCGGCGACAACGAATACAACATAATACTTCAGGACGACGTAACCCGCGTCATAGAGATGAAGCCGCAGGAACGCCGCACCATAATCGACGACCTATGCGGAATAGCTGAATACGACCAAAAGAAGGACAAAGCACTCAAAGAACTCAAGAAAGTCGAAGAGCACATAAACGAATCCCACATACGCCTGGGAGAAAAACAAAACTACCTAAGGGAACTCGGAAAAGAAAGGGACGAAGCATTAAGATTCAAAAAAGCGCGCGAAGACCTACGCCAAATAGAAGCAAGCATACTACACTACGAAATCAACCGCCTAACAACAAGCGAAGTAGGCCTCAAAGAAAAACAGACCACAATAGACACGCAACGCGACGAAGACGTCAAAAAACTCGCCGAAACCAAAAACGCGCTCGAAAAAATACGCCAAAGAACAAGGGAAATAAGCAGCCGCCTCATACAACTCGAAGAAGAAAAAGGAGTGACCAAGGCCGTGGAAATGCGCGGCCAAATAGCGAGGATACAAGACCGCATACACGACACCGCAGACAGAAAAAAGAAGGCGGACGCGACTATACAGGACGGCAAGCGCCGCACTCACGCCCTGCAGAAGGAGGAGGAGACCCTTTCAGCGAAGGCGCATGAACTTCACACACGCCTTGTAGAACTCACAAAATCCATAGACGAAGAAACAAAGAAACTGGGAGACGAAAAACTGGAGGCGCAAATAAACGAATTGCGCCAGCACATCTCCGACCTCAAGGCCGAAAGGAAATCCCTCGTCGAATCGACTGAGCGGCTTACTGAGGAGCGGGCTGCCACAAGTCAGAAGGAACTCGCAGACAAGGCAAGCGAAGCCAAATCAACCCTTGACGAAATCCGCGAACGCATAACTGAAGCGGAAGGAAAACACGAAGTCACGACGCGGCGCATAGACAAACTTAAGGAGAGAAAGAAAGGCCTGGACGAGAAGATAATCCGCCTAAGAAGCGAAGCCGAAAAACTGCGCATAGACGAGGCGCAAAAGCAGGCGGAATGGAAGGCGCTATCGGATGCCGGCGGCGGAGTAAACAAGGCGGTAAGCTCCGTGCTCAAACTCAAAGACGTCATAAGAGGAATCCACGGAACAGTAAGCCAGCTGGGGAAAGTCGTGGACGAAGACTATGAAATCGCCCTTGAAATAGCAGCTCAGGGGCGCCTGCAGGACATAGTGGTGGATAACATAGACGTCGCAGCCAAGTGCATTAGGTACTTGAGGGAGAAGCAGATTGGGCGCGCAACTTTCATTCCTCTTGACAAGGTTCGGGTGAAGACTGCTAAGGAGTTTCCAAGCCGGGCGTTCGGTTTCGCCAGAGACTTCATCGACTGCGACGACGCCTATGACGGCGTATTCAACTACGTCTTCGGCGATACGCTTGTTGTGTCCGACTTGGAGACTGCAAAGCAGATTGGCATAGGTTCTTACAGGATGGTTACGCTTGAAGGAGACTTAATAGAGCGCACTGGGGTGGTCACCGGCGGGCACATAATAAAAAGCCAGGGCATAGGATTCACGAACATCGACGCGTTGGAGGAGGAAGTCAAGAAAATCCGCCGCACACTCGAAGAGCAAATATCAAAGGTTTCCGAAGCTGAGGAAGAGGCCTCGGTCGTAGACAATGAGATAAGGGAGGTTTCTGTCATCGCCTCCGAAAGCCTTAAGGCAAGTCATGATTTGGCGGTCGAACAGAAGGGTCTTGAGGAGCGTGAGGGCGATTTCAGGCGCAGAGCCGAGGAAGCGGAAGCACGTCTTACAGCAGTGGAGGAGACGCTTGAGAAGAACAGGCAGCGCATCAAAGACATAGACAGGCAGGTGCAGAAGGAAGACGAGACTTTCCAGAAGCTTTGGGCCGAACGCGGAGGGTCTTCTGAGTCGCCGGTTAACCGGCTTAAGGATGAGAGCAGGGACGTTGAGATTGAGAAGGGTCGTGTTGAGGAGAAGATTACTCTCAACAAACAGCAGATTAAAGAGATTCATGAGTTGGTGAAGGTTGCTGAGGAGGAGATTAAGGTTCATGAGAAGGCGATTGCCGAGCTTGATGTTCAGAAGGGCGAGATTGAATCGGCTTTGAAGAAGGTTGAGGAGGAGACTAAGGTTTTGTCTAAGGAGATTGGGAAGCTTCTTGCGGAGAGGGAGGTTCTTGACGGCGAACTGACTGAGTTGGGGTCTCAGCAGGGCGCTGTTGAGCGCCGTCTGCTTGAGGTTGGCGATGAGGTCAGTAAGTTGCGCGTCCGTTTGGCTGAGGTTACGGCTCAGCTTAACGAGCTTAGGAAGCAGTACGCGGGGTATGAGGGCGTTGCTGTTGTGGACTTGCGTATAGGAGAGCTTACGCAGAAGAAGCAGCAACTTGAGGAGATGCTTGCGACTTTTGGGGCGGTGAACCTGAAGTCCATTGAAACATACGACGTAATCAAAAACGAGTATGAGGAGGTTAGAGGTAAACTCGACACATTGAAAAGCGAGCGCCAAAGCATCTTCGACTTCATGGCTGAAGTGGAGAAACGCAAGCTTGAAGCGTTCACAGGCGCGTTCGACGTTGTGCGCGCCAACTTCGAAGACATTTACTCTAAACTATCTGGCGGCTCAGGAACCCTGATACTGGACAACCCCAAGAGCATAAGCGAATCGGGGCTCATAATAAAGGCTTCTCCGCCGGGCAAGAAGGTAATGAACCTTGAGGCTATGAGCGGCGGCGAAAAGACTCTCACAAGCTCCGCTTTCTTACTGGCAATCCAGCAGTACAAGCCCACCCACTTCTACGTCGTGGACGAACTGGACGCGGCGTTGGACCGCTCCAACAGCCTTAAGCTTGCGGAAATGCTCAAAGGAAGCGACTCGCAGTTCATACTGGTCACACACAACGACGCAATGATTCAGTACGCTCAGTCAGTGATAGGCGTCTCAATGAAAGACGGATTCTCCCAGATAGTCGGCGTAAGACTGGAGTAATTCCATTACAACGCCCCGCACACTAATGCTCCCGCACGCAGAAAAAAATATGCGGAAAAAATTCGACTGCTAAATATCCTTTAGGCCTAGGTCGTTGCCGCCTGCTGCGCCCGGTCCTCGGGGGAATTGTTTGCCTGTTGCGGTGCATATGCCCGCCGGAACGTTTGCGGCTATGCAGCCGTTTGGGTTGCAGGTCTTTCGCGGGTTGAGGTAACAAGATGACACAGTAAGTATAGTGCGGGGGGAGTAAAAAACTTTGGGCGCGTAATATCGTATTACTTTATCCTCTTTCTCCGATTGTTTCCCTAAGGCGCTTCCACTTCTCACTGTCGGATTCAGTGAACGACGACTTCACCTGAGCGAACGCGTCAGTGAAGTTCTTCATCGAGACCTTCTGCGCCTTCGGCTTGTCCTTGCTCTTTTCGATGGCTTCGCGAATGGCGTTCATTCCGGCTTCCCTGCATACTGCGGCGATGTCTGCGCCCGTGTATCCTTCAGAGTTCTCCACCAGATCATCGATTTTCACGTCCTCAGCAACCTTCATGCCGCGCATGTTCACCTGGAAAATCTTCCTTGCAGACTCCTTGTCAGGGTAAGGAACGTAGAGTATCCTGTCCAGGCGGCCCGGCCGCATTAGTGCTTCGTCAAGTAGGTCTGGGCGGTTGGTTGAGCCGATTATCATGACGTCCTTGAGTTCTGAGACTCCGTCTATTTCAGTAAGCAGTTGCGCGACGACTTTTTCGGTGACGTCGCTTCCGAAGTCCTGCCCTCTTTTTGGTATGAGGCTGTCTAGTTCGTCGAAGAATATTATTGCCGGCGCAACCTGCCGCGCGCGGTGAAACACCTTCCTGACTCCGCGCTCGGACTCTCCCACGTATTTGTTGAGTAGCTCCGGCCCCTTCACTGAAATGAAGTTGACGCCTGATTCCGTCGCGACGGCTTTGGCAAGAAGAGTCTTCCCACATCCGGGAGGACCGTAAAGCAATACGCCTTTGGGCGGGGAAACTCCCGTTTCCTTGAAAAGGCCGGGATACTTTATCGCCCATTCTACGGCCTCGGAAATCTGCCGCTTCACTTTGTCTAAGCCGCCTATGTCGTCCCATTTTACGGAGGGGACTTCTACTGCGACTTCGCGCATTGCTGAGGGCTCTACCCGGGTCATTGCGTCGCGGAAGTCTTCTGCGGTGACCTTGATTTTGTCGAGTATTTCTTTTGACAGTTGCGTGCCTTTCGCCTTCTTTATGTCGGGCATTATTTTCCTTAGCGCCTTCATCGCCGATTCTTTGCACAGTGATTCCAGGTCTGCGCCGGAGTATCCGTGCGTGATGCTTGCGATGGCGTCAAGGTTTACGTCTGACGTTAGAGGCATGCCTCGCGTGTGGATTTGAAGTATCTCTTTTCTTCCGTCGCGGTCGGGTATGCCTATGTCTATTTCGCGGTCGAATCTGCCGGGGCGTCTTAGTGCGGGGTCTATGGAGTCGGGGCGGTTGGTTGCCGCAATCACGACTACTTCCCCCCTGGATTCTAGTCCGTCCATTAGGGTTAGAAGTTGGCTTACGACGCGCTTTTCCACTTCGCCCGTTACTTCCTCGCGGCTTGGGGCTATTGCGTCGAGTTCGTCTATGAATATGATTGCGGGAGTGTGTTCCTGCGCCTGCTTGAATACGTCCCTCAGGTTTTCTTCGCTTTGCCCGTAGTATTTGCTCATTATTTCCGGGCCGTTAAGGGGTATGAAGTGCGCGTCTGTTTCGCTTGCTACCGCGCGCGCTAGAAGCGTCTTTCCTGTTCCAGGCGGGCCGTGAAGCAGCACGCCTTTGGGCGGCTTGATGCCTAGTTTTTTGAAGACTTCAGGGTGCTTTATGGGAGTCTCAATCATCTCCCTTATCGCCTCGATTTCATCTTTGAGGCCGCCGATGTCTTCGTACCTTAGGCCGGGGGAGACTTCGGCCGCTTTGACTGGTGTCTTTGATATTTTGATGGCTGTTTCGGGTGTTACGCGGACGACTCCTCGCGGTTTGACTCCTGCGACGGCTAAGGGGAATGGCGTTCCCATGACGTCTATTACTACTGAGTTGCCGTGCATCAGAGGCATGTTCATTATGCGCTCCAGCACGTACTCCACGAAGTCTTCGTCGAACTCAATCTGCTGTGTCGGCCCAAGGTGGACTTCGACTGCGTCGCTGCATTCGACCTTTTCCACTTTCACTTCGTCGTCAAGGCCTACTCCGGTGTTGTGCCGTATGATTCCGTCTAGGCGTATGACTCCTTTGTTTCTGTCGGATTCTGGTCCGGGCCATACTAGGACTGCTGCTTTTCTTTTTCCTTCGACAAGAAGTACGTCTCCTGAGGAGAGGTTCATTTGTTTGAATGCCGCTGGGTCTAGGCGGGCTATTCCTCGTCCTACTTCGTTGATTTTGGCTTCTTTGACTCTGAGGTTGGTTTCTTCCATCGTTAATCCCCCTTTTGATTTTGTGCTTTAATATAGGTTTGCCTGTTTATAAATCTTTTGGGTTGGAAACTGGACCCGCACGGGGGAACAAACCTAAAAGAAAAAAGTGCTCACGCGCCGCGTGCACCGGACTTCGCTTTTCCCGCCGCCGCACCCTTATTTACTTTCTTCAAAAGCCACGCCATGTTTCTGCCTAGCGTCTTCATGGTCTTGACCGCTTCCGCGTCATTCTCCACGTCGCCTTTGTTTCCGCCAAACCCAATGTTCCAGTAGGACGAACCGACCACAATCATCTCCCCGATCGTGAAAAAGTGGTTTATGGAGTCGAACGTGTGGACTGAACCGGAACGCCTGGCCGCCACCACAGCCGCACCCACCTTACGCCCGAACATGTTGTCGTTGGCGCGCGCAGTCATACCAGCACGCTCAATCAACGCCTTCAAAATAGCAGACACATCCGCAAAATAAGAAGGCGAACCCAAGACTATTCCGTCGGCCTCAAGCATCTTTTCTATGCACTCGTTCACTACGTCGTCTTCGACCGCGCACCTCTTGTTCTTGTTTGCGTAGCACTTGTAGCAGGCAGTGCACCCGCGAATAGGCCTCTCAGAAAGCTGCACCAACTCAGTTTCAATCCCTTCCGACTCAAGCTCCGCCAGAACGTGCTTGATTAGAGCTGCGGTGTTCCCGTCTTTCCGGGCGCTCCCGTTGAATGCGACGACCTTCATGTGAATTTTCCTCCATGTAATCTACTCTTATTTTCTGTCATGCTTTAACGCCTGTTGGATATAGTAGCGGAGAACGGTTTCGTCAACATCCTTCAGGCGTTTGAACCTTAAGTTTCTGGACACTTTTCCAACACCTCCAAGCAGGCCGTGTTTGTCCTCAAAATCCGACCCCCGCGAGAAGGAGAGGGTGATATACGTCTTTGCGGGACTGATTACCGCAAAAATCCGCTTACCCTTATATGCGGGTATGCCGTAACGTATGGCTTCTTCGGCGTCCGGGGCGCACTCGCGCATAATCTCCCTCAGCGCCGCCACAACAGACCTAAACTCAGGCAATACTCTAGCCTTAACAAACTCGTCAACAGTAATGTTTTTGTCGGCCATTTGCCCTCCTTTACTTATCGCTGCTCATACGCGCGCTTCAACGTCTTAATGTCGATTTTATCCATCTGAAGCATCGCCTTCATTACTCTTTCTGATTTCTTGGGATCCGCGTCCCGCAACATCTCGCCCAAAACCACGGGGACGATTTGCCACGACACGCCGTACCTGTCCTTAAGCCAGCCGCATCTCCCTTTTTCCCCGCCTTCTGAGAGCTTCTCCCACAGCCGGTCAACTTCCTCCTGCGTCTCGCAGTTCACGAAGAAAGATATTGCCGGCGTGAAGGTGAATTGCGGGCCGCCGTTGAGCGCGGTGAATTCCTGCCCCTCGAGCTGGAACGTCGCGCTCATTACCGCTCCCTTAGGGCCTGGCCCCGCGTCGCCGTATCGGATGACGCTTTCAACCTTCGAGTTTCTAAATATTGAGACGTAAAGGTTCATCGCCTCTTCAGCTTTGCCGTCGAACCACAGGAAGGGAGTGATTTTTTGCATGATTGATTTAATAGAGCGCAGCCCGTATATACAAAAAAATGAAGCGCACTCTAGCATATACGGCGGCTTTCGGACTTATTCTCTCACTCTATGCGTCAGCCCAATCCGCCGCGCCGCAAGTCACAGTATTGGGGAACTCCATAGACATACCGCTCTCAACCGACACACTAGATACCATGAGGCTGCAGGGAGTAGACGCCACAACAATATCCGCCCAAGAACTAAGGCTACACCAAAACGACCCCTTAATACTGATATTAGGAGGCCAGAATTCTCCTGAAGGAGTAGGCGAAATAGTCGGTGGGATACTGAACATAAGCGAACAAGAGGAACTTGTCTCAAGCCCCTACGCTAGGACAGTTCAAGTTTACCCTAACTTATGGTGCATAAACCAAACAGTGGTAATACTCGCAGGTTACAGCAAGGAACAGACTCATAAAGCGTTCGCAGACTCCGCCGGAGACATAGTAAGGATACTCACTCAAAACGGCACTGCCATAAGCCTAGGCAACGAAACACCCACGACAGGAATACACCCAACACTCGACTTCAGCCAACTGAAAGTGTGTTGAAGAAAAAAAAGCAGGCAGTAAATTATTAGCCCCGGCAGGATTCGAACCTGCGTCGCCCGGTCCAAAGCCGGGCAGGATTGGCCACTACCCCACGGGGCTGTTTTTGTTGCTTCGCTCCGCAGGCAGCAGTCTATTTGGGATGCAACCCTTTCTTAAAGGGTTGCTGGATAGGCCACTACCCCACGGGGCTGTCTGCGTAGGTACTTGGTTTCTGGGATATGTATAGGGCAACGGGGGATTAAAAAAGAGGTTTTTACGGCAGGTAAGCCGGATATATCCTTGAAATCCGAGGAGTATTTTAATGGCCGGAGACTTGGGGAAGGTTGTTGGGTTTTCTCCTGCTTACAATGAGAGGGAGGGCATTGACCGCGTGATTTCAGCTATGATAGCCAGCCGCTTGGTTGATGATATTTTTGTCGTTGATGACGGCAGTACGGATGGCACGGCCGACGTAGTCACATCTTTTCCCAGTGTCCGGTTGATTCGCCATGGTACTAATATGGGGAAGATGGAGGCTTTTTTGACGGGCATAAGGGAGGCGGAGAGAGCGGGGGCGCAGGTGATGTTTATTACTGACGCGGACATGCGCGGTTTAACTGGAGTATTGACGGACGGAATCATTACACATTTAACAGATAGACCTGACGTTGAGATGGTGCGGTGCCCTTATTACCAGGATTTGGGTGGGGGCGACAATGAGGTATGTCCGCCAGAGTATTCTGGCCTGCGCGCTATAACCAGAGATGTATGGCAGAGGATTCTTTCCGGCTTAGAACACGATTCGAAATACCGTCAGATTTATAGGGCGCATAGCATACCTGAGCCGATGCTGGATGCAGCGGTATCTGAGGGTAGGATTGTTGACTTGGATGTTGAAGAGGTAACTCTCATCTCTAGGAGGGCCGGAGGAGGAGCCACACCCCTGGGCAAGATAAGACAGCAGATTAGACAGGCGGAGGATGTCATACGCACGAGATCTATGATAGCGGACTACACCGCACTCCTTCATGAGCTAAAGTTAAGAGGCGATCCCGCATTCGCAGGTCTATCCAACGACGGAATTAGGGAATTAGCCAGAGAGTTGGATGACCCAGACATGGACGACATACTAAGGGCGTCGCCTACGGCCTACGCTAAGCATGTTCTTGATTTGAGGACGGCTTCGCGCAATCCTGGCATTCCCTTTGAGGGGCGGGCGGACTTGCGTAGGCAGGCGCGGATGCTTTCTGTTGACGAGGTGCCTAAGCCGCCTCCAAAGGATGCGGACGCCGGCCAGAAGAAGGATAAGGTGTAGAGCCTCAGCCGGGAATTGAACCCGGGACCTCGTGCTTACCAAGCACGCGCTCTACCAACTGAGCTACTGAGGCGGTATGGGGGATATTTGTTTTTTGATTTATTAGTGGGCTTGAGCGCCTTATGGCGCGAAACCCACCTTATCCGTCGGATAATTCCGACCTACTGAGGCGGTGAATTGATGCGAAGTGAGGTAGTATTTTTGCGTTTTCCGGATAAAAGCGTTTTATAGCAGCGCTCCGGCGTAAAAAGCCAGCATGCTGATGGCTTGGCCTAACACAAGCATCCTTTGGGTGAGTGTTTCGTGCATTGTGTGGGCTGCGGCGAATACTGCTGCTGCAAGTAGCGTGAAGGGTAAGTATGCTGTTGTGTTGAATGTTTGCGGCGCTATGAATAGGGGGGCGAATCCTACTATTACTGCGGTTAGGGTGGATGTTTCTGCGATGCGTTTGGCCCATTTTACTCCGTAATGTATGGGTATTGTTTGGCTGTATTTTTTCATGTCGCCTTCCCGGTCTTCTACGTCTTTGATTATTTCGCGGCTTAGTGTTGAGAAGAAGCTTGCGACTACGAGGGTGATTATGAGTGTGAGGCGGCTTATTTCTGGGACTGGAGATGCGGATTCTGCGGCTGCGGCTCCGTAGAGGAAGAGGGATGAAACGAGGTATGCTACCGCGAAGTTTGATATCCCAAGCAGCGTTTTGCCGTATAAGCCGTATAGGACGAGTATTATAGTGTTTCCTACTACGATAACCAGGCATAGCGTGCTTATTGATTTGGCAAGGCCCAATCCTATCAGGAACATTGCGATTGCGAGCATCAGTGCGTCAGGGCGGGTTATTCTTCCGCTGGGTATGGGCCGTTTAGGTCTGTTGATTCGGTCTATTTCGTGGTCGTAGTAGTCGTTGAGGACGTTTCCTGCGCCCATTATTAGTGCCGCGGACAATGCGGCGTAGAATACTGCCGTGTCTATGGTAGGGTGCGATGTGGTTGCCGCCGTAAGCAGGGCTCCCAAGTAGACGCCGACAAAAGATAAGGCGGCGTTGCGCACGCGGATTAACTCTAGGAATGTTTTAATTGAGCCCAGAAAGCTTGCTTCAACGGATTCCATCGCTTAGAACCGGATTCCCCCCTTAGGTATGTACCCGTACTTCTTTTTTTCTTGTATGCCGAAAATCATTCCCGCTATCATCCCGCCCAAATGGGCGTTATGCGCTATTGTTCCCATTGTGGCGGCCATGTCTGCGAGCGCCATGAAAGTGTAGAGTATTACCCATATGTAGAGGGGCATTGGGAATATGAAGCCGAGGTATATCGTTATGTTGGGTTGCAGGACCACTAATGTTCCCATTACCGCGAATACTGCCCCACTTGCACCTACCGCAGGTATGTTTGGAGCGGGTATGCCAAAGACGAGGGACGTGAATACGTATGCTAAGCTTCCGGCAATTCCGCCGAGGAAATATATGCGCTTCAGCGTCTTCGACCCAACAAGCTGCTCCACATATATCCCGAAGAAGTAGAGGCCTATCATGTTGAACAGCAGGTGGGTGAAGTCTACGTGTATGAACATGCTGGTTAGCAGTGTCCACGGCATGGTGAATACTGTTGCTGGCGTTAGCGCGAGGTATCTGTATGTGAATTGGGGGGCTATGACTGTGAAGAAGAACATTGCGCCGTTCACTATCATCATGTCTTCTATGAACCGGCTTTTGGGTCTGGCGTAAGCGTACATGGTTAGCTGTATTCGGCGTTGATTTTCACGTATTGCGGGGATAAGTCGCATGTCCACGCTTTAGCTTCTTCTTTTCCGGCGCCGATGTCGAAGTGGACGATTATGTCGTGGTTTTTTAGTATCTGGTGGGCGCTTTCAAGAGGCAGGCTGCGTCCGCGGCGGAATACGAACGCTTTTTTTCCGCCTCCTTCGAATGCGACGGTGGTTTGAATGTAGTTTATTTTTGTGGCTGCGCCTGCTGAGGCGAGTATGCGTCCCCAGTTGGGGTTTTCTCCGTACAGTGCCGTTTTTACGAGGGGGCTGCGGATTATGGCGTGCGCTGCTTTTTTGGCTGCGTCTTTGTTTTTGGCGCCTGTGACGTTTACTTCGATGAATTTGGTGGCTCCTTCGCCGTCGCGCGCTATTTGCTTGGCGAGGCTTGTCGTGACTTCGTCGAGGGCTTTTTGTAGGTCTATTGTTGTGCCTTTTTTAGTGCGGTTTGAAAGCAAAAGCACGGTGTCGTTTGTGCTCATGTCTCCGTCTACCGCAATCATGTTGAAGCTTTTTTCCACTGATTCCTTAAGGCAGCGCTGCAGGATTATAGGGGGGAAGTCTGCGTTTGTCGTTATGAAAGCGAGCATTGTCGCCATGTTTGGGGCTATCATTCCTGCGCCTTTCACTATTCCTCCGACTTGGATGCCGCCGTACTCCGCGTGCGCCTGCTTTGGGACTGTGTCGGTGGTCATTATGGCTTTCGCTGCGGCCAAACTTGCGGCGGAAGAAGAGGATAATGAAGGAGCCACCCTATCAACCAGCGAAAATAATTTTTTCAGGTCGATTGGTTTTCCTATTATGCCAGTAGAACAAACACCCACACTAGACGACTCAACACCCAACACCTTAGCGGCATAAGACGCCATACTGCGCGCATCCTTAACCTGCGAATCAACACAACAATTAGCGTTACCAGAATTCGCAACCACAGCCCTCAAAACACCCGGAACCAGCTTCCCAGACACCAAAACAGGCCCCGCCTTAACGCTATTGCCCGTAAAAACACCCGCAGCAGCACAAAGCCTATCTGCCACAATAAGCATGACACCGTACTTGCCGTCCTTCAAACCGGCTGCCTTAAAACCCGGAACGCACACTCCGCGGCACTTTTGCGAATCCATCCCCACTATTTAAGATTAAGGGGAAAAAAGTATTACTCCAAGACAGGGAGGGATATTATTACCCGTAAAACGACTGATGGACCGCGGGACCACTGCGCAGTATTCGGCATATACTCGTCTGAGCCCGCCTTCAAGTCCATCTACTATGGATTATATTCCCTGCAGCACAGGGGTCAGGAGTCGGCCGGAATAGCCACCTACACAAACAAGGTCCACCTACACAAGGACATGGGCCTTGTCTACGACATCTTTGCTAGAGTGGAATTGCCGGGAAACTGCGGCATAGGACACGTACGCTACAGCACCCAAGGAGCGTCAAACGTAGTCAACGCCCAGCCGATACTAATCAACTACAGCAAAGGCACATTCGCAATAGCCCACAACGGCCAGATAGTAAACCACCGCGAACTACGCCAAGTCCTTGAAGACAGAGGAAACATATTCACCACAACAAGCGACACCGAAATAATAGCGGTGCTCATCGCCCAAGAACACCATAAAACAGACGACTTCCTCGAAGCCATACGCGGCGCAATGAAACAACTCCGCGGCAGCTACTGCCTCACAATACTCCATGAAGGAAAAGTCTACGCAGTAAGAGACCCAAACGCCATACGGCCGCTGGTTTTGGGCGGCGAGAAGGGCACTTACGCGGTGGCAAGCGAAAGCTGCGCTTTGGACACCATAGACCTCCCGTTGATTAGGGACGTGAAGCCTGCGGAGATAATTGTCATCGATGAAAACGGCTACAAAAGCCACCCGGGAGTCGCTGGAAGACGAGCCCACTGCATGTTTGAGTACGTTTACTTCAGCCGCCCGGACAGCGTCTTGGATGGAATAAGCGTCTATGAAGTCAGGAAAAACCTGGGCCGCCTATTAAGCGAGGAAGGTCCTGTGGACGCGGATCTTGTGATACCGGTTCCAAACAGCGGCATAACTGCGGCCATAGGTTACAGCGAGGAAAGCGGCGTGCCTTACAGTGAGGGGCTGATGAAAAACAGGTATATGGGTCGTACGTTCATTATGCCGAATCAGGAGCAGAGGGATGCGGGAGTTAAGGTTAAGCTTAATCCGATTAAGAGCGAGGTGCAGGGGAAGAATGCCGTTCTGATAGACGACAGCATAGTCCGCGGGACCACCCAGCGGCGCATCGTCAAGATTCTGAGGGACGCAGGCGCCGAGGAGATTCACGTCAGGATAAGCTGCCCTCCGATAAAGCACGTTTGCCCCTACGGCATAGACATGCAGGTTAGCGACGAATTCATAGCCACAGAAAAGAACGTCGAGGAAATATGCAAAACCATAGGCGCAGACAGCTTAGTGTACCTCAGCAAGGAGGGGTTGGTGCAAGCCATAGGGCTTCCCGCAGACAAAATCTGCATGGCATGCTTGACTGGCGATTACCCGATTAAACCTCAGCAAACAAAACTCACAGACAAATAAATTGCACGTCATAGTAGGCGTCGACCCCGGAACAACGACAGCACTCGCGTTTCTAAGCCTTGAAGGCCGATTCCTGGACGTCGTGTCCGCAAAGGAGATGGGGTTGTCCGGCGCAATAGACGAAATAATCAAGCGCGGCAAACCCTCCATAATCGCCACCGACGTCAACCCGCCGCCTTCTTTCGTCGAACGACTCGCATCCAAAATGGGGGCGACCCTTTACACGCCCCCGGAACCGCTCACAGTCGCAGACAAATGGGAACTGACCCGGGAACACCGCATAGAAGACGCACACCAAAGAGACGCGCTGGCAGCCGCACTAAACGCATACCAGCACCTGCACAACAAACTCAAGAAGGCGGCTTCGCTCGGCCTTCCCGACGAGGTGACGCACCGCGTTCTTAAGGGGGTGAGCATCGACAACGCCATCCACGAACTCGATGAGAAGAAGAATCAGGCCATGCAGCATCCGCCGTATATTCCAGTGCGCAACGACGAAGAGCGCGCCCGGCTTAAAGACGAGAACGTGAGGCTCAGAGAGATGCTTAATTCTGCTGAAGAGGAAATTTCGCGCCTGAAAAACCAGATTCACGATGAAAAACGGAGGTACATCCTTGAAGTAAGCCACGACAAGGAAATCCGTGAGAGAGACCACACAATACAGCACCTTACGAGAAAAAACGACGAACTCAGAAGGAAACTCGACAGGATGGAGGCCGTCCGCGCACTCTGGAAGCAGACGGCGACAGGCACAATACACCCCGTAGGCCTTTTCCCCCAAGCGCTCGCAGGAATCACACTCATCACTAGGCCGCTGAAAAACAAGGATTTGCCTCTTTTGACGGGGGTCATAACTGCGTTCAACAGCATCCCCCAAAACGACAGGATACTCCTTGACCACAACATAATCGTAATCAAGGCATCTACAGTGCGCGAAATAGAACGCTTCTACTACGTCACGACAAAAGACATGAATGACGCGGAAAAAAAGAGGCCTGTTGACCTCACCAAGATTATAGGGGAATACCGCACTGAAAGAGGCCAATGACGAGGGACGCTTATTTAGGCGCGCAGGACAGATTAGGGAGTATGGCAAAGAAAGAGACTTCCGAGAACCAACCTGAAAAGAAAGGCCGTGTAGAGATTGAGAGAAACGGACCTTACGTCGTCTCAGGCAACCTGCCGCTTAGCAAGGAAATCATCTGCCCGGACGAAGACGGCGAACCGCTTAAGTGGGCTGCAGGAGAAAAGTATCCGCCTCAGGAAGAATACCGCCTATGCAGGTGCGGGCAATCCAAAAACAAGCCTTATTGCGACAAAACACACGTGAAGATAGATTTTGACGGCACCGAAACAGCCAGCCTGAAAAAATACGGCGAACAAGCAGACTGGGTGGACGGACCGGACCTCATTTTATACGACGTTCAAAAACTTTGCGCGGCAGCACGCTTTTGCCATAGGGAGGGTGGGACGTGGGAGCTTACGGAGAAATCCGGCGACAAAAGATGCCGTGAAACCGCGATTCAGCAGGCGGGAATGTGCCCTTCAGGCAGATTGACTGCGTGCGACAAGAAGACTAAGAAGGCGCTTGAGCCTGTTTTTGAGCAGGAGATAACTCTGGTGGAGGACCCTGAGGAAAACGTGAGTGGACCTATTTGGGTGAAAGGCGGCGTGCCCATTAAGGCGTCGGACGGAAGCGAATACGAAGTCAGAAATAGGGTCACATTGTGCCGTTGCGGAGAATCCCGCAACAAGCCTTTTTGCGACGGAAGCCACATTCCCTTCGAATTTAATGACGGAGACAAGTCACTCAGGAGAAACAAAAGGTGAACTAGAGCTGAGACACCAAATCCCTCAAAGCCGCCTCCGGGTCTTTCGCTTTAACGACTCCTGAGGCGAGAAGCACTCCTTCTGCGCCTAAATCAACCGCCTTTTTGACGTCAATGCCCGTGCTTATTCCAGCGCCGCAAAGCACCCGGACCTTATGGTTAACTGACTTCACCGCTTCGACTGCGCCGGAAACTACCTCAGGTTTCGCCTTGGAGACGGGTATTCCGCTTCCGATTAATTCCGGCGGCTCCACAGCTATGTAATCAGGGTGGAATGCCGCGAGGCTGCGGCAGACGTCCACTGTGTTGCCGCAAACCAACGAAGAAAGCGATAGCGTCCTAAGGTGGGGAATCAACGCCTCCACTTCTTTCGCCGGAATCTGATGTTCAGCGTGATTTAGGAGAGTTCCCTTGGCGCCGGCTTCCGCCACCGCCTCAGGAAGAACCCAGCCGGTATGGCTCCCGAAAGAGACGTTGTCTATGTGCTGAGCGTAAACTGGAATTGAAACCGCAGACGCAATGCGCGAAAGGTCCGCAAGCTGCACAGCCGCAACAAAAGGCACACCCGACTCAAGAGACACCTTCTCGCACAAGCGCGCAAGACGCAACCCCAAATCCCCCGTAGACTCCCTATACGTCTTAAAGTTGAGCACAATAACGCATTTAGCCATCTTCAAAGGCATATTTAAAACGCAACCTAAAATAATACCCCCAAACAAGCGGTCGTAGTCTAGTGGTAGGACCCTAGCCTTCCAAGCTAGTGACCCGGGTTCGAATCCCGGCGACCGCAAACACCACTTTTTACGTAAAGCATTCTCCGTTCGGCTTCATGTCTACGAGTTTGAGGCCGGTGCCCAAGTCTTCATATATTATTTTCACGCGGCTTTTGATGCCGCTCACGTCGTCTTGTGTGATTAGGTATCTGAATGAGTATTCATCGCATAGTCGGACGTAGTCTTTCTGCTCGATTACGGCCTTAAGCTGCTGGTCTTGTTTTTCCACGCTTGTTGGGGTGCGGGCAAGTAGGCTGAATGCTATGGGTTTTTCGTGGTATATTTGATAGTATTCTGGCAGTACGTTCATGTGGACTGTGTCTATGAGCCCTTCGTTTCCGGGCAGGCTCTTAAGCATGAGTATGTAGTCTGGTACTGCGACGTCTGATGTTGGTAGGGGCCGCGGTAGGTATTCGATTAGGAGGAGTATTAGGAGTATTGTGGCGGCTGCCTTGCTTTTTCTGGATAGTAGCGCTCCGAATCCTACTGCGCACAGTACTGATGCGGAGAGGATGGCCATTATGACCATGCGTATTGGTGCGCCGGATAGTTGCAGTGGCGGCAGGATTTTTTCAAGTAATACATACGGCAGGGGGATGCTTGTTTTATGTCCCCAAACCTGTAGTATCGGTCCCATGCTCATTACGCCGAAAAACAGGAGCATCAGAATCCATAGGTTGAGGTCGCGGGAGTATATTTTGCGCCGTTCGATGAGGGCGTATGCGACAACAAACAGCACGGACAAACCAAGTGAGGCGTTTTCGAATACGTTTACTGGGAGGCTGCGCCAGAAGGGCCGCGTAATGTCTGCGAAGCGCCAGTGGAATCCGGGTATTATAGGGGCAAGCAGGTCCAGTGAGTTGTCTGTTGATGGGTGCGCGCCAAGAAGCGGGTCTGTTTTGTTTAGTATTATGAATGAGATGACGAGTGGTCCGGTCAAAGCCGCCGCAGCCAATATGAACGTGAGCAACGGCATTGCGCGGCTTCTCCAGAAGAGGGTGAAAGCGCCTTTCCTGTCCGAGCCCTGCCAGACGAGAATCAGAATCCCTGCGATGACGCAGAACAGGAAGTAGTATATGTCGCACATTTGGTTGAGAAACAGTATGAGCGCGCAAGAGAGCGCGGAAGTAAGTCTAGGCTCCTTTATGAAGATTATCCATGCGAGGATGAACAGGGGAATCCACTCTATGGACAAAAGGTTAATGTGCTCCCACGCGTGGCCGAAGTGGTAGCTTGAGAAGGTGAAAATGAACCCGCCGATTAAGCTTCCCATGTAGGAGCGGCTGACGTAGTAGGCGAGTAAGAATGCCGTGAGTCCTCCGACTATGAATGAGAATGCGATGATTATGTTGTAAGTTTCAGTTAGAGTGAAATATTTGATGAGGGGTATCCCCAGGAATCCGTTGAACGGCGTCAGCGTGTGAGCCGCAAATGATACGCCGTATGGGTAGTGGACGTAATTTGTTTCCCAGGGGGACTGATGAAGCTGCGTGACCGCCTTGTTGACCCACCAAATCTTCCAGATGCTCGTCAAACCCTCATATTGGTCGGTGAAAAAATGGGTGCGAAAAGACAGTGACGACGGATAGTTTAGCAGAAGAAACAACACGGCGTATATAGTCAACGGGGCGACTGTGAACGAAAAAAATTGGCGAGAATTGTTTTGCCGCTTCACCGGTGCACCTTTAACATTAAACGTAATGAATGACGCAGGCGAGGATAAAACACGGCAATCAAGCTTTTACGTAAACTGCTACTGGCTGCGACGACCAGCCGGGAACATACTTGACGCTTTGGACGAATAACACAGGATCCTTAAAGCGGACTGAAAAAACAGCGCAAGGCGTAAAGTCTTTCTGCAGCTTAACGCTCGGATTATCTTTCGCCAAAGCAACATGCTCTATCCTCAACCCCCCTTTAATGCGCTCAGACAAAAGCACCCACAACGGGTATTCGTAGTCGTCTTCCCTGACTAAAAGCCCGACGTCCGAACACCCCCTAGACGCTATGAAGTCTGCAGCGCCGCGATACGGTACGGCAATAACCATTTGATTCGCAAAATACTGGGCCTCACGCGGCACGTTGAAAACCGTACGCTCCCCGTAAAGCGGACGCGACGCATTCCACAGCACATAAGGAACGGCAAAAACAACAAGAGCCAAACAAACCGCAAAACCCACATTGCGACTGCGAAAATCAGCCAAAACAAACCCCACAACAGGAGAAAACAAAACAAAAAAAGACAGATGAAGACGGCTATTCCACGGCGACCACTTAAGGAAAAAACAGAAAAGCAAAAAACCTAAGACGACGGCCGCTAAGTAAGTTAAGAGCTCTCTTCTTCTATGCCGCAGCGTGAGGTAGGCGATTGCGCAAAGCGCAAGCAGCAGGTGGAATGGGTTTCCGCTTAAGTCCTCGTGGAAAACGTAAGAAACCGCGAACCGGGTAGAGCCGTACGTCGTCTGGCGGTCGTTTACGTCCGTATTTATGGCGTCATGCAGCGCATAAACTGTTTGATTGACTAAGCCGTTGACTGCGGGAAAAGGTGTTGCCCCCAAATGCAAAGCGGCAGTGCGCAACAAATTTGACGCAAAAACGTTCACGCCGTACTTGCCGTTTATGCTTATGCTGTAAGGAGAAAATGAAGTCCCAAATAAAACAAAGTTCCTGGCGATATGGCCGCTGCTGATGAGCACTGCTATAAGGAGGATGAGACAGACGTTTCTAACCCTTTCCAAACGGGTATGCCGTGAGAAGATTAAGTACAGAAGAATAAACGGCGGCACTGCCAGATAGGCCGTTGGCTTGGTCAGGAAGGCCATTCCGACGCTCGCTGCGGCCGCTGATATATCAGCAAAAGAAGGCTTAGAGAAGTTCTTAAGCCGCAGTATGTAGTAAGCAGCGCATACGACCCAGAAGGATGTTACGTAGTCTGTTTGGGTGCTTGAGCCTTCAAGTAGGCCCATGGGTATTGTGGCGCAGAATACTGCCGTAAAAACCTGGCCTCTTTGCGGTATGCCTAATTGTTTTGCGATGAGTGTTATGCCTATTATGCAGCCGATCATGCTTGCCCACTGGATTAGGTTGACAAATGAGTCGCCTCCGCATAGAATGTAGACGTTAAGAAGCAGGAACTCCGCTGCGGGGGTGCTATAGATCTGGCGTAATATGGCCGTAGGGTAGTGGTTTATGTTTTGGTTTTGGGTCCAGTGAGCTACGCGGCTCATGTGGTACGTCATTGAGTCCCATGTGTTGGGAGGCGCGAATATTGCGGCTGCTCCTACTGCGGCGACTAATAGGCCGACTGCGGTCAGAAGGATTATTTGGTCGCGGGGAATCCTGAGTTTGGGAATTCCGTCCCACCTTGTTTTATGGATTTTAATGGCTGCTACTGCAACAACCAACGTCCACGAAAGCAAAAACCCTGGAAGCGCTAACAGGCCAACTGCGCTGAGGGCTTCTACGATGACCACCGCGATTACGCCGTAAGATACGGCCGCCGACAGCAGTGCCTGGCGCCATCCGGATGTTAGGGGGCGGAAAAAAAGGTAGAGTAGTAGAAACGACGAGGCGACTACGGCGAGGCCTGCTAATGCTGCATACATGGTGTTTAGGAGTTTTACTTTATTGCCGAAGCCCAAATATTCATAAATATTTTGAAGTATCCTGCGTGAACCGTTTTTTTGTCGAATCCTGCGTCCGCAAGTTGGGTTCGGATTGACGTGGTAGTGTAGTAAGCCGTGTGCTCATGTATTTCCTCGCGGCTTACAAGACGGATTTTCGCCATTAAATTAAGTGGAATGCGAGTCCACGGAGCGGGGGTAGTTACTACAAGCGTTCCCCCCTGTTTGAGGACTCTGCGTACCTCTTTGAGGACTTCAGGCACGCGTTCAGGCTTAATGTGCTCTATCACCGCAAGCATCGTGACGGCGTCGAAATACCCGTCGTCAAAAGGCAGAGGCTGCTCCTCTACGTCGCTTGCCTTAATTTGTATTCCCGGTAAATTTTGATTTGAAGAAACGTGCTTGTCGACGCCGTATTTTTCAGAAAAATTCGTGGCGGAAAGAAAAACAGGGTAAGCGCCGCATCCGACGTCAAGTATGCGGCCTTTTCTTGCTGAATCGGGGATTATTTTTTCCGCCTTCTTTCTGCGTTGGCTGGCGAAGTATGCTTCGAGTAATCCGTTGCCTCGTGTTGGGTTCATTGCTGTGCGAAGTGGTGTTTTATATGTATTGAAGGCAGAATAATAGCCGTGGACCAGATGGAAAAGCTGTACAGGCAGCTTATTCAGGAGGTCGGAGAAAACCCAAGCCGCGAGGGGCTTAAGGATACTCCCAAGAGGGCGGCGGAGGCCTTCAGGTATTTGACTAAGGGTTATTCTCAGGATGTCGGCAAAGTAGTTAATGGGGCTGTTTTCAAGTCGAAGAACGAGGATTTGGTGATTGTGAAGGACATAGAGTTGTATTCTTTGTGCGAGCATCATCTCCTGCCGTTTTTTGGGAAATGCCACGTAGGATACACGCCCAAAGGCAAAGTCATAGGGCTCTCCAAGATTGCCCGCATAGTGGACGTTTACGCTCGCAGGCTTCAAGTGCAGGAGAATCTTACCAACCAGATAGCCGACGAAGTCATGAAACAGACCGGCGCCTCCGGAGTCGGCGTCGTCATTGACGCGCAGCACCTTTGCATGATGATGCGCGGAGTGGAGAAACAGCAATCGGTGACAAAGACTTCGTGCATGAGGGGCGTATTCAGGACTAATCCGGCCACAAGGTCGGAGTTCCTAAGCCTCATTAAGTAGACGAGGATACATGAAGGCCAGAGAGCGTTTTCCCAAAGTCGTCGTTGGGGCGCTTGTTTTCAACAAAAAAGGCGAGGCCCTTCTTCTTAAGACGCACAAGTGGGGAAACAAATACGGACTGGCAGGCGGAAAAGTAAGGTACGGAGAAACGCTGAAAGAAGCGGTTAAACGAGAGGTGCTGGAAGAAACCGGCCTTGCAGTAAGCGAAATAGAATTCTTCATAGTACAGCAGATGGCGCGCCCCAAAGAATTCTACAAAGACGTGCACTTCATCGCCATCAACTTCCTATGCAAAACATCAAAAACCAAAGTCACACTAAACGAAGAATCGGAGGAATACGTCTGGGTGAAACCTGAGGTGTCTTTGCGGCTTGAGTTGAATGCGCCGACTCGGGAATTTATGCGGGAGTACGTTAAAAGGAAATCAGGTAAGGCAAACTATTGCGAGGGGAGATAATGAGCAAACAGATTCTGAAGGGGAAGGTAGCTTTGGTGACCGGCAGCGCCAAACGCACAGGGCGGGCTATAGCGTTGGCTTTGGCCGACGCGGGAGCCGACGTCGTAGTTCACTATAACACTAGCAGTAAGGAGGCGACCGAGGTCGTCCGTCTCATACGGAAGAAGGGCCGTAAATCGGTTGCTTTGAGGGCTGATTTGCGCAGTCCTCAGGAGGTGGCGGCTTTGTTTTCTGGGATTGAGAAGGAGTTTGGTGGCGTTGACGTGTTGGTGAATAACGTGGGGACGTACATGAAGAAGCATGTTGCCGATATTACTGCTGACGAGTGGGACTCTCTTCTTGACGGCACTTTGAACGCCACTTATTACTGTTGCTGCGCCGCTCTTCCATACATGAGGAGGCGGAAGTGGGGGCGGATAATCAACATGGCCGACGCTTCGGTTGACCAGATTAAGCCTTTTGTTTATTCGACTCCGTACAAGATTGGGAAGATGGGCATCGTAGTTTTGACTAAGACGCTTGCTGTTTCCGAGGGGCGTTATGGGGTTACGGTGAACGCAGTTTCTCCGGGCGTCCTGTTCAATTCGGTAGTTAAACCCGGCAAGGATATTCCTTTGGGCAGGATGGCGAAGTACGAGGACATAATAAACGCCATAATGTTTTTGATTGACCCCGCCTCAGAGTACATTACTGGAGTCAACCTCAAGGTGTCTGGGGGGTTTGACGTTTGATTGACGATGAAAACGGCTGTATTGAAAATCAGGGGGCTCAAGGCGCACACTCTTGTGGGAGTAAAAAAGTCTGAGCGGAAGAAAAAGCAGAAACTGGTTATTAACGTTAGATTGGAGTACGACGCGACCAAGGCAATCAAAACCGACGACGTCAAATATGCCGTGGATTACGACGCGCTTTCAAAGAGGATAACCAAAGAAGTTGAAAAAACCCGTTTCTACCTCATAGAAAAACTGGCCGACCACATTCTTTCTGTGATTATGGAGGACAAGCGCGTGCTTGAGGCGAAAGTTAAGGTTTCGAAGCCCGGTGCCCTGCCTTCAGCTAAGTCGGTTAACGCCGAATTAAGCGCTAAGCGGCCTGCCAGAAAATCCGGTTGACTGCATTCTTCTTTTTTCCTTCCGCATAATTGGAGTGAACAATGAGGGTATTAAGCAGAAACATTAAGTCAGGCTACTTGAAGTTTGAGGTGGAAAACCTCGACGACCTATGGTTTCTGGCGCAGGTTATTCAATCTGGCGACGCAGTCAAAGGCAAGACTGAACGCAGCATCAAAGGCAAAGACGACATGGTAAGAAGCGGCGGCGGAGAACGGCTCACGGTCACCCTCGCAGTGTCCGTCGAAGAAGTGGAATTCAAATCAGAAGGCGACACACTCAGAATCAAAGGCAAAATAACCGAAGGACCCGAAGACGTCATAGCGCTCGGAGGCCATCACACGTTCGTAGTCGAGGCAGGAACTGTGCTTTCGCTGGAGAAAAAGCAGTGGAATGAAACCGAAATAAACCTAATCCGGGAGGCGGAAAAACAGGCGCACCGGCCCAAGGTCGCCATTGCGGTTATAGACGAAGGAGAGGCGACCGTCGCCTTGATCAGGGAAAGCAAAGTACAGTACTACGAAGTCTCCCACACGGTAGGCTGAAAATACGACACAGGAGGACGCGAAATCCGCGTCAAAGAATACTACGCGGAAGTAGGAAAACTACTTTCAGACTTAATGACCAGAGAAAACGTCGTCGCAACCATAATCGCAGGCCCAGGATTCGAGAAAAACCACTTCATGGAATACTTCACCCAAAACTTCCCAGAAGCCGCAAAAAACGCGTCCGTCGACAACATAGGAAGCAATGGCAGAAACGGCGTCTCAGAAGTAATGAAACGAACACTATTCACGCGAATAATCCAAGACGCATCCGCAGCACGCGACATCAAACTACTCGACGAATTCCTAAAACACGTAGGCAAAGACGACGGACTCGCCTCATACGGCCTAAACGACGTCAAAAACGCCGCGCTCTCAGGAGCCGTAGAAACTCTCCTTGCGACAGACACCTTCTTCAGGGAACGCCGTGCTGAACTAGAGGAAATATCAGGCCTCGTTAGGTACAAGAAAGGCACTGTGCACCTTATGAACTCGGACGGCGACGCAGGAAAACAACTACAGGCGCTTGGCGGACTAGCCGCCGTCCTAAGGTACAGGACGAGCTGAATCAGGCACTGCCTTCTGATGCGTCTTTCTGAACAGCCAAACAGTGTACGCCACCATAAGCGCTATCTCTATAACGTAGAATTCGAAGCTCCCCCAATGCATAACCCCGCTCGTCTTAACGTCCCACAAAGGAAAAAAAGGCTTCAACGCAGTCGCATCCTTATGAGTGAAAATATCCATCGTAATATGAAGCCCCATACCAAAAACAAGCGGCCAATAAACCCGCTTCAAAACCACATAGAAGATTAAAGTAAGCGCCGCCAACGTCACATAACTATGGTGGATGTAGTAGACGTTCTTCAGCGGACCGTCAAACACCGCCCGCACCTGAGGATACATCTGCGCGGAAGGGCCAGGCATGAAAGGCAGTCCGTTTGACGTCATAATCCACGCTGCCGTCAGGATAAGCGTGAGGTTGCCTAGGTCCGGCAGAAAAGTGAAGAAGTAGAACGCAATCCGCCCTCGCCGCGTAGCGAAGTCTTTCATACTCCGTATGCGCGGATGCTTGAGCAGCAGGTACGTCCATAGTAGGTGGCTTATTTCGTCGGGCATAGTTTGAACAGCGGAATTGAATGAGGAAGGAGAATCTTAATAAAGGAATATGGTTTCGTTTGGGTTACTGCCCGCTTTATATTAAAACGGCGCCCAAGACATAGCATGGATAAAAAGGCGGCGTTCTCAGTCACAATACTACTATGCCTAATCGCAGGCTGCCTAGAAAACCAGCCCATCCAGCTTAACGGCACAGAAATCAACGAATACAAAGGCGAAAAACTATCCTCCATAAACGACTTCAGAGAAAACTCCATAAACGGCCCGCAATACATCAACATCAGCACATACCGACTTGAAATTTCAGGGCTAGTGAACAACCCTCAAAACATCACATACGACGAAGTACTCAACCACCCAAGCTACGCAAAACCAGTGCGCCTAAACTGCGTTGAAGGCTGGAGTGTGACCATACTCTGGGAAGGCGTGAAAGTCAAGGACCTGCTTTCCGAGGCCAACGTGAAGCCTGACGCGAACACGATAATTTTCTACGCCTACGACGGCTACTCCACCTCGTTCCCGCTGGACTACATCCTGAACAACGACATACTCTTGGCGTACAAAATGAACAACGCCACAATTCCGCCTGAACGCGGATACCCGTTCCAACTGGTGGCGGAGCAAAAATGGGGCTACAAATGGATAAAATGGGTGACAAAAATAGAGCTGTCAAACAACACAGACTACAAAGGATACTGGGAAAGCGCAGGATACAGCCAAAACGGAGACCTAGACAAACCCAAATTCAATTAGGACACTATCCCTTGCTTCCCATGAATATGCTAAGTGAAAGCCCAGTAAGCAAAGCAACAAGCGAATTCGACGCAAAGTACCCCAACGAAAGAAGCTGCTCAACAGAGTAATTACCCCAAAAATGCCCTAACAACACAGACAGAACGCCACCAAAAACCAACGCCACAAACAAATGGAACAACCCCTTCTGGTACTCCTTATAGCTCCTACGAACGAAAAGCAACGCCGCCGCTAAAAACAAAACAAAGAAACCCAAACCAACGCTTGCAACAGGAGGAGGCGTAGTATAAGACGAAAACACGCCAAACTCCGCAATCACGACATAAACCAAAATAACTCCGACACTCTTATCGCCACCTTTAGGGACAAAAGAAGGCAACCCCTGCGATTCCGCCGGCTTAGAAGCCGCTTCAACAACCTTAGGCTGCGCTTCAGCAGAAGCACCCTTAATCCTAAAAACAGAACCAATCTGCTTGAAAGAATAAAAAGCAGAATACAACGCAATGACCACAGCCAAAAGACCAGCAGCCAAACCTATACCCCCCATAAGAGCCAACATTAAAGTAAAACCTTCTGCAGCCACCTTAGAAGACAAACCCAACAGGAACTGAAACAAAGCCAACGTGACTATCGTCAGCAGAAAGAGCTTCTTAAGAAGGAATATGATAAGGCCTGTCAGCTTGTTTATCAGAAACACAACTACGTAGGTAAAAATCAAAAGTACTGTGACGGCAAAAAGGTCCCCCTCCAGCACTCTTGACGGCAAACTATTAACGCTTTCCAAAAGGAAACTCGTCAGACCAGCAACCTCCATGACCATACTGCAGAGTTATGTTAAGACTTACTTCTGACCACTAATAAACCAAGCGGCCCTCACACAATCAGGTTATACAAAACAAGCGCGCCTGACGCCAAAACCAATAGCCCCGGGAGAATATCTCCGGAGTAAAACCATAGCATATAACCGCCGCACGCCAGACAAAGAAACCCAAACAATACAGAAACGAACCTGCGCCGCAGCAGAATATGAACCATGTAACCGCACGCCAAAACCAGAAGAACCCAACTTAAACCCCCACGAGGCAGACCGCCTATAAGGTCGATTTTGATTATGACTATGAGTAGGACTGATAGCGCCAGCACCATCGTCCCAACGCGCGTCAGGACGTCTATTTTCTTGTATCTGTTTTCCTTTTGCATATGTGTGAGATGAATGCGCTCATGCGAAAGAAATACGCCAAACAAGTAGGTGGCTTATTTCATCGAGCATCTCAAAATGAAGGAAAACGCGATAGAAAAGTGTTTCGTTTACCAGATGCCAGGTATTAATCGATACTTTACTTGTTGGGTGTATTCTCTGTATCCCTCCAAGTCTTTTAGCAGTAACCTCTCTTCGTCGAATATTCTAATTAATATTACGCCGACTGCGGGAGCGAAAAAAATCAAACCCACATAAGAGCCGAGGGCGAGGGGAATGCATAAGTACATGGGTATTATCGCCGCATACATGGGGTGCCGGACTATGGCGTAGGGCCCTGTTTTGATGACCTTCTGTTTCTTATCGACTTCGACTATCCTTGAAGCATAACTATTTTCCTTAAACACGCGGAAAACAACCATATACGCCGTGAAAATAACGGCGTCCGATGCGACAACAAGCCAAACAGGCACGTTAGACCAGCCGAACCGGTAATCAAACCCAGATATCAGGAAGCCTATGAAAAAGAGCATCTGAGCTATTTTGATTATAGACTTTTCTTTAGCCTCTCTTTCCTTGAACCTAAGTCTTCTCTCAAGAAGCTGCGGATCATTCTTCAGGAAATAGGATACCACAAAAACAAAGGGTATGAATAAAGTACCCATAAACAACCAAGCTTGCCAGTAGTTTAATGAACCAGCAGGCACGAAAAGCATCAAACCAGTGACTACAATAGCCAAAGGAAAAAACAAAAAAATCCTTTTCTTCAAACCCGAACGTGACTGCTCCATAATAATAAACGCCGTATATCACTAATTACTCAGCGAATAAAAAAAAAGTTGCTCCCGCCGGGATTCGAACCCGGGTCGCGAGGTCGAAAGCCTCGCATGATTGGCCGGACTACACCACAGGAGCGGACGTAGGTTTTATTTTTACGTTGTTGGGGAATATAAACGGGGTTTGTTTATTGTTTCTTCTTTTTTGCTTGTTTTTTGTAGGCTTCTATTGAGCGCAGTACTTCTTTGCGGGCGTCTGCTGCGAGACCCCATTTTTTGACGTCGACCCATTTTCCGGGTTCGAGTTCTTTGTAACGCATGAAGAAGTGGCTTATTTCTTCTTTCGTGTGGGGCGGCAGGTCTTTGATTTCTTTGGCTCCTGCGAAGCGGGAGTCTACTTCCGCTGCGGGCACGGCGAGTATTTTGTTGTCTACGCCTTCTTCGTCTTCCATTATTAGGACGCCTACTGGTTTGCAGGGTATTACTGCTTTGGGGACTAAGGGTTCGTATCCCATGACCAGTATGTCTAGGGGGTCTCCGTCGTCGTCTAGTGTTTGCGGTATGAAGCCGTAGTTGAAGGGGTAGAACATGCTTGTGAACAGTATCCTGTTTACGAACACTGTGTCTGAGGAATCTACCTCGTATTTGACGCGGCTGCCTTGAGAAACCTCTATGACGGCGTAAACGTCATGCGGTGGTTTTCTGCCTGGCGGCAGCGTATCCTTCAACGCCACGTTAGAAACCTATTTAGTCAGCTCTATTTCGATGTGGACTCCGTCAGGAACCTGCACCCGCATAATCTGGCGCAAACTGCGTTCCTCGGCGTCCACCTCGATTACGCGCTTGTGAATCCGCATCTCCCAGCGTTCCCAAGTGGCGGTTCCGTCTCCGGAAACGCTCTTGCGTGTGGTCACACGCATCTTCTTGGTCGGAAGGGGGACGGGTCCAGCGTAGTCTACGCCAGTCTTCTCGGTTATGCCGATAATCTGGCCGCAGACGTCGTCTATTTGTTTGACGTCTTTTCCTATGAGGATTATTCGCGCCTTCTCCATGGAGAATAAATTGGGGGAAGAAGGCGTTTTACGCCTTCTTCTTGACCTCAAGTACCATGCCTGCGGCGACGGTTTGTCCCATGTCGCGGATTGCGAAGCGGCCTAGTTGTGGGAAGTCTTTGGCGCTTTCCACGACGACGTCTTTTGTCGGCTTTATTTTTACGACTGCGACGTCTCCTGTTTTCAGGAATTGCGGGTTTTCTTCTTTTACGCCGCCTGTTTTCGGGTCCATCTTTTTGAGGAGTTCTATGAAGGTGCAGGCGACTTGCGCAGTGTGCAGGTGGAATACGGGTGTGTATCCGACTGCTATGGCGCTTGGGTGCTGTAGCACGACTATTTGTGCTGTGAATTCGTCTGCGACTGTGGGCGGGTGCTCAACTGGCCCTGCTACTTCGCCGCGGTGTACTTCGCCTTTGCCGACTCCTCTTACGTTGAATCCGACGTTGTCGCCGGGTCCGGCTTCTGGCATCTGCTCGTGGTGCATTTCGACGGTCTTGACTTCGGCGACTTTACCGGAAGGCATAAAGACGATTTTCTGGCCGGGCTTCAGTATGCCGGTTTCGACTCGTCCTACTGGGACTGTTCCGATTCCTGTGATGCTGTAGACGTCTTGCACCGGCAGGCGCAGGGGTTTGTCCACTGGCTTCGGCGGTGCTTTGAGTTTGTCTAGTTCCTCAAGGAGCGTTGAGCCTTTGTACCAGGGCATGTTGGCGCTCTTTTTGGCTATGTTGTCTCCTTCGTAAGCGGATATGGCTAGGAAGGGCAGTTCGTCCGTCTTGTAGCCGATGCTTTTCAGGAGCTTGATAAGGTCTTCTTTGACGGCCTTGTATTTTGCTTCGTCGTATTTGACGGCGTCCATCTTGTTGATGGCGATGATTATTTGTGGTACGCCGAGCGTCCGTATGAGGAACGCGTGCTCTTTCGTCTGGGGTTGTACTCCTTCTGGTGCGGCGCACATGAGGATTGCGGCGTCAGCTTGGCTTGCGCCGGTTATCATGTTTTTGATGAAGTCCTTGTGGCCGGGAGCGTCGATTATGGTGAAGTAGTTCTTCTGTGTCTGGAACTTTTTGTGGGCGATGTCGATGGTGACGCCGCGCTCACGCTCCTCCTTGAGGTTGTCCATGACCCATGCGAACTCGAACGTTGCCTTTCCGCCTGCTTGCGCAGCGTCGCGGAGTTTTTTGAGCTGCTGCTCTGTGACTTCGCCTACTTCGTATAGGAGGCGTCCTACAGTTGTGGATTTCCCGTGGTCTACGTGTCCAACGAACACGATGTTGATATGGGGTTTTTCAGCCATTGTTGTTCCTCTTGTTAGTGTTATTGTGGGTTTTAGTATTACGCTCTGATGCTTTAAATAATGGTGGTTTTACTCCATGAAGTCTTGGGGCTTAGGCAACTCCTTCTTGAGTCCCTTGCGCTCCCTTATTTTCATGATTATGTTGTTTGCAAGTTCAGGCGGCAGCTTGTCGAAGCCGGCGTTTTCCGTGCTCCATAGGGCGTGGCCTTCGCTTGCTCCGCGCATGTCTCCTGCGAATCCGAATGATTCTGCGACCGGTACTTTTCCGTCGATTGTCATAAGCTCGTCTTTTTGGTTCATTTGGCCTATGACTCCTCGGCGGCGTTGTACTTCCCGGACTATTGCGCCCATGTAGTCTTGCGGGACGTCCACCCAGATGTTCTGGATGGGCTCGAGGAAGCCGGGTTTGGCTTTTAGTATGCACGCGTAAATGGGGTTTTTGATTGCGGGGTATATCTGAGCTGGTCCTCTGTGTATGGCGTCTTCGTGAAGGGTTGCGTCCACGATTTTTACTTTGAGGCCCATCATGGGTTCTTTGGCGAGCGGGCCGCTTTTGCAGACTTGCTCGAATCCGTCCATCAGAAGTTCCATGACTTCGTCCAGGTGCTGGACTCCGCGAGTGTTGTCTATGAGTATGTTCCCGTGGTATATGTCGACTATGCGGCGGGCTTCTTCGTTGTCCCAGCCTAACTCCACGAGTTTAGCCCTGAGGTCTTTGCTTTTGTCTTTGCGGCGCCCTTCAGGTAGTTCTCCTTCCTGGATTGCGTCTCGGACTCCGGGTTCTACCGGCTCGATAACTATCTGGAATTTATTGTGCTTGTTGGGGCTTTTACCTTCTATGGGGCCGGCTGTGCCGTCTATTGTTTCGCGGTATACGACGATTGGCGGGCTGGTGAGTATTTCTAGGCCTGTGGCTTTGATTCTGTTTGTGACTACTTCAAGGTGTAGTTCGCCCATCCCGGATAGGAGGTATTCGCCTGTTTCCTCGTCGATTTCTGCGCGGAGTGTCGGGTCTTCTCTGGCTGTTTGGCGCAGTACTTCTATTACGCGCGGCAGGTCTTTCATGTGTTTGGCTTCGACTGCGACTGTAACCACGGGCTCGCTGTGGTGCTTTATTACCTCAAATGGCTCCATGGGTTCGCTGCCGACTGATTCTCCTGCGAAGGCATGTTTGAGTCCTGTGACTGCGATGATGTTTCCGGCTGCGACTTGGTGTATGTTCAGGCGTGTTGCGCCCTGGTATACGCCGACTTGCATGACGCGTTCGCTGGTTTTAGCGCCCACAAGGTAGACTGTGTCGCCTTCGTGGATTGTGCCCGAGAACATTCGGCCGGTGACGACTTCGCCTTCTCGTTTGTCGAATGTGGTGATGTTTGTGACCATGAGGGCTAGTGGGCCGTTTGGGTCGCAGTTGAGCATTGATTGGGCTAGTTTGCTTTCTAGGTCGCCGTGCCATATTGCGGGTATCCTTATTTTCTGGGCTTGGGCGGGGTTTGGCAGGTGGCGGATTGCCATGTTTAGTATGATTTCGTATGCGGGCGCTTTGTCTGCGAGTATTCTGTGTTCGCCTTTTTGGCAGTAGTCTATTATGTCTTTGAATGTGATTCCCGCTTTTTTCATGTGGGGTACGTTGATGGCCCAGTTGTGGAATCCGGTTCCGAATGCGACGCTTCCGTCTTCTACTTTTACGGTCCAGTCAACGCCTTCCGGCTGCTTCATCTTTATGATTTTGTTGACTTCGGCTATGATTTTGAGGAAGCGTTTTTGGAGTTCTTCTGGGGAAAGCTTGAGTTCGTTGACTAAGCGGTCGACTTTGTTTATGAAGAGTGTGGGTCTGACGCGTTCTTTGAGTGCTTGGTTGATGACTGTCTTAGTCTGCGGCATGACGCCTTCGACTGCGCAGCACACTACTACTACGCCGTCTACTGCGCGCATGGCGCGGGTTACGTCGCCTCCGAAGTCCACGTGGCCGGGCGTGTCGATTAGGTTGACTAGGTATTCTTCGCCTTCGAATTCGTGGACCATGCTTGCGCATGCGGCGTTGATTGTGATTCCTCGGGCTTGCTCGTCTTCACGGAAGTCTAGGGCGCATTGTTTTCCTGCTCCTTCGCGGCTTATCATTCCGGCGTGGTATAGAAGGTTGTCGGAGAGCGTAGTTTTGCCGTGGTCTATGTGGGCGACTATGCCCATGTTCCTTATTTTCTCCGGCGTGTTGATGATGGAGTTGATGCTTTTAATTATTTCTTCGTTGCGTCCCATTTTAGAACCTCTATCTTGATGACTGGGCTATGCGCTCTGTCTCGTCTTTCCGCTGGATTGCGTAAGACTTTTGGTCGGCGGCGGCTGCCCAGATTATTTCGTCTGCAAGGCATTCGGCGGTGGACTTCTTGCTGTTGAAGGCTACCGCAAACGCCCCTAAGCTCAGGTATTTGAGCGCGAAGTCCACGCGGCGTTGGCTGCTCACGTCGACTGCCTGGTGGTAACGGATTCCTCCGTAGATGATTGTTGTGGTCTCCTCGCGAGGTCCGCTTTTGGATACGGCGTCTACGAGAACCTGCACAGGATTCTTTTTAGTCCGCTGCTCTATGATTTCGAAAGCCTCGCGGATTATGTTGACGGTAGTCTGCTTCTTCCCCATAGCGCCTTCACCGCGAATGAACTTCCCCGCGACCTTCCGAGTACCCTGACCGGAACGCATCATGCGGTTGATCAAGCGTTCAACAACGTTAATCCTGGATTTCGCAAACTGCTTCTTGCTGTGGCGACCGTGAGTGTGAGGCACAAAAATAGGCTGGATATCAATGTACTTCGCCAAGGCCTTATCTTGGACTTCAACGCCTTCAAAGTCCCACCGCCCGAAAAGTTTAAGTCCTTCCATTTTAAGTTAATTTTTTGAATCCGATGCTTGTGGCAACCTCACGGAAGCATCTCCGGCAAATGTTCAGGCCGTACTTGTGTATCAGGCCTGATGTTGAACCGCAGGTTGTGCATGCCAAGTCTCTGGCGGCCTTTGAGGGCTTTTTGGGTGTTTCAGTCTTCGCTTCCAATTTTTACACCGAATTTTTGTTTCATGAATTCTATGGATTCTTCTGGGGTTAGGCGCGCTTTTTGCGGGATTTTTGAGGCGCGCAGCGACCGGCGTTTGACGTGTCCTCCGGGGCGCTCTATTGTGGCGCAGATGTTTAGGCCGAATATTCCTATGTCGGGGTCGTATTTGATTCCTTGTATGTCGATGTATTCCTGTATGCCGAAGCTTAGGTTTCCGCTTGCATCAAAGTGCGATGCGGTTAATACGTTGTCTTTGGCGTACAGGCATCGTTTGAGTACTTCCTCGGCGGGTTTTCCGCGGAGTGTGACTTTACACCCTATGGGCTCTCCTTTGCGCAGGGTCCATTGGGGTATTCGCTTTGTGCTGACTGTTCTAACTGGTTTGCGGCCTGTGAGCTTGGTGAGTAAGGCTTCTGCTTTTACGAGCCGTTCTCCGCTTTCTCCCACACCTATGTTAAGCACGACTTTCTCCAGGCGCGGCAGCAGCATTGGGTTGGTTTTTTCTGACATCTTAGTTTAGCTTAAATGTGGTTTTGTCGTCCCCCACTAGGATTATGTAGTCTGTGAGCGTCTGTATGCTTCCAATCGAAGTCAGGGACTTGCGCGTGACTGTCGACGGAATAATCGACGTTATCGCGCCCACCTGCCCTTTGTGGCGGCCGTGTGTTACGAGCGCTATTTTTCCTTCTGCGAAGGGTATGTGGTGTTTTATGTGCCCTGTTGAAACGTCGAATACGACGGTGTCTTTGACTTTGTATTCGCCTTTTGTAGAGGCGATGACGTATCCGTCGTGGAAGCTGTATTGGATTTTTCCGCCGGGTGTTACGCGTTTGCCGGTTACCTTCCGGGGCTTAAGGTGAGTTTCTGCTTTGTCCACGGGCTGTAGGCGGAGTCCTTTTTGGCCGGGCACTATCCGGTATGCGGCTTGTAGTGCGGGTATGAGTAGTATGTCTAGTGCGCCGACTCCGAATGAGGGGTCGCGGCGGACTACGCCGTCCACTGTTATTGACCCGTCCACAATGATTTTTCTTGCTTCCCGGGCGTTATCGGCGTAGCAGATGTAGTCGCGCACAAGCGAGAGTAAAGGTACGCTGTCTGCTTTAGCGTGGGGACTCCTAGGTGTCGTCACCCATTTACTTGCTTTTCCGTAACCTGTAGCTATTCTTTTACTGTGCATTTTCTGTCTTCATGGTGCGCTCCAACATTTCGCGGCGTTGGGCGTCATCAAGCTCTAATTCGGTGATTTGAAGCTGACTGGAACGAAGCGGCCTTTCCACGTCCGTGTTGTCGCTCTTTTTTACTGTGACTCCGGCGACATACACTTTCAGCGTTTTCAGTTCTACTCGGGTAACTTGGCCTGAAACGCCTTTGAATGAGCCGGACAGCACTTTGACTACGTCGCCTTTCCGCACTGGAAGGGAGCGGCGGCCGTATTTTTTGCGTAGTTCTGCGCTTAGGCTGCTGACTACCATCTTCTGCTTTTTGTGCAGTGGGGCGTCGCGGGCCCATACGCGTTGTTTGCGCGGTTGTGATGATGTTGGCTGCTTCATGGTATTGAGTGTTTAGATTACGATTTTGGATATGGGCCCTACTTTCACCCAGCGTTCTGCGGCTTCGCGGGCTACTGGTCCCTTGATTTCTGTTCCGCGCGGCATTCCGTCTTCGTTGACGATTATTGCCGCGTTGTCGGCGAACTTGATTTTAACTCCGTTGTATCGTGTGTAAGCGCGCTTCTGCCTTATGATGACTGCGTGCAACACCTGCTTTCTGATGTCGGGGCGGCCTTTTTTGACTGATACGATTACCATGTCGGCTACTCCTGCCGACGGCATTCGGTTTAGCACGCCTTTGTATCCTTTGACTGCGATGATTTCCACTTCTTTTGCGCCGGTGTTGTCTGCGCACGTCAGTTGCGCTCCCACGGGTAGGGCACGGCTTATTCGGGCGGTCACCGCCTTTCCGAGGGGGATGTTCTTGGGCATCCCGCCCATTGGCTTGGCCATCTTAGAGTTTTTCGATTACTTTGAAGTTCTTCGTTTTGCTGATTTTGCGGCACTCCATTATGCGGACTTTGTCGCCGACCTTAAGGTTAATCTCAGGCGGCTTGTGCGCGGGAATGCGGCTTCTCTTGCGGAAGTACCTCTCGTACTTCTTGGACTTGTCGTAGTAGTCGCGCTGCACTATGACGGTGTTTTCCATCTTGTCCGATACGACTACTCCTTCGAGTATGAGGCCTCGCGTAGGCAGAACTTTGTCTTTCGCCGCCTGAACCTGCGTTTTCTTGGCGGATTCGGCTTTTGCCTTAGGGGCTTTGGAGACTTTTCCTGTTGCCATCTTAGTTTGTGATGCGTATTTTCTTTTTTATGCGGTCTTCCGGCCGGCCCGCTAACAGGCGGCCTTCGACTTCCACTGTCGCGCCTTCCGGCAGCGTTAGGCGGAGGACTGTTTCCTTCTTGGGGAAGGAGCGGGTCGTTCCGTCTGCGCACTTGAGGGTTATCGTTTCGCGGGTTTCGTCCGCGATGATGCCCTGCGCTGGCGCGTATCCCCTTCGGCCTTGAGGGGAGCTTATCTCCGCTGTTAGGCCGATCAGTTCGTGCTTAAGCACGTTCTGGGGGGTTATCATGAGTTGTTGTTTTGCCGTTTTTTTTCGGCGTTTTATGCCGTCTCTATCATGTCCTCGGAGAATCCGAGGTCGTGTAGGACGTTTTTGGCGCGGTTTACGTGTTCGCCTTGGAGTTCTATTATGTTGTTTTTTGAGGTTCCGCCGCAGGCGAGTTTTGTTTTTAGTTCTTTTGCTATTTTGTTGACGTCCACGTTTTGGAACCCGTCGACTATTGTGACGTATTTGCCGTAGCGGCGTTTGTCGCTGCGGACGCGGATTTTCTGCCCGACGTAGGAAATCTCGTCCCATACGCCGAGTTCTTCGGGCAGTCCGGTCTTAGGGTCCCTCATTTCTGAGTTTTTTTCACCTCTCCGTGGGCTTTTTGTTTTTGTATGGTGAGTATGCGTGCTATGTTGCGGCGTAGTATGCGGGCTTTTCCGACGTCTTCAGGTACGCCGCCGCTTTTTAATGCCCCTTTTATCTTCATGTACTGTTTTTTCAGCTCCGTAATCTGCAGGCTCATGTCGTCGTCAGACATCTCCCGGATTGCTGTTGATTTCAGTTGGGCCATTGGCGAGGGTTATAGTTTATGGAGGGTTCGGTTATTTAAGCTTCTTCTTTGCTTGCTTGTTCCGCAGGAGTTTCTTCCTTGGGTTCTTCTCCCGCGTTGGGGGCTTTTTCGGCGTTTACCGCCTTCTTCCTCGGCGCCCTCTTTTTGGGTTCCGCCGTTGCTTCGCCTTCAGACGCCTCCTTCTTCTTGGGGGCGGCCCGCTTGCGCGTCTTCGGCTTTTCAGAGGCGGTTTTGACTGCGTCGGCAGCTGTTTCCGCTACTGGAGCTTCTGCGGCAGCCGCTGGTTCTTGCGGGGCTTCAGGCTGTATGACTCTGATTTGGTCGGGGAACGTTATTTCTGGGGGAACTATGCGCACGCTGACGCCGATTACGCCGCTTTTCACGAAAGCCTGCGTCTTCCCCATCTTGACGAGCTTGCTTGAGTCGCCGGCCTTCTTCATGTATCCTTCCAAGTATTTTTCCGAGCGGCTTCGGCCTCCTTTGCCGGCGAGTTTTCCGCCGATTTGGATTTCGACTCCGCGGGCGCCGGACATCATTATTGCGCGTAGTGCCTTGTAGACTATGCGTCGGCGGTTCATTCCGCGTTCTAGTGCGACGGCTATTCTTCTGGCGACTATGTTTGGGTCGAGTGTTGGGCGTTCTATGCGCTGTACGTCTATGACCGGGTTTTCTATTCCGTAGTCTTCTTTGAGAGCGCGTGTTAGCTTGTTTATGCGTTTGCCCTTCTTTCCGATTACTATCGGGGGCTTTTCAACGTAGAGTATTACGCGGGTGGCTAGGTGAGTCTTTTGTATGTTGATTCCGCTGTATCCCGCGCGGTTGAGTTCGTCGTGGAGGTATTTCTCAACTTGGCTTCGTATGACTCCTTCCTGAATGAAGTGTTTCTCCATTGCCATTTTACTTCTTCTCCTCCGCAACCGCCTGGATGCTCACATACTGGCGAGCCCAACCGTGCCAGCGGCCTTTAGGTCGTCTGCGTACGCGGTCTACTCCTTTTTGAGCTTGTATGTGTGTGATTGTGAGTGATTCGGCGTCTAGCCCCTTGAAGTCTGCGTTTGCCGCTAAGTTTGTAAGTAGCTCCAGCATTCTCTTTCCGACTTTGATGGGGTATTTGCCGATTTTGGGTTGGCCGCTTCTGTGGCCTATTCCTTTTCGGTGTATTGGAAATGGTAGTGCTACGTTTTTTTCTGTGACTGCTGTGATGTATGTTGTGGCGTCTGAGACTTTCATTCCCCTTAGTTTTTTGCAGTAGACTGTGGCGTCTTTGAAGCTTATGTCTTGGTCGCGCAGCTGGGCTTTCGCCGCCTTTGATGCGTCTTTGATTGTGTTTGAGTATTTGAGCTCCATTTTTGCTTTACTTTAGCGGCACGAACATGCTGCTTCTGGTTGCGCCGATTCCGGGTGCGCTGTGTTTGACCTGCTTGCAGGTTATTGAAAATTCTCCGAGGTAGTGGCCTATCATCTCGGGGTTGATTTCGACGTTTATGAACTCTTTGCCGCTGTATACGCCGATTGTGAGTCCGACCATTGCCGGCAGTACTGGGAAGTCGCGGCAGTGTGTTTTTATGACTACTGGTTTTCCGCCTTCGACCGGGTTTTTCGCTGCTTTTTTGACTTCAGACAGGAATTTTTTGCTTTGAGCGTTAAGTCCGCGCTTGAAGTTTCTGCGTACGCGGGAGGGCAATAGCGCCACCATCTCCTCCTGCGGGAGCTGCTTTAGTTCTTCGATTGTTTTGCCTCGGTAGGTGAATTCTTTGCGCGCCATTTTTACTTCTTCCTCTTACCTGTGCGTTTTGCAGCGATGTGACCGACTTTTCTTCCTGCGGGCGTGTCACGTGAAACTGTGGTTGGCCGTCCGACGTGCGGGTGGCGTCCTCCTCCGTGCGGGTGGTCGACTGCGTTTTTGGCTCTGCCTTTGACGACTGGCCAGAGTTTTCCTCTTGCTTTCTTGGCGTAGAACATCTGTCCTGCGTGAGCCATCAATTTGTCTTTGCGTCCGCCTCCGGCGACTCTGCCGACTGTGGCTAGACAGCCGTTTTTTATGTGGATTGTTTTCTTTGAGGGGAGCCGTATTTCGGTTAAGTTCAGTATTCTGTCGTGGGATACTACTTGAGCGAATGTTCCGGATGAGCGCACCAGCTTGCCTCCGTCTCCTTTCCTGATTTCGATGCAGTATATCTCCGTCCCTTCTGGGATGGTTTCTATGGGCAGCACGCTTCCTGCTGCGACATTTGCGCCTCTGCCGAACTGGAGCATGCGGCCGACTGATATGCCTTCGGGGGCTATTAGTAGTGTTTCTGAGAAGTTTCCGTCTAGTATTACTTTCATTATGGGGGCTGAGCGCGCTGCGTCATGCACTAAGTCTATGACTTGGCCGACGGATAATGTTTCGTAGTTTATTTTTGGGTATTCGATGTTGGCGAGGTACCTGGAGCTTGGGCTTAGGAAGCGGGGGTTTCCTGCGCCGCGCCGTTGCGTGATTAATCGTTTACCCATTTTTGTTTTATTAGATTATGCCGAAGTGGCTTGCGACTTCTTCTGCGGAGTCCTTTGGAGACAGCCGGACGTGAGCCTTCTTTAGGCCTTCTGACGTCACCATTACGTTTATTTCCTGGATGGTGATTTTGTAGAGGGTTTCTACTGCCTCTTTCACGTCTTTTTTCGTCGCTTTTTTGTCTACGATGAAAGTGAGCACGTTGGATTTTTCCCTGAGTAACGTCGCCTTCTCGCCCATTAGGGGGTAAAGTATTACTTTATTGGGTTCCATGTTGCGTTGGTAAGTGCTTGAGCGCTGACTGAGTCCAGACGGTTAGCCGGCCGGCTTTGCCGCCGGGAGCCACGTCTTCGACAGTCAGACTTGTCGCTTCTACTGCGTCCACACCAGGTATGTTTGTGGCCGCATTGAGGACTTTTGATTTGGGGCCTACTACTATGAGGACGCTTTTTTTGGTGCGTTTTACTCTTCCGCGGCTTACGCCGTGTGATGAGCCGGTTGTTTTGGTTTTGGTGCGCTCTATTTCTGCGGTTAATCCTAGCTTCTTGAATGCTGCGAGTATGTCTTTGGCTTTGCTTAATGATTCGAATGCATCTTCGACGACCAACGGGACTTCGGGGACTTCGCTTACCTTGTGGCCTCTTTGTAGTATGAGGTCGATGTTGGATGTGGCCGCTATTGCCGACTTTAGTGCGAGTTGTGCTTCTTTGTTGTTTATTTTCTTTGTGTAGTCGGTTCCTTTTGGGGCGTGAAGTTTGGGTCCGGCTTTTGCTTGGGATACGCCGCGTACTTGGCCGAGTCCTCCTCCGCCTGGTTTGATGCGGGGAAGGCGACTCATGCTTTTGTTCATTGTTATGCGGGCGCCTTCTTTTCTTTGGCCGTAGTATTCTGCGCTTGTGTGGCGGCCGGCTAGTTCGTATTGCGCGTAGGGTGTGCGTCTGCTTGATTGTTGGGCTATTACTGCGCGTTGTATGACGTCTGGGCGGTAGGGCGTCTTGAATACTGCAGGCAGGTTTACTGTGCCTTTTGAGGCGCCTTCGATGCTGTGTAATTTCGTCATTGCGGTGAGTGCGTGCTCATTCTGGTGATTGTGTATGATTCTTCTTTGGCTTTTCTTCTAGGTTGAGTCAGGCGGACGAGACGTTTGGCCGGGCCGGGTATGCTTCCGTGGAGAAGTACGTAGGGGCCTTGCACTGGGCCGTACCTGAGGAATCCTCCTTTGGGCGTTATTTCAGTTCCGTCTTCGCCCAGCTTGAGGACTACTTTGTTTAGTTCGACTCGGCCGTGGAATCCTAGTTGGCCGGGTTGGTGTTCTGTGTAGACTTTTCTGCTTGGCACCCATGCTCCGCCGCTTCCTATGTGGCGGCGTTTTTTGGTGCTTTTGTGGTGTTGCTGGCGTGTGCCTGCACGTTTGATTACGCCTTGGAATCCTTTGCCTTTGGTGACTGATACGACGTCGACGTGCTGGTTTTCCTTGAATAGTTCTTTAGCGCTGATTTCCTTCCCTAAGACGCCTTCAGCATATGCGATTTGCGCCGCGACGTCTCCGCCGATAGCCAACTCCATTACGTCAGGGTTTTTGCGCGCGAAAGGTATCTTGGACGGCTGAGTGGCAACAATCAAGTGGATTTCAGTGTATTGGTCGGCCGACTCCTTTAGGGCGGCGAGTTTTTTCGCTGTGTTCGGCTTTTTGGCGACCGGCACGCTTCTGCTGAGGTCTTCAGGGAGTTTTTCCGCCCAGACTTCAGTAGCTGACGGTTTGCCGCCGTATCCTTGCGAGTAGGCGCGGATTCCGACGACGAACAGCGGAGGAATTTGGATGACGGTTACGGGTATGAAAATTTCGAGGCCGGAAGTCGGAGTGTTTTTCCGGTTGTCTGTGGCCATGACGTGGGTCATTCCGGCTTTGTATCCGGCAAACCCCAGCGGCATGGGAGTGTCGCTTTTAGGCCAGTTCTTTATGCGGTGGCTTATTTTCTTAACTCTCTTGCGAGGTAAGTAGGCGAGCGACCCTGCGTGGGGTTTGTTTGTTTTTGCCATTGTGTGAGTGTGAAATCTGAGAGACGGAAAGAGGATTTTGTATCCCGAGTTTAAATACTTTGAGAACGCCTTGCCCGACTCTCATTACAAGACGTCCTATGAGCGGAGAATTCGACTTCTCCGTCTCTGCCGGGCAACGAGAAAAGTATAGGCATTTATGGTTTAAAAACAATTTGGTTGTCATGTTGGATGCAGCAGCCGATTTCCTATACCAGCGCTTTGTCGTACCGGGGTACGATTGGGTGGACACGCCCACATACGGCATCATACTCGGCCTTGCGCTTTTGTATTTGGTCATACCGGTGGTGAAAAGAACGGGCGTAAAGTTCGATAAGCCCTTCGTTTATGCGCTCGCCCCTTTCGTCATATTCGGCGCCACCACCCGCGAACTTGTGGACAGGAAACTGGGAGTGTACGCTCTGTCCGGCGAGTATCCCCACAACTTCTACCTTGTTTCCCCCACGATATTTCTTACTATGTTCGCGGTGACCGCGGCGATACTTTACGCTTCAGTCCTAATTCAACGCCGCTTCAAAATACCGTACTATAAGCCGATGGCCGCCGTAGGACTTTTGTTTTCTTTGTATAACGTGGTTCTTATCTTGGGTAGCGCCGAGGACTATGCTTCGATAGGATTCGCGCTGGTTGTTTTCCTTCTGCTTTCAGTCTTGGTGTTCAGCGTTGCCTCCGTATGGAAAATTCAGTTTGTAAGAAGAGAAGGAAACTGGCTCGTCATAGCCGCCCACCTGCTTGACGCCTCAGCCACATACGTAGGAGTCGACTTGAAAGGCCATTTGGAACAGCACGTCCTGCCCAACCTCCTCATACACAATTTCGGAACAGCCGCAGTGATGTTTCCCCTCAAGCTCGCCGTAGTGCTGCCCGCGCTCTACGTCATAGACAAAGAAATGGCCGACGACGAAACTGGCCGCAGGGTGATTAAGCTTGCGGTTTTCGTTTTGGGCGCCGGACCTGCGTTGAGGGATTTGACTCTTCTATTGATGGGTTAAGTGAGGATTTCTTCGTCAGACTCCTTTTCGCCTTCCGCCAAAAAGACGGAGTCCACTATGAACTCCAATTGGTCTGAGAAGTCGTTGTATTTCACGCGCCCCAACAAAGAAACCGGCTTCTCCAAAAGAGCCTCCTTCGCTTCAGCAATAGGCGCCAGCTCATCCTGGCTCTTCTCAATCAAAGCCACCGCATCACCGGTCGCAATACCCAAAATCTTTTCTGCCGAAGACCTGAATGCGACGGCGCGGACGTTACCAGTCTCATCTTCAACAACCAAACTAACCACAAGATTAGGACTGCCATCATCGCTCGCGTAAACGCAAGGCCTATCCTCAACCTCGACTATTACGCCGGATATGCGGACGTTCTTGTCGCCGTTCTCCAGCTCCCCAATGTCCTTTTCCTGCGCCAACGCCGCCTTAATGTCGGCGGCCAACGGAGCATCCACGTCGCTTGCCTGACTCAGAGTGCCGTACTTGCCTATGTGGACTTCAGGCTCATTGGTGAGGTTGCTTTTGCTGTAAGCATTTATGATTCTGACTCCGTCACCCGCCTTCAAAACTTCTGCGACCACGACCTTATCATCCCACAATACTACGCGGATGCTCCCAGTCGCGTCCCCAACAACAAGAGAAGCCATACGACCCCCAGAATACTCCCGCGGAGGATACACCTGAAGGACGCGGCCGTCTATGTTGAATCCGCTTGCGTTTGATTCTATTTCTGCGACAGTGATTTTTTCTTTCTTTTCCTTTATTGACGGGAGTTTTAGTTTTTTATTGGAGTGCTCGACTCTGCTTCGGCTTCCTGCTTGTAGTTCCACTCCGGTTCCGCCGAATCCGGCGCGGGTGTAGCCGTTCTCGATTTTTACTGTGTCTCCGACTTTCAACTGCAGATCCGCCGCCGAATCCCACAGTACTACTCTGACTTTGCCGGACTCGTCTTCGCCGATAAAAGACGCGCGCTTTCCTTTTGTGCCGTCTGAACGTGCGAACTCGACCGGCGGGTAATAAGATGCCACACGGCACACAACAGTGACGGAAGGATTGCCCGCCTCCAACGCGGCCACGTCAATCACCTTCTCATGGACGTCCGGCAAATCAACTCCCTCGTCTTTAGGATTAACCGAGACCGTAGTGCTAGAGCCGGCATGAATCTCAATTGCGCCATTATTATCTTTACTGTAACCATTCCTCACCAAAAGAACATCCCCCACGCGAACGGACTTTACCAGTTCAGCGCGATTATCCCACAAAACAACCCGCCTCTCGCCGCCCTTATCCATCAACACGACGCTCGCAAAAACACCCCGCGAACCATCCTTCTTACCGAACTCCTTAGGGGAAAAAACCGCCTTAACACGTCCGACGACATTAACTGACGGCGAGGGTTTGACGTCGGAGAGCTTTGTCAGAGGAGGCGCCTTGAATCCTTTTGATTTGTGTGAACCATCACCGGAATCGTTTAAATCTGCGCCCAACTCTTTGGCGACCGCATAGATAGCGCCGTAATCGGAGAGGAGGCCGTGTGTCCGTTCGCGGCGTTCGCGCATCTTCTCGCGGATTTCCTTCTCGCTGCAGCCTGATGCTTTAGCCACGCTTCGAACAAGCTCGTCTACGTCCGTCATACGACAACCCAATAGGAAACAGAGTAATAAAAGGGGGTTTATTCTTCAGGCTTCTTTTTCATGTAAAGCCACACTGAAGCGGCCCCTAAGATGACGCCGGCAAAAAGCAACAGCACTCCGGCGCCTACTACAAACATGGGGATAGGTGAACCTTCTTCAGCCGCTGTAGACTCTGTGTTAGGGGAGTTAGGCTGCGGCAGGGTTGTCGCAGGCTCAGGTTCGACCGGCAGCTCAGCATTGCCTTCGCCTAAGTTGATTACGCCAAACGAAGAAGCGTCAGACCTTGTTGACCTGACTCCCGACCATACTCCGCTTGCGCCGTCTGCGCGAACGGTAACCTGGATTCTGTCGCCCGCCTGCACGCACACGCTACCGTCAGCTCCCGGCAGATTCGCTAACTGAAAACTCAGCAAGCCGTTTGTGGGCGTGTATCCGGCGTAACTTGTTGCTGTAGTGTTTTTGAGTGGGCCGGATAGTATTGAGATTTCCGCGTCTACTGTTTCTGGTATGGTTTAACCGTGTTTTATTAGCCCCATTAGCACATGCGGTGAACATGTTCCTGCGGGCAGACTTTGGGCTGATGCGTACGGTAGTGTAGACAGAAGTAGGATGAAAGATAAGAGACGGGAGAAAGAAAACATGGGGAAGGGGGAGCAATGCTCCCCCTCAATTTAAGGGTTTTTATGACGACCCTTTGTCGCCTCCTTTCTTTAGGAGGAGTACCAGTATGCCGCCGATTATCAATAGTACTATTATGATAATCAGGATTGTTCCCATTCCTAGTCCTCCGGATGGAGGCTCAGGTTGAGCAACAGTCGTCGTTGTGACTGGCGCTGACGGCACTGTAGTGGTGGTCGTAGGCGCTGGTTTTACAGTTGTGGTGGTCGTTGGGATTGGTATTGGAGGAGTGCATGGGTTGCAGTTTGGTCCTCCGCAGTCTACTTCAGTTTCTCCTTGGTTTAGTACGCCGTCGTAGCATGTGCCTTCTCTTTTGGTTGTCGTTGTGGCCTTGGGCACTGTGCTAGTTGTCGTCGACGGAGCAACTGTTGTTGTTGTAACAGCGCAGTTCTTTACCGTAACTGTTATGCTCTTGTCGGTGTAACCTGTGGTGGATGCGCTAACTTCGTAGTCTCCGGTTGACTTGGGCGTGAAAGTGTATTCGCCGTTGCTGTCTGTTGTGCCGGAGAACTCTACCGCACCGTTCAGGCGGACTTTAACAGTTACTCCTGACAGAGGAACATTGTTGGTGTTTGTCGTAGTGATTTTCACTGCAGTATTAACGCAGTATCCGCGCGCATCAACGTTTACCGCATCAACATTCAAATCTTTGTGACCGCGTCCGCCGGGTCGTCCTGTTGTGGTGGACGTAGTTGAGGACGTTGTTGTGGTGGATCCTTCTGGAATTGTTGTTGTGGTCGTAGTTGTCGTGGTTGTAGTTGTCGTAGTGTTTGTCTTAGTCGTTGTTGTCGTGGGTGTAGTTGTCGTTGTGGTTGTGGTTGACGAAGATTTCGG
>CABMCB010000033.1 GCA_902384455.1 uncultured archaeon
ATTATGGAGGGTGGTGCTGGAACCTCTGGGGTTGATAGTGTTGCTTGGACTCCCGGTTGTTTGTCTTTTTTGATGCCAGTGAATCCGAGTATGTGGTGGTCGTCTGGTCCAAGTCTTGTCGCTTCGTTGACGTTTTCAAGTGGGCTGTAGTCTAGCTCTTTGAGCGCTGACATGACTGTATCGGGGTTCATTTCGTAGGTGTATTCTGTATCAAGTCCATAGCGTCCATGGCTTGCAGTAGTCACAAATGTTATCCAATCGCTTTCTTCAAGGCGTTTTAAGAAGTAGCTTGCTCTCTGCTTGTAGACAGGTTCTATTCCTTCGCGTTTGCAATATGACCTATAGTACGCGAGGATTTGCTGGACCCGTATGGTTCTGGTTTCGTTCAGGACGGGTGTAACTTGTGCTACTGCTGTTACTGCAAAGAGCATGATTCTGATTGCTTCATCCATTGCTCTGAGTTGTTGTTTCCAGAAGACTACTTTGGTTTTATTCCATCCTAGTTCGATGACTTCTGGGCTGATGGGTTTCATACCCTGTGATATTTCAATGGCGCTTTTTACGACGTCTAGCCCTAGTCTCAGGTCTGAACTTAGTGCCTTGATTTTGGTCGAAATGAAGCTGATTGCGCCGGGGTCGTATTCCATGCCAATTTTTTCAAGGCGCTGTTTGAGGATGTCTCTGATTTCGACTGCATCATAGTACGGGAAAAAGACGGGTTGAAATTTGTATCTTGATTGAACATCGGTTTCGATGCGTTCTAAAAAGCTTGGATATGGCTTGGTGCCAGCACAATAAAGGTGTAGCGCTTTATCATACATGACACATTTTTCGTACAGTTCCTTTAAGAAGGGGCTGAAGCGTTTGCGCTCAACCACATTCTGCGTATCGTCAATGCCAAAGTGGATGTGTTTCTCTGGGAGGTATTGGAGTGCATGAAAAGCGTTTTCACGGTAGTATAGTTTTCTTCCCAGCGGTTTTTGGACGGCGATGGTGAAATCGGTTAGTGGTGCTGAGATTGTGCACATGTACAAGACGGCGTGACCGGGTATTTGAGAGACAATTTCAAGGTGCTTTTTGAGTGTGGTTGATTTACCTGTGCTTTTTTCGCCCTCTAAAACTTTTCCGCATGGTGATTCGTCTTGGATGCCTTTTGCGAGTTCTGCCAATTGGTTCTCCCGAAACATTACTGGCTCAGGTATGTATTCGGGTGACAGTATTCGTCTCCAATCCTTGTTTAGCATATCTGTTTATTCCACTCTCTGCGAGTTGTACGTCGTGCAACCGCTTAGCTCCTACTATAAACAGCATTTGCTTAAAAGGTTTTCCAGTAACGATTTTATGTGTGTGGTGCTGGAAGACATAACTGTGGAAAAATCAATGAAAGACGCAATTTTATATGGTCGGCATTATCGTATCTGTGTGATAATTTGCCTTTTTTTAGTAACTCATCAACTTCTTTCCACGATAACACTTTTTCACGCATTGAGTACCATTGGGTGTGCTCATCGCGTCCCTTTAAAACAAAATAATAAAGCGGCTCTAAACCCATACATTCAGCTTCATCTTTAAAACGAGCATGACTACTGATGTAAATAACGAGCCGCCCTGATTCATACTGCTGTTCGCCCGCCTTAGTTAGGCGATGCTTCACCAAATTAAAACAGCTTTTTACCTCAAACAGCTTAGTGTGGTTCTTTATATCAAAGGGGCTGTGCTTCTCTGTCATAACTGTGCCATCGACTTTCGGCGCTACATATTCCTCAACGCTTTTGCCGATGATTTCGTTTGATGTCATTGTCCCCATTTGAACCGCTCTCTCGGCAGTTTGTTGGTTGCAACTAGTATTTAAAACCAATTATAAGTAGCAATCGCTACCATAACAAATGGAGAATGTAGCAAACGCTACTCTTCAGTCTCTTCGAGGTCCATATCGTGCTCTTCCCCGGGGTACACAAAAGGTGGACCTTCAACACCGGCGCACTTATGGCAGACGATGTCTTGGCTTTTGTGATAGTCGCGGTATGCTTCAGCCCAAACCTGCTCTTCAGGGTCATCAATGAGCGTCGCGCACTTCATACACATAAAAGATTGTGGCAGTTTTTCGCCAAAACTGCAAATCAGATTAATTTTGGTCTGCCCATAGAATGTTAGTCCTTTGAATTTTGTGCACTTTATGCAGTCGACCGCGGCGTCGACTTCTTTGTTAGTGGTCATGGGGCAGGTTAGGAGAATTTTTGGTTTTAGAGGCACGTCTTTACATGTAACTGTTAACTCTGTGCTGTTGTAGATGCCTACCGAAGTCAGGTTATCACACATTCCGCAATCACTCTTTAGAGTTGCTTGAGGGTTTTTTGAGCAATTAGGTAGGACTTTGGGGTCAAAAACTGGCATTTACTTTTTTCCTCTCGGCAAGGCGACTGTAAGTGCTTTGCTTGCAATCTCCCAGATTTGACCATTCTTTTTTCCGATAGCTCTCTCTTCTTTGGTAAATAGGCGATGTTCTGCCCTAGCCTGCCTCAGTTTAAGCATCCTTTGGTGCCGTGCCCCACTGCTAACAAAGCAGTTGAAATGCTCTGCCTCAAGAGGGGTAAAAAACAGCAAAAAGTCACCATCTGCGATTTTAGCGTTCTCAATCTTTTCCAACATCCTTTTATCCATTGCGAGCAGGTGTTCGTCGTACTCGCCCGGATGCATCCTTTTCAATCGATGGTGCCTCTCTTTTTCCATCTCTTTTTCATGATATTCGACCTGAAATTTGCCGAGCGCTTTTAGCTGTTCATACAGGTCCGCTGGGAATTTGGCAAAAACATTCATGCCGTTGCATCTTTCTCGATAAAGCTGTGTTAGCTCTTTACTGATTGCGTCTTCTTTGGTCATAAGATACACCCAAAAAATAGAAAAAAGTAGCGGATGCTACTCTGTCCATTTACGTTCCGCTTGCTCGCGGATTTTTCGGTTCTTTTTGCTGTTTGGGTCAAATAGCGCTTTCATTTCACGGTCGCGTCTCCAATATTGAATGCGCCGGTAGACTCTGCTTTTTCTGCTTAGCCACATGTCTGCGTTTCTTCTGGTTCTGTATGGCAGGTTCTTGAGGTAGTGGCGGATTACGGCTCTTTTATCGACATGGTGGTCTGCATAAATCCAGTAGGGCTTAGCTCCGTGGTTTCGGTCGTATGCTGGGGGTTCTTGCCAGTAGCCAAAGTCTCGAATTTTTGTGCGGAAGTTGTAGTCAAAATTGCTATTGAGGTCATGGAGAACGATTTCGTTGCAGATTTTCGGTAGTCTTGGTTTCTTAACTTTGGATTCGGCAATACGTCTTAGGACCCGCATTTCTTTGGCGTTGAGTTTGACTTTTTCTGTTTCCTTCGTCAGCATTTGCTCGATTATCTTTTGCCGCTTCAGGTATTGTTTATGGTATTTTTCGTAGTTGGGTACGCTGATGTTGGTTATGAGGTACCATGCCGCTTCGGTAGCTGGGTCATGGGGCATGAACCAACCGAGGCAGATTTCGACGTTGCCTTTTCGTATGTCATGTTCGTTGATTTCTGGGTAGCCGTAGGTGTCCAAGAAAATAGTGTTGTCGTCTTCGTTGTCGTCTCCAACATACTGCATGATTGCGGACAGCGCTGAGGATTTGTCTGTTGGCGGTTTGCCAAACAGCATTAAACTAGCGAGGTTTTTCATCTCTTTTCACCCTTATTTTTTGCCATCCTTTCGGTGACTTTCCTGAACAGTACGTCGACAGCCCAAACGATGCCTGAGACTGCCATGAAAAATAGGGCTACTAAAACTGTGTCGGCGGCTGTTTGTAAAAACGGTGGAATTACCACTCTTCTTCTTCTTCCCAATCTTCATCCTCTCCCGTTGATTTCTTTTTCTCCACTTTTTGACTTTGCTGTTTTTTTACTATTTTAGTGACCTGTTGGTCTTTTTCCCTGACCTTTTCAGGGGTAATTTCTATTGCCACTGTATTCTCTTCAACCACTGAATCGTACACCTTATCCAGTGAGCCAACTAACAGACCAATGGCTTTTTGGTAGGATAGAACTTTCTCAGTGAAGGTTGTGACTTCTTTGAGATACTGCGCGGCTTCAGTTAGGGACATATCCATGACTTTTTTGGTCTCGAAATGAAAGCCTGTTTCAAGCAGAATGTCAGGGTTAATTTTATAAATCGTTTCAAGAACGCCGTTTAGTGCTTCGGCGACTATGTTCTTTTTTGCCCCGCTCACTCTCTTCCCCTAGCTTGCTGAGTGGCTTTTTGGGCTTAAAAATCCTTTTATATGTAGCAACCGCTACGTTATAAAAATTCCTTTGATAAGCGCTAAATAGGCAATCTACTCATTTCGCTATTAAAGGTAGAAGCCAAATGAGAACATCAGTAGCACTTGCCATTATCATCGGTGCCATATTACTCACTGCTAGCGTAGTCGCATTCCTTCAAATAACTCCGCAAGGTGTATCCCTGAAAAATCCTTTCGAGCCGGTATCATCGGCTCAAAACAACGACGGCAACACAAACAACAACACAACGCAAAACAATCCATGGACGACACCCAAACCCTCTACAAACCCAACAACAAAACCAACCCAACCGACCACTCAGCCAACACAGCATCCACCTAACGGCTCGCCAGTTCCAAGCGAACCTCAAACAGGAGGCGTATCGTGGATTCAATTCACTGTACATTTCTCTGACGGAACCGACCCCATAGTCATCGACGAAACAAAAACTGCCCTGCAAAGTGGTGGTTTCTGGGTCATATTCGGAGGCAATGGTCACCCCGTCGCCGACATCCAAATCAAAACCTTGGCGATACTCTATGGCGATGGTGGAACATTCTCTTCAAAAGTCACCCAGCAAATCGAAGCCTACAGGAAACCTGCGACAATTCCAAAAATGAGTTCAACCGGCACATACACCGTAAACAGCGGCTATTGGTCAGACGGCGAAACAATCACTCTATCCGACGTAACTCTATACACACAAAAGGCAAACGGACCGCAACCCTCTATCGACAGCCTATTGAAGACATACGGCGACGGCGATTGGTTCTTCCAAGTAGTCAGCCAAGTATCAAAACTATCGGTCAC
>CABMCB010000034.1 GCA_902384455.1 uncultured archaeon
GGTGGTGGTGATGCGGCAATCAGGACATTTACTGGTTTGAATAATCCAACGGTGAGTTATACAGCAGCACAGCAGACCGCTGACTGGGGTCGCACGGAAGATGCCGCGGGCGCCCCTGGATTTGTTCGCATGCGTGTTTACCAGAACTCTGCCATTGTCGGGCGCGGGTTCGGAACAGACAATCCCACAGTAGGGGAGGGCAACGTGGTGAGTGGTGGTAGCGATGCGACAAGCATCTTGGGAGTGCCCATCACTGGGACACCGGCCGACGGCGACATCCTGCAATATAATGCCACGGCAAACGAATGGCAAATCGTCGGCCCACTGCTCAAGCGGCAGAGTATTGTTAAGACCACGGGCAGCCTAGCCAATGGCAGCAGTGAGTCTGGCAACATCAACCCCGGTTGCAAGAGTTTTATTTTGCTGAGTGTCACCACGGACCGCAGCGCCCGTGTTGAGCTTTATCCGACCGCAGCTGCGCAAGCAGCGGATAGTGGTAGGGCTTTTGGCCGGCCACCGGAACCACTGAGCGAGAACGAAGTCTTGACGGACGTCCTGCTGTCAGCTGGTGGTGCAGAAACTTTCATTTGCTCGACGCCATTGATTTGCTCCAACATGGACGGCACACCGGCTGAAAAGATTTATTACAACATCACGAACAATAGCGGGGCAACTAGCGCCGTCACAGTTACACTAGTGATTATACCTCTAGAGGTGTAAGAGATGAGTGGACAGTTCCCATCGAATTCACCGCAGCAGCTCGTTGGAGTTGCCGTCAAGTCTGCGGATTACAACATCGTAGTGGCGGACAATGCCTGGTTGTTGATAATGAACTCGGGGTTTGCTCACTCGTTCAATATGCCGGCGACACCGCCGACGCGCAACGGCTGGTTTGTATTCATACAAAACGTCGGTGCCGGCACCTGTACTGTAAACAGGAACGGCAACAACATTGACGGCGCGGCCGCAAACCTCACGTTGGCCACTGGGTCGGGAATTTTGATTGCCACTGACGGCACTTCGTATTACACAGAGCGCGGGCTTTCCAGTGGGGCCTCTGGGTCGGCGGGTGGCGACCTCAGCGGTTCATACCCAAATCCAACGGTCGTACAGATTGAGGGCGCCGCGATACCAACATCTGCCACGGTTGTCGGCACGAACACAAGCAAACAACTAGTGGATAACACATCGCTCACTCAATTGAAATCTGAAAAGGATGCGGCCAGCGGTTATGCGGGCCTAGATGCCAACACGCATCTCTCTGTTGCGGAGCAGCAGACATCCGTGGATGCCCGCACAACCACAACCGAGGCCGTCAGCGATAGCGACCGTGGCAAGACTGTTACCTTCTCGAATTCAGCCGCAACGGCGGCCTCTATCGCGCAGGCAGGCGCCTCTAGTCTCTTCACTGCTGGATGGTGGTGCTGGCTCATCAACAAGAACAGCGGTATTGTCACGTTGACACCAGCCACAAGCACGGTGAACGGTGACACCACTTTGGTCTTGCAGAAGAATCAGGGTGGCATCCTTGTTTCGGACGGCAGCAACTATTATTTCCTCGGTGCCGTATTGGGAGACCAGAATACCACACTTACCGATGGCTATGTCATGGTCTACGATGGTACAAACCACAAATGGTTTGCGGCGGCGCCGGGTTCCGTCGGCGGCCTAAGCGCGACGCAGCTGCGTGGTGTGAACATTGCTTCCTCGGCCTCGGCACCAACTGACCAGCAAGTTTTGAAATACAGCGCAACCGACGTCGCGTGGGATAACGTGCTCTGCGATGGCCTCCTGCACGGGGATACCGTGTGGAGGGTTGATTCCGCTTTTGCAGAGTTGCGTGATGATTTCAGTCCATTTCTTGGAACAACAGGTTTGAGTACTGCTTCCGCTCCCTTCGCGGGTATAGGACAACTTGGATGGATATTGTTTGGTAGTGTGGGAGCAGCAACAAATACTACTCCTCGAACCACAGGCGGTGTGCCGCCATACTTAGGCCTCTTTGCATGGCAATCAGACGCCACAATCAATCACGCCGGAGCGTTGATGCTTAATACGGTCAATGCAGGTACTACTAGTGACGCCAGTTATAACGCTTTTGCTCTTTTGGAAAACCCGGGATGGGAAGCGTCATTTGTATTTAAACTTGATAGTGACACAACTCTGCCGCCTGTGGCGCCGAGTTTTACCAAGAAAGCTCTTTACATCGGCCTAAGTGGTATAGTCAATGCCGCGCTTGGTTCAATTGGTGCGCGTCCCGATACCTTTATTGGCCTTCGGTATGACACAAGCACTGTTCCTGCCGCGATGTCAGTAACATCGGTTGCCAATGCCTCAGCTGGAAGTACGGTTTATACCACGCCAAATAACACAACAGGCGGCACCAACGCATATGCGGGGCAAAATGTTACCATCAGTGGGTGCACCAACGCCGCGAATAACGGAACATTCGCTTGCACAGCAAGCACAACAACCACGCTGACGCTTTCAAATGCCAGCGGTGTTTCGGAAACTGCACCATCTTCATCCCGTGCTGTTCTTGCCTCCTTGCCGCTCACAGCGGCAGGAAACGCATCTGGCGGGAGCACCACATATACGCTCGTGAATGTGAACAGCTCCATTCCAACGAACGCATACATTGGAATAAGTTTTGTTATCACAGGTTTTACGAATAGCGCAAATAACGGCACCTTCACCTGTATCTCGAATACAGGAACGACGTTGGTATTGAACAATGCTTCTGGCACGTCTGAAACGCACGCAGGTTTCGCTACTGGTGGTAGCATTAACGATGCCTTCTTTGTTTTTGAAGTCGTGCAAAATAAGCAGTACACGAGCGCAATACGACACGATGCCCAAGGTTCAACTTTTACGACAAATGTCTCTCCTGCTGCCGGTGCCTGGCACAGGCTTGATATCTCTTGTACCGTTGCTGGTCAGGTAACACTGACGTTGGACGGAAGCGGTACGAATACGCATACCTTCACTGTGTCAACAGGAACGTACACAAGTAACAGCTCGTCGTCTCTCGGTTCTAACGGCACAAGTGGTGCGATTGCTATGGCGGTAGGGACGACTGGAAATCTCGGGTATATTCCGTTCGCCCCTGGAAGCTCTGTGACTGTTAGCGGCTTAACTGGTGGCGCATCTGTACTAAACGCAACGTATATCATCGAACAGCAAAATGATAACGGCGGGTCGCCATTCATCATTTTTCCAACTAGTCAAACGGTTGGAACAACAAACGGAACAGCAACGATGGTCGGGTACCCGGCCCTAACCCCTCTTTTCTCTTTCGGAAACGATGATTCTGCAGTTCCAAGTAACGCCGTCAGAATTTTCGTAGATTTCTTTTCTCTGGTATGGAATAAGGCCATAATTAGCCCGTCGGCAACCCTACCAGATAAGACTAAAGCTCGCTATTGGTAAAGGGAGGATAAGATGGACAACATTAAATTCGCAGGAATTAACCAAAAGACAATTCAACCTCTTGCGCCACCTTCTGGCAGTTTACAGGATTGGCTTGGGAATTATTTACTTACGACGGTGGATTTCACTGTTCCGGTGAAGTTGATACTCTCTGGGCTTTTGAGCACCCAGCGACACCTGACTTCTTTATTCCTAAAGAGTTTAGCGTGACGTATGACGAATAGGGGGCTGCTGGCCATCTTCTTGTTGTGCGGGCTCAACGATGACAAAGGTCTCACCGTTACCAAGAAGAAATTTGCAGTAACGTACTCACGATGGTCGCGGCCGTGTACTGGTGGACACGAGATTGTGCCGGGCGTCCGTTGCGTTCGTGAGCAGGCTGACATTGCGGACAGGACACTCTACGCGTATACCTGTGAGGACTGTATTAGGAAGTCAGCCGCTGTAACATGCCAGGGAAAGGTTAAGAAGCCATGTCCACAACCCCCAATCTTTTGATTAGCCACATCGCGGCTAGTCAGAACCAGAAAGAAGTCACAGCGAATACAGCGTTCGATACGCTGGACGAGGCCCTCTGCGGCTCGACGACATTTGCCATGACGGATGCAGACCTAACACTTACCGCGCTACAGTTCACGGACTGTTGGGTTCTCGTGTTCACGGGTAACCTGACCCACATCCGCAACATCATTCTTCCGGCCAGCATCAAGAAGCCTTTCGTTGTGTCCAACCAGACGGTGAACACCGGCAGTCTGGCATCTATCAGCTTGACAATCAAGGTCGGCACACCCGGCCAGACTCAGTCAGTCCCGAATGACAGCAAGTACTATCTGCTGTGGAGCACCGGCGTCAACGACGTACATGCCATCCGGGACGTCAACATTCAGCAGGTTCCAATCACACTCAAGCACTACACCGTGGCAAACCTCCCAGCCACCGCAGACGAAGGCGCCGTGGCCTATGCTACTGATGGCCTGAAGTCGTTTGAAACGACTGGGAATGGCACCGGAGTGCCTGTATACTTTTCTACGTCTGTCCCTTCCATCGGAGGGGTTTGGCGGATATTCCGCGACGATAGTCAGGTCCTCAACTAATGCTGTTGACCTGTGTCGTGGATGCGGTACGGATGGCCGCCGAGGATGCTGCGCCATTTGAAGCCTGTGGCCTGATTACCGCTGACGGATTTCTGGTGAAGTGCGTGAACGTAGCCAAAGACCGTGCTAGGCAGTTCCGCATTTCGCCGGATGAATTCAAACTGGCCGGCCGTCGTAGGAAGATTGTGGGAGTTTATCACTCGCACGTGAACGGAGGCGCCTATGTATCAGTCCATGACCGGGACGGCATGAGTTTTGAAGGGCTCTATGTTGTTGCCTCGGTGATGGACGGTGTCGGACGGGAAGTGAAGGTTTGGAATTTCAAGGACGGAAAATTCACGCCGGTCACCGTACCGGGAAGGCAGACCGCCAATGGCAAGCAAGATTGACCTCGTGCTAGCTGAACAAATCAAGACCGGCAAGGAACTTGCCGGCGTTGCGCAGAAACAAACCGACATGAGCGGCCGTCTCTTTGGTGAGAATGGACAGCCCGGCCTCATCCAATATTTGGCGGATAAGGATGCCCAACTTGCCAAGTCGTTGGAGGCCGCCGCAAAAGAATTTAAGGATGCCATCGTCGCAGTGAAGGCCGACATCACCGAACTCAAAACAGAGAAGCGGGTCAGCAAGGCCTATGCTGCCGGCGCCGTCGGCCTTGGGACGACCATCGGTTACCTCATCAAAGCCGGGTTGCTGCGGATTGGATTCCACTCGTGAGCTACAGCCGGGCCAAGAACCTACTTGAGAAGTACGCATTGACACCGCAGGAGTATGCGCAGATAGCGCTGGACCAGGGCGGTGTATGTAAGTGCTGTGGTAAGGCACCGACTGGCCGCGACCTCCACGTAGACCACGACCACAAGGTCGCCCGGACTAAGTTCAGTGTGGTTCAGCTAGGGACAGATTGGGTTGCGACGTGCCAGAGGTTCAACCATGTTTGCTACGGGACGTCAAGAGAAAATGCCGAGAGATTGATGAAGTTTTGGCTGCTCAGGAAATCGGTTCGCGGGCTCCTGTGTTGGGCTTGCAATTCGGGTATCAGGAAATTCCTGGACAAGCCGGAGCTCTTGCGCAGTGCGGCAAATTACCTTGTGGAGTTTGGGAAGAGTTTGGTATAGTACCTAAGTTCTAGTACGAATGGGCCGGTACCGATGACATTCCACAACTGGCGGTGCCTGCATTGTAATCAGGTCCTGAGCCAAATCGGGGCGACGTCTTTGAGTTTTACCGTCAAGTTACACGACAAGGAAGTTCACGGAATATCATCCAATCGAACGGCTGAGGAGCTGCAAACCGCACCGCAATACTTTGTGTCCGGCTACGCATATACGTCGCCGACGGGCGATGGTGGTATGCCGACCATGGAAGAGTTCAGGTGGTTGCGGCGGCAATTTATCATTTGGGAAGGCGATAACCGCACACCGGAAGAGCTCGCCATTCGCTACAGACCCGCGTAACAAACGGGTAAAGTGTAGGAGAGTTTATGGCACCAATTAGTTTTAAGGCGGAGGTCGGTATTGTTGAGCAGAAGTTTCTTGCGCTGCTGGACCTCAAGCACATCATTCTTGTTATGGCACTTGTGGCTGCCGGGCTTACGGCAACCTATCTGTGGCAAGACCGCCAGGTTAAGATTGCCGAGGGCAAGCAGGCGGTTGCCGAGGCTGTAGCGAAGCAAGCAGCTGACGATGCCAAGAAGAGTGCCGCGGACAACACATTGCTGCAACAACAGAAGGACATCGTCATCGCGCAGCTTCAGGCATCCAACGACACACTCGCTAAGGCCAACCAATCCTTGAAGGATGCTATCCAGGCGGAGTCCTTCGCACTGGCCAACCAGCAGGCCAAGACCAAGACGTTACCTCCAACGGAGCAGGCCGCACTCTGGCAAACTCTTGTGCCCTCTGCCGTGGTGGCTCCAACGACGACTGGCTTCACAATCAACCAGCAGGGCGGTGTGGATACCTTGGTGAACCTGGAAGAGCTTCCGGTTGACCGCACCAAGATTGCACAGCTATCCACCGCGCTAGCAAACGACGAACAGACAATCAAGAATGATGCCGGCATTCTGCAAGCAGAGAAGGACAAGCACACCTCCGACGTCGCCAACGACGGCAAGCAACTCATTGCGGCACAGGATGAAACCAAGAAGGTCCAGGCGGAGTTCACGACCTACAAACACAAAGCGCGCAAGAACGTCATCAAGGCTTTTGTTGTCGGCTATGTTGCTGGACTTGTAACTCATAAATTTCTCGGTATATAATTACCCACCCGAAAGGAACCTCCATGGCTAAAGTCGTGACCAGGGAATGCCCGCAATGCCACGTTGTAAAGCCGTTCAGGTACGACCAGAAAACGTGCGGGTGCCCGGCACCTGCGAAAGAGAAAGTGGAGGACACAGTCAGCAAGTCTGGTCGTGTCCGTGAAGTGAACATCACCGGGACCCGCATCTGTAACGAGGAGCAGCTTGTCGAGGCTCTCGGTATTGACCTGACCAAGTGGTATGTAGATAAGTTCACGGTGCGCAAATGGGAGATGGGTTATATCGCCAGCACACACAAGCGCGAGTTCCCTAAACCTGAACGTCCAGCAAATGCGGTCAAAGATTCAGAAAGCGCCACGACGGAGCGGGCCGATGAACGTGGTACGTCACCGACCACAGAACCAAAGCATACTTTCGTTGATAACACAGCCGACTATGAACAGTTGTTCGCCGTCGCCTGTGTCTTGAAACGCATTGTCACTGAGCGCGAAGAAGAACAATACGTCAAGGAAAACGTCGCGCTACAAAAGGCCAATCGCCGGCTTTCGTTCCAGCTGAAGGCAGAAAAGAAGTACCGCACGACTATCCTGGACAACGTCGGTGCGGTTGAAGAATCTATGCGGCAGATTGAGCAGTATGCCGCAGAAATCCACAAGGTGCTGCCATTTGAATTGACTAAGGTGGACCAAGTGGTGCCCGAGTTTGTGGTGCCCGAGTATGCGCTGAAGCCTGGCCACGATGAAGATGCCGTGCTGCTGTTGAGCGACTGGCACTGTGGCGACGTTATTCGGCCGGGCGACACCAGCGGATTCCCTGAGTTTGACTTGCCCATTTGTGGCAACCGTATCGGCTACATCGTCCGGAAGGCCAAAGCCATTTTGACGATGCACCGCGCGATGTACCCAATCAAGAAACTCTATGTCTGGGTCGGCGGCGACATGGGTAACGGCGACCTGCACGATGCCCCAGTCAGCAACTCCCTATTCATGCCGGCGCAAATTTCTTTCACGTTCGAGATGCTGGCAATGTTCTTGGAAGACATCCTAGAACTGACGGTGCCCGACCCTGTCACTGGGGTGCGCGTTATTGAAGAGGTGGTATTGCTCTTCACCTGCGGCAACCACATGCGCGAGGCGACATCCAAGTTCATGCCCATGAAGTACCAGGCGCAGCGGACGTTCGACTTCACCATCTACCGTATGATTATGCACACGTTCAAGGACCGGCCGCGGGTGACCATTCGTCAAGAAATGTCACCGTACATCTTCGAGGAAATTCGCGGGCACCGCTACGGCTTCGCACACGGCATGCAAGTCGGCTACAAGAATCGGCCAGACGAGCAGGCCAAGTCCATGGATGCCTTCCTCCGTACCATGCGCGGCTTGTTTGACAGCCCAGAGTTCCGGCGCAAACATGGGTTGCGGGGAGAGACGTTCTCAAAGATGTGCATCGGGGACATTCACGTCCCGGTATGGTTCCCGCGGTTGAAGTCAAACGGCTCCCTGAACGGCCAGAACGAGCTCGGTGTCAACTGGGGATTGGAACCCATTCCGGCAGGTCAGCAGCTGTTCGGTGTCACAGAGAAGCACTTGCAGTCCTGGGAGTACTTTATCGAATGCACACACGTCCAGCGCGAATCCGAAGATTGGAATCGGTATGGGCACTATGCCGCCGACTTCGAGAGACTTTACGGTAGGAAATAAGTTTCCGGAAAAGGGCGGGCTCGCCGGAAGGCAGTAAACCCAAATGCTGAAAACGTCGTGCAACGACAGAACCTCAGCTGAGTGGAATGTCCGCCCTTCATTCAAACAGGAGAAAGCTAGTATGATTCAATGGTTGAAGAGCAAGTGGCAGGATGAGCGGGTACAGTTTGCCGCCTATCTTGCCGGGTACTTCGGTTTCATTTCTGCCGTCCCCTCCGCAATGAAGGTCGCAGGAATTTGGGCTTGGTTCATTTGGCCGTTCATCCTACTTGCCCAGAATTTCGCTTTCACCTTCGTCAGCCGCGCCCGCAGTTCCGCCAGCATTATGCGGCATGCCAAAGCCTCGTTGATGTCTAACGGCATTTGGATTGTGTCTCAGATTGTGCTGCTCGGCCCAATGTATGACTACCTCACCGGCCGCCACGGTATCAAACTTCAAATGCTTGCCGAGATGGTCTACACCATTTCGACAATGTCGGGCTCCCTGTATGCCCACTTTTATGCCCTCAAGACGGAGAAGGGCAAGAATGCTGTCGGTGCCTCCAAGTTGTATGCACAAGTTCCAACGGCACAATGGGAAGCCGTGAAAGCAAAACTCGGTATTCAATAGGAGAAAACATGGCACCGCAACCGATTGATGCTGCGAAGCTAAAGCAGGCTTTTCAGCAAATAGAGAAACAACATGGGCCAGGAACCGTATTCCGACTTGGTGGTCAGCGCCGGCTGAGTGTAGAGGTCATCCCCTCCAACGTGATGCCAATTGATAAGGCCACCGGGGTCGGCGGATTCCCGCGCGGTCGTATTGTAGA
>CABMCB010000035.1 GCA_902384455.1 uncultured archaeon
CCCATCTGCCAGGCCATATCTAGCGCACTCACGAACCCAAAGTTCCGGCTTATCCTATTGCCGGATGCCAGGGTCACGAACTTCTCTCCGTTGAAAGTAACTTCACGCATTGAGTTCCGCCTCCAACAGATATTCGGCCGCGCTGTAAACCCGCGGCAAATCGGTAGCGCCCTGGTTGTACTTGCGGTCCAGAACGTATGCCCTAAGCCCTGGTAGGCCCTGACAAGCCTTAATTGTAGGGGCATAGTCGTCTAGGTGGGCCTGAATGCCGTGTTGTGCTAACACGTCCCGTTTCGCCGCATGGGATGGCACCACAATCAGGTTCCCGAACGGCAAGCGGTGGTCCATCAACCACAGGGCTGTCATGCTTTTGGCGGAGCCGCCGTTGCAGTCCGGACGGGCAGTCACAAAATAAATATCCTGCTCGCCGTGAGTTTCTAGGTACGTGCTCACTGCGGCGACGTTTTCTTCAAAGGCCGGCAAATGTGTCCAGAAGTTGTCCTGGTTCATCATGCAGGAGAAAACATGCTCCCATTCCTGCGACGTGAGAGTGTTGGAGAAGGACCAAACGGTGTGCTCATAGTCCGGTGGGAGGTCATAGCAGGGATACAGCGCCCGGATAGTCTTGATAGCCTCACGGGAGAAGTCGCAAAGAACCCCGTCCAAATCAAAACTCAGTTTCACTTCTGCTCCGTTATGCGGCGATATTCCGCCAGGGCCTCTGCCGCCTTGATGAGTGCATTACGGATGTGCGCGACCCGGTGGCCCTGCATCACACCCTGGTGCGAGTACTGCACACCGTCCAAAAGCTCTTGTTCAATGTCCAACAGTACGTCGCGGCCATTGTTCGTCTTGAGCCGGCTGCCATACTTCCTCTCGCCGTAGTCAATGCGCGCGGCAAGCCGTTCTTCCAGAACGTCGCTGATTAGCATGCGCCCGGCAAAGTCCGTTTGTTTCAAGAGGTCTTCAAAGACGTCCCGGGATTCTGGTGTTGTTACCGGCCGCTGCTGGACTTTGGCTGCGTCGCTCATTTGCCACGTCGCCCTTCTGCCCAGGCTTTGAGGAGCCCACGACTGATAGCTAATTTTTGAGATGCAGGCAGGGGACTATTGTTTTTGAAACGTGGATTACCGTCACCCTTCCACCGCGCGCTGTGCTTCCTACGAAAAGATTCTGGCATTTTCTTGCCAGGTCGTTTCCTTGGATACACACCATCTTGCCAATGTTTCTTCGCAGCCTCCGACATCTTCTTACGGACTTCATCACTCGGGTTAGAAGTTCCATCTCCGCCGGGTGTCATGTTGTACCCGCCGGCCGAACTCATGCTTTCTAGTTCGGCAATCCAGAAACTTTCACAAATGTTGGCTAACTCCGGCTCTACGCATTGAAGTTCAGTAATCGAAAACGTCTCCGCACCATACTTACGGATAGCCGAGTAGAGATGTGTACTAACACCCATTCTGGCAGACGTCAGGTGCCACCGCCATCGGCGCGCGATGTCGTGCTTAGTTTTGCCGACGTAAATCTTACCATTGGCACAATTCGTTATTTTGTATATTGTTATCATTGGTTGCGGTGGAGAGCTTCGACGTAGGAAAACAAGGTGACAACCAACTCTTCAAGCAAGGCGCCGTGCCCTGTCATATTGTAGAGGTAGAAGTCGGCCGGCCAGCGGTCGAGGGCAGTCTCGCATTCATGGTTCGGGTCGCGGGTGGTAGAGACGAACGGACTGCCGTCGGTGTTCAAACGGTTCACCCGCCAAACGTAACCGCCTGCGGCGCGCACAGCCTGTGCCTCTTGTGGGAATCGGAGGTTTGGACAAATGGCAACGTCAAGGCCAGAGGCTTGCATCTTGGGCACGATGAGATTCGTCCAATACTGCGGGCCAACTTCGTTGCGCATCCTGGAACCTTCATCTACCAGGATTTTAACCTGTGCCTCCGTACACTGCTCGCGAGTTGTCCCTTGTGGGATAAGCCCGAGTTTGTAGCAGTGTTCTAGAATCAACCCGCTGATTTCAAAGATGCCAGCCGTCCCACCTTGGCCGATGGTCCATTCCCTGATGATGCGGGCGGCAGCTGTCTTGCCGTTTTCCGCTTTACCGCAAATGCCGATTAGAAGTGTTTTGGACATATAGAATTGCCTTCCCCAGAGTTTCTACGCTTTCTTTGAAACAACCGAGCGCCTTGTTACATAACGCACAAAGAATTCCTCGGAACTCATTTGTTTGGTGGTCATGGTCTATCGTTGCGCCGGCTCCACGTTTACCATCTTCAAGTAAGATACCGCAAATTGCACACTTGCCATCTTGCTCTATAAATTTGTCCTGGTATTGCTCTACTGTAATGCCGCGCCTCCGGCACCGGCCAATCAATCCGTCCCGTTGGTTGTTCCACTTCTTCAGTTCCGGATGTGCCAGCTTGTAATCCTTGAAGTACAAGCTAGCACAGCTCCTACAGTAGGATTTCCACCTGCCATTTGCTTTCCTGAGGAACTGGTCGTTGCCGATTTCATCTCCTGTCTTCTTGCACCGGAAGCAAACAGGAACGTCTTGGCACGTTCTTCCAACACCTAACTTCATCCGAGTTTGTCTTCCTGTTCTGCCTGCGCTTCCAACTCTTCCAGGCTTGGGAGGTCAGCTTCAGTCTCTTCCTCAACCGTTGCCGTCTGTGACGG
>CABMCB010000036.1 GCA_902384455.1 uncultured archaeon
CAACGGGACAAAATCTGGCAAAACTAACCCCTTTGACGTAACTATGGTTGGTGACTATGACTTAACCGCTGTTTTCTCTGGCTCAGTTCCATCGCCGACACCGACGCCTGTTCCCGCTGGACCGGGACCCGGACCCATCGTAAGGCATACACCTACACCGCACCCAACACAGAACGTTAACGCTACTGGCGGAGATGGCGGCAAAGACTTCGTACAAAGTTTGCTCAATACAATCGCCGAGTTACTGATGAACCCGTGGGTGTGGCTACTTTTAATACTGTTACTGCTCTTAGTCATCGGAATGTACATTTACAAGAAATACAAGCAAAAACACGGGTAAACCTGATGCCGGCTAAAACTCAAGTATCAAAGTATTACCATGGCACTTTAGCGTCGAACTTACAGTCAATACGTAAAGGTGGTCTCCGACCTGCTGATTTTTCTGAAGCTGGAAAAGGCGCTACGGGCTTCAAAGACCCTTTTTCAGGTCCCCGCTTTCTCTATGACCAAATCGGTTCGGTTGCCGTAACAACTTCTCAAAAAGATGCTATAATGTACTCTGCTTTTGCTGGAATGACTGTATCCGATAAAACGCACAAAGATTTGCTGAAAATCCCTCTGATAGTGCTGGAAATTGACGCTAAAAAGCTTGATGTCTCAAGACTAAAACTTAGACCTCACTCGGGCATGACAAAAGGTGCACGGGAATTTGATTACTCGCAAGTGATTCCAGCCGATGCAATTACAGCGGTTTGGTGTAATAAGCACGACAAAACCGGCTGGCATCTATCAAAAGACGGTACATGCGACGTAAGCGATGACGTTTAGCGCAATTAGCCCTAAACGGCTCTCAGTTCCACCCATGACTAAATCTTTTTGGGACTTTGACGAATAGGTCATCAACTGAATGTATCCTATCACAAATAAACCTGTCAAGGTACCCGTGAATGTCATGTTACCTGTAACTGCCCAAAAGAACCCGGCAATAAAGAACATAGCTGAGATAAAGTCAGCCGCTTTATCAATATGCCAGCCATACGGTCGATAATTCGACGTGCCCGGTGTATCCATGCCACGCAACTTAGCTATTTTTCCATCAATACCGTCCATTACGTAGTGCACTCCAACAAATACGGATGCCAACAAGAAAAACGCTGGATTGCTTTTAGTGCTGATATATGACGCAAATGCACACCCTGCCGCCATTATTGCAAATGCCGTCGCAACGTCGGGGTGCACGTACCTGTATGTTTTCTGGGCTATTCCTTTTAGAATAGGCTCTTCAATGTGTGCGATTTTCGGGTTAGTAATTCTTTGTCTCATTGTCCCATTGTCCTTTGAAATGACATAATTCTCCAAGCTTCAATAACTGTGGCTATTAGCGCAACTGAGAAGTATGCGGCGATAAGAATTCTTCGATGCCTTGTTTCGGTTGCCAGCATCGCCGGCGCTCCTAACATAAGAAACGTTGGAATAAGCGGAATGAAGTAGCGCCCCCATGCGAAAATGAAACCGAAATATGTGCCGAGACTTAACAGGGCTGTGTAGAGAATAGCGAAATAAACTAAAACTGTCTGAAGTCGATTATGCATCCTGTTTTTGAAGGAATGAAGCATCGCTTTGCATGAAAAAAGAAATACTCCTAGAGTGAATGCCATTGGGAAAACAAACAAAAACATGCTTGTCTGTTCTATTGCGTCTAACGAAATCTTTGGAGCTAACTCCTGATAAATCGTCTGAGTCATATCAACGAAGTGTATTGGACTTTGCCCAAAGGTGTAGTTGATTATTCCCCATGCGACTATGGCGACAATTGGGTAAGTGAACCACACATATTTGAACTTCTTTTCTTTCATGCCTTTGAGTAGGAAAAATGGGGTAAACACCCATATCCAATATGACGTTAAAACACCTAAAGTCAATGCTACTGCCGAGGCTTTGTAGTGGTCTCTGACATACAGGTAGATTGTTGCTATTGCAATCAGTGTGGCTAAGCTTTCAGACATTGCTAAAGAGCCATAGAGCAAAATTAAGGGGTTGAAGAGAAATAATGCGGCTACTCTCTGAGCAACTTTTTTCTCACAAAAAACTTGCATTATCTTATCTATGAATATGGCTGAAATCAAAACGCATCCAATTGAAACTATGCGTAGAGCGGTGATGCTATCGGCAATTGCTAAAAGAAATTGGTACACTGGCAAAAACGTTTGGCTATGCACATACTCCATTCTGAACGGGAAATCAGTGGCAACATGTAACCTGAATTGGCTATCGTAGTCAATGTTTGGGAGCGCAAGCAAACACACCATTAATAGGAAGGCGATAGCGAGTAAGCGTTTCTGCATACCCATTCTGTCGTATAGAACAGCTATTTAGCGTTTGTCATACAAGATTTTTTGATAAATTATAAAAGTGCGAAGCCAAGTTACCCTTAATTAAATTGGAGGTCCTTAAATCTTGAAATTTAGCAAAAAACTTACGTTTTGTCTACTTGTCGGGCTGTTGCTCATAACAATCATACCGGCAACCACACTCCTTACAAAAGCACAAACCCTCGGTGACAGACTTGATGGCAACGGGGGATTCGAAAATGAGATGACGGGTTGGTACCCATGGAATGCTGGCTCTGACTACTCCACCGTTCACTCTGGGGACTATAGCGCGGTACTTCAATGTCCGCCTTCAACACCTTATGCGATGCAATCAGTTTTAGAACGTGACTTCTACGAAGGGACATCGCCAATTGCGGTTAGCTCTGTAACAGAGTTTTCATTTTGGATTAAAATGCAAAATATCCAAACAGGTGAAAACTTTGGTACGGACCTTAAAATCTACTACTCTGACGGGACCTCTTCAGATGTTGGTTTAGGTACATCTCAACACAATTGGCAATATGTCGATGCTACAAGCCAACTTACAGCCGGAAAATCGATTTCTGCAATAGCTTGGCAAATTAACGGCGCCGGTGTCTCTGCTGGGAGCACTCCAAGCGGTAAAATGTGGATTGACGACGTCGTACTTAGCACAACCGAAAATTCTCTTCTGACAGTGACTTGCAACTATCCTTCAATTGGTGCAAAAATTTCAACGAACGCTTTTTCGACACCAACAAATAATTATTGGTGGTCTGTACAACCTGTTCAGCCAACACCCTATACTTACATCTCATCAGGAGCATCCCACACTTGGACAGTTCAGCGCCCCGTAATCTATGCAAATACGACATATTCTTACGTCTTCAAGAACTGGACCCTCAACGGTGAATTACTGACTACAAGCTACACCGCAACTGCAAGCGAAGGCGACTTACAAATGAACTACCAAGGCGGACCAACAGAATTCACAACAACATGGCTCATCGGCGGTCAATACGGAAAACTTGTCCAATTCAGCAACGACGGCTTCCTTGACTTAACAAGCCAATACAGCGCAATCAACGGCGGACTTACAGTCTCTGCAATCCAAAACTGTTATGGCTACTACCTGATAGGCGGCGGCGGATTAAACAACGTTGGCTATGGCGAACCGACAAATACAACAAGAATTGCACGCTTTGATGGCAACGCATTCACTAACGTCGCAAACTTTGCCGGTACAACCTCGATTGTTGCTATGAGCAAATTTGCTGGCAACGCTATAATTGGTGGCGAATACAAGAGCGACGGCAACTCAGTTCCTTACGGTCGTGTCTACAGTTACGATGGAACTACCGCTTCAGACATAACAACTGACATTTTAGGCAGTAACTTAGGCTTAGACGTCACTGCAATCCAAGAAATCGGCGAAGGCGATTACCTCTTCGGACTCGTAAATGGCGCAAACAACAAAGCATACGTTTACGAGTGGAACGGCACTGACTTAGTCCAACTCTTAGATTTAGATTCTCTGGGAATCTCTGCACCTGTAACAAGCATTGCCTACAATGGTCAATACGCTCTTCTAGGTTCATCATCCGATGATTACCTCTATAGATATGACCTCAACGGTACTCTTACTGACATCAGCGCTGACGGCGGATTCACGGATATGGTAATTCGTAGCATGGCTTGGAACGGCACAGACATCATGGTTGTAGCAGGTGGCGAAACTGCCAAAGTTGCACTCTATGACGGCACTGATTGGACAACCATAAGCACAGACTACTACAACGTAGTTGCATGGAATGGCTACTGGCTACTCGGCGGCGACAACGTCCTGAAGGAATATTTTAACTCAGAATGGACCGACTACACAAGTCAATTCAGCGAATTCGGTGCATTCTCTATCACAGCAATGGCACCCGGCGCAATCAATGTCTACGTTTCAGCAAGCCCCGAATTACATGTACCCTTCACAGTTAACCGCGTTACATATACAACACCTAAAATGGTTTCAATGCCAATCGCAGATGCTTTAGAACTCCAATTCAACCAACAATCCGTTAGCTCAGGCGGCGCTACTTTCCATTTCCAGACAATGGGTGTACGCCAAAGCCCCGAAGTCAACTACACATCGACATCTCTGTCTTTGCCATGCATACAAACTGATGCTCGCGTAACAGCCTACTATACTGACCAAGTATCCGTGACGCCAACGCCAACCCCTCCCCCTAGCTCTGCCCCTGTAGTTCCACCCAAGCATACACCTTCAACACAGGAAGTTGTAGCTCCCCCATCATTCTGGGACGATTTAGCCGGTTTAGGTAAAGCCCTCTTAGACCTGTTACTTAACCCGTGGGTTTGGCTACTGCTGATATTGATGTTGCTCTTAGTTGTTGAAGAATACGTTCGCAAGAAACGTAAGCAATCTCGATAGGGCAAATCCCTATTTTTTTATTTTTGTAGCAACCGCTATTTCTTTGACCCTAAAGCTTAAATTCCCTTAGCGGTGAGTAGGTTACTGTATCTCTCAAATGGGAAAATGGGAATATAATGCTGAACGAACCTCAAAACACGGATGAAAAACGTATTTCGCTTAAAGACGTTTATGCCGCTCTGGATGCCGATGACATCCCTCTTTGTATTGAACGTCTGAAGAAACTTAGAGCACAGCAAACAGCCCATATTCTCTATCCTCGCTTAGAAGTCGACTCTAAAGGGCGCGTCACAATCCCTCAAAAGATACGGGACAAATATTTTGTAGCAACTGCTACATTACTCGAATTCAAGGACGTAAGCAAAAACGAACGTTCCCGCTTTGTTCTTCGTTTGTTCAAAGAACAAAGAGAAACAAAAGTCACTGTAGTAAAAGTCGACGAAATGGGCAGAGTTGTTATTCCTTACAAAGCCAGACAAAACAGCACCATTGCAGAGGCGTCGGTTTTTGAGCTTCAAGACCTCTCAGAAAACGGTGACCTCTGCTTATTGCTAACCAAACTCGGGAGCGCATCTTAGATGAGTGTTTCTCTAACCTTGGAAAAGTGCCCATACGGCGGTTACAGTTGCATTGCATGCATGCTGGGAAACAAAAAACAATACCGTGAATGCTATCCCCTTATGGGTCAAAACCCGCCAAATCCTAAACGTTTTCTCCACAAGGACCAACTTGCAAAGGAGCGCTCTTCTTAATGGCTGAAAAATGTGTTTGCGGTCATTCAGAACACCAACATGTCGGCTATATCACGCAAAAAGAAAAAGTCAGTAATCAATGCGCCGCTCCAAATTGCCCTTGTAAGAAATTCCAAAAAGGAGCGAGCTAATTTGGATATAATCGTAACTACGCCTAAGAACCAAAGCGAAACAGCCAAAAAAGAAGCCGAATACGTCGCCCAGAACCCTGACGCCTATTGGTTCCGCACATTCTCCCGAAAACCAGACATCAAAGTTGGCGAACGGGTCTATTACGTTGACCAAGGGCAAATCACCGGGTACGGCATTGTTTTCGAAATCACACACGAGTCCCTTGACTGTGATACTACCGGCAAAAACTACAGCGGATACCAACTCAAACAACGAAAATGGGTTCCGCTCAAACAGCCCGTGCAATTCAAGGGGTTCCAAGGCTTCCGATATGTCGACAGATATTCATACTTGCGTAAGAAGCTTAACGACGCCGAGCATGGCGAACATTGGTGTGAAAAACTTGGCATCAATCAAGAATGCAGTAAATGTAAACACAGCGCAGGTTTAGCTTGCGCTTTCCCCGAGGTAGCGCAAGTATGCCCGAAATAGATTATGACCTCTTCGAACACAAACTCAACGAAAAAGAGCAAAAGGCATACGTGGTATTTGGCAAAGAACACAAAGCCAGTTGCTACCCAGATTACACGCTCTCAGCAATCGAAGTGACAAAAGAGCGAACGGATAAAGGAATTAAGATAACGGTGAAATGTCCCGAATGCAAAGCAGAGGAAGACATCACCGATTATGAAGGGTGGAAAAAATGAGCACAGACAAAACAAACGAAACTACTAACGACATATTGAGAGAAGGCAAAGCCATGGAAATAATTCATGATTTCAGTTTTAAACTGAAAGAACTCGGCGATGCCTTTCTGCTGAAGAAAATTAAACGGTTAGACTTTGTTACTGCTACCGATACTCTCTCAAAAGAGGTCGCTAACAAACTAAATGCACTTTACGGACACCCCCCTACAGCCCCTGACGAAACCGTCAAACTACAAGTTATCGTTCTAAACGACAACTCCAAAGATGCACACGTATCCATAAGCTTTGAAGGAAAAGAAATTGGTGAAGGCTACTGCAAAAACGTAAAAGCTGAAGATACAGGCGCCGGCATACCTAAAGGTGCAACCACGAGGCGCGTAATTAACTGTACCCTTGAAATGCCAAAAGACAAATTCCTAAGACGTCTCGAAAATAACGTCGAACTTCCCCCAGAGGCTTAAGCGATTGAGTTTGACTAAAGCAACATACGATGCAAAACGGGCACCGCTACTTGCCACATACCAACAACTGCTCAAAGAATTCGATGACGCCGGTGACTTCCCCGACCCAGACCTTCACAGAAGATGCCAAGAGGCGCGGAATGCCGTGCTTGAATTAGATGACCGCTGGACACGCGAGCAAAGAGAAAACCCGCCTAAACCACCCGTTCAGATGCATCATTGCGTACTCCACCACATAGATTATCCGCTCTATGAGGGCTGTCCTAAATGCAAAGCCGGCGACAAAAACTATCCCCGAGTAAGTAGCTGTCCAAAGTGTAGGTGAAAATATGCACGGAAAATGCGCTGAATGCGGCAAAGAGGGCGAAATGAGCATTTCTTCAGGGTGTCAATATTTCTGTAACGCCGAGCACCAAAAACTTTACACATACAAACCAAACATGACTGAAGAAACCTACGCTGAAAGCACTACAATAGACGAAATAGACATCGACAACCGAACAACCATGTACTTGGAAACAACAGAAGGCTTCTATGCCATATACTCAGGTTACAAAGTGGTCATAACTCTACATCGCGGGATAAGCAAGCCCAAACAGGTAGGGTCCTACTACACCCTTGTCGACGCTAAAGCTGATTGGGAGAAATACAAAAAGAAGCACAACATCAAAAGTTGGGCAGACAAAAACGCTCGCCAAATAGTGGCGCGGGAGATATATTAGATGCCCTACAGTTGCTTCCGAGTCAAAGGAATACTTTGCTTCGATTGGGACTGCAAAAAGCGGGTCCAATGTAACCCTGCAACCGACATCAATCATGCTCGATTCGCTTCAGACGAAGATACAGCGCTTAACATGGCGCATGGAGAGGGAAATGCAAAATGAGTACGTCAGAACTGATTAGAAGAGCCGTAAAAGGCTCGGCATGTGAAGCTGAGCGACTATATGTTACCCTTGAAGATGCAAACAACTTAGTCAAACTGTACCAAACACCTGACAAAGAATTAGCTGAAAAAATCGACCCCGCAACATTCGCTAACAAAATGGAGGCGCTAAAATGGCGTTGCCTAGAAGCAACTCAGTACGTCATAATTTACCAATTCTACGAAGGCGACTTTCTTAAGCACCAAGTCATGATTCCAGTTAGTCCGCTTTTCCGAGACTATGTCATGCTTATGGTTGAGTCCTCAAAAGCATTGGCTGATTACCTGAAACAGGACCTCAAACAGGTTCTTGTTGAGTTGGTTCTTGCATCTGCGCATTCAAAACAAAAAGGAAACACCGAAAATGAGAAAACAGCAACTGCTTGAAATTTTGCTACGCGCTATTCCAACATACGCGACTCTACAAGAGCCATTAACTGAGCGAACTCCCGCAATTGAAGAGCTTTTCAAAGCGGCTGGCGACGGCTGGCGAAAAGAAAAATGCCCGAACCGCACGCCGCCTTACTGCGGTAACGGGACCATTTATCGAAAAACTATATTCCGCGAACTTCGGGAACCCGTCACCATCAAAGACCCGTCCATAATAGACCAACTTATGTACGGCAAAGAAGAGGCTCACGGACCATGGGCACACACTTACGATTTAGACCTGTGCGGTTGCCGAAAATGCAACGCCGTATGGCTTGAGACCCATTTCACAACACACACGGGCACCAAACCCGGCGACCATTTACCCATGCCATGGGAAGAAATGGGATTCGAAATAAGTTAGCGGTGCAAAAACATGTCGACAAAACAACCAAAATATAGTTTAACGGCGAGAATCAGCGGCGACATAGCAGTCGCCTTCATACTAAGCATCGTAGCCTTTCTGTTTTCTCTGCTTATCCGCTTCTCTATCACACATACCGCTGACCCGTTATGGTACATTTGGTTGAACTTCTTTACCCTGTTCGTAGCGTTCGCTATCGTGATTGACCGCTGGGACAATGGACCCTTCAGACGAAAACGAAACACAGAGTTAGAACGCCAAGCTATTGCTTCAGAACGTGTATTTCACGAAAAATGGCTAAATGAGGAACTTTAGTATGGCAATACTTGATAACAAGGTCTGGGTCAGCGGCGACGCCCCTGTCCTATCAGACGAACAATTCATTGCGCTCTGGGCTAAACATATGGTGCCCAAGGTTGGTCACGTAAAACTCTACGATAAAGATTGGGCAGGCGAATACATCCTCATCGAAAATCTGCCGGGACCCTTCCCTTTAGTCGACTACTTCGTATTCATAGCTTTCAACGTACCGGGTAGACAAGGTGAGCCACTGTTCTTGATTAATCACCTGCCCGTCAAAGAAGGATGTCCCGCTGAAGTCCGAGACAAAATGGGTGGCATGTACATGATGATGAACACAGTGAAAGACTACCCTGACTTCATTATGCGTCGTATAAACGCTGAAGGCGTCAAAGCTTGGCTCTTAGAACACGAGCAAGAAATCGCTCAAGAGATGCAAAAAGAGATACCAACAGACCCTCTGTACAATCTTTGGGGCGTTTTTTTCCATTACGTCGGTCGACAAGTAAAACTGGCGGGAGCGCCTAGCTGATGAGTTCAGACGGGTTATCCACGCGCATGCGCAGAGTGTTTGAAAAAGAACGCTTGAGAGACCAAAGGGACCGAAACCATCATGAAAATAATCGCAATAGACACACAACTTTCG
>CABMCB010000037.1 GCA_902384455.1 uncultured archaeon
AGATACTTTGAATCCTTGAAATGAGAAAGTACATGGAAGGCAACAAGGTCTTCATAAGTATGGAACCCTCACCTGTCGACGGCATCTTCAAACAAGACTTCGGCGACCTAATCAGCAAAATGACGTTTGCGGACCTAATTATCTTTGGTATGTGGAACTACAAAGACGAAGGCAGAATAGCCAAGCTACCAGAATCCATCGCCCAATACAAACAGAATATTCAAACACTCAGGGAATTCGGCGCTCGCCACAACATCAAAATTCACATAAAAAGCGACACACTCAGAGCAATCGGGGAACTCCCGCCAAAAACCAAGTAGCATCCGCTACTCTTTTTCTATGGGTGACATCATGTCAACAAGAATAACTGAAAGCTTCAACACCATGCCAAAAACATCCGACTATGGAATCGAAGAGGGCAAACCATTCAATGGTCAAAAAATGGTCGAATACTGGAATGCACTACAAAGGTGGGCGTCTACCTTTGGATTCCAGCTAACAACCCTCAAAGAGGACCTTGAAAAGAAAAAACCCACGCCAACGTCGTACAATCAAGGGCAAATCGACATCCTCAAAATGGTGTTAGGCATAAAGTAAAACAATTCACTTTTTCTTTTCTTGGGTGTTCCAATGGAACAATTTGATAAGACCAAAAGCAACAAATTCGTCACGTACCCAGAGCAATCCGAATACGTGAAAGGAACAAAAGTTTGGCTTTCTCTACCCGATGACCAAGAAATCGTAATCAGCCCCCAAGCTCGAAAGATTCTTCAAATGTATGAAGTGGACGAAAAAGCTTTCATCGAATACCTCAAGCAGATGCTAAAACTCTTCAGCAATCTAGGCTCAGACAAAACAATGAAGTGCCATCGAATTAGCGTCAAAAAAGCATCGCTCACAGAATTCAACAGTGAAGACGGTTGGTGCGCACATATCCGTATTGACATTAAAGACATCCACGGGACAATGAAGGAAGCCAAATAACCTTTTTTTTGGGTGAACATAATGGAAAAGAAGAAAATTGCATCAGTCAAAGTCAGATACGAGGACGGCACAACCGAATGGATGCCCGTCGACAAGTTTGTTGAACAAGTCGGCAACATCATTGCTCAACAAGAAGCTGACGCACAGCGTTAGCCCCCTTTTTTGGGTGACAACCAATGAAAGAAGAAGTAATACTAAGACGGCTCAAACATTTCTTCAACGACCACCCCACCTTTACCATCGAAAAACTGCCGGACAACGCAATGGGACGCCTCTTCGACGGCATCATCTTCACTTGCACCAAAGGATTCGACGGGTCAGGATACCGAGTAATTCAAGTCTATTTTGTCGATTGGAAAAACCTAAAACTGTTCAAAACCATGCGACCATTCGGAAGCATCAGAACAGAGGTCCCAATGCAAATCGACTCATTTGGCTGTGACGTTTTCCAGTACTACCATCAAGACATCAAGCTCAGAATAGGTCGAGAGTCACTACTATCAGGACTGTACATAAAAGCAGGGGAAATCGAAAAAACCTATACAGTCCTCTAACCTCCTTTTTTGGGTGACAACAATGCCTAAGAAACAAGAAAAAGTACCGCTGTACTTCATCACCTGCCTACTCGAAGTCTGCAAATTTTACATAAAAGGCTGGGACAATTCACCCAAAAACATGAAGAAAGTCCGCAACGTCCTTATCCATCACATCATCAGCGAGCACTCAACCCGAGAAATCCTTAAGGGCATAGAAAAACTCGGCATCGAGCTACCAGAGAGCCATTATTCTGCCAGAAACGTTGTAATGTGCGACGACAATTGCCCAGCGGACATGCGCCCGGTCAGAGAAATCGTAGAGTTACTTGCAGACTACATGATTAAAAAGGCAACAGAAAAACCAAAAGAGGAAAAGTAACCTCTTTTTTTATCATGGGTGCGCTAAGGTTATGTCGACGTTGTGCAGAGTCAGCGACTTATTCAGCGGCATCCCGGATTCGTCGACGTTGCTGAGGTCACAAACGCAGTCAGTAGAAGTAGGCGATTTCAAGGTACCACATTTACAGGACACCCGGACTTTTTCGGTAACGTCAGGCATCCCCAAGTCTTCAAGGATTTGTGCTTTTAGCCGGGGATTCTGAAGCAAACCGTTAGTTATTTCGTATCTGATTATGTCGACTTGAGCCTCGTCCGATGACAACACAGTTACATCTCCCGGAACCTTTTCCTAAGCGCCTCTTGACGGTCGGCGTCAGCGGGAGTCCATGGGTTAGGTAATGGCTTTGCTAATTCTACGCCAAGGTACCAAAGCTCTTTTTCATACTGCTCTTTTTGAGGAAGACTTTTCTTGTCAGCGACTGAGAGTTCGGCTTGCACACCCCTTTCTTTAGCGAGCCAATTGATAACGCCTTTGACATTGGGTGCAAAAGTAACATAGTCACCGCGTCCAGCGTCGACGTCTATTTCTTCTAGGGCAAATCCCCTGTTGCCAACGCCGAGGTAGCCAATTTCGTAGAACATTTTTTTGCCGCCGACGTAGAAAACTGTTGGTTTTGCCACGAGTTTTATGCCTTTAGAAGAGCGGTTCTCAAGCTGAATCTTAGCTTTTGGGTTAGGGCAGTGTAAGAAACCATCTGAATCAAGCTCACAAACGTCTGTTTTCAAAACTTGTTATACCCCCAGCGGTGTGGTGCTTGTTCTAAGCATTTCTTAACTGAAGACTTCATCTTGCGGAATTGCTTACTAGGAAGCGCTTGAGGACTTTTACCGTAATAGTCGACTAGCTCGGAAATCATGTCTAAAGAATCGACCATGCAGACCTTTCGTACCGGGTCAGTGACTTCTTTTTCAGTAGCTTCTTTTAGTGCTTTTAGGTCAGCCAGATACTTCGCTTGATTTACTTTGATTTGTTCTTTTGTGTAATACTCAGTTTCGCCGTTAACGTATTTTTCGTATTCGGTGAAGTCACCCTGTTCTAGCCCGAAGAATTCTTTGCTTCGAGGTTCAAGGTACCGTGAAAGGCGCCACACTTTTTCACCGACGTAGCCACCATCGGGATACTCTTTTGATAAGCCACGAAAAACGTCGCCTGCATGGGTAACCATAAGCTCCCAAATGCCTTGAGGCTCAAATTTGTGCTCTATCGTCGAATTTTGCAGTTTGTAGAGTTTGGCGTAGTCAATCGGTTGCTGGCAAACAACTTTGCCTGAAGCATCAGTAGAGCACACAACAGGAGGGACTTTGTCCATGCCTACCACGTTTGTTTGATTCTTACGGAGCGTCCTTTCCCGTCTACAACGGTTTTGTATTCGGCATTTTCTTCCGCTTCAATGCGATTTTGAAGTTCAAGAGCTTCCCGGGTCTCGCGTATGCGACGCATACCACGCTCGTTGTTGGTTTCTTTGCGACCGAGAACCATACGTTGGTTCCAAACGACGGTTTTGTCTTCTGGGAAAGACCCGTAGCTTTCAAGGACTGCAAGCTCGGCTTCGACTGAGTCGCGGCTGTGTTTCATAGCTTCGGTGACCGCTTCAGCTTGGTTCTTGTACGTGATGGGCACAAAGACATTGCCGATGAAGGCATCGCCAGAATCAAAAGTTGTGCCAATCAGTTTGCCGTTTACTGTGACTAAGTAGCCGGGCGGAGGTAATGGAGCGCCAGCTAAGAGTTTTGACACTCTTCGAGCATGCTTTGGAACGACGTTAGGACAAGTTATTTTGCCCTCGCCATCAATGAAGCAAACTTTATCGTCTTTTCCCTGCATGTTTATCTCCCCGGGAAAAGTGCGCGGTAGCCAAGGTCGAATCGTTCTTGACCTGACATTTTGTGGAGTTTCGACATTTTTGCTTTGCGTCCAGCATCGATTTTTAGACCGATACGGATTTGCTCGCATTGCTCAGCAGAAAGAAGAGCACCGTTTTCGGGCATTACACCCAAGTCTTTGAGGTACTTTTCTAAGCCGGTAACGTCGTCTTTGTGCTTCATGAAGCCATCGGTGAAAATGTTATCTTGCTCAGATTAGGTTCCAGCTTCGACGTTGATTTCAAAGACAGTGTTGTCCTTAACGTCTCTAACGTCAGCACGAAAGTCTCCACGTTCATCAAGGTCAATGTTGTAGCAGAAACGGGGTCCGCACTGCACTTGACCATCGACTAAGCGGCAAACCTCATTATGTTCAGCCATAAGTATCACACTTGTCAATGTTCTAAGAGGACTCAGTATTAAAAGGCTATCAAAAGATTTTGTATGGGTGAATTATGAGTGCCAAAAGATGATTTCACTGCGGAAAAACAGATTGGCAAATACTGCGTTGGCATAGAAGCCAGTTTGCATTGGGGCAACGTAACTAT
>CABMCB010000038.1 GCA_902384455.1 uncultured archaeon
AGAGCCCGCTCTGGGAAAAACTAACGCTCGTGTTTTGCCCAAGTTGAGTCGGCGGAGTAGTGTTATTCGGAAGGTCCAAACTAAAAAGGCGACGACCTGTGACGAGCGGCATACCGGACGCCGGTGTGGACGACCCATTGATAGTAACAGGGAAAAGCGCACTCGCGCAGTGATTGGCGAATACCGGGTGAGACATCGTGTCCAAAATCGTATTCTTGATGTTAACCCAACCGCCTTCTCCGCCTCCCGTGTAAGACACGGTAATCATTGGCGTGATGCCGCCCTGTTCTTCTTGGCCTTGATTGAAATCCAGAGAGAAGCCCGAAGGATTCGGGCCGAAAAACAATCCCCTGCGACTCATGGGGATGTATCGGAATAGCAACTCCGCATTGTTTTTGCAGATATAGAGCGGGGTTGCCGTCGAACCGTCAACCTGATTGGGGCCGCTCGAAAACAGGGTGTTTGTCCAAGTCTCCCCGAATCCCCCCGCGATATATGGGCTGAATCGGTAATAGCTAACGCCCATATAATCGCTGTTGTCTCCGCCCGTAAAATTGATGTCGGAATAAATAAAGGAACCCAGTCCAGCCACAAACACGCAGAGATAAGCATTCCCGTTAGGGATGAACGTAACGCCACGAATGGGGCCGGTCCCGTACATTCCGGGATTAGCTGTATTCGTGAAAATCTGAGTATGCGACTCGGCACCAAACGACGGGATAGATTGCGTGGGGCTGTTTATCAGCATCTCCCCGTGCCATGACCCGAAGTTCGTCAGCGTGTCGCCAAGATACAGCGCACCGCACTGCAATACAGCCGCGCCTGAAAGGTCCAGATACGTCTGCGTTGCAAAAACCTCGGTTGCTCCGGGCGACTGTATGGCAGCGGGGATAAACAGCATCCCTCCACCACCGGAAGAGGACATTACCGCAGATGCTGCTTTCGCAATGGTCGGTGCGTTGTCGAGCTTTATGGTCGCGCTACCGCTAGCTCCGGCGGTTGCGGCCAGTACCAAAGATGTTGTCCCTGCACCGGAAACAATCGTGGTTGCAAGGTGATTGTTGGTAGCTGCGACAGGGGGCGTTGTCGGAACCCACGACGGAAGAAAAATGTTATTCATCATGGGCGACCCAAAGTCGCACCACACCAAATAGGTGGCATCGTCCGAATTGGCTGCGATGATGGGAAGGCTAACGCCAAGCAGCGTCCAGCTTCCAGTGGTGCGCCCATAAATATACGCTTGCCATGCGCCCGCACTGGGGGTTGGCAGGGTGATTTTGTTGCAGTTGAACCAAACCGCCGTTCCCCCGGTCGCTGAAACTGCCCCACCCAATCGGGTATCCATGCCATTTGTGAATGTAAAATGCGTCGCGTCGGGAACAGTATCTACGATAGGCCAGCCGCCAAAGTTGGGGTTGTCCGAAGTCCCGTAAATGTAGACCATCGAGCCCGCAGAAAGGCCGTGAGCGCTAGACGTTGTAACCGTGACCACCTGCGTGGAAGTGTTGCGGGAAAAGCTGGTGATGGCAACAGACTGAGACCCGAGCGCCGCTGACCCCGTGACCGTGGTTCCCTCGGGTGAAGCCGCCGTCATTCCTCCGGCGGTATTACGCCAGATAATTTTGTATGAATACGCGGTAGCGCCAGCCGGGGCATTTACGACGTAGCCCGTTCCCGTCATTGTCGCGGCCACGGACGGCGTTACGGTGGGAGCAGCAGGCGTGGTCATGGCGTGAGCTGCACCCGCGCCAAATATCGCCACCCCGTCACCATTTTGGAATGTGCTCGCAACTGACAGTGAAACGTTGGCCGACCCGGAAGTGGTTGTAGCGGTTGCCGTGGGTACTAAAACGTGGGGGGTCGCACGAGCGCCAAAATAACGAACGTCCACAAACGGATTTGGGCCTTTAAACTGCGTGTCTCCACCAATTACTGCGCCGGAGTTGCCGGTGATGGTTCCTGCTGGCCCGGGTGCTCCGGGAGCACCGGGAGTTCCGGGGGTGAGAAGAGAACCAAAGGGCGTGCCGGTACTATCTATTCCGCCTAATCTCGCTCCCGATGAACTCTTAATCTGTAGAATGTCATCGCCTGCTTCAACTTGCCAATCGTTCGATGTTCTGTTTGTGGGTGATGTCATTTAGGATTATTTCTCGCCGGGAAGGGAATGAACTATTGAACACAATGCTACAACAAAAAGAGAAGGGGCCGGTTGCCCAGCCCCCGAATAATTAAATCTGCATGTTGGGTACAGCAAGACCCTCTGCCGTCTTCGGCGTTACGCCAGCTACTACGCCGCCAAAACGCTCTGATGACGAGGGCTTGTTCGACGAGTCTTCCGCCATCTCTAAAGCGCGACCCCAACCAATCTTTGTCCAGTTCGGAACTTTCATACCGTTAATGTCCAAATATTCGTCGGTGTCCTTCGGCTTCCACTTAGCACCGCACAACTGACACTTGATAACTTGTGCCCCATTTGTGAACGTGTGCAAGTAAACTGCTGGGTCCTTCTGTTGCCCGCGCTGACGACCGCGTCCGCCCTTCAAGTGTCGGCACGCCTTTTGCGTTTCTATCTTGGCGACGGTATAGTTGTCGGAGTCACGGCGGCGCTGTTCGTCGCGAGCCTTGAGCGACTCCTCAAGTGCGAGTTCCTTCGCGGCGATACGCGCTTCCTTGGCCATCATGACGGCGAACAGCGCGGTGAACTGCTCGCCGCTAATTGTTCCGGTCTTGGATGCGGCAACCAGCAACGAGTTCACGTCGCTTTCAGCCGATGCTGCGATGGCCTTTACAGCTTTCACTTCTTTTACTTCGCTCATAGTACACCTTAAAGGTTGGCAAGATTTCTTCAACCGCCCTGTTTTAGCCCGGGGTCAGGCGTATTTAATCAGACAGACCACGCTCGTCCTCGTCTTCGTAGCGACGCCCGTTGCGCTTCTCCCACAAACTTCGGAAGTATCTAGCTGAAATCGTGTTTGGCGACGGCACGCCAAAAATCTGGTGGCATTGCTGCTCAGTAATGATTTCTTTCTCGACGAGCTGCACAGCGACCGTGCGCCAGCCTCGGAACTTCTCCCCGCTCGGAATGCCGTGGTCGTCGAGCCTTAAAATCGACCACTCGTACATCGCCGGAACTTGAATAAAACAAACATAGCGGAGTTTGTCCGTGCGATTCGGCGGCACACACCAAAGACCCAACGTGCCTTTCAAGCCGTTATCCATCACGGTACATTTAATGCCGTTTGTCTTCAATTTCTTTATGAACTCGATAGTGGAAACAGGATTGACCTTACGCGCCGCCTCGTTGGTCAGCATCTCTTGGTCATTCCACTTATACTGAGCCGCCATGCGGTCAGAATTTTCTTTTTCGGCGGCGAAACACTCCTTCGCGTACGCCTTATATTCATGCGGCCACTTCACCCAGTTAGGTGTGCCGCCCGCCAGCATCTGTTGAATGGCCTCGCTGGTCGCTGCTACATCGTGGTGCTCGTTGAACGCGTTCTCTAGCGGTTTGTATTCCGGGTTGATACTCCAATCTGCGCCCGCTCCCGGCCCCGCAATAGCTGCTTCTCTGTCGGTGTGACTAGTTGTCGCCGTGCTGCCGGACGGCAGAATAATGCTCATTGATATTGTCCTTTTTGGTATTCAGTAACTCTATTGCAATGCCTTAAAAAGATTTCTACATCAAACTTGTTTTTCATCCAGTTGCATAGCTTACAACAACTAACAGAGTTCTCATCTGTGTAGCCGAGTGAATTGTTCTTCCTATCCACGCCGCTGTAAGTATAGCCGTCTCTTAAGTTTTCTCTGTCGAACGCGGTCTTGTATGGCTGACTAGGACTCATGCCGCAATAAAAGCAGCAACCTTGAGTCAACTCGCGGAATTTTTCTTTCGTGATGTTAAATGCAATATTTCGCTTCTCGGAGGAGCATCTGTAGGAGGCAAAAAGAAGATTAAAGGCGGCCTCTCCGTCCGGGAGTAAACGGCTCTCTTGCATCCTCGCCGCTTTCAACTGGTTAGCTTCTCTCCGTAAACAACCACAACTTTGCTTCTTATGTCGCCGGAGGTCCTTGCCCATCGCCATACAAACGGTTCCGCAATCACAAACGCATACCCAGTATGCTCTGCTATGCCGAGATTTTGCAGACGATAAAACCAACAAACGACCAAATTTTTGCCCGATTAAATCAACTTTATTGTAGCTCATCTTCTCTCCATGAAAGAGGGAGTAGAGGGTGTGTTCATGGCACACCCTCTCACTCTAAATCTTAACACGGGTTGCAACCCGTATCAAGAGATTTGTTTATTGAATTGCGGGAACTGAGTCGATATAGCGAATACGCTGAGTGTTCGTTCCGGTTGCAGGCGGAAGAGTTACCGTCTGGTGGAACTTGTAAGAACACCAGCCGCCGATGGTCGAAACTGGGTCAAACGATGAAGCAGGCGCGTCTGTTACAACGCGGCAATCGCACTTTTGTTACTAGGGTAGGTCATTTCTGCCTACCTCTTACGGTTTATTTCCCGTAAGGTCGGACTATCGCACGCCCCACAGGGGCTCGTTTCATTTAGTCTCTCACGGTCTCGTTATCGAGTTCCGCCTTGTTCCCGTCTCAGGGTTCAAGCCAATTAGAAACGATTTTCTAGCAAAATCTTTCGATTAAGCCGCCACCTTATTGATGGTCTTCCAGTCGCCCTCGTCGAGGTCGGTGTCTCCCGGCACTTGCAGCCACACACCAATCATGGCATAGTTGCCGAATACGTAGGTGCGGTATCCGATTTTGCCGGTCGATGCGTAGTTTGCCGTCGTGGTTACGAACGGGGTCTGCATGAAGCCGATGTTCGTGCCCGGTAGCATGATGACCTTGTTCTGGTCAGAGCCTGCCATCGCGTCGAACTTCTCCATGTTCTCGTTCTTCCACAAGTCAACGATGCTGTTGTTCACAGTCGTGGCGTTGTAGAGGTCGCCCAACACGTTCGGGCTGATTGCGCCCAAGAACATCCCGCGCTTACACGGCAACACGTTCTTTGAAACAAGCTGCTGCTTCAATTCACGGATGGTGCCGAGGTCAAGCGTGTACGGAGATGCCAGCAAGCTGCTCTGGTTAACCTGACCGTCAACGGTTGACGCGCTGTCGGCTACGGCACTGTACAGTTCTGAAATCGACTGGCCAGCCTGATAGCCTAGCTCAACTGCGCTGTTTCCCACCAATTCGTCAATAGCCGAAGCGATTGCGAAAGATGAGAAGTTCGCGTAATTGCTGTGTGTTTATGGATTTCTACGTCTTCGTAGAATCGCTCTTACTGTCACCAGTAAGTTCAGACTGTGTCTTTACTCCGGGAGGAGTACTCAACATGTCAGTCGTTGCGGAACCTTTTTCGATGCTATTTAAAAGATTTTTTGCTTGCTCTTTTTTAAGAAGCAAGTGCGGTACCAAGTCGAGAAGAAATTCTTTCTTATTTTTCTTTCCTGATAGTCGCCATCTAAAGTATGTTTTTCCTCCGTTCATAGAACGTTGGTCGAACCGACCGCCAAAGCACATCAGAAACCAACGCATAAGAATAAGTCTCTTTTGCGTCAGTTCTACGCTTTGTCCGATTGAGCCGTCTCCATCAAATACGCCTGCTGCAAAAGCAGACATTTCCGAGGGAGTTAACTTTACTAGATTTTCTTTTCTATCTTTTTCTAAATCCCCAACTTTAGCGGCTTTCATTTCTTCCGCTATTTGAAGTTTTCTATCTTTGTTCCAGCCAGTCATCCTAACGAACTCAAGAGCCAAGACGGCCTCTTGTTTTTTCGCTACAATGTGAGGCAGAACCCCAAGAAGAAAGGCTTCTTGATTCTGTTTACCGAACATGAACCAAAAGTAGATGTCTGGCGAGTCTTTGGTTGAAAAACCCCGCTGATTTTTTCTTCGGTAGAACTTCCCGCCGAAGTTAGACGACAGCCACTTCATTAGCCTGATGTCGGTATTGGAGATTGTGATTTGAAGGCTCATTCCGGTGATGCCGTTTGGGCGGCGGTCAACCGCTATTTGGAACGTACCTTCTGCATCGAGCATTCCGGCCACATACGGCCACGCTTTCTTTTCCATTAAGGTTTCCTCAAACTCGTCTTTAATGCTAGCACATCACGTGCCAGAAGTCAAGAGGTAATTTGATATAGTTGAGTTTTAAGTGGAACAATTAATTTTTCCACTCACCAATCTGGGCCGGAGCCGAGATTTGGCTGATTGCTTCCGGGTTGCCCACGGTGCCGTCAGCGTTCTGTACAACGTCGCCCGAAAGCGTGTTGTACTGGAAGAACGTGCGATTCACGCCCATGTGAAGGCCTTGAACGCGACGCTCTGCCGCACCAACGAATGCGTTGGTGTTGCCTTTAAGGTTCGTCTTGTTACCCTGACGCACTCAGGGGATTGCTCATTTCTGGCAATCTCTAACAGTTTAGTCTTTCTGTTAGACCGGACTATTACATCGCCTTTCGGCGTCCTCTCGGTTAGTCTCTCACGGCGCTTTTCGCTTCCGCCTCGTTGCCCCCGAATTGACTGGGTTTCGAGTCCATTAGAGAAGATTTTTCACTTATTTCAGTGCCCCTCATCATGTATCCGATTATTTTTTGAAACTCCTCTGCTGTGCCGTTCATTTTCAAACGATTGGCTCGCCATGATATGAAACACAAATTCCCTTTGTACTTTCTTAGATAGGGGAGGTTTGGGTTCATTCTATCGATGGACGGGGCGTGGTCGTGTTTCCACAAACTGCCTTTTTGAAGTTTTTCAAATCTAGTTCCAAACACCGGACAAAAATCTCCCACTGCTGGGAGGTCCGATAGTTCGAGGTCTGATTCATATCCTCGTTCTCGGCATCGATTTTGTATCGATTTCCATGCGCGGTATTTTACTAGATGCTCGGTATCAGAACCTCTGGAATATCCTCCGTGAGTTCTGTTTGCTAAGCCTTTTTGTTTTGTGGTCTCTTTAAACAGGCATCCGCATGACTGCGTCTTACCTGCTTTAAGGTCTATGCCCAGAACTGATTTCTCATTTCCACACACACACCGACACAACCACTTTGAAAACACTGCGCCGCTAGGCATAACAGCATTTTCTAAACGCTTAACAACAAATAATCTTCCGAATATTTGACCCTCAAACTTATGGGCTTTCTTTTGCATGATGTTTTCCTTGGAAATTAAGGGATTAGTTCTTTGTCGAAGATAATCGCCTGTGCTGTAAGGACGTTTGATACGTTATTTCCTGATGGATTTGGTCCGCTCATTGCGGTTACTCAAAAGTCGTAAACTCCCGCCGGAGGCGGGGTGCATAAAACTGCTACTGGACCTTGATGCCGTAGGCTACTAGTTGCTTAACGAACTGAGGGTCGTTCTTCAACTTAGCCTTCATTACTTCCGGCGTCATGGCCTTCACAGTCTTTAGAAATGCCTTTCTATCAAGTGCTGGGTCAGGCGTTCCCGGACGTTGTGCGCTCAACGTACCCGGGGCGATAGCCCCATTCACTCCCGGACGACGGGTACCCTGCGGATTTGCCGCTGGTACAGGCGTCGGAGCCGTTGCTACAGCCGCAGGCTGACTAATCGCTGCTGACTGCGCGGGTGTTGCTGGTTCCAACACCACTTCTACCGCTGGCGGGAGTACCGCTGCGGAAGCCGCTGGTGCTGGTGCCGCCGCTGGCGTGATTGGCGCTGCGGCTGCTGGTACTGATGCCGTCGTTCCTTCGAACGGGGCAAGTTTATCTCCTTGTTCCAAGAGGTCGGTGAATGCCGCCTCCAAGTTATCCAAGGTAAAATCCATTTGGTTCGTTGTCAAGTACTCAACCAACGCCTCGTAATTTGCTTGGCATGGGTTGTAGTCACGAACGTGACGGCGCAAAAACTTTGCGGTGATGACTTGTCCTTCCGCATATTCCTTGCGCTGCTGAATGTCGAGTTCCTGCTGAGCAAAGTCGGTTTTAAGAATTGAGCGAACAATTTCTTCTGCGCTCTTCGCGTCCTTTGCTTCCAACGCTTTCGATGCCGCTTCCTGAATTTGCGCCGGAGTCAACAACATCTTCGGCTCCTCGTTCTTGAAGGTAAGCTTCTGCTTCTTCAAACGATGAAAAGCCTGCGTGGCAAACTTGTGTGCGTCTCGCTGCTTAATAATGAGTCCCGAAAGCGTCGGAGACTCAAGATGAGTTGGACGGCCAATGGGCTGATTGTTATCATCAGCCACTTGATAATCTTGAATGTAGCGGAGAATCTTCCCGCTCGGGTCCTTTACGAGCGCGATACCCGCTTCTGCGAGTTCCGCCTCATGCTGCGACACAACAGGCGCTGCCGGAGCCGCTGGCTCCGTAATTGGCGCGGATGACGCTGCAACCGGTGCAGTATCTGCCATATCTGCGGCTTGTCGTGCGAGTTCTTCTGTGGTCGGCGGGATGGTTGCCTCGCCAGCAGTTACTGCGGCCTCTCTGGCAACAATCTCGTTATTCGCCGCGAGCATCAACTCAGAGACATAAGACACGACTTGTCTGTCTCGAAGAAGATTCTGCATCTCTTGGCTCGTCGCCGGATTCTTGATGGCTTCCTTAATTGCTGAATAGTCCATTTGCAGGACTTGGTCTTTCGTGATTGCCATTGTTGTTGTCCTTATTTGATTCTTACTGCTGTTCCTTTTCAGGAATTGGATTGCCGGGTACTACCATCTGGAAACGCTTCGGCGGTTCGTAGACCAGAGAAGGATTTTCTTGTTCCTTCAATCGGTCCATCGCAATTTTGCGGTGGGCCTTAACAGACTGAATCAGGTCGTTGGAAAACTTATTGAGAGTACGAGCATGCGCTTGAAGGGCTGCAACCTTGCGCTCATATCCTTCCTCTACCGGGTCCAATCTAATACAAGCCTCTGTCGCATTGCGGCATGACTCACTTAACAACCGAACGAGGATGTTCCACCCCGGCTGATTAGTAAGCTGCGCTAACTCCACTCGCTCGTCTACTGTCAATGTTTTTTCGCCTAGAAAATCTGCCATTGAGTGTTCCTTTGTTTCGGTGGAAGGGCGGGTCTTTCATCCGTAGGATGTTTTTCCCGCCCACTCCGAAGATTGGTTATAGTGCCGTTGTTGCGGCAAAGCCCTGCGTTTGCTCCGGGCCGCCGCTTAACAGCGGACTCATAGATTTTTCGATAGAAGCACGGACAGCCTCGTTTCCGGCCTTGCCTAGCTGCTTCTGGTTTTCCAGTGTCTGCTCTTGGGCAAACTTCGCGGCTTGCGCCTTCTCCGCGCTCGCTGCTTGCGCTTGTTGAAGTGCCGCTGGGCTGTTTGCCTGATGACGCTGTCTCTCTTCGTCTGACATTGGGCGGAGAAATTTCTGACTGAACTTCCAGCCAGCCGCGTCCGTAAATGCTTGGAAGATGGCAACTGCGTCGAATTGATAGCCCGCGTCATTAGCGTTTGTCACGAACGTCGGATTATTCAAAAGCTGAATCATGATTGGTAGCGCTTGGGCCATTTCCTTCTTTGCGCCCAAATTAGCACCGGCTAGGACCTCATACTCGAATTTTGCGTTGCGGTAGTCGATGTGGTCTAACTTGTACTCCGCCCCAATCTTCTCGCCCAGAATTTCTCTAAGCACCGTGGTCGGTAGCAGGTCGTTGTTCAATTCGTCCATGATAAGCAACCAAGGCTCGAAACACTGACGAACGAAACGACCCGTTGGGCCGTCAAGTCGGGATGCGTTGGCTTGAATAACAGCCGCTGCGCCGGTGCCCGACCTCATACCGGTGGTTGACACACCTGCGTGTCCAGCGCCCTGAATAACTTGCTCGTTCGCGCCAGACGTGGCCGCGCCCGCTGCTTGGGACTGCTGAATGAATTGAAATGCCTCGCTCGGGGGAGCGGGCATTTGTAAGAACTTGAATGCTTTTTCAACGTCTTCTTCTACGTCGATAATGCCGCCCTGCTCCCAGCGCGTATTCTGAGTCGGCGCATTAAAGCCTTTCTTACGAAGCGCGACCGGCTGTAAACAATAGGCTAAAAGGTCGAGTGCAAGGTTGGTTACCCCTTGCTCAACGATTTGTTCGCTTCCGATAAGTAGGCCGAGGCCCTGCCCATAAAAGCTGTCCGGGATATTACGCCAGTTAGCCGACAAGAACGGGATGCGCCCGTATGGGTTCGCTTCGTTGCGAATAAGGATGTTATGGCCGTTAAAACACAGAACCACAATTACCTTCTCGTTGTCCCAACGCTCTAGAATTTCAATTGGTGCGCGGTTCGGGTCAGCCGTGGTCTTGTAGTTCCTCGGCTTACTGTGCTGCAAATAACCCATCATCCCTTCCGGGATGGTCATCGAAATGTTGTCGGGCCCAGAAGACGGCTTATCTGCACGCGCAAAAATAGCGCGAAGAACTTCTTCGTCTGGGATTTCATAGCCTTCGACACCGCGCAGGCGGTCTAGGTCTTGGTACGTCGCATAATCACGATAAACAACCCACGCCGCTCGGCGAATATCGCCGACACGGCATCCGGGGTCAACCAACACAGTACGAATATCGCACCAGCGAAGCCACGGATGAGAGATTGTCTTATCGTAAAAAATTACTTCAAAGTCGTCTGACTCAGGCGTATCAATGTGAACTACACCTTCGCCGTCCGGCACCTGTGTCTTCTCTGCGTAGCGCTTGTACTTCTTAATCTTTTTCTTGTACTCTGTGTAGCCCCACTTCCAAATTCCGGTGCCGAGAAGGGCCATCTGGTCTAAGCCGCGCTCGATTTCTTCCTCGAAGTGCATAGCTTTAAGTTCGAATGTGAAGACCGCAGTCTTCGCGTCCAAAAGCCCTTGGTCTGTCCCCGGGCTCGGGCGAAGCAGGAAGCACGGGTCTTCGTAGAAAATACCGCCCATCACTTTCGGGACGATTGAGCTGATGTGGTTAGACACCATGAACTTCGGAACAGACGAAGACGCCACGCCCGCCGAGCCCCCACCGTCCATGTTATTCCCGGACATCGGCGACTGGTAAAGTAAGTCTGCCATTGTCCAGCCGGAGGCCCACTGGTTAATGTTGATGAAATTGTCCGCAGTCTCGGTGTCTGTTAGAACAAGCTTAATCGCAGCCGTGTCATTGAACTGAATGGTTCCTGTCTCAGCATCAATGTAAGTATTCTCGGTTGTAATCTCAGCGGCTGGCTCTTGGTACAACGCCTCGACCTTCTGGTCAATCTCGCTCATAATCTCCAAGGTCCTCTGTTACCAAAAACTCTCAATCTCGGGTCTTGCGGCTTCGGCGGGGTAATCTCTACGGCCACCGACGGCTTTTCTTTCATTGGAAGAAAATCAGAGCCGTGCATGGTGGTCAAACCGTAGCCGGAACCGAACATACGCTCGTGATTGTGTTTTTTAATGTAATCTTTTTCTTCCTTATCTAGGAGTGTCTTATACTCTTCCGAACCCATAGCATCCTTGATAAGAACCGAGGCCGGAAGACATGTCGCCGCTTGTGCAATGGCATCCGGGATGTCGTCTTTACGACCCTTCTTCGTCTCGCCTGTGAAATTTTCAAATTGCTTATACGTCTCATCAATCCACGGGCCGGACACAATATGAAGACGGTCAGCCTTGAACAACAATTCCAAGGTCTTAACTCGGTTCGCTTTCGCGTTCGGCTCGTTCGACGGCGGTCTTAACTCAACTTTGCTGAGGTCAACGCCGTATCTAATTGCGTGAGCGTTCATCGCGGTCTTCAACAAGTCTGCGCCGTTTATCTTCTCGATGATGATTCTCTTTGCTTGAGGATACTTACGAATGAAAAGAACAGCTTGCAACGCAAGTTCCGACGACCGCCACTTATCAAACTCAATCTCAATCACAACCATTTCAGACGTATTGTCTGGACGACGGTGAATGCGGGATGCCGCTAAAACAGAAAAATCAGATGTTCTTGAGTCGCTGAATGCAAAATCAAACGTCAGAACGACATCACCCTCTTTCGGGGCTGCGGTCGCCGCGTACGTGTGAGATAACAAAAGCTGCCTGTTGAAGTGGCAGATAAAATCCGCCATCTGCTGGGGGTCGGTTGCGATGTTCAAGTACTGATTTTTAAAGCCGCGTTCCTTATACTGTCTCAGCTTGGTCTGCAACGCCTTCCAGCCGAGTTTATATGGGAACCACAAATCCACCATGTCTTCGGTTATCTTAAACACGCCGTTCGGGGTATTAAGCAGCTTTTGAAACTCCGCCTCTCTCCCCGGCTTAGGTGTGTATGCCGAGACGCACACATACTTGAATGGCTCTGGCTCATTACCTTCCTCATCCTTCGACATACGAAAGCCGTACCAGTCGTTGGTGAAGTAGCGAGTGCCAATTACGTCTGTGAAACCCCAAGGCTCCACCAACGCTTCCGTGGCCGCAATTTTGTTTTTCAACGTTTCTCGAAGCTCGTCATCCAATGAGTTCTTATCTTCAACAACGTCGTCCAGCTTACGGATGTCGCAACGAAGGCCAACGTAAGACGAGTCCATCGAGGAAATCCACACGTGGTCTTCTTTGGTCTCGTACGTTTTCGCCGGACAAGTAATTGGGCCGGACGAGCGCCCCGCCACACCGGTGAGGATGTATTCAGGAAACAATTTTTGGAAAGCGGTTGCTTGGCCTCGGGACGGCAAATAGAACTTACGCTTAATCTCGCCCATGAACTTCGACGCAAGATTACGAACCGATGTCATAATCATAATGCGAATGTCGGGGACGTTAAGCATCCACTGAATCGCATCCATTCCGTTTATCGTTGACTTAAAACCAGAGCGCGGTGCAAAAAGCATCATCGTCTTGGTCGAGATAGTCTCAATTTTCCCGCCGACTTCGACGCGAGTTTCGCGCTTCTGTTCGTTGATAGCCTCTTCCACGTCGCTGCGTAACATTCCCGGGAAGAATAGGCCGTCAAAATTCTTTTGCACAAACTGGTCGCAGAGCATCTGGTGTGTGTCGTGAAACATCTGCGTGTTTCCCAACAAGCGGCATAACCAGAACAAATCCTTACGGGCTTTGTCGCGAAGGTCAAGCCAGCGGCGGAATGACACAACCTCGTTCACTTCGAACTCTTCGCGGTATTCCTTCTGGGTCGTTTCAATTTTGACCGGCTTCTCTCCGTCCCATCCGAAGATGGCCGGGATGGTAATCTTCTCAACCGACGGAATCGGCATACGCTGCTTTGGCTTCTTAGACGCCTCTGCTAGCTCATCCTCTTCGTCGCAGATGACATTAAGCGCACCGCCCTCGTAAATTCCTAACAGGGTAACGAGAGTACGGCACTCGCTCTTATAGAACTTTCCGGTAGCGTCAAGCGCGACTGCCCACGACAAATCTTCCCTGTGGCGGGCGTCCCGTACTGCGGCTTGCTCTTCACTAGCGGCAACGGATGCTAAACTCGGATAAGGTTCCGGCAAACCGTTATCGCGGGCGCGTTGATTCGCTTTACGACGACGGGCTCTTTCCTTTTGTGAGAGTTCTTTTGCCATGCCTTTCTCCGGTTATTGGGCCAGCGCCTTCTTCGCGTCCTCTCTCGTTTGGAGAGCGGTATTTAGCTCGGGCGCTTCGTTGTTGCGTATCCCCATGAACTCTTTTTCATCTGCTGGGGTGGTTCTTCGTGCTCCGGCTGGTGCTGCACCGGATGTTTGTCTTACTTGGTGGGCCTGTGTGTATGAGAAAGCGTTTGGTGCGCCTCCTGTTACACTGCTAGTAAATTTGTTTGCTGACTCTAAGGCCTTCTTCGCCCCCGCCAGCTTTTTATCTGTGTCGTTTGGCATTAGCTCCCCGCTGGGTCCATGTCCTCCTCAGCCTCATTCTCCTTCACCAATGCTTTAGCTGAGTAGCCGTTCTGGTCCTTAAAGACCCCGATTATTCCGCCGGGTTCAACCTTCAAACTGTCGTAGCTTTTATCAAACAAACGAGAAATTTCTCTGATAACCGAGCCGTGAACGCAAGCCGCTGACGGTGCGCCGCCTTCTTCCCCGACCTTGATGATATTCATAAGAATGGGGTCTATGCGGTCACGAAACGACTGCACGCTTTCGCCTCCCGGTATGGTTTCTTCCGGGTTATCTCTGTAATATGCCAGCTTGTCGCGATTCTCTTCGTTCTTTGGTTTACCAGCAAAATCTCCGGTATCCAAGCTATTCAAGTTCTGCATCCCGACCGTGTTAAGGCCCTTCGCCTTCGCAAGCGGCTCAAGCGTTTGAGCGGTACGTTGCATTCCGCTGTGATAAAGTGCGCTTAGTTTATACGCAGACAGATAATGTGGGATTTCTTCCGCCTGTGTCTGTCCCTCTTCGTTCAACGGGATGTCAATATCCCCACGGAACGAGTCGGACTTATTCAGGTCAGTCTCTCCGTGCCTTATGAAGAACGCGACCAGCTTCACTTAGTTTTCCTTCAACCAGTCCAAGATGTCTTGAAGCAGTTTGTCAATTCGTGACCCCAGCGTGTCCGGCGTCGGTGGTACCGACGGTTCTGGCGGCTTACCTTGCGGCGGTCTAGGTTTTAAACCAGCAGAATCATCTTCCAAGAAATTATACAGCGTCTTACCTGTCGGCATTGCCGCTGTCGGCATCTGTGTCGCGGGAAATACTATCTCGACGATGCCCACAATCTTACCCGTAACCGGGTTAACCAGCGCGGAGCCGGACGCGCCGGGGCCGGTACCGACCGCTACCAAGTAACGACCAACCAAAGGTTTCATGCGCTCAATAGGCTGAGTGATGATATTAGAAACCACCGGGCCCTCGACAACCTGCTTAGTGAGACCGAGAGCGAAGTTGACGTTCAAAAGTGTTGTACCCGACACCGGACTCGGGGAAGTTAAATCGACCTCAATCGGCTGAAATTCGGTGTGGCTGCGAAACGTAATGACCGCATAGTCATAACGGTCGTCGTTCTCGGCCTTTATGATTTTAATTTCATGAAGAACCGGGTGGTCGGCTAACTCTTCCGCAACGTAATACGCGTGTTCGCCTTCCGGTTTAAAACAATGCCCCGCTGTGAGCGCAACGTAATCTGTCTCGCTGCCTCTGCCGATAACGGTCGCGGTACAAGTGAAGCGAGATTTAAACTCACAGCCCCACTCCCAATCAGAATCGAAGAATCCCGGGTACTCGGTCCACTTACAAACCTGTTTACCCTCGTATACCACAAGCGTCGAGTGCGCCAGTTTTTCTCGAATATTCAGAGTCTTGGCTGGCGCTGTCGGTGAGAATACCGCTGCCACTAAAAGGGCAAACGTGAGCAACATCTTCATTTACGTTCCAGAAGACGGCCCTTTGCAGAGCATCACCGTCTTAACGCGGTTCCCGAGGGACCCTCTGCTCCGCGTTTACAAATTCGTCTTGACAACGACGGTTGTGTCGGCGTCCTTGTCTTTGTCCTTCCCAAACATTTTAGAGGCGCGGTTGACCGCATACGGAGAGGACGCAAATGCGCCCAGCCCTGTCAACGCCATGCCGTCCGGCATTGCGTGGGTCTTCCACACAACGAACAAAAGACTTGCGATTGACGCCAGTGTGCTCGCGGCGGTTAAGACGCGACTGCTGGACGGCTGGCCGTTATCAGAGAAGGCCAACCTTACCCACTCTATAACGCCCATTTACTTCTTAAACCCGCCCATCGTGTGAGCAAAATTTGCCATGTGCTGGACATGCTCATTCTTGGAGTTTCGGGCTGTGGCCAGACGGTCAGCCGGAATCGGCTGGTCTTCCGGGATATTCAGTGCCCGATGCAGTCCACCTTTGCGGAGATGGTGCATGGCGCGGTAAAGTGATGCGTTGTGCTTAGCCATTACGCCCCCTGCATTACTGGGTTTGGAATCGGGGTCGGCGTGCTTGCTGCCATCGGCTCACTATTCTCGTCGTGCTCCTCGCCGGGGTTCGGCGCAGAGGTGTGCTCCATCATGTGGTCAATCATCGCGTCGTGATTGGCAACCGCACCCTTCACGTCCTTGTGAGGACCGTCCTTGTGAACGTGGTGAACGGTATGGCTTCCATCTTCGTGATGTTCGACGTGGGTATGGGTATATGGGTGCTTCTTCTTCATGACTTTTCCTTCGGCGGTTCGACAAACTCACAACAGCCGTGCTGAATATTGACTATCGCTTTTCCTTCCGAATCGTGACGAACTTGTGGGTCCACCAGCATGACGGCTTGAGAACAACGGCCCGTTCCATCGAAAGCAACTACTGGCCCACCGCTGGCATCCTTTCTTAAGTAGATGCAGTCTTCACAGTGGTAAGGCCCATCTTCCGCGTAACCGGACAACTTGGTGCTAGGTGACGGCCAGAGAGAACCAACCTCGCCGATAAGCCTTTTTAGACCCTCGATTTTTCTCGGCCAGTTTCCCGACATGTTAATCCTTTTTACGAGACTCGTGCGCCGTCTTGTACGATGCGTTCTTATGGGCGTGCTCCGGGAGGTCATGCGACCCCTTGGAGGCTGCGTCCCACTCGGCTAGTGCCTTCTTCCCTAATACTTCCGGGTTCGCGTGCAGATAGCCTTGTTGCGATTTTGATACAAACGGCATGCTACTTCTCCGTCTCGTCCTGTGTTTCAACGAGGTCGGGCTGACGCCCTGACAAAACTCTCAAATCTTGTTCGATGTGTTTCAAGTGGTTTCCGAGAAGCGTACTCATTCCGGTTTCCATCACATCCATGTGGATTGTCAGACGGTCGAAGAATTTCTTAGCTGATTCATAAACGCCGCGTGACTTCCAAACCGTAGTAATTAAGAAAACCACAACGGTCAAGTCTCTGATTGCCGAGGACGCTTGGCCCAAAGTAATGCTGGCTGGGTCAAACATAGGGTCCTTAAAATGTGCCGGGACTATTACTCGGCGTGCCGTGGATTGCACACGTTGTTCTGCGGGGGCTGTCTTAGTAGCGACATGCCCGCCAGCGAGAATAAGGTCGGGGGTCCGCTAAGACCCCCGGAGGTTTTACGACTCGATTGTGAACTCAAACAACGAAGCGGTGTTCGTTGCGTCGGAGGTTCCGAAGGTAGCGCCTACGACAAAGCCCATCACTGCGCCCTGCCCCAAGCCAACGTTGCCTGTGTTGAAGTTCAAACCAGAAATTACGGCGTCGGTAACCTTGTGCGACGAGTTAACGAGAATGCCGCGAGCGATGGCGTCATAGTAACCGCCCAAGACGCCGGAGTTGTTGTCGCCGACCAGAGTCACGTCCAGTGCCCAGCCGTAAGCTGCGGCGTAAGTCGGGGTGATTGCGCCGGTCGAAGCCAGTGCGGTATATGTCGGAGATGCCAGAGTGCCGGTTACGGCAAACAACTGAATCGTCACGGTTCCCGACGGGTCGCCGGTGTCCGAACCGAAGCTGCCGCCTGCAAGGACGTTAAAAAGCTGTCCGTTGAAAACGTTAGCCGCAGGGAGAATAAGTGCGCCGACCGCCGATGTTGAGCTTGGAGTCAGAGGTGCTACGCCGATGCTCGGTCCTAGTGGGCGGGGGAAATACTTCACGGTAGTTCCGAGACCACCGACCTTCGACGGGAATGAACCATTCACGCCGTAATCAAGTACGTTGCTCATTGTGTTCCTATTGTACGCCGGGTTGACGGGAGCACCGCCCACCAAACGCTGTTATGGAAGACGCTTTGAACGTGCTAGCGTTTGCCACATTCCCCGGTTGGACCGGGAGAAAATTATAAATCTTCGACGCGGGCGTGGACCGAATATTGCATGGGGGTTGCGCCCACGCTTGTGTATCCGACGCCGAACAAGATGTTGCTTCCACTTGACGCATAGATAATCGTTTGTCCGCTAGCCACTGTTGTGGCTGGGTTATTATTAGCGTTGCCGGAAAAAGCCGTTCCGGGAGTCGTGACCACGACACCGTCATCTGCGGATGTGTAAGTTGCTTGAAAGCCCCCACTGCCGCCGAGAACACTGGATGTCGTGGCCGCTTGGGTGAGCTTAATTGTCCACGTAATACGAAAGAATCCAGATTTGATAGTTAATACGCCGTTCGGCTGCGTCGCATTTGTCGGGATCGTATACAGCAACTGGTTTGAGATGGCTGCCTGCTGTTGTGTTGCATCAAATGTTGCAACCTCACTAACTAGGCCATGCGAGACTAAGTTGTTGCCGTTCCACACATCGCACACACCCAGAGAGGCTATGTCACCTTCCGAGTCAACGCGCCAATTGATGCCGCCGCCTTGAGCGTTTCCAAACTGGATTGCGTCGTCGCCTTCGCTGAGATAAGTTCCAGCTACCGCGCTCTTTGTTACTGAAACTGGGTTTGCTAATGCCATCGTTAAACCTTGACCGAACTTACGGCCTTACACTCTCCAAATCCACCCACAAACACAAACGACCCTTTCCCAAGGGTCGTGTTTCGAGAGTAGACGATTACATCGTGGACAACGACGCCGCCACACGGAGATTTAGCGCATTAAGAACCGTGCGCTACTCCTAGATAGTCGAGATAGTAGGACACATTGCCGCCGAGGTTGACAGCTTGTAGAATGTCCAAATGGGAGGGATTTGCGAAGGCGCTTGCGAAGATTGCGGCGGTAGTGCCGCTTGCTAAAGAGGTAAAAAAACTGGCCGACGCGTGTTCCGTTGGTCGGGCTGACTGCTGGATTATGAACCGCGCCTGTATAATCGACGTTCAGCAACACCGTACCGGAGTCGCCGTCGCCCGGATTTACAATCTGAATGAGGTCTAATCTCTGATTCCCGACTGCGTTAGGCGTGACTTGAGGAAACGCAGCTTGAATAGACTGACCGGGCTGGGACGCAATGAGCGCCGTTAGCGTATTTGCCATTTATTCTCCGTAAACACAAAACCTTCAAATGCGTGGTTTCGTTAAAACTTGGTTCCGGCGGCTCGACTCGAACGAACATGACGGGTTTCAGAGACCCGCATCCTACCATTGGATGACATCGGAACAGAAATGTTGGAAACGGTCATTCGACGAGGAGCGCGTCCGTGCTCCACTTTAGTGCTGGGCCGAACACCATCGCCGTTTCCTGTCATGGTGTATGTACGGCATCGAATATGAAAATTGGTTGGGGCGCGTGGACTCGAACCACGATTATCCCCTGCGACTGAATGTTCTCTCGCGATGACAGTTAGCGCAAACAACGTCGCACTTTTCTGATTCTTCTTTAATCGACTCAAAACTTCTCAGATGACAAGTCGAACAAGACAACTCAAACTTTTTCTTTCCTCGGACATGGTCAAAGTCCATAACATACCAAGGATACTCCGCACCGCAATCAGCGCACGGTTTTGATTTCAAACTTTTAACAAAGTCTCTTATACCTTTTCTTCGGCGGTCTCTAGACTCGTTGGTGCTACTCGGGTGTGTCTTGTAATAACTTTTCTGATACTCGTTATGACACGACGCGCATTTACTGCTGTATGGAAGGCGCTCAGTCTCTTGACACGTGCTGCATGGTTTCATTTTACTCTCCTATAAGGGCGGCAGGGAGAGTATAGGCTCTCCCCGCCTAGTTCGGGTTATAAAGCCGAACTTAAACTGGTTGGGCAAGAACGATTCGAACGTTCATCGAGCGGATTCAAAGTCCGACGTGTTACCGTTACACTATCGCCCAACAGAAAATTGGTCCCCGCCGTCGAATCGAGTAATGTACGCCTGTCGTTTCAAGACAGCGCTCTACCGGCGAACTAGCGATGGATGGAGGAACGCCGCATCCTACCATTGGACGACATCCCAACAGAAATTTTACTGCGGCAGAGGAGACTTTTGGAGATACCCGGCCACGAAAATTACGCCGGATGCCGCCGCCCCAACCGCCGTGATATATAATACGTGATGAAAACCCAATCCCGGCTTTAAGTTAAACGACTCAGGAGAAATTCCAATAGCCGCGAAAGCGTTTATCACACCACCGGCCATTCCTGAAATCGCGGAGGCTAGCAATCCCTTTGTCCACTTATTCATGATAGCAGATTCACCGGTGGCAAGCCTAAATCGGCTCGCTCTAAATTTACAATCTTCATCGCCCGGGCTAGGTCACCTGCTTCCGCTTTCAGTCCGTGAAGAGACTGAACAGCGTCGAGCCACCAGCACATGAATTGAGCGAATTTACGCCACGCAAACCACTCATATCCCTTGGAACGAAACCAGCGACTACTTCTCGCGGACATTGTCTCGTCGAGGTTGCCGTAAGTCAAGACGTTCAGAAACTGGTCAAGACCGCACAACACGCGCTGCACATAGTTATGTGTTAACGCCTTTTGTCCCCACGCAATCACTTGAGGTTGGTCAGGATTCGAGAGCGGTGTTAAGCCCATAAAATTGGTCCTTCCCCACCGAGTCGAGCGGTGACGGCCTGTGTTTCAAACAGGAATGCAACCCCTACATCAAAGAAGGATGGAGGAAGAGAACTGAGTTGAACAGTCACCCCTTTCAGGATGGCACGGTGTTCGAAACCGTTTGCAGACCGTCTGCGCTGTCTTCCGAAACTTTACCTCTGATACGGTCTTTATATTCTTTCTCGTGTTCTTTACAATCGCGACGAAGACCGTTCCAGTTACTTGCGTTTTTAGAAAATTTCTCAGCGGGGAGAAACTTCTTATGCGAACGACACCGTGCCGCTCCTTGCGGCGGTGTGATGCGCTTAATATCAGGCTTGCCCGTTTGTGGGCGTCTGGCCGCCGCACAGTTACATGAAAGGTGCGAAAAAGCGACGTTGCTTAAATCCCAGAATAACGAAACATCCACATTTTCCCACGGCTCTTTGTGCTCGATGCTTAATTTGTCTGCTGATTCAATCTCTAACTCACAACGATAGCAAACATTTTCATCGTGACGTTTAAGCACATCAAATAGAACCAGTTTTCTGAGTCTGTTTGCGGCGGTGCCTCTCGGCATACCGAGCTGGACGGACATATTTCTGTGTCTGTCTATTTCGTGTTTCTTCATGAGCCGTCCTTTGGGCCTACAGCCTCTGACGCGCCTTAAAATTGGAGGATAAAGTAGGATTCGAACCCACGAAACCTTTCGGTTTACTCGTTTTCAAGACGAGGGCAATAATCCGCTCTGCCATTTATCCTTTGAAGATTGGCGGAAGCTGCTGGGTGCCGCTGCCTTCCGTAATTATATAACCGTTAAAGCGTACGTGACGCTGTATGTCGGCGAATTAGCAGTAGCAATCGTTATCGTTATCGCCGAGCTAGCGACCACGTTCAAAAGAAAATCAAAAGTCGATGCGGTTGCTGTCGTAGCTACTGAGAACGTAGCCGATGTCTGGGTCGTGGCTCCAACAGGGCTCGTATAACCAGCCGTCACCGTTACTGTTCCGCCAGCGTTCGCTTGCGTCGCTTTCACAGAACCTTCGAAGCGATAACGTCCCGCTCCCGCATAACCGGACGCATTGGTATTCAAAATTGTGATAGGACCCACATTACCGGTTATGGTGCTGCCACCGGCTACTATCGTCCCTTGAAGACCACCGACTGCGAACGTTTGCCCGCCGTATCTAGTTACTAGTCCGGTGTTGGGAGAAAATCTCGTGGAGATGGCCAGCGGGCGTCCGTTGACCGTACTCGGAGGAATGCAGGTTTCCCCTGTGGTGTAGTCTGTCGTGATGCCGCCACCCGCCGAGCCGTATATCGAAACATGACCGTCAACATCTAATGTCAAGCTAGACGACAAAACGCCGAGTGAGTATGTGTCCCAGTGAAACTCTCCGTCGGTATTTTCATAGCCCACGGTGTATGTGTTCGATGGAGCAGAAGCGTTTTGAAAATACAAACATCCGGCTGCTGTTCCGTCCGCACGAACGAATTTATAAACGCCGTTCTGTGTGCCGGGTAAAAAATTAAACGTTGTGCCGGGACCGCCGGTTGGAATAATGCCTGCCGCAAGACCACCTTGTAGTTGGGCATTAGCGTCAATCCAACCTACTACTGCGCCGCCCTCGGCCTGAATTTGTAACACGTCTTGGCCTGTTGTTTGCCACACCGATGCCGGGTTCTTTGATGGCGCTGTAGTCATAAACCACACCTAATCTGTTCTTAACCGCTACTTAAGTCCGGCGGCTCGGACACTCTGTGTTACCTCTCAGGGCATTTGTATTAAACTTGGCGGAGGATGCAGGATTTGAACCTGCACAACCTTTCGGTTGGCTGCCGCTTAGCAAGCGGACACAATGCCGGGTTCTGTCAACCCTCCGCATAAATTGGCAGGACGCGGAGGAATCGAACCCCCACCACTCGATTTGGAGGCGAGCAGACTACCACTATCCTAGCGACCTGTAGAAACTTATCGACCGCATTCACCGTGATGACGCCCCCGAGTTTTCGAGACTCGGTGCGGGAGTCGAACCCGCTGTTGTCGATTTCGTCGGACGCGTGGCTAGCCGTGTCATAGCCCTTTGGACTCGCGTTGACCGATGAAGATTGGTGCGTTGACAAGGACTCGAACCTTGGAAGTCCACAAGGGACAGTTGGTTTACAGCCAACGGCAATTGCCGCTATGCGACCAACGCACTGAAACTTGGAGCGGTGTGCGATAATCGAAATCGCGCCCGTGCCTTGGCAAGGCACCGTTCTACCACTAAACTAACGCCGCTCAGAACTTGGAGCCAAACGTGTAAATTGAACACGCCCTTGCGGTTTACGAAACCGCTGTCATACCACTAGACCATCAGGGCTTATTAACGCCCGCCGGATTGACCGTGTGCTGCAATCTTCCGATAACCTTGTTGAACATGGAGTCGCGCCTATCCTCGACGTCCGGGCTCGTATATCCTTCCGGCACCCGGCTGCCAAAACTTTTTGGCTCGTCGATGCCCTCAATGACAATACGACTTTTATTCCTAGCATCGTATGCCTGTTTGTATGACGGCTTTTCGTTTGGCATATAACCTCAAAATGGAGCCAAACGCGTGAATTGAACACGCCCTTGCGGTTTACGAAACCGCCGTCCTACCGCTAGACGAGTAAGGCTTAGACTCAAAATATCTTTCTTTATAGAGTTTCATCTGTTGACGGCAAGACTTTCTTAGCCCATTCCATCTGGCTGCGTCTTTGCTAAAATCGCTTTCAGGATGAAACCTCTTACAAGAAGTACACCAAGACAGCCCCTGCTCTCCGATAATACGCTTGGGTTCGCCACCGCGTCTTATGTGGGGCACATTACACTTCGTGTGGGAAAATGCGATGTTCTCCAAATCCCAGAATAGTGACGTCTCTCGATTCTCCCACGGCTGTTTATGCTCGATGCTCAAATCGTCGTCTGTTTCGACCGCGCTTCCACACTTAAAACAAACGTTTTCTTTTAATCGAACAAGCAGACTAAACAGAATCTTCTTGCGAAGTTTTCCTGCTGCTGCTCCGTGGGACATACCTAGTTGTTGCGCGATTCGTTCACTTCTACTCATAGCCGTTGTCTTCCTTGGACGTTAGCACATGAATTTGAAAAATTGGAGCCGCGTGTCCGAATCGAGCGGACGCCCGAGAGGTACAAGCTCTCTGTTCTACCATTAAACTAACCCGGCTAAAAGTATTAGGCTCACTCACCCGCCGTTGCTAGCCGGGCGGGGCTTCGGTGAACATGCGCCCCAGCCTAGCCGCTGAGATGTTCTCTCCGTAGAGCCTAAAATTGGTGGACAAGGGCGGTTATGCTCCGCCGACCTTCGGGTGCAGGCCGAAAATTTTCCTAATTAAACTACTCGCCCAAAATGAAATTTACGATGACAGTTAGCACAAAGGATTTCGCACTTTGCTATTTCCTCTTTGATGCGCTCCAATCCAAAACCTCTGGCTGCCATTATACCCAACACTTCAAACTTCTGTGAAGGGTCTTTATGGTGAAAATCCAAACAGCAGGGTGTTGACTCTCCGCACTTACACGGGTGAGTAGCCTTGTATTCTTGCACAAATACTCGGTTCCTCAACTTACGGGATTTCTTATCTGCTATTCTTGCTACTCTATTCTTTATATAATGCTTTCTGCTGTTTTCCGATTGACTCATATTCCCTCCAAGGAGGGCTATTAAGTAAAACGGGAGTGTGGTCCACCACTCGGTTTATGTCCGAGAACTCAAAATCTTTGAAGTCATTCACACGTTACCTTTCACGCTACGTGTGCTTGCCAGATGTCGGATGCGAAGGTGAAAGTGTTCGCGCTTCCGTGAATGGTGACTTCAAACTTGGTAGCCAATCAGGGACTCGAACCCGTGATTTCACGTTAATCAGACGTGCGTCCTGCCATTGGACGAATCGGCTCTTGATAACACCGGAGTCCGCTTTACGAAAGCGGCATCATAACCACTAATTCAACAAGGCTTAAAACTGGAGCGGCGTCACGGACTCGAACCGAGACGAAGAGTTTGGAAAACTCCAATGCTACCATTACATCAACACCGCTCAAAATTGGTTCAGGAGGTGCGAGTTGAGCGCACGGAGGTCGGCTTATGAGACCGACTTGAATACCCATTCTCCCCTGAATTGAAACTCAATAATTCGATGACAGTTCGAACAAAGCAAATCACACTTCGCTATCTCCTCCAAGAGACGCTCCCTTCCGAATCGAAAAGAGCCTTGTCCGATGTTGAATGTTTTCTCTTTTCTATCTCGATGATGCCAATCAAGAGCGAACGGCGGATAAACAATTCCACATCTCTTGCACGGCTTGCCCTCCTTAAAAGAGTTAAGCCACTGCCTGCGTCGTGCGACGCAAGCCTTCATGTGTGAAAATGCGATGTTATCCAAATCCCAAAACAGTTCAGCCGAGATACCTTCCCACGGCTTAATATGCTCAACACTGAGTTCTTCTACGGTTTCAATTTCTAATCCGCATCGAACACAGATGTTTTCTTTATGTTTCTTTAATTGCTGAAACAACAATATCTTTCGTAATCTGTGTGACGCCGTGCCGATAGGCATTCCTAACGTCTCTATGCCTTTTCTATTTGACATACCCTTTGCTCCTTGAGCGTTGAGTAAGATTTAAACTTGGTACCCCGTAAGTGAATCGAACACTTCCTGTCTGGGTGTAGGCCAGATGCATACGACCAGTTTGCTAACAGGGTACAGAAAATTGGTGGGCCGCCAGAGGCTCGAACTCTGACTAAAGGCTTAAAAGGCCCCGCTGCTGCCACTCGCATTCGCAGCCCACATAAAATTGGTCGTCCGCCTCGGGCTCGAACCGAGACCTTGTCCGTTAAGAGCGGAAAATTCTGCCTCTCGAAATCGCAGACGACATAAAATTTGCTTCGACTATAGCCCGGGTTTTGTCATACGCCTTGCGACGCGAGACAGTCATTCCTCTAAGCCCCCACCCGACCTTCGACGTCTTCGACTTGACTCAGGTCCTACTTGGGGTTGCATCCATGTGGAGTTCGCTGACTCGAATGACGCAATCTACGTAAATGTTTACGCGAATTGCGTATCAGCCCTTACCCGAACGGTTACCCGCCCCGCAACTTCCACGGCATGTTGTCGATGATGGCCGGAACTTCCTCCCTGCTCACGGCACAGGTTGAACTCTTCCTCTCGGGGAGTCAACATACTCCGTGAACACAGCGACTGTCCGTCGAACCAAAATACGAAGAAGGCTTTCGTTGCCTTCATAAAACGCTAGGGATTCTCGTTATGGCCTAGTCCGGTTCAGTTGGATGAACCGACAAGAACTTGGAGCACGCGGCTGGAATCGAACCAGCGATGACTGTTTTGCAGACAGTTAGCTTTCCACTTGCCTACACGCGCAAACTTGGTGCGTCACCCCGGATTCGAACCGGGACGGGTTTTACCCCAGCCGGGTTTGAGCCGACCGCGTCTGCCAGTTCCAGCCAGCAACGCACGAAACTTGGAACACCTCGTCGGACTCGAACCGACATGACGAGCTTAGGAAGCTCGCGTCCTCTCCATTGAACGAGAGGTGTAAATTGGGGCACCCACTCGGACTCGAACCGAGATTGACGCGTTCGAAGCGCGTTGTCCTGTCCATTGAACGACAGGTGCAAAACTGGTGTTCCATGTGGGAGTCGAACCCACATCCGAGGTTTCGTAGACCTCTATCCTATCCATTGAACGAACGGAACACTAAAACCATCGACGCGCTCTTCGTGTTGCTGTTTCGCGCCGAACGACCCTCAAATGCAGCTCCAAAGAGGAGAGTCGTAAACTTGGATTCGTCTCAGGTTCGCTGGTTCAACGTGTTGGCCGCTAAGCCGAATACCCTGATTCACGTTCCTACTTTCCAGCGGGAACGGACGAAGATTGGAGGCCCCAGAGGGAATCGAACCCTCATTCTGCGCTTAGAAGGCGCGTGTCCTGTCCATTGAACGACAGAGCCAAGCTTGGTGCCCCGCGAGAGACTCGAACTCCCACGACCTTCCGGCCACCTGTTTCTAAGACAGGCATGTCTGCCAATTCCATCAGCAGGGCAAATAAAATTATCTAATCGCGTGCCAAGCACGCTTAATATTTTTCACGGTCAATTCGAGTTTATAGTTTTCAAGATATTCCCGAACCCGCCGCCCATTTGCTGTACTCGGGCGGTAGCATGGATTCAAAGCCATAAACTCTTCCGCTATTTTTATTCCTTCTCTAAACTCGGTGCCCTGTAAAAGACTCGAACTCCCCGCGTCTTCCGGCAATCTATTTCTAGAACTGGCGTTTGAGTTCAAAGTCATAACCTCTTTCGGACGACGATTCTAAGGCAGTAGCGTATGCATTCTGCCGCTCGGGAATTTAAACTTGGTGCGCTAGGTCGGAGTCGAACCGACAATCACTTCCGGGCCGGGGGTTTTAAGTCCCCTGCGTATGCCATTCCGCCACACGCGCACTGAATAACTTGACCGCCGTGCTACCGCTACACCACCGCTCGTCGCATCCTTGCCGTATACACGGCTGACTCAAGAATGCACTATAGAGCAACTGGGATTCGAACCCAGACTTGCAGTCCTACCTGCCCGCCGATGTTTCATGCGGGACTTAATCTTTCTTCTTCCTCTCTGTGGCAATTAGCACACAAGAGAATGCACTTCTTAGCTTCAAACCAAAAGGCTTCCCAGTTATAAAATCTAAAGTCGTGGACATCTCGAATTTTATTTTCTGGCTCTGTGTGATGAAATTCCAGAGCACCTAAACATCTCGAATATCCACATCGGGAGCATTTCCCGCCCAACAACTTCACTGCCTTTTTCTTCTGTTCTCTGGCTCTGTTTTTAACGTAAAGTTTCAAACAGCCCTTACACAGAGTCATCAGTTTAGAGCCGCGAGACGACTTATAAAAATCTTCTTCCAGCTTCTCTAAATCACATTTAATACACTTTCTCATTTCACTCTCCCTAAAGAGTGGGAAGGGGTGTTAGGGCACCCCTTTCCTTGTAGCTACAATTTCCGGGCGGTATTTATCAACGCGCCCCGCCGTGGCGCTTAGAGCGTCTTAAAGACGCCGAGACGGCTTAGCCCTTACCAGCATGCGAGCCCGAAGTACGGGAGCTACCCGACGACGTTTGCGTCTCTGTTGCAACATCTTTGCTAAGAGCCAACCAACTTCAAGAACTTCTCAAGGCCCAGCTTCTCAAACAATACCTTCGCTGTTAGGACGACCCGCCAGGTCCTTTGTGGAGAACACCCGAACGGCTCCACGAACTTATACTTAAAAACTGGTCGGAGAACTCGGATTCGAACCGAGGTGCTTCCGCTTCCAAAGCGGACGAGATAAGCCAAACTCCTCTACTCTCCGAAGCAAACTTGGCTCACCCTGCTGGAATCGAACCAACATCATCCGGTTAACAGCCGGACGCTCTACCACTGAGCTAAAGGCGAACTGAAAATTGGCTCCATCCCCACGATTCGAACGTGGACCTTACCGAGTAACAGTCGGGCGTCATACCGTTAGACCAGAATGGAACTGAACTCAATGACCTGTGCGCTCATATTTTTCTCTTCGCTTATCAGCGGTGTATGCGTCTCGCATGTACTGAGCGGTTCGGTCTCTTCTAATCGTGACTGCTTGTTCAGGTGTGTACTTCCTAAACTGGCGGTCTGGCCTATTGCAGTTGAGGTGCGAGAACGCTATATTCTCGATGTCCCAAAACAATTCAGCCGAAATTCCTTCCCAAGGCTTTTTGTGTTCTATACTTAAATCTTCAACAGCCTCAATAATTCCTTGACACTTGAAGCAAGTGTTCTCATTTAACTTCTTCAATAAATGGAACAAAACAATCTTTCTTAATCTATTCGACGCCGTGCCGTGAGGCATACCAAGCGTAGCAGATTTCTTCTCATTACTCATAAATCTCCCGACCCAGCGGGTCTTTGATTTATTTCAAATTGGTCGAGGAAGCTGGATTTGAACCAGCGGTCTCTTCTTTCCGAAAGAAGCGGGGACAACCAAGCTCCCCTACTCCTCGACTGAAAAATGGCGGAATGGGCGGGATTCGAACCCACGGTGGTCTCCCGTGACAGGGGAGTGCGATTGGCCTCTACGCGACCACTCCGTAAAACTCTTAAACTCTACTGAAACCAGTGTACCAAAACTTCTAATCTTTGTCAAGCACTATTTCAAACTTTCTTTCACGACTTTTTGGGGTAAGTGTCGGGACTCGAACCCGAACCCAGAGATTCACAGTCTCTGATGCTAGCCTTTACAACACAGATACCATCGTGAACGAAACCAGAGTAACACGCTTGGTCTGCGATGTCAAGAGAAAAGAGGCGGCTGGGGGTTGGACCCGCCGCCCCTGATTTTACAAAAGAGATTTGAGACGGGCGACGACGGCCAAGACCTTGGACTTGTCCTCGTTCACCAGCGTTAGTGCTTCCTGCTCAATCTTCCTCACTTCCGCCTTGACCTTCGACAGCGCCAAGTTGGATGGATGCTTCACACGCCCTGCGCCGAAGCCCAGAGCAAAGACTGCGAGAACTAAAATGACGGTAAACATTGTTTTCCTTTAATTGTTTGGGCCGAATGACTTGTGGTCTTCGACGTGCGAATTGATTGGGTAGCGGTTTTCTCCGACCTGCTGCTTTGCACAACGAACCGCCGCGCCCTTCTCGGCCTCGGCTACCTTAACGGCTTCCGACGGGGGAAGAGATTCACGACACTCCGGCTGGGTCTTAATGACTCCGCTCGCAGCATCGCCTGCTTTCTCGTGATACACCTTGTATGACTCGCTACTCTTGTTCATGGCGCTTGTGCTCCACTAATCTTCCACCCACGAGGAGGGCCGGGTCCTTGCCGCGCATGATAGACCTCATCGCGGAGCCTCTGTATTCGTAAACTCGTTGTCCGTCTGGGTTATCGAACGTGACATGGATGGTGTTGTTGTCGATTTTCTTTTTCGATAAGATGTTTTTCTTAGACATCAAATCCTATCTTCGAGGTCTCGTCGCAATAAACGAATCTCCCTTCTAAGTTCCGCTACGGTTTGTGCTAAACGTGAGACTGAATCATCGCATTGTGTTTGTGCAGAAAACATACACGGGTACAAACACAACATATTGTGGTATTCAGAAAAATGGAAGGCACCCCTCTCACTCGACTATACCACATATTGTGGTAGGCAAACAAAAAGGACCCGAAAGTGGTCGGTACGACCCGGCACCTACCCCGGGTGTGACCGTGACAAAGAAGAGGCCAGATGCGACGAAATCGAGACCGGCGGGCGACGACCCCTTGGGGCGACCACCACCCTGCCACTCCCCCGGGCTCGTTGTTTGGCATGTCACGTGCTGGGGGAGCAATCTTAATTCCAAACTGTAAGTCCTTTGCTATCAATGCGTCGATTACTGGCCTCGGTGCCGTTGCAAGCGGTCTCCTCCGGTCACAATGCGTTGCCGTTGCTTGCAGGTTAATGCTGTATTAACCCGCAGACCTACCCGCCGAGGCTAAATCCTTTAGAATCAAGCTGTTCGGCTTTGGCATGCGGCGTGCTGGGGGAGCAATTTCGATGCCAATCTGGGAAATCGCTGAAAACACGCGACTTGCTGGCAAATAATCGCGGGCAATGATTTGCCTCGCGGGTCGTGCAGCACTCGTGCCGACGACGCGTACAATTAAACCGCTTAGTTTGTTTGAGTTGGGAGTGGCTGTTGGTGCTGAATTTGGGTTGGTCTTATGAAGGCCGAGTCACCTAGTGGTTGTCACTCCTCTCCCAAAGATGTTCAGACAACCTCACTAGCACAGGCCGTTAACACACTAGTGTCTCGGAGCAACTAAGCCGGTCGGCTTGACCTAGTCTCCTAAACTTCGTCCAGCCCGTCTGTTCTCCAAACGAGGATTAGACGAGCTGGACCTTGTTCGGGCGTCAACAAGCGCACATTGTAGGTCTGGCCCCACAATAAATAGCATCTGGGAGGAATTTGGCCCCAGAATATATTTCCTTTGTTTTCAACAAATTAACCAAAAAAGCATGCAAAAAGCCAACAAAAACGCTGGCCCCACAATTAAGTCCTTTGTTTTCAATAAACGCGTTTTTTAGTTTTGTTGATAATAAAGGACTTACTAAAATGGTGGGGCCAAAAGTGCCACATGAGGGAGAGAGAGAGTGATTTCTGTTCTGCCAATGTCTCTGGGGGAGAAAGCATTAGGCGAACAAAAAGAGAAAACATAAAAAAGGTCATTCATAAGAGATAAGAAATACACTCAAAACCACTCTCTCTCCCTCATACGCCCTTTTTGGCCCCACCATTTGCTAAGTCCTTTGTTTTCAATACCCCCTTTACTGATTCTAAAGGACTTAATTGTGGGGCCAAGGGTTTCATTGGGTTTTTGAAGGTTTTTCCCAGATTGTGTTGATAACAAAGGAGATAAATTCCGGGGCCAAATGCTGTTTGGATTCCATTTATTCCGGGGCCAGACCCCGAATCCTACCGCTGACGCACAAAACACGGTGTTTTACCAGACCCGCCGACATCAGGCTTCGGCGTCGCTTGCTCGCTCACCTCATGGTTCGCTCGCGTATCGCGCCAACGCCGCCGTTCTCCCTTACTGGACCATCCTCGCCCGCGCCAGCGTTAACCCATCCTCCCCGCTTCGGCCTGCACCGCTGGCAGGGGGTACTATCAAAATCGGTACTAAAGTACTATTGTATTCTGCCGGTAAAGGCGTATCCTGCTCATGGAGGCTACATGAGCTACTACTTCCCATCTTACGCGGACTTAAACGCTGGCAGGTCTTCCATGATTCGCTTGTTAAGCCACCTCAGTTAACTAAACGACGCAAAGTGGCACAATGCATCCTTTGGCGAGGTGCGCCACCTAGAAATCTTTGTCGAGCGCGACGTGGAGGAACTCAAGACGCGTGTTATGGAAGCCGCGTTTGACGCCCTCGCCTATTTCGACTCCATTGGAAAATACAAGGAGTCGGTATGAACTGCCCATCTTGCGGAGCAGCATCGGAACACTGGAAGATAGCTTCGCTCGAAATGCGACGCCGTATCAATGACGTAAACGAACAACTGTACTACCTCGGCAAAATGTACCACGACACGGCCATTTCTGCCCCTCCGCTTCCGGGAATGAACGGCTGGTCTAGTGTTATGAGCGGTAAACGGCGGGTGATAGATGATAATCCGCTCAATTCTTACGACGGGGGCCGCCCCGACGAATTGTAAACACCGGCATCCAAAATTGGTGATGCGCCCGGTCTGAGGCACTGATGGTACTATCAAAATCGGTACTAAAGTACTATTGCGTCCAAACCGCTAATTTCGTATACTTGCACCAGTGGAGGCAATATGACAATCTCACAAAAGCTGGAAGCGAAGAGGAAAGAGGCAGTTCGCACTTGGACTCTCGCATGTGAACACGATGGCGTTGACCAGAAAAACGTCTTCGTCGTTTTCTCTGACGGTAATCCTTACGCCGCTGACGCAGGTAATGCCGCCGTTGCGTACCGGGAAGCTGCCGTCACCTACAATAAACTGATGTCGGTGAAATTCTAATGAGCAACCAATTCTACATCGTGTATCCAGAGCAGCGCACCGTATCTGCTGAGACGATAGTCGTCTGGTACAACGATGCGGTGGCAAGCAACGAAATTGACGGCGATGTTATCGACGCCTTCTCGCGAGAGGATGCTACACTCGCCGCACTTGCTTTGGAAGATGCCGGACTTATTACTCTGGGACACGCGCTCTAATGCCAACGCTCAAGGATATTCTCGATAGCCCACTTCGTTCACGAGAGAACAACGACTGCGCGGTGGTCGCGACGGCTGTTGTTCTCAACATCACTTACGAGGATGCACATACTCTTCTTCGTAAAAATGGACGACGCACGCGTTGCGGGACCAGAGTAAGTATATCTCGTGCGGCGCTAGAATCGCGAGCGAAGGTTATAGAGCATGCAATCGGTTCACCGATGTCGTTCTTCTCTCACCCCAACCGGCCAACGGCGGCGCAGTATCTTCGAAAGCTTCCTAAGACCGGTCGATATTGGCTCGCAAGCACTACCCATGCATTCGCATACGTGGATGGAGAGTTGAGAGACAATATCACCGGCGGTAAAATGCGCGCCAGAATGCATCGGTGTTTTGAGATAGTTTTGCCGGACGCGGCGGTAAAACCTGCGCCGGTATCCGAGTTTGCCCCCGGAGAAATCGCTGCGCTGATGGCCCGGCTTGATAAACTGGGGTAGTACTTTGGTACTATTGCAATCCTATCGGCTAGGAGTATACTCAGTTCATGGAAAACGAACTCAACTACGAAGTACCAGAAGCTTACGAAGACCCGTACTCCGATGAGGCATACGAGGTGGAAAACGATGTCTAGTCTTCGCGCAGAGATTCGAGAGGAGCGCAAGCGCTTGCGCGTGGAATGTTCCATGCTACACCGTGCCGCGAATCAGTTGCAGGATATGCCGGACGACCGCAGCAAGCTTAAGGCGCGTCAATATCGCATGGAGGCCGAACTGGTAGCCGAAATTCTAAGGAGGTCGAAATGAGCCGAAAACACTACAGCCAGTTCAACGTCACAGAAACCGCGTTCATTCACGGTTACATCCGCGCCAACGCCGCCAAGGTTACCGGAGCGGAGCATTTTTACGACCGCGCATCAGAGCGCACCTTTGACATATCCCAAGCGGTGGACACGCTGGCAAACGGGCGGGTTATAGAGGTTCACAACGACAGGTCACCCCGCATCCGCGCCTTGGTTCGCCGTCAGAGTGGCCCCAACTCCGGCACAAACGTGGTCGTAGATTTGATGGACTGGCACGTGGTTACGGTTTACTACAACAGCCCATCGGACACCCATGACACGCTGAACTGGTCGCCGTACCGCTGGCAAGTTAACGTGGTTAATCTCGTGAAATCGCTTCGAGGTGAAAAGTGCAAATAACGCTCGCCGAGATTCGGAAATACGTACACACAAATCTGATTGTGGAGATGGAGACTTTATGACGCGTGAAGAAGTTTTGAACAAGCTTTGCACTCTTTGTACCGAGGTTTCTAAAAAACGTTTCGGTAACTCGGAGGCATCCGACTGTTTTTGCCCCCAAGGCGACATCAGCCGCTTAATTGCTATTCGATACGGTCTTAACTTTCAGTTTTCCGATAAGGTTATCGCCTTTATTGAGCAGGCAGTGAAGGAAAAACTATCAAAGGGAAAATCATGATTACCGTTTACAGTGGAAAACCCGGAGATAACAAAATTTACGTTGACTACATCGACATCGGTAGCGAGGCACGACGCGCTGCCCGTAATAAGGCCGCTAAGGCACCAGCGACACGTAAAATTGCGGATAAGCGCCGCAAGGAACAAGATAAATGGGCTGAAAAACTGGTGAAGGAGGTGGTGTAAAATGGTTGTCTCTTTATTTATTTCCCTGTCTGTTATCGGATTGCTGCTGGGCGCGTATTGTCTTATTCTCGCGCTGTGCAAAGCGGCATGCAAGCCGACGCCGAAACCGGGAAAGGACTTCGACGAGCGCGGATTGTACTAGTACTTTTTAGGGGAGTTATATAGTTGACTTCCTTCGGTAAAATTTACATGCTTCGTACTAGTACGAAATAGTTTAAGAATGTACTTGACTACCGCAAGGGAGTTATGTACAATGGTTTCAGAAAGTGAGGAAGCCAAATGACAAACGAAGCCATCCAAGCCTATCTAAATCGGAAACTGGAAGCCGCCTTGGACGAAGTTCACATGGAAGAATACGAAGCCGCGCATCCTACTCCGGCTCACATCCCTTACGGTCGCTGCCCTCGCCATCCGCACGTCGTTATCAGTAACGGAATGTTCGACGGGATGTGTAACCTTTGCGAACAGGTGGCTGAAAATGAAAACTAACTCCATCCAACTGACAGAAGAGGAAATTAAAATTATCCTGTCAATGTTCCACGAGAACATGTGTTTGCCGTCTCAGGCGGAGGACGCTTTGCAGAAGCGTTTCGAGCACATGTTGATGCAGGACGCCTACGAGTCCATTCAAAATGCACGCAATGAATTTTCGACGCCCCAGCGGAGGAAGTTGTGAGTCGCTCAACTATCAGGACGTTCAAACTGTTCGAGATGTTCGGGAATTATATAGATGACTCCCTAGTGTAAATTCTACACGATTCGTACTAGTACAAAATAGGTTTAAGAATGTACTTGACTCCCTTGAGGGAGTTATGTACAATGTTCCTTAGAAAGCGAGGACAACGAAATGAAAATCACTCATGCAATTTTCTGGAATGGAAAGCAAGTAAATACAGCAATCAGCCTTCAAATGGCGAAGCAAACCAAGGTGGGCATGGAACGTGACTATGGCCCGCTTCCGAAGGGTACGCTGACCATCAAGGCAGTGCGTTAATGCCGCAAGCATCTCACGTTCAACTGCACAGTCCGAAATGGTCGCATCCGCTCGACCACGGCTTCATGTACGCCCTCTCCTCGTTAGGCGATTTGACGGAGTATTGGCTGGAAGTTCGTGGCGGTCACATTAGAGAGGGATTCGCAGACTACTTACAAAGCCGCGAGTGGGACCACGCCAATGGCGGGAGCGGCGTACAGTCTCACGTCCACACGCGAGAAGGTCGCGTTCTTTCGGTGCTTGTAGACGTGGAGCAAGGCAAAGAAGAACGCCGTTCGATGGTAAAGGTGTTCATAGACTTCCAAGATAAAGTGCATCAAGGAATGTTGGAAGCCATCAATCGTAGCGGCACAATTTTCGTGAATGAAAACGGCGGCTACTTCGAGTTGTCAGAAAGTGTAAAAGTTCTTGCGACCGTTGAATTGAAGAATTGGATTCTTCCCGGCGACCCCCGTGTTCGACTTCTCCAATGGCAAGATGGTGGTCACTACTATGCTAAGGTCGGTAACGAAGATGTGGTTCTTTACGGTAAGCAAAAGTGGGATACAAAAGAAGAGGCTCAGGACGCGGCTAAAAAGTGGCTTCTCAGGAACGCACAATGAGCCGCCTTCAAAAGTGCGGGAGTCATCTATATAATTCCCCTTTTTAGTCGTTGACAAAGCCGGGAGACCGGCGTACACTGGTTTCAGTCAGAACGGGCCAGACCCAACCTGACAGAAAAGAGAACACCGAATGAGGCTTCAATCACGCAACCGCATCAACTATCAGAACCGCCCCCTATCAAACGAAGAATTGAACGAAATTGTGCCATCGGCGTTTGCCACTCAGCCGTGGTACGCGCAGTCCTCTCGTTATGCCTTTGTGCCCACGTCGAATGTTATTGATGGGATGCGCTCCGCTGGTTTTCAGCCCTTCAATGCCATTCAGTCCGCCTCTCGGACTCTCGATAAGAAGTTTTTCACCAAGCACGAAATCCGCTTTCGCGCCAATGATGCCGTTGCCGTGGTCGGCGATACGTTTGTGGAAGCAATTCTGATTAACTCTCACGACGGCACCTCGGCTTACGAACTGTCTTTAGGAGCGTGGCGTTTGACTTGCTTGAACGGCGCGAAGGTTTCCGAGGGTCTGGCCGAAATCGTCAAAATCCGCCACACCGGAAACATTATTCAAAACGTTGTCGAAGCTACCCAGAATATTTTGCTCGCCGCCCCCAAGGTCGTCGAAGCTATCGCCAAGTGGAAGACAATCGACCTCTCCCCCGCCGAATCGCGCATACTGGCAGAGGAGGCGCACAGTATTCGCTTCGATGATGCCGCTATTGCCCCATAACCGGAAAAGCTGTTGCAGCCTCGCCGCTATCAGGACAACGGCACTGACTTGTGGTCTACGTTTAACCGCATTCAGGAAAATGCAGTCGAAGGCGGACTTAAGACCTTTAACCCGTCTACCTCTCGTCGAAACCGCACCCGCCCGGTCGTGGGTATTGCGGAGAATACCAAACTCAATCGAGCCCTCTGGTCTCTTATGGAGAAAATGGCGGAGCTAAAGGGCGCGGCCTAAATAACCGGCGCAGGGCGGAGCGCAAAATCCGCCCACCGAGTTCAGGAGAAGTAAAGATGAAAATCATTAACAGATTTACCGGGCTGATAATTTATAAAGACGAAGCAGCGTCTTTAAAAAATTCGGTAGAGCAGGCTGTTATAGCTGGAAAATCTCTCGTATGCTCCGACCTCGGAGGAGCCAACCTCAGAGGAGCCAACCTCGGAGGAGCCGACCTCGGAGGAGCCAACCTCGGAGGAGCCAACCTCGTAGGAGCCAACCTCGGAGGAGCCAACCTCGTAGGAGCCAACCTCAGAGAAGCCAACCTCAGAGGAGCCAACCTCGGAGGAGCCCAC
>CABMCB010000039.1 GCA_902384455.1 uncultured archaeon
ATTTATTGGGTCATCCGGAGAAGTCATTTCCTTATGCCGCACATAGCCCCTCCCCGAAAAAATGTAGACGTCGATGCCTTCAGTCTTAGCAAGAATCCCATCCACCGACTTGAAACTCCCGCTGGAATAAGGCCTCCCGACGACTATCCGAGTGATGCTGTTTTGGTAGGCGAAGCTTGCTAGTTTAGTCGAGACGTCGTTGCTTTTCATTGAGATGGTCTTTACTCCCAATCTTGCGGCCACGTCGAAAGCGTTAACCAGCCATTTCTTCTCGTCGTCTTTGAAGTATTCGTCCTCATCGGTTTCGATGTGAAGCGCGATAAGCTCGGCGTCAAGCTCAACAGAAAGCCGGTAAGCCGCCCTCACAAGCTGCCCTGCATAAGGGCTCGCGTTTATCCCCACAAGCACCTTTTCTGCGGAATGCCATTCCCCCTCCATATCCTGCGCCTTCATGTACCTAATCATCTGGGTATCTATGCGCAAAGCCACCTCCTTAAGCGCAATCTGACGCAAAGCCAGTAAGTTGCCTGACCTGAAGAACCGTTGGACGGCGGTGGAGGCCATGTCTTTCACGTAAATCTTTCCGTCCTTAAGCCTCTTCAACAGGTCCTCAATCGGGAGGTCTATGAGTTTTACTTCGTCTGCGGTGAGGAACAACGGGTCAGGTATGTTTTCTGAGACCGTTATCCCAGTTATCTGCTGGACAATATCCTTAAGGCTCTCAAGGTGCTGGACGTTCAACGTCGTATAGACGTCTATGCCTGCGTTAAGCAACTCCTCTATGTCCTTGTACCTCTTGTCGTATTTCATCCCCTGGACGTTCGTGTGCGCTAGCTCGTCAATCAAAACTATGTTCGGCTTTCTCTTGATGATGGCTTCAACATCCGGCTCCCTAAGCTCCAGCTCATTGTACTTAATAGTCTTGGGCGGCAAGGACTCAAAGTTCTTGGCCATATCCAAAGTCTCAGGCCTCTTATGATACTCCACATACCCTATTACTACGTCGAGTTTTTCGTCTTTCTTCCTCATTACCGCGTCGTAAAGCATGGCGTACGTTTTTCCGACGCCCGGAGCGTAACCGAAGAAAATCGTCAGCCTACCCTTGCTCTCATCCCTCTCCTGAGCGGTTATCTTCTTCAAAAGCTCCTCAGGGTCCGGCCGAATGTACTCGTCCTCTATCATGTGTGCTCACTGTCGTCCAGCGCCTGGTTCAACAATAGAACATTAACTCGTTCTTCGCCTAAAACACCAAACAAAGGATACTCAGTATGCTTCTGGACGATTCTATTGACTGTGTCGATTTCCATACCGCGCGCTTTAGCCACCCTCTGCGCCTGCATCTGCGCTGACATGAGGCTTATGTGCGGGTCCAGTCCGCTTGCGCTAGACATCACAGCATCAGACGGAACGTAAGAAACGCCGTTCGCCAGCATAAAGAGCCGCGTCCTATTATAGACGCCCTCAACCAAAATCCTGCTTGTAGGGCCCAAATTGCTGCCAGAAGAAGAAAGAGAATTATAAGGAAAACCCGACGTAGCAGACGGCCTAGACCAAAAATACTTTTCGCCCGTGAAGGATTGGCCTATAAGAGTCGAACCTATTACGTCCCCGTTTTTGTCGTAGATTAAGCTTCCCTGAGACTGCGCCGGAAAGAGTATTCGGCCTACAGCGAATACTGTGAGGGGGTATATTATGGCTGTGATGACCCACAGTAGGGCAAAGAGCGCAACCGCCGGTTTCAGGGTTTTAATCGCCCCGTTTTTTCTGTCTTTCATATCAGCTGGCTTATGACGATGTCTATGAGCTTTATCCCTATGAAAGGAGCTATCACTCCGCCTACTCCGTAGATGAGCACGTTCTTCCTGAATATCCCCTCAACTGACATGGGCTCGTATCTGACGCCTTTGAGCGCCAAAGGAACCATCAAGAGGATTATTATTGCGTTGAATATCACAGCGGAAAGAATGGCGCTGTGGGGATTGGCAAGATGCAGTATGTTGAAGACCCCCAATTCAGGGTATATCGTGTACAATGCGGCGGGTACTATGGCGAAATATTTGGCGACGTCGTTTGCGATGCTGAAAGTCGTCAAAGCCCCCCGTGTCATTAGAATCTCCCGTCCCACAGTCACAATGTCAATAAGCTTGGAAGGATGGTTGTCCAAGTCAATCATATTCGCCGCCTCCTTAGCCACCTGCGTTCCTTCGCTCATCGCCACGGCAACGTCCGCCTGAGCGAGCGCCGGAGCGTCGTTTGTTCCGTCCCCTGTCATAGCCACCATAAAACCCTGATTCTGCTCCTCCCTAATAATCCTAAGCTTGTCCTCGGGTTTCGCCTGCGCCAGATAATGCTCCACACCCGCCTCATGCGCAATATGGGCTGCAGTCAAAGGGTTATCGCCGGTAATGATAATAGTCTTAATCCCCATACGCCTAACTTCAGCCAAACGCTCCTTAATGTTCGACTTCAAAACGTCCTTCAGGTGTATCACCCCCACGATAGTTTTGTCGACGTACACCACCAAAGGAGTGCCTCCGCGATCGGCTATCTTGCTCACCTCATCGTCTAACCCGATTGGTATTTCCCCGCCAAGCTTGCGCACATTCTCAACAACAGAATCAGACGCACCCTTCCTGTATACGCGGCCCATATAATCTGCTCCGCTAAGCCGAGTCTGAGGCGTAAAGGGGATAGTGGACACCTGACCCGTAGGACAGCTGAAGTCGACGTTATACTTAACCCTCGCAAGAGCAGAGACGCTCTTCCCCTCAGGCGTCTCGTCGCCTATGGACGCGATAAAAGCCGCCTCAGCCAACTGCTCCTTACTAAACCCGTTTAAAGCGATAAAGTCGACGGCCTGCCTATTGCCGTAAGTTATGGTGCCAGTCTTATCCAAAAGAATGGTGCTTATGTCGCCCGCCGCCTCAACCGCCTTACCGGACAACACAATGACGTTCTTCTTGAACAGCCTATCCATGCCCGCAATTCCTATAGCCGGCAGCAAAGCCGCGATGGTAGTAGGCGCCAAACAAACGAACAAAGAAACAAGAACCACCACCTCAACCGGCGAACCCCTGCCAACTGCGCTAACGCTGTACGCAGACAACGCCCAAAGATTGACGACCACAAAAAGGAATATCAAAGTCAAAGAAATCAAGAGCGTATCCAAAGCTATCTCATTGGGCGTCTTAGGCCTCTTGGCGGCATCAATCATGTTAATCATCCGGTCTATAAACGTCTCCCCCTGATTGACGGTAATCCTCACAATACACTTGTTTGCTATCACCTTAGTGCCCGCTATGACCCCGCACTTGTCTCCCCCAGACTCCCTAAGAACAGGAGCAGATTCCCCCGTTATCGCCGACTCATCCACCAGCACGGAACCTGAAATAATCTCGCCGTCAGAAGGAATCACATCCCCAATCTCCACGAGAATATTATCCCCCCTCCTCAATTCGGCCGCATGAACCTGATGTGCGGCGGCGCCGAAGTCCGGCTTATCAAGCATTTTAGCCATGACTGTCGTCCTTGTCCTCTTAAGTTCGTCAGTCCTCGCTTTACCGCGAATTTCCGCAAAAGACTCCGCGAAAGTGCTGAAAAGCACAGTAAGCCACAGCCAGACCGTCACGCCCAAGTGGAATCCAATAGACTTCCCCGACAGATACGCGTCAATGAGGCCCCATGTGGTTATGGCGCTGCCTACTTCCACCGAAAACATGACGGGATTCCTCCAAAGTGACCAAGGACTAAGCCTCTTGAATGCGTCAAAGGCGGCGGCAGTCATCATCCCAGACTTGAAGGAAGAAGCCATCAGAATACGCCTCCACTAAGCATAATCAGGTGCTCTATGACCGGGCCCAAACCAAGAGCAGGAAGGAATGATATGGTGTCTAACAGAAGAATGACTATGACAAGCCACACGATGAAAGTCAAAGTGTTCGTCTTAAGCACGTCAGTAGACGCATAATGCTTCTTTTTGACCATGGAACCGGCCAAAGCCAACGCAGCCACCGCCGGAACGAACCTGCCCAAAAGCATCGCAACAGCCCCAAAAATATTGTAAAAAAGGGTGTTGGCGTTAATGCCGCCAAATGCGCTTCCGTTGTTGTTTGACATTGAAGCCCACGCGTACAGTACTTCGCTTACTGCGTGCGGGCCGCCGTTGTAGATTGATGCGGTGGCTTCTGGAACCAGAAGTGCTGCTGCGGAGAGCAATAGCACGAGTATGGGCGGCACCAGCACGATGACGACGGAGTATTTCATGTCGAAGGCGTCTATCTTCTTGCCCATATACTCGGGAGTCCTGCCTACCATGAGGCCGGCGACGAACACGGCTATGATTACGTAAGGCAGAATTGTGTAGATTCCTGAGCCGACTCCCCCCGGGCATATCTCCCCCAAAAGGATTAAGACCATCGGCACCATGCCGCCAAGAGGAGTCAGCGAATCATGCATTGTGTTGACTGCCCCAGTTGACGTGGCGGTTGTTGCTGTGGCATAAAGAATGCTTTCGCCCACCCCAAAACGCACTTCCTTCCCCTCCAAGTATTCGCCGCTCACATTCGCACCTCCGATAAGAGAGTTGCCTTCCTTCTCAAAGAAGTAGCCGAAAGAAAAAGCCGCCACAAAAAAAAGCATCATCGCGGCGAAAATCACCCAACCCTGCTTCGTATCACCTACCATATACCCGAAAGTGTACGCCAAAGAAAAAGGGATCAAAAGAATCAAAAGAACCTCAAATAAACTCGACAAAGGAGTCGGATTCTCAAAAGGATGCGCTGCGTTCGCGTTAAAGAAGCCGCCTCCATTAGTCCCAAACTCCTTAATAGCCTCCTGCGACGCCACAGGCCCCATAGGCAAAACCTGCCCAGCTATCACAGAGCCGTCGGCCGAAACATACGGCTCGACAAGCGACGAATCAACGTAAGCGCCGAAGTTCTGAATAACACCCTGCGACAAAAGAAAAACAGCGCCCAAAAAAGCGCCAGGCAGCAGAATATACAGAACGCACCTTGTCACGTCCACCCAGAAGTTGCCTATAGTCCCCTCTGAATGGCGGCTTATGCCGCGAATCAAAGCTATCGCCACGCATATGCCGGTGGCTGCGGAAAGGAAATTCTGCACTGCAAGACCTGCCATCTGAGTGAAATAACTCGCCAAACCTTCGCCGGAATACGCCTGCCAGTTGGTGTTTGTAACAAAACTAACTGCGGTGTTGACAGCCAAATCCCACGAAAAACCGCCGAAACCCTGCGGGTTCAGAGGAAGATACCGCTGGAAAACAAGGATGATAAAAAGAGCGATAATCCCCAGGAAATTGAACAACAGCATGGACGCCGCATAAGACCCCCATGTCGTCTCTTCGCCAGACTCAATGCCTGAAAATAGATAAATAGCGTCTTCAAGCCGCCTAAAGACCTTTATTTTGCCTTCAAATACCCCCGCAATATACAAACCCAACGGCTTAACCAACAGCGTCACGGCCAAAACGCATGCGGCAAACAAGGCAGTATCAGCAAAAAAGTCGGCCATAATCACACCCAGTTAGTTTCTTCTGTCATTGGCAGCCTGTTGTAAATCCCCCCTCTCGGGGAGTGTGCATATCGGCTGCTTAACTACTCGAATAGGCTCTTGTGTTTAAAAATAACTCTAAAATAGGGCGGTTTATAAGCGGATTTATCAACTAATATACCCTGTTTATGTGGATTTCCACAATTTAATCTGACTTACCTCTGTCGGTGAAATCCGTCCTACTTACTCCTTTTGAGCGTGGTTAGGCTTTTGTATACGAATTCTGCGTCAACTGCGGGGTTCATTGCTATGCCGCGTTCTATTATGACTGCGGGCACGCCGCATGCTTTGGCTGTTTCTTCCACAACAAGCTGGTTTACTGTTTGGTGGCGGACGATGTTTTCTGTTGAGGGGTCGCGTTTTCTAAGTCCTGCTTCGTTGTCTTTGATTCTTTGTTTGCTGACTACTTCCGGGTTGTGGTTGAAAAGGAATATGGCGTCCGGATTAAGTATGTTGAAGACTGACGGCGGCACTCCGATAAGGTAGCCGTTTGGCGTCTCAACGGTCGCATGCGTGTCCACGCAGTAGACCATTTTGTTCGTTCCTAAACGGCTCTTTTCTGCTATGGAGGATGCGGCTTTAAGCTGGATTTCTTTTTGCTGTTCGACTGAGAGTTTGGCTCTCATTTCGTCGCGGTGTTTTATGCCGTAATTTTTGCTTGCGACCTCGAACATTACGTCGCCGTAGTTGAGTATTTTGACTTCGTAGTCCTTGTGGGCTTCCTGAAACACCTTCATAACGTAGCTTTTGCCAACTCCCGGCACTCCGAATATGAGCAGCACAATGGGCGCTTTAGCCGGTTTAGGATTCCATTTGTAGTCACTAAGGCTTCCGTTGAATCCTTTGTAGTCTACAAGAGACGACTCAAGAGTAACTGCTTTCTGCGCGGCATTGCCGGCAACGCCCGTTGAATCCGAAACGTCCTTATTTGAGACCATTGTTCATCAGCCGATTATTTTAGGAAAATAAGGTGGTAAGGCAGGTTTATTAATCGCCCGAATTTAATGAATAACGTTTATGGTAACTGCTTCTGCGCCCGAGGGAATAATACTAGCCGGCGAGCACGTTTACGGAAAAACAACACATTTAATCGCAGCAGCAATACAACACAGAACCCAGGCGACCGCCGAACCATTAGGCGGAGACATCATCCGTTTAATATGGCCTCCAAACGCTGAAGCGAGCGCCCGCATATTAAGCACGGTGCTTGTTGAGAAGAAGGGTCCGCCTGAGCTGACTAGCGTTCTTGACGTCGGCGGGCTTGCGGTGGGCGTATACGGGATACGGAAGGGATTCAGCGTGCGTTTGAAAGGCGAAAGCACTTTGAACCAGCCCGGCAGGATTATTGCGTCTCAAGTCGCAGTTTTTTCAGCTGTCGCCAAACTAAACAACATAGACGCAAAGCCAGTTGACATGCCCCGCCTGATATACCCTATCGCCAGAAAGCAAGGCCCAATGTCAGACGCTTACATAGTCGCATCATCCCTAGGCGGCGTCCACCTGATAAACACGGAGTCTGCGGAATCCGTCACCACCCCTCAAACGCTGCTTGTTTACGCTGAGACGCCCTCGGATTCCACACCAAAAAAAGCACCCCCCGAATTAGAAGCACAGTTTAATTCAATCGTAGAAGAAACGGCGGAACCACTAAAGGCAGGAGACCAAAAACGACTAGGGAACGCATTAAGCGCCCACCAAAAACTCGCTGTAGAAAACGAGCTTATCCCCGCCTCATCAAGCGAACCCTGCCTAATCGCAGAACAAGCAGGAGCCTTTGGCGCAAAAGGAGGCGAAGGATACGTAATCGCAGCAGCCGGCCCAATGAAGGCGGAAGAGGTTGTTAAGGCGCTTTCTGAAAAAGGGTTTCCAGCGCACCTGGTTGAATTGGGCGCAATCGGAGTAACATTGAACGGGCCGTAAAATCAGATTAGTTTGGCTGCTCCGCCTACGACGAAAATCCTGGACTTAAATCCTTCTTCATCAATTTTGCGCGAAACCGACTCTGCGTCGTCCTTCAGGCAGAAAACGTACACTGCGCTGCCTCCTGCGACGTTCCAAAAGCAGTTCAACCCTTTTTTACGCCAGCTTTCGACAAGAGACGTCAAACCCTTCATCTGAGCAGTCCTCACGGGAAAACCCAAGTCCTCCACTAAACCGTGGAAAGTGCGCGCCTCATCCTCCATCAAAGAAAACAAAGAAACTAAGTCACCGTCGGCTGCAGCCTCCTTAGCCCCTCTAACCTTCTCAGGAATTCTCTTAAGACGAAGCGGATACTTAGGGTGCTCCACGATGCGCTTATGCAAATCGTCAGCCGCCCTCCTCTCAGAAGGAAACTCCACAACAAAAGCCCTAACGTCCCTAAGCTCGCGCCTGTCCGCCAACAACTCCGCCTCCAAAGAGGCAGGGTCATAAGCCGAAAGACCTCCGTACAAGCTGCGGTAAGCAGTCTCAGACCCACATGTGGCATAAGGAAGAAGCTCGTCCACACTCAACCCCAACGAGAGGAATCCGTTTAATGCCGTCGCAAGAGCAGCTGCCCCCGAGTCGGAACTACCCGTAGCAATCCCCTCGTTATGGGACTCAATACGTAATTCTCCCGTGAATTTCGCCTTCTTCTTCAGAAGCTCAACGACAACTCCCATGTCCTCCCCCCGCCTACCCTCCGGCGGCTTGCCGTTAACCAAAAAACCCCCTTTCCCGCCTTCCAAAGGGGAAACCTCAGTCAAAGTCCTCACCTTCCCCGCCGCATCAGTCAAAGCCAAGCTGACGCTTGCGTGAAGCCCGATTCTCCTCTCGTAATCCCTGAATCCTTCAGCGAAAACGACCGGCAGCCCCGGGTAAGCGCAAGCTTTCAAAACCACAAGAAAACATTAATGCCTAACCAAAAAAACCCTCTAAATAGGGCATATAAACGCTGCCGTCAAAAATCTTACGCCCAAATGGACGTAAAGAAACTTCTTTCAGAGAAAAAAGCGCCTGTGGAAGCAGTCATAGGCGAATACACAAGCAACCCAAATCCCAAAGTAAGGGAGATGCTCTCCCACCCCTTCAAAGCAGGCGGAAAAAGAGTCCGCCCAGCACTACTCCTACTATCCTGCGAAGCAGTAGGCGGAGACCCGCAAAAAGCCCTGCCAGCAGCCGCATCCGTCGAAATCCTGCACACATTCACCCTAGTCCACGACGACATAATGGACCACGACCTAACAAGAAGAGGCCAACAGACCGTCCACGCCAGATGGGGCGAAGAAATGGGGATAGTCGTCGGCGACACACTATACAGCATAGCATTCAAGGCTCTGATGGACTGCCGCAAAAACGGCGTGCCAGAAAAAAACATCATAGAAGCATTCGAAGTATTCACGTGGGCCAGCATCAAACTGCATCAAGGCCAGATAATGGACATGCTCTTTGAGGAACGCCCCAACGTCACAGTAGACGAATACCTCGACATGGTGGACAAAAAAACAGGCGCACTAATAGAAGCAAGCGTCCGAATCGGCTCGGCGATAGGCGGAGGAACAAAAGAACAGTCCGAAGCTCTCGGCATATTCGGAAGCAGGATAGGAACGGCATTCCAGATAAAAGACGACGTGCTGGGTCTCACGGCAGACGAGAGCGAACTCGGCAAACCCGTGGGAAGCGACATACGCCGAGGCAAAAGAAACATCCTCATATCCCACGCATTAGCCCACGCCAAAGGAACACCACTTAGAACGCTCAAAGCAGCGCTCAAAAACGCCGACGCACCAGACGAGGAAATCAATGAGGCCATACAGATAATCAAGGACGCAGGAAGCTTCGCTTACGCCGAAAAACTGGAGAACAAACTATACGAGGAGGCACTCGCCGCATTAAGGACGCTTCCGCCCTCATCGGCCAGAGACGGAATCGAGGCGATAGGAGACTTCATCATAAAAAGGAGCTATTAAGATGACAATCGAAGAGCGCAAAAAAGACCACATACGAATCGCAGTCAAAAACGCGGTGGAAACAGGAAACCCCGGATTCGACAAACTCCGCCTCAAACACAAAGTACTCCCGGAAGCAAACTACGACTCAGTCGACACATCCACCACATTCCTCAAACACAAACTCAAAGCTCCAATACTAATCTCCGGCATGACAGGAGGAACAAACGAAGCACGCCAAATAAACAAAGCCCTCGCCGCCGTAGCCCAAGAATACGGCATAGCATTCGGAGTAGGAAGCGAACGCGCAGCAATAGAAAAACCAAAACTCGCACCCACATACCAAGTGCGCGACGTAGCCCCAGACATACTACTAATAGCAAACCTAGGCGCAGTACAACTCAACTACGGATACGGCACCAAAGAAATCCGCCAAGCAATAGAAATAATCCAGGCAGACGCCATAGCCCTACACGCAAACCCCATACAAGAATCAGTACAACCAGAAGGAGACAGAAACTTCAGCAACCTAACCGCAAAAATAAACGCCGCAGCCAAAGAACTCAAAGAACCCGTCCTATTCAAAGGTGTCGGCGAAGGCATAAGCAAAGAAGCAGCCCAAAAACTCAAAGTCGACGCATTCGACGTAGGCGGATGGGGCGGCACAAACTGGGGCCTAATCGAAGGATACCGCCAAGACGAAGCAACACTTGAACGCGGCCGCCTCTTCTCCAGTTGGGGCACAAGCACCGTGGACAGCATTTTGGCTGTGAGGGATTTGGGTGTGCCGGTAGTGGGAAGCGGAGGCGTCAGGACGGGTGTGGACGCGGCAAAGGCGTTGGCTTTGGGAGCTGATTTGGTGGGCTTAGCTCGCCCAATTCTTACCGCATATTTTTCCGGCGGGCAGAAGGAAGTTAAACTCTACATCAACCGGTTCATAGCGGAACTTAAGGTTTCGATGTTTTTGACTGGCGCAGAAAGCGTTAAAGGCCTTAGGGGCCGCGTTGATTTGGTTTGATTTTTAGGTGCCTTGTTTCTTTTTCTTTCGTCTGAATCTTTCTTTTATTCTGCGTGTTTTGTCTTTGATTTCGTTGACGCGGTCTTTTTGTGCGAGTCCTATTAGTCGGGTGGCGTCTTGTATTGCTGGTTTGACTTTGAATTTGCTTTTTCCTGATATTCTGCGCATGTAGTGGACGCCCACTTCGGAGAGTTTTCCTTTGGCGTCGTATTTTATGCGTTCAAGAAGTTCCACTTGGATGCTGAAGTATTGGGTGCGGACTCCGGATATGACGGATTTTACTGTTTGGGCGCGGTAGGCTCTGAATCCTGAGGAGCAGTCTTTTACGTCTAGTCTGAGCATGGCTTTGGCGATGCGGTTGCCTATGCGGGTGGATATGAACCTTTCTTTCTGTAAGTCTACGTTGGATTCGGCAAGGAATCGGCTTCCGACCACTATGTCGCTTCCGGTTTCCTTAAGCGCCGTGATAAGCAGGGGAATCTCGGAGGGCATGTGGTTTTCCGCGTCCATAGTCACTATGACGTCGCCTCTTGCGCGGGCTATCCCCTCAAGCAGTGCGTTGGCGAATCCTTTGCCTGACTGGGTGAAGAAAATGAAATTAGGGTATTCTAAGCTGAATTTTTTAGCCAATGCTGCCGTTCCGTCAACGCTTTTGCCGTCTGCTATGATGACTTCTACGTCTTCTTTTAGTACTCCGTAAATGTCGGGCACGCGCTCTCTTAGGTTGGCTTCCTCGTTTAATGCGGGGATGACCACCGAAATCTTTGGTTTACTTCGAATCATTTTTTTTTTATGGGAAAGCTTCGTCTTCATCGTAGCCGTACCATGGTGCATGCTGGCCTTTTTTGGGGGGCGAACTTTCTTTTCGCCCCTTTAAGTCTTCTTTTTCCGGAAGGGGCAGCGTTGCGGTCGCGGTCTTCTGCGGTTGTTCCGCGGTTGAAAGGTTAGTATTTTGTTGTTGAGCGTAAATTTGCGCGGACGCCGGAGTTGTTTGCGGGATTAAGGCGGTGGTTGCCGCGGGCGCATTAAGCGTCGGTTGCTGGGTCTCTGGCGTAGGTTGAGGTGTCTGCTGCGCCATGGACTCCTCAATTTGGCGCACCAAAGCAATGTTCTCCGGTTGGGAAGTGAATTTAGGTGTTGTTTCAGACTGATTTTGTTGCGCTTTAATCTGTGCGGGGGCGTCGGAAGGCGCAATTCTGCCCTCCACGGACGTCTGTTGTTGAGGTGCGGTTGACGCGGGTTTATCCGGCAATGCCGCAGGCGCAGCATGGGAGTGATTCCACGTAACTACGATGGGCGGCTGCTGGACGATGAACGCCGGCTGTTCCATACTCTGAGGTTGAGGTTGCGCTGCCGCAGGCACTTGAGGTTGCTGTATCACCACAGGGGTTTTTACTGCAGAAACCGGAGGCATCTGCTTAGGACTTTGAGTAGGCGCTGCAGGTTGAGGCGGCGCAGTTTTTACCGCCTGAGGCGGCCTACCTGCGTAAGATTGTGTCCTACTCGGAGTTACAGTAACCTTCGGCAAACCCTCCTTATCGGATTCTATCGCGGCCTTAGTGTCCATCCTAAATTCTGTCGCAGCTTTTTCCGCGTCCCTCCTCTCAAGCTGCCTAAAGTGCTCAAGCACCCTGTGCGTAGAATCCTCGCCTCCGCTGAAAATCCGCGATAAGAAACCTTTCTTACGCGAAACAGACGCAATAGGAGACGCGGCCGCAGGTTGCGCTGCCGCAGATAAAGTGGGCTGTTTGGTTGGGGCTGGCATGGCAGACGTCGTAATCGGCGACCTTTTGGTTTTCTCCGGCAAAATCTGCTCAGGCGCAGCCGGCTTGGACTGCGGGGATAGAGAGGGAACGGACGGTTCGGATTTTTTCAGTGCGGCCTTGGGTTCTATAGCGGGGGCGGTGGGCTTAGTTGCTTGTTGTTTGGTTGGCGGTGCAATTAGGTTGACGGGCGGAAGGGGTGCGGTTGGCGTAGGTTTCTGTTTTCTGTGCGGAAGTATCCTCGAAAGGAAGCTCTTCTTCACGTATGGCGGCGCGGCTTCTGCCGCAGGCAAAGTGGGTTGCGGCGAAACAACAGGCGATGCGACAATAGGAACTGTTGCAGGAGGCTGCTTTTTCACTTCCTCAGGCGGCTTAGGTGGCTTTGCTGCCGGAGGATTAACAGCGAGTTCAGGAGTCCTAAAAGCAGGCTTCACAGACTCAGGAGGCTTATTAGCGGCCGCCGGTTGAGGCGTGGCAGAAACCGGCTGTTGGCGAGGTTTTAATGTTGCGGCTGCTTTTTCTATGCTGCTTTTTTTGCGGGGGAATATGCGAGACAGCAACCCCCTCTTTTTCTCTACTGCGGATGCAGGCAGAACGTCAGGTTGTTTCTGATTAGTCGGAGTATAAGCGGCGGGCGGCTGAGTTTTGACTTCAACGGGGAGTGAAGGCGCTTTAACTTGAGGAGCTGTCTGCGGCATTTGAGGCGCAACCTTAATTGGTTCAGGTTTCACTGCCGCCTGCGCAGGGGGCTTTCTGATGTTTACTGGCTGCGGCGACGCAGCAACGGCCGGCTTATGCGAAGCCGAAGAAGGAACAACCGCAGCAGGCAAATCATGAACCTCCACAGCAGAATGCGCCTCATGCTTGTCTGCTGGATGCTTAGTCCTCTTAATCTTAACTTTAACGCCCGCAGTCGCCTTCCTCAAATCCTCCTGCATCCTAACGGCCCGGTAATAACGGCGGGCTCGAGTCATCAAACTCTCGCCCAAAGGCAAATAACCCTCCTGAAGATGCTGAAGGCCCAGCGGCGCTCCTGCGCGGGAAAGACCGAAGTAGAACGCCCAAGGTTTTCCGATACGCCGTTCCCTGCTCATCCACGCCCTCATTATGGCGCTTGAGCCTGCACGCTCCCCTTCAACAGCATACACCGGAACTTCTTCGCCTACGCCGGCGCTGCCGAAACTGAAGCGATGCCAAATCTTGCGCGCTCTTTGCACAAGAAGGAAAAAGACTAAGAACACTACTGCAACGATTGCCACTGCGATCATGATAATCTGCTTTTCGCTGGATTCGTTCCCCACGGGCGCGCGAGAAATGGATTTGTTATAAATTGTCTCTGCCTCAGCGGCCAAATCAGGCTCGGACAAGTTAAGGAACATGTCTCGCGCCTTCAATGAAGAGTCTGCGGCGGTGCGGAAATCCGTAGCGGTAAAGTAAAGCCGCGCCTCATCCAAATCCTTGGTGGCTTGGCTGAACCCTTGCGCCCTGCTCCTTAGGTTGTCCATTTGGGCGGCTTCTGAAGTCATGCCTAATGACCTATAGCTTTCAGCAGCCTGGCCCGCATAGTCTGAGGCGTCGTCATATTCCGTGTCGTCAAACGCCTCTTTCGCCTTCTTGGCTGCGAATCCGGCATTCACGCGGTTAAGGGTTAATCCGGCTTCCTCTGCTTCGGCGGTGAAATTGGTGTCCCGGTACCCCTTCTCCACGTTCCTAAGCGTCTGTATCAGCCCGTCAGTGAGGTTGCCGTCTTTTATGTACTGCTTTGCGATCGAGTAGCTTGCTTCAATAGTGGACCTGCGGGCGATTCTGTCCAAGAACATCTGAACGTTGAACACTCCCTCAGTATCCTTGATTTTAGCGTACCTGTTAAGCGCTTCCCTCGCGTACATACTGGAGTTCTCTATGTCTCCCTCGCCCAGATAGAAGTCTGCCTCCATCAGGTAAGTGTCTCCTTCTATCTGTGTGAGCAGGTTTTGCGCCTTATCCACGTCCTCTACTCTGCCTATTGAGGCGTAAATGAAGCTGGCGTTCGAAAGCAAGTCCGAAGACAGGCGGTAATTGCCGCTAAGGTAGGCGGATCTGGCGTCAGCCATCATGCCGTCCGCCACAATCCGGTTCCTGAAATCCTGAATTAAATAAGACCCCTTCCTGTAGTTCGCATCCTTGAACGTAGTCTCCGCATCATTAAGAAGGGCCGCAACGTCAGCAACCGTGCCATTCTCGTACAACCGCAAGGCCTTCATGTACGAAGAGAAGCCTCTGCGGCGCAAAACGGCCCACTGGTACTCAAAGACGTACAGTCCTCCGTCAGTAGAGGCGGTAACTATCTCCGCTGTTTCATCGCCCTCAATGTCCGCAAACACCGGGTCAGATTTCCCCTGCCCCCCAAGGTCATAAGTCCAAAGAGTGTACGCCGTCGAATTAATAAGGTACAGGATGCCGTTGTCGTTGGTAAAAAGAATCTCCAGACTCCCGTCATGGTTGATGTCGGCCAAAGCCGGCGAAGTGCTGATAGGCCTGCTGGTAGTGTACCTGTAGCGAATCCCCCCGCTGGAAGCATTGATTATATACAGGCTTTTGTCTTTGCTGCCAACAATAACCTCCTCCCATCCGTCATTGTCAATGTCCGCCACGGCCGCAGAACCATATATTTCGCCCATGGAGACGTTCCATATTTGGCCCAGTCCGGTCATGGTTATGCTTTCTCTTCTGCAGCCTGTGGCGTCGCACACTCGCCTGTTGCCCGCCGACCCCAAGTCAGTTTTGTAGAGGGCAAATAGCCGGTCGTTCATAGAGCCGATATACACTATGTTGCCCGTCATCGCCGGCGTGGCGTGGACGCCGCCCAGAATGTTGTACGACCAAATCCGGTAAGGCGGCGTGCTTAAGATGTACAGAAGAGTGTCCATGCCGCCGACAGTAATATCGTTCTTTCCGTCGTTGTCAAAATCTATCACAGCAGGAGACGACTCTATAGCATCCTGCGTCTGATACTTCCAAATCAGTTTGCCCAAATAATCGAACGCATACACGTAATGGTCCTCGCTCCCGATGACAATCTCATACTCCGGAGTCTCATCAAGATTTTGGATAAGCGGAGAAGAAACAATGTTCCCCCCAGTCTGATAAGACCACTCAACAGAACCATTCCTACCGTCAATAGCATAAACCCTCCCATCCTCAGAACCAACAACCACAGTAGACCAACCAACGTCAGTAAAATTCCACACCGCAGGAGAACTCCTAACGCGGCCTTGAGTCTGAGTCTTCCAAAGAAGGATGCCGTCGGAATCATAGGCGTAGACGAATCCGTCGTCGCATCCAACCACAACGTCAAGGGCTCCGTCACCGTTTAAGTCCACCACAGCAGGCGAAGAATAAACAGGTCCCCCCAGTTGCCTCCTCCATAATAGCGTATAGTTCCGCGGGTCAATGTCTGAAATCAAGGGCCTAAGGTATCCTGTCCTCCCGGCGTCATGACGGTACATGGGCCAAGAGGCGGTTAAAATTCTTTCATTAGTGTCGTTTTCACTAGTCTGAGCAGCGCAATTCAAAGACAAAGAAACGATTAGTGCGATTATTGAGGCAAAGGCTGCTTTATCGCGTAACCTACCATAAATCCGCCCTATTTGCCCCCTTCTCAAGAAGGGCTGCCGTAAAAGCTTCATCCTGTCCTTGTTAATTAAACCGCCAACCTATATTAGCATGAATCGGGCATGTCAAGGGGGCTGAAGTTAACACGCCAGCGAGGGCAAAGCAGTATTGAATTGCTCACCGCCATAGGCATGCTGATGCTTGTTTTTATTGCGGTGGGGCTTTACGCCGTGGAAAGAGACGCGCAAGGCACAGAAATAAAGACGTACATATCAACAACGTCAATATTAGAAAGCCTGCGCGACAACCTAAACACTCTACAAGCTGTGGGGGACGGATACTACCGCCACTTCACCCTCCCCGCGACAGTATACGGAAACGAAGAATACAACATCACGTCCGGCGGAAACGTGCTGGAAATAAACTGGGGAAACCGGCGCTCATGGTCAACAGTCACATCCGCGGACAACGCCAGCATACGCTGCCTAAACAAAGGCGGAGACTCCCAAAATCGGGCCGTCAACATCAAAGGGCGGATATACGTTGCCGGAGGCAGCGAAGACATGTTTTTGTCCGGGGAAACATTCAGCAACATGTCCAACGCGTCCTACGTTAAAGACTCCTCCTACATGGCTCAAAACGGCTCGTGGACGATAAAATCAGGAAGATTAGACGGCGACTTCCTTATTAACGGCCTAGGAACGGCGTCTTTTGGGATACCTCAGGAGGATTATACTCTTGAAGGGGACGTTTTGGTAATCAATTCTACCGGCGGATTCGCAGGTTTAATCGTCCGCAAATCCAACGACACGTACGTTAGCGTAGAATTGGATCCCCTAAACGGCACAGTCAGCGTCTCATCTGTCGTAGACAACGTGTCTTCGAAAATAAGCTCAGTTCCTTATGCGCTCAACCTTAACCAATGGTACTTCGTCAGGGCGCAAGCATACGCAGACGAATTAACCGTAAGCATAGACTGCCAGCAGATTATGGTTGAGTCAGTGCCGCAAACAAAAGGCAACATAGGCGTAACAGCGGCGATGGCGAACGCGGAATTCGACAACATACAGGAATGGGGGTACCGCCGATGAGCTCCCGCGCAGGACAGATGTACGCGGGAGAATTCGTAATAAGCTACTTCATATTCATGATAGTACTATCCCTAGCATTCTACATGTGGGGAAACACCACCCAAGGCTTAATGGAGTCTGAAACATTCTACGCGATAGAAGACGCCGCAGTAGAAACCGCCGAAACTTTGGTTAGAACGCCCGGAAACCCCTCCGACTGGAACGCGTCAACAGTAACATCCATTGGGTTGGCCGACGAAAGCCGGATACTCAACTCAAACAAGATAATGGCCATGGCCGCCCTCCTGAACAACTCAAACGGAAACTACGAGGCAAACCGCTACCTTCTGGGTGTGGGTCAATACGACATGTACGTTAACTTAACTTACCTGAACGGCTCTACTTTGCTGATAAACGGCGCGCAGGCCGTAGCCGGAAGTCCGCCTGTGAACTCTACTTATCAGCTTACTATAGTTAGGACTGCGATAGTAAACGATACTGTGGTCCGAATCATAGTTACTGCATGGCAAACTTGAAGTCTCTTGGCAACCGCGGTTACGCGATGATATTAGACTCAATAATGGCGTTAGTTTTTGTTCTGATTGTCTTTTCGGCTGTCTACGGGTTCTATTTCACCCGGCAGGGAAACGCTCCTATGACTGCGTTCCGTTCATTAGGTTACCTTTCCGAGGACTCGCTTGACGTCCTAAACAAAAACGGCGTCCTCGACGTAATCGGTGAGCAATGGTCTATGGCCGACGGAAACACAAGCAGCATATATTTCATTAACGCCACCAACATCAGCCGCGAATACCTGGATCAGCTTCTCCCGCAAACGGTGGGATACCGCCTCACAATAGACGAAGACGTAGTGGCCGAAAACAACCGGACTCCGGAGGGTTTGGCTCCCGTAAAAACTCATGCGACAAGGCTTTTGGTGGGTTATGGAAGCGGTTTGCCTGTGAGGGGGAACGTGGCAAGAAGCTACATCACCCACATCAAAAGCAAGGAGGAAGTCGCCTACTCTTACTTTGGGGGATTAGTAGGGCAAGGAAACATAACGCAGAACCTCTACATTCCCACTGACGCGGAAACAATCATTAAGGCGTATGTGGAGGCAGACGCGGGGGCGCCCTTCCAGCTTATCGTAAACGGCAACACAACAGGATGCTGCGCAGTAGGAGCAGTCGGAAACATGTCCGCCAACGTTAAAGAATACGTAGCAAGCCCCGCATCATTCTTCCGCGCAGGCAACAACACCCTCCTGATACAATTCACTTCAGGCACATCCGTACAGCAGTACATCGGCGGAGGACACGTCAAGGTGACATTCAACACGAGCTCGCCAAACCAAGGCGAAGACACCGGCTACCTCAAGGAGCAGATAACCGGAATCGAAGGCCTCATCAACCTCTACTCTAGCTTCTACGTCCCCGGCACCATCCAAGCAATGCACGCCCACATTGAATACATAAGCAACTACTCCTCCTACATGTATGTCGGCGACACTCTAATCTACCAAAGCGAGGCCGGAAACTACACCAACCAGACCCTCGACCTAACTGACGCGCAACTTTCAGCCCTCCTAAACTACAACCAGCTAAGCCAGAAGACGGTGCCCTTCAGCATAGGAACAAACAACGTCACAAGATACGCGGAAACAGAACTATCCGCCGGACCCAAAGCAATACTCTACCCAACATCCTACATAGAATTCAACTACACCCCCCAAAACACCACCCTATACGGAGAAATAGAATTCACATTGGAAACCCCCAGATTCAACGACACAGCCAACTGCAGCTACAACTTCGAAGTGCCACAACATTTCGCACTACACCAAGCCCACTTCACATCATACACGTCCCAATACTGGACCGACTACGCGACAGCCAACGCCCACACCGCATACACACTACGAGACTCCCACTTCGGCTCAAACTACTCAATACTCGGCGACCCATACCTAGTCTACGTCCAGCCAACATACATAGACGTCAACGCAAACAACACCCTCCGCCTCGAAACAGGCACAGACCCCACAACGCCCACCGGATGCTCCGCTGACAACCGCCTCATCTACACAATCCTACTGCCCACAATCGTACCCTACGGAGACGTCTTCCCACAAAGCGCCGGATGCCAATGGAACATAGAATTCCAAGACGACTCAACAATCACAACAACAATACCCTCAACATACAACGGAACAGCCCAATGCAACTACACCACCACATCAACAGCAATAAACACAGGAGACGCCCAATCAGACGCAGTACTCCGGCTACTACGCATACTCGACATAGACTCAGACGGCAAAATAAACGTCCTACTAGAACCCAACGCAATACAATTCGAACTATCCCGAGCAGGCGGAGTACAAAGCCTATGGGGACCAATAAAATACCGACTAACAGTATGGGAATGAAACACAAACTCAACAAACACGGCTACATATACACCCTCGCAATAGCCCTACTCATACTCCCACTACTATTCCTAATATTCTACTACAGCACAACCCTACAACCAAAAACCGACGACACAGTAGGCCGAGTAAGATGCGACGAACTATACTACTTCGTCCAAGACATCAACAAAGACCTACAAAGAGCAGTCGTAATATTCGGCCGCCGCGCAGCAATATACGCAATCGACGACGTCGTAACCACCGGAAAACCCCTAAACAACTACACATTCACATGCACACCCGCATGCAACGTAGACTGCACCAAACTGACCACACCCACCAACGGAAGCGAAGCCGCAATCGCAGAACTAACCCTATGCGGAACACTACGCGGCCAAAACGTCACATACATGATGAACCACACCCTAAGTCAATGGCTATCCCGCATAAACAACGAAGGAAACACAATGAGATTCCGATTCAACATAACCATAACCAACATCACAGTCATACCCCACGACGCATTCAGCTTCACCACACTAATCACACACGACACAGAAATAGACGACGAAACAGGCCTATGCCACTACCTCGCCAAAGACGTCACAGGAGAATCAATCACCACAATAATAGGCCTCGAAGACCCTCTTTACCCGCTCAACACTGAAAGCCGCGTAATAAAGTACATCAGCAACTGCACCCCAAATTACGACCTCTCAACTGTCGCCGGATGCAGCATACTCGACTACGGCGAAGGAGTCGGCTGGGGCGACGTAAAATTCCTCTCTCAGATAGAAAACGAGACCACTAATAAAGAACGCGAAACATACTGCACTGACAGAGAAGACGCCGTAAACCGCCTAGTCGTCTTCATGGACACCGCATTCGGAAACTGCAACACATTCGAGCAAAACTGCTTCAACATATCCTACCCCTACCACTTCGCCGCAGCAGGAGAATACGCAAAAAACAACCCCGACAGCAGCTTCGTCAAAAAATGCGAAGTCACAATACCCTGGATATCCGCAACCTGCAAACTCGACAACGACACAAAATGGGGCCCCGGCGCAGGATGCGACCGCCCGCCAGAATGCGACGACGCACTAATAAAAACCGCGCAATGCGTCCTAGTCAACAACGAAGCATGCGGCAACTACACACACCAAGTAGCAATAGGACTCGCCGCAGACGAAGTCAACGTCAGCTGCTACCAACCAAGCAACCCCACATCATACAACACCACATGCAACGCATACCCCGGCCCAAGCTTCTTCGACCGACTAGACGGCAGATACAACCTATCCGAACTATACGCGCAACAATCACAGGACGCATACAACACCACCCTAATAGGGCTTGAAACCCTCGTCTCCCCATACGAAATAGACGACCACAGCATCCAAGTCCACGAAGACGCCACATGGATAGACTACCTCTACTGGCAAGACGTCAAAGGATGCGCAGTAGTAGGAAGCTGCTCCTCCAACCTATACCCATTCATCCTAGACTGCGCACACGCCCACGTACTCGGCCTATCCACAGAATGCGAAACCATCCCCTGCAACGCATCCACCACGACCACAACCACGACAACTACCTCCACTACGACCACCACAATCCCAACGACGACATCAATACCCCCCACAACAACCACGACAACAACCACGATGCCCTCATCGACTACAACTACCACCACAACCACCACAGTCCCATGCACCGGATTCTCAGACGACATGGAACACGCAGAAGGACCATGGACGCACGGCGGAACACAAGACGAATGGGAACTAGGAAGCACCACATGGGGAAGCTGCAACAGCGGAAGCAACTGCTGGGGAACAGACCTAGACACAAGCTACAACAACAACGCCAACCAATGGCTCCAAACCGGCGCCATAGACCTCACCAACGCCAACAACCCAACACTCACATTCTACCGAAAGAACCGCCTAAAATCAGGAGACAACGGCTACCTAGAAATCCAAACAACAGGCAGCGGAACATGGACAACACTCGACACCTACAACCTAAACCAAAACAGCTGGACACAAAACACATACAACCTAAACGCCTACAAAGGAAGCCAAATACGCATAAGATTCAGCCTAACATCAGACGGAAGCAACACAGACCGAGGCCTATACGTAGACGACTTCAACGTCTCATGCGGATAACTGTTTAAAACCGCAAAACAAATAACACAACATATGAAACTCCCGCAGGGCGCCCACGTCGTCCCGGAATGCGCAGAAAACTTCTACGACATATGCCGCAACATCAAAAGCAGCTTCCGCGGATACATGACCCTATCCACAACACTCGACAATCAAGAATACGTCGCCAACCTACTATTTGACTCAGGAAACGTAACCGCCGCCTCAGTCGTAAACTACGCAACACAAAAAAACCTAAGCGGAAACGAAGCACTAGAAGCCATAAAAAACAAGCTAGCAGGATCAAAAGGAGGCCTAGAACTCTACACCCTAAGCGCAACCGAATTCAAGAAGGCGACAGACGACAACCCCGCAGACATACTAACTCCTCCCGTCCCCATAACAGACCTGCACGTAAAAATAAAGGCGACGATAATCAAACCCCCAAAAAGCGGATTGCTAAGCAAAATCAAAAACGCGTTTTCATTCCACTCCGGCCGCTCAGACGAAATACAACGCCTAGACAAAAAACCGGCGGGAATAGCAGTAGAAGAAGAACCAAAAAAAGAAACACAAACCCTCCCGCAAACGCCCCGCCCACAATTCGCATTCCCAAAAATACCTTCCGGCCCCATAGAAAGACAGCAAAAAAACATCCCTTACGACCAACCCCGCCCTCAACGACCATTACCCCAACCCCAAACACGCCCAACACCACCCCGCCAATCAGACACACCTCCCGCAACAGAACCCCAAGCCAGCACGCAAGAAAAAACGAAGGAAGAAGAATACAAAAGACAGCTTCTTGCCGCACGAAACGAAAGAGTGGCGAAAATCGCCCAGCAGCAGAAAGAGCCGCCCAAACCTATAACACCGACAATACAGCCGACCGCAGGAACAGACAAAGTGCAGACGACAATAGACCGGCTCTACCGCCACGTCCAAATGAAAGGACGCGCACCCCTAAACGAAACCACCGCGCACCAACTGGGAATAACCAAAACGCAACTTGAAGAATGGGCGATAATACTCGAGGAGCACAACCTAATCGAACTGCACTACCCCACAATCGGAGAACCCGAAATCATAAGAAAAAAAACCTGAGGAAACCGCGATGGCACCCCCAAAGAAAAAAGGCAAAGAAACAGAACAACCCAAAAAAGAAGAAGCACCCGCAAACCAGGCTCAGACAAAAACAGAAAAAGAGCCAGCAGCCCAACAAGCGGAACCAAAAGAAAAACCCTCAGAAACCACCCAAGAAAAAACGCCCACTACACCAACCGAAAAAAAGCCGCAGACAACACTCAAAGAATACGACATAGACAGCGAAGGAGTCAAAACCCACATAAAAATAGCCCAAGAAGAAGGAAAACCACCCCTCTACCAAATAGGCCTACCAGAAATCGACGTCGCAACCATAGCGCTACTTGACGACATAAAAGAACGTCTCATTACAAGCATCGACATGAGCACCAGCGAAGTAATGGACCCAGGCCTCTTCGATCAACTAACCAAAGAATTCAAAGCCAAAGCCGAAACACTACTGGCGGAAGAACTGCCCAAACTAGACCCCCACATAAGAGACACATTCACAGTCAGACTAATACACGAACTAATCGGACTAGAAGACATAGAATACCTGCTTGCCGACCCAGACCTAGAAGAAATAGTCATAAACTCAGCCCAAGAACCAGTAAGAGTATACCACAAAAAATTCGGCTGGCTAGCCACAAACATAAACCTATACAACGAAGAACATATCAAAAACTACGCAAACACCATAGGCCGCAGAGTAGGCAGGGAAATAACGACGCTTTCGCCGCTCCTTGACGCGCACCTGTTGACGAAGGACCGCGCCAACGCCATCATATCCCCGATTTCGACTAAGGGTAACACAATAACCATAAGGAAGTTCGCCCGCGACCCGTGGACTGTCACAGACTTCATAAACAACAAGACCGCAAGCAGCGAAGTGCTCGCGCTCCTGTGGCTGATGATTCAGTACGAGATGAACATCATAATCTCCGGCGGAACAGGAAGCGGAAAAACAAGCGTCCTAAACGTCCTTATGCCGTTCATACCGCCCAACCACCGCATCATATCAATCGAAGACACCCGCGAACTGCAGCTGCCTGAATTCCTCTTCTGGTGCCCTCTTACAACCCGCGAACCAAACCCCGAAGGCAAAGGGGAAATAACAATGCTACAGCTGCTAATCAACAGCCTGAGGATGCGCCCAGACCGAATCATAATGGGGGAAATAAGAAAGCAAAGAGAAGCAGAAGTCCTGTTCGAAGCGATGCACACAGGCCACAGCGTATACTGCACGGTACACGCCGACACATGCGCCCAAACTGTAACCCGCCTAACCAACCCGCCCATAAGCATACCCCACAGCATGCTCGACAGCGTACACCTAAACGTAGTCATGTTCAGGGACCGCCGCAGAAGCATACGAAGAATATTCGAGGTAGGAGAACTACTTTTGGACGAACGCGAACAAGCACAAGGAGTAATCCGCTACCACCCGCACATACTCTTCGCATGGAACCCAAAAACAGACAACATAGAAGCCCAAAACATGCCCAAACGCCTGTTTGAAGAGCTTCAGCGCCACACAGGATTCTCAGTCGAAGAAATACAAACCGAAATACTGCAGAAAAAAAGAATCCTAGATTACCTCGTGGAGCACAACCTGCGCTCAATAGAACAAGTAGGGAAAATAATGAACCTCTACTACCTAGAGAAATGCAAAGTCATAGACGTAGTCAACAACAACAAAGACCCCGCACCACTTCTAACCTAGTACCTGTCGGCATCTTTTATCCTGCCGTTGCCATCACCTAACAACAAGCCGATACTCCTTCAATGGCTAAAGTCAAAAAGATACCTTTCGTCGGCAACCAATACCTCAGGGGTGTCGCCCACGCATTCCTGGGCGTAGGCAGCTTACTCCAAAAACTCAACCCCTACCTTGACATAACCCTAAAACAATCCGGCATCACGCAAGACTACAAAATAAACACCCGCGGATACATCGCCGTAGCATTCCTAGGCTCACTAATGATGGGCGCAACAGCCGCAGTAGCAATCTACATAGCCATAATGGCAGGAGGCGGAAAAGACCCTGCAATAGGGCTCGTGGTCGGCGCACTAATAGGATGCGCAATATACGTCTACATGCTGATGATACCCAAAAGCATAGTCAACAACCGCGTAAAATACCTCGACAGAAACCTCCTATTCGCACTAAGAAGCCTACTAATACAAATCAGAAGCGGAGTCCCCATATTCAACGCAATAGCATCAGTCGCAAGCGGAGACTACGGCCCCATATCCTCTGAATTCAAGCAGGTCGTAGACAAAGTGAACTCAGGCGCACCAGTAGTCGAAGTACTGGAGGAACTCGCAGTCAGAAACCCCAGCATATACTTCAGACGAGCCCTATGGCAGCTAGTCAACAGCATGAAAAGCGGAAGCGACGTAGGCACAAACCTAGCCGAAATCATAGCCAGCCTAAGCAAAGAACAACTAATCGAAGTACACCAATACAAAAGCACACTCAACCCACTGGCGATGATGTACATGATGGTCGCAGTCATAATGCCAAGCCTAGGAATAACCCTCCTAATCATACTATCAACGTTCCCCGGAATGGAATCAGTAGGAAACCCCAGCGTATTCTGGGGAATGCTAGTATTCCTAATATTCATGCAATTCATCTTCATGGGCATAATCAAAAGCAAACGCCCCAACCTAATAGGAGGATAAGATGCCGCCATACGAACTATTCGCACGCGTATTCCCCAGCACATTCAAAAAACGATTCAAACAACTCCTAATATACAGCGGCCTAGACATAACCCCCGAACGATTCCTCGGCTTCAGCCTCTTCATAGGGCTGGCGCTAGCGTACATACTGACGAGCGTAATAAACGCCTACATAAGCATCCCATTCATAGGCATTGCCATAGTCCTGTTCGCCGTAATAGAATTCCTACTCTATCTGTGGCTGCAGCTGTCAGCAGACAACAAAGCTAAGATGGTGGACGAAGCGCTCCCAGACGCCCTGCAATTGATGAGCAGCAACATACGCGCAGGCCTCACCACCGACAAGGCGCTTCTTATGGCTGCGCGGCCGGAGTTCGGGCCTCTTGCTGATGAGATTAAGCGTATCGGCAAGGAGACTATGGCTGGGCGTCCTTTGGCTGAGGCTTTGTTGAGGACTAGTCAGCATGTCCGGAGCGTGAATTTGGAGCGCAGCATCGACCTTATCGTGCGCAGCATGCAAAGCGGGGGTGAGCTTGCTGACCTTTTGGATCAGACGGCCAACGACATACGCGACCAGCAGCTTATTCAGAAGGAGATTACTGCGAGCGTTTTGATGTACGTCATGTTCATCGCCATCGCCATAGGGCTCGGGGCTCCGGTGTTGTTTGCTCTTTCAGGGTTTCTTGTTAAGCTTTTGACCACCAATATGACGCGGATTTCAGCTCAGCTGCCAAAAAACATTGGCGGAAAAGGTTATGCTGCTCCAATCGCCGCCTCTAACATCCAGATTACTCCCGACTTCATCAACCTCTACAGCGTCGTAGCCATCATATCCGGAAGCATACTAGGTAGCATGGCGATGGGTTTGATACTCAAGGGGGAGGAGAAAGAGGGGCTGAAGTACATTCCAGTGCTCCTAATCCTGTCCCTAAGCATCTACTACATGGTCGGGTGGTTAATATCGACGGTACTGGGCGGCATAATGAACATGTAGCCGCCTTGTTCAGCCGTCCTTAATCTGCCTTCAAGTGTTTGGCGTACCACAAAAGCTCGTCAAGAAACTTCCTCACCCTACCTTCATAAGCAGCGTCTTTTACTGCGCCTTTTTCGTCGAACAAATCCTGCACTTTGGGGAAATGAACGGCCTCCTTAATGGGGACCATCTGTAAGCTGATTAATACGGGCCTAAGCTGCTGAATCATCCTGACGCCGCCGAAGCTTCCGTTGGAGACTCCGCATATGCCAACCGGCTTGCGTGCGTACTCGCTTGTTAGCAAATCAAGCATCATCTTAAGTTCGCCGGGGTACCCGTAGTTGTATTCGGGGGAAACAATTATCAAGGCGTCAGCTTTAGTGACTTTTTCGGCAAGTTTGAGCGCAGTTTGAGATTTCCTCGTGTTGTCTGTCGCCTCAATCCTATAATCCCTAACGTCAACTATCTCGCTTGATATGCCCGCCTTCACTACTTCACTTAAAACGTAATTTGCGACACTCTCAGACCGCCTGCCAACGCGGGCAGTACCCAAAATAACAGGCACATACGTCATAAACAAAAAAAATAATGGGGGCCGGCGGCTTTAAATCGCCGCCGAACCAAACCGGCCTACTCTTACTTCTTCAGCTTAGGGTGGCGGTCAGTCCGCTCGAAAAGCCCGTCGATAGTGTCCTCATGCTTTTCAGCGACACGAGCAACAGTGTCCTTAAGCCCAAGCCCAAGAGCAAGCCCCATGCCCAAACCGAAGGCAATTACGATGGCCGTTATGAAAAGCTCAAGTATGCGTTCAAGAACAGCCAGTTTGTCGCCAACGCCCGGCAACAGAAGCGGCAAAGCGATTATCAGGCCGATGTAGGCGAGGAATATCTTTATTCCAAGCGCAAGCTGGTATGCCATGGCGATTTTCTTCTCTTTCTGTATTGTGTTGCCTACGTAGGATGCCACAAAGAGCAGTATGATTACCACAAGCAGGCCTTGAACCAGGCTGGGTATGTAGTTGATGAACTCGTATATTATCCTGGTCAAAAAGGGTATGTTGATGACGTCTGCTGCGGCGCCCAAGAAAAGGAAGATTAGGTACACCTTAAGTATGACTGTCGCAATTTGGCTTATGGTAAATCCGGCGAGAGCGTCCTCAAGACCATAGTCCGCAATAGTCTCCTCAAGCTTCACCTTCTTGAGGAAAGCCTGCACTACGCTCGCTATCACAGAAGCGACAATGTTCCCCAAAAGCAGGAACACCAACACAACTACGACAGCCAATATCGCGTCAATTCCGCGGTTAACAACGTTTGTGGCTACAGCCGAAAAATCTATGTTTGAAATCATTCTCAATTACCTCACTGGAGGCGTCTTATCGTTGTACCATATTGCTCAGCAACCTATAAAACCGCCTTATGTTAGGAGCAGTTTAAGGAAAAACAGGGGTGACGTCAGTTTGCTTCTTGCGTCGTCGCTTAATGCGGAAGTGATCTGGTGGGCGACTTCCGGCCTTTTGTTGGCTTTGCTTACGACCAGGTTCAGTAGGAATGTGATGTTGCAAATCCTCTGCATCATGTAGCTGTTGCGCATTTCGCCGCCTATTTCACACCAGAGGTCTGCGTCATATTTGGCGAGGGTTTTTTCGCTGAAATCCTTTGATTTAACGGCTTCTTCTATCGTGCGGGCGGCGTAATACCCGCTTAACATTGCATTGCCTATGCCTTCGCCGCTAAAGGGGTCCACAAGACTTGCCGCGTCGCCCACGATAACAAATCCGCTTCCGTAATTTTTGATGCGCGTGCTTCCTGAAGGAAGATTCCACCCCTGAACCCCAGTTAAAGGCTTGGCATCCTTGAACCTCCCGGCAAAACGCGGATGCCCAACCATCTCCTCATGCAACTTCTTCAAATTCACCTTCTTCTTCTGCATTGACGCCTGAGTCATACCCACCCCAACGTTCGCCTTGCCGTCCTCAAGAGGAAAAATCCAGAAGTAACCCGGCAAAGCCTCATCGACGAAATGAAGCTCAATGTTCCCGCTCAAACCGGAAACACCGCTAAAATACTGGCGAGTAGCCGCAATAACATGCTTCAAATCAGCGTTACGCAAACCCATTTCACGGCCCACAACGCTGTTGTACCCGTCAGCCCCAACCACCACATTAGCGCTGAAACTCGCCTGCCCGCCTGGACCGCGCCCTACAACACCCTTGACCACGTTGCCATCCTTAACCAGGCCCGTGACCTCAAACCCCTCGATTACGTCAACCTTCTTCTTAGCGTTCTCAAAAAGCAGGCTGTCGTACACCATCCGCCTGCACGTGTAAAACTCGTTTGAGCTTTTGACGCCGACTTCATCCTTTGCGGGAGTGTAATTGAAAGGAACAGTAAGGCCTTTTCCGTTTGGCGCAGTGATGTACATGCCTGTTACTGTGCCGTGAGGTGAAGCGACCACTGCGTCAACAAGCCCAAGTTTAGTAAGGAGCCTAAGCGACTTGCCTGAAAGCGCGTCACCGCAGATTTTATCTCTTGGAAACCTTCCTTTGTCCAAAAGCAATGTTGAAATCCCTGCTTCACCCAGCAATGCGGCGCAAGTGCTACCTGAGGGTCCTCCTCCGACAATCACCACGTCATACGCCTTTTTGGGCATACCATACCTATTTTCGGCTAATATTAAAAATGCCTCCCACAGTCTTCTTTTAAGGAATTGACTCATACTTCAACATGAAAAAAGCGCTTATTCTCGCGGCACCAAACTTCCAGGACATTGAACTGCTCTACCCTAAAATCCGCCTAACAGAAGCCGGAATAAAAGTGACGGTCGCAGGATTGGGCGAAGACAGCTACAAAGGGAAATACGGCTACCCGGTGGACTGCGACGCAGACATCAAGAACGTCCGCCCGTTAGAGTACGACGCAATAATCATACCCGGCGGCTGGGCCCCAGACCACATACGCCAAAGCAAAGCCGCGTTAAACGCAGTGAAAACACTGCACAAGAAAGGGCGGGTTGTCGCCGCAATATGCCACGGCGGCTGGGTGCTTGCGTCAGCCGGCATCATCAAAGGCAAAGCTGTCACAAGCTACATAGCAATCAAAGACGACATGATAAACGCGGGCGCACACTGGACGGACAAAGAAGTCGTAGTGGACCAAAACATAATAACCAGCAGGAAACCAGATGACTTGCCCGCTTTCATGAAGGCGATACTAAAGCAACTTAACGCAAAGTGATTCCTACAAAAGACGCCAAAAAGCTGGGCGAAATAGCGTCTGAAATAAACGCATGCACCCTCTGTCCCCTCTCTAAAACGCGCACATTAGCAGTACCCGGTGAAGGACCCCAAAACGCCCGCATACTTCTTGTGGGAGAAGCGCCCGGAAGAAACGAAGACAAAACAGGAAAACCATTCGCAGGAGCAGCAGGAAACATACTCACAGAAGCGCTAACCAAAGCAGAAATAAACAGGGCCGACTGCTTCATAACAAGCGTCATAAAATGCCGGCCACCAGGCAACAGGAAGCCCAACGACGATGAAATAGACGCATGCTGCACCCACCTCGCCCGGCAAATAGCCTCCGTCAACCCGGACGTGATAGTCCCATTGGGAAACGTCGCTCTAACAACACTCACAGGACTCAAAAACATCGGCGAAATGCACGGGAAACAAATCACAATGACAAACAAAACATACGTCCCCGCCTACCATCCGGCGGCAGTCTTATACAACCGGAAACTCATGGAAAAATTAATCTGGGACCTGAGTGTTGCGGCCTCAATAACCAGCGACGACTGAGCCGGCTCTTAAATCCTTGTCTGTTTAACGTAAACTTATTAAAGAACAGTGCCCTGAACCTAACAGATGGAGAAAATCTATTACACGATTGAAGAGGCCAACCTCAAAATCAAGTATGTCGAGGAGTGCGTAATCAAGCTGATGAGCCTTGAGAGGGCCATCCGCCTGCTCGACAGCATAGAAATCCAGCCGAGAGAAAACAACATTGAAGACGAGATGATGGACGTTGAGTTCAGCCTCAAATACCACAGGCTCAACACTGAATTCTACACTCTACTGGGGGAACTTCTCACCAAAGGAATACTTGTGCGCGACCTGGAGCTTGGAGTAGTGGACTTCCTAAGCCGCCACAAAGACGAAGAAGTCTACTTATGCTGGGAACAAGGCGAAAAAGAAATCAAATACTGGCACTACGCCCAAGACCCATTCAACAGCAGAAGACCAATAAGCCTACTCAAGTAAAGAGACATTTTTCCGCCGCACAAAGACGGCAGACATTCTTAACCGCCTTCCACGAAATTACCCTAACGTGGACCGCATCATAATGCTCGCCGACTTAGACGCATTCTACGCAAGCGTCGAAGAAAAAGACAACCCGGCGATAAAAGGCAAACCAGTCATAGTCGGAATGTACAGCGGACGCGGCCCAGATTCCGGCGCCGTCGCCGCCTGCAATTACGTGGCCCGCGCTCTAGGCGTCCGAAGCGGAATGCCTCTATCCCAAGCCAAAAACCTGGCGCCAGACGCCGTCTTCATAAAAGCCGACAAAGAAAAATACGGCACCGTAAGCGACCGCATAATGGAAATACTCGAATCCCACGCCGACGTCATAGAACAAGTAAGCATAGACGAAGCATACCTCGACGTAACCACCAAAACAAAAGGCGACTACAAAGAAGCAGAAACCCTAGCAAAAAACATAAAAAAAACAATCCAAGACACAGAAAAAATCACAATAACAATAGGAATCGGCCCAAACAAACTCATAGCAAAAACGGCCTCCGGAATGCAAAAGCCAGACGGCCTAACAATCATCCCCCCAGACAAAGCAGCCGAAACAATCGCCGCCCTAACAGCCCGCAAGCTGCACGGAGTAGGCCCAAAAATAGAAGAAGAACTTAACGCGCTGGGCGCGCAAACAATCAAAGACATACGAGAAATACCCGCTGAAAAGCTCATCGAAACTTTCGGGGAAGCGCGCGGCCGCCTTCTTTTTGATCACTGTCGCGGTCTGGATGGTTCTCCTGTTTTGCCGCGTGTTAAGGAGCAGTTTTCTCGGCTTGCGACTTTGCCTAAGAATTCCGGCGACGTGAAGGAAATCGAACCAACTTTGAAGGCGCTTGCTGGGGATGTTCATCGCAGTGTTACCGCGGAGGGCGCTTTTTATCGGCAGGTGAGTCTTATTGCGGTTTCGGAGGGGCGGATTCACACTAAAAACAAGACGCTTGCTGCGCCCTCCGACAGCAGGGAAGTTTTGGTTTCTGAGGCTCAGAAGCTTCTGTCAAATTTTCTTGCGGAAAACCCATTGATTTCCATCCGCCGTATCGGGGTGCGCGTGGGAGAGCTCTCGCGCGAAAAACCAAAGCAAAAAAATCTGTCTGACTTCCTGTAGACTCTAAATGTTTATGGGCAGGCTGATGAGGTTCCAGCCGAAGTAGAGGCGATTTGTCGCCTGGATTGCCCCATCGAACACGGTGAATGTGCTATTGGAGGGTGCGTAAGCGGCGTTGTTTACTGAGTCTATTGCGAGGCAATTCCACGTATACCCCCCGTTTGCCATCTCTAAAACATTGAAAGAATTGGAGGTGAAGTTTCCGGAAGCACCCTGAGTTTCAGAAGCGAACAGTCCGGTTGCGTTCCAGACGTTGAGAGTGATGTTTGCGAGTTCGTATGTTTCCGTCGCATTGCAGGTGAAAGTTTGGCTGTGGTCGGATGTCGTAGTGCCGTTCTGGGGTGCGTCAAGGCGAACTGCCGGAGACGCAAAGTCCTGCGTGAACGCGTCAAAGCCCGTGGAACCTATGCTCATAAAAAGCATCCCGTCCGCCAGCGCCGGCGACGTGGAATACCAAGGTGTGGAATAACTCCAAACTAATCCCCCCGTGGTCGAATTAAGGGCCTTGAGGTCGTACTGCTGCCACCCGTTAAAGTAGACTACTCCGTTTGCTACCACAGGCGTGTTGCGGCTGAACCCATTGTCTGCGGTGTAATTCCACAGTTGGGCTCCGGTTGAGGCGTTTAGGGCATACAAGTGCGTGTCTTCGGAGCCTATGTACACTCTCCCATATGCTAATGCGGGCGATGAATCTATGTTGCCTCCTGTCCTATAGCTCCACAACAGGGCCCCCGTTGAGGCATTCAAAGCGTAGACGTAGTGGTCTCTTGAGCCTACGTACACCCTACCGTATGCTACCGCGGGCGAAGAGTAATAGACGTCGTCTCCGGTAGTGTAATTCCATATGTGGGCTCCGGTTGAGGCGTTCAACGCATACACACTGTTATCCCTAGAGCCAATGTATACTACGCCGCCGGAAACCGCCGGAGAAGACTCGATGCTGTCTCCAACGGAATAATTCCATATGTGGGCGCCTGTCGAAGCATTCAAAGCTAAAACCAGCGCATCAAGACCCCCAAAAAACACGGCTCCGCCAGAAACAGTCGCAGAAGAAGTCACTCCTGACGAACTCATGTTGACGCACCAAATCTTTATGCCCGTGCTCTCGTTGACTGCGCAAAAGGCATTATGGTTCCAGAAATTCCCTTCATAAACAATGCCGTTTGCGACCGCAGGAGCAGCTTGCGCGAAGCTCCAGCTGGGGTCAAAAGGAAAATTCCAAATATACTCCCCCGACGAAGCGTTATAAGCCCACAAACCTCCTTGAGACTTTCCCATAAAAACAATCCCGTCAACCACAGTAGGCTCACTCATGATACCATACCCGTCAACATACCACGACCACTTCTCCACAAGTTTGCTCGGATTAACAATCTCAGACGAAAAACCCGAATGATTCAAGTCATGATGAAACATAGGCCAAACGTCCGCTGAAGCAAACGCTGACAACAAGACAAAAACAGCGAGAAAAGATAAGCCTGAGCAAGCAATCTTCTCCATAATCAACCTCCATACACTCTAGGTAAAATCTTTATATAGCCAAGATGCCCCCGCAGCAGAACCCTTTTACATCACATGTACTTGTGCATCATATACAAGACGACGAATACGCCCACAAGAGCCGCACCCACCTCCAAATAAGGAAACGCGCCCCCCGACTGAGAACCATTAGCCTTTGCCAATTCAGCCGCCCTCTTCGCCTCCTCGATAGTAACGCACTTCCACCCGCTTGCGCACACTCTGCCGCGCGGGCAATCTGAATCCTTCACGCACTCCATGACGGAATACTCAACTTTAATCTCCCTCCTTTTCGTAACCGTACCGTCCTTCCCATAGGCGACCACAAGGACGCTTTCGTTGCCGCTCAAATTCCCAGAAGCAATAATATGGCGAGGTATGCTGCCGACTGAAACAAAGCAGCCATCAAGGTTACTCCAGGAGCAGCCAGCTCCGGAGCAACCTAAAGTTCCATTAAAATTCCCCCCCGAAAAAGAAGCAAAAGGACGCTCGCCCTCAACCAACACGCAAACGTCCTTAACCAAATCATCCAAATTCACCACATCAACCCTAACAGTAAAAGCGCTAGCCGAAGTATTACACCTCAAAACCGAACCCGCAGAAGAACAAAGCCCATTCAAAGAACGCACACTCAAATTAACGCCGCCAGAATCATCCTCCAACACCGCCTGACCGCACACCTGAACCACAAAAACAGCCAAAACCAAAGCAACCAAAAAAAACCTCATCACTAACCAATTCAACCCCACAATTTAAAATAAGCGATTTATTAAGCGAAACTCCCCCATACTCCACATACGAACGAATGTATTCCGACTCCGAACGAGCTCGACTTGATTCTGTAGTGAAAGGAGTACAAAAATAGGAAGATGTCAGAACCATTATACAACAACCCGAACAGAGACCGCACTTCGCACCGCGAAAACCCACAACACCACCCACGCGAAAACCGCCCAGGAAGAAGCAACTCCAGCCAACAAACACGACCAGACTCCGGCCCGCGACAACAAGACCGACAAAGCAGAGACGGAAAAGCACCAGGAGAACGCCCGCAAGGACGATACCCCCCACGGTCATCATCATACCGCACAGGCGGCCGCCCGCAAGGACGATACGGCAGACCCCAAGGAAGAGGACGACCCAGACGCGAGGCGCTCCCCTCAGACGTAGAGCGAGTAAAAAAGAAGCTCGCTGCGACGCCGTCGGCAGCTGAAGGATTCAAGAAGTTCAATCTCGACGAGAATATCCACAAGGGGATACAGGGTTTAGGTTACGAAGACCCTTCCCCCATCCAGGAGGAGACCATTCCGCACGCAATAAGCCGGAAGGACATAATAGGACAGGCGAAGACCGGAACAGGAAAAACAACAGCATTCGGCATACCACTTCTCCACCAGATAGTCCCCGAGGAACCCACCGTACAGGGACTCGTACTCACCCCCACCCGCGAATTAGCCCAGCAGGTGGCCGCCGAATTGGAGGCGCTTTCAATGCACACTCCCATCCGCATACTATGCGTTTTCGGCGGAGTAGGCGTAGAACCGCAGGCAACGAAACTAAGGCAGGGCGTCCACGTTCTTGTAGGAACTCCCGGCCGAATACTCGACCACCTTGAGCGGGGCAACCTGAACCTTTCGCGCGTCCGAGTCGCCATACTCGACGAAGCAGACCGGATGCTCGACATGGGGTTCATAGACGACGTGGAGAAAATCCTAAAGCACACGACGGCGGACAAGCGTCAGACGCTGCTTTTTTCGGCGACAATGCCTGAAGGAATACTCAGATTAGCCCACCGCCACCTCAAGGACCCGCACACCGTCAAAGTCAGCGAAGACGACCTCACCGTCGAAGGAGTAAACCAGAAGTACGTTGAAGTCATAGACCAAAGGGAAAAATTCCCCACTTTCATGCGCATACTCGAAGCGGAAAAGCCTGAAAGAGCCCTAATCTTCGCAGGAACCCAAAGATTCTGCGAAACACTCGCCTACAGAATGCGCGACAGAAACCTGTCCGTCGGAAGCCTCCACGGAGGAATGAGCCAGGCGCAACGCAACCGCGTCCTAATGCAGTTCCACGAAGGCAAAATCCAGTACCTCGTCGCAACAGACGTTGCAGCACGAGGCCTCGACATACCCGCAGTAAGCCACGTAATAAATTACGACATACCCCGGGATCCCATGGACTACGTCCACCGGATAGGAAGAACAGCGCGAGTAGGAAAAACAGGCACGGCCATAACCATAGTGCCAAAGGCAGAAGTCAGGCAGATTTGGCTCATAGAACACCAAGCGCGCACCAAAATAACCAAAGCCGAATACTAAAACCCGCGCTTTTATACTCCTCTAACCACGATTGTAACAGGACATTAAAATGGCCGACGCAAGCATGAAGCAGATTTTCGCCTACTCCGCAGGCGTAAGCTTCCTAGGCAGCATCCTGGTGCAATACTTACGAAACCGCGCAATAGACCCCCTATTCACAATCATATTCACGGTGCTCGTGGGAATGCTGATGGCCGCCTACTTCAGCCAGAAGCAGTAAGGCGTTTCTTTAATCTGCCGCTAAGAACTACGCTGAAAGAACAATACTTTCTTTCTCTCCTTCCTCTACCGTGAGATTCTGAATCTTGCCTGTGCCGGCGACATCAGACAGCACCGCCTCAGCGTCGGCGCGTCTGCCTGCGGGAACAGTTATAACTGCGCTTGCGATATCAGCGCCAAGAGACATGCTTTTTTCAGTCTTGAAGCGGCGCACCTCGGCGATAAGAGAACGAGCAAGCTCGCCTCGCGCCTCAGCCATAGAATCCTTCAAAGACACGTCAACCTCAGGCCAAGAAGCCTTAGACGCAGGCACTTTGAACAACGACTCATGAACTTCATCGCAAACATGCGGAGTAAAAGGCGACAAAAGCTTAAGCAACGTAGACAAAGCCGTCGCAAGAACAAACTGCGCGGCACGCTTACTCTCAACGCCATAAACCTCAGGCTTATACAACCTATGCTTCACCATCTCCAAATAATCATCAGCCAACTCATGCCAAATAAACGAACGCAAATCAGTCATCGGCCTGTTGAATACGTAGCCGTCAAGAGACGCAGTGCACTCCTCAGTCAAACTCGCAAGCCTCGAAAGCATCCACCTGTCTACGTCCCTAAGCTCTCCTCTGCTTCCGTCATAATCCGCAATCTGACCCTCAACAAACCGGCTGATATTCCACAACTTATTCAAAAACCGCTGGCTATGCTCGCACTCCTCCCACGAAAACGGGTAATCCTCGCCAAGTGAGCCGCCTGCAGCCCACTGCCTCAAAGAATCCGCGCTATACTTAGTAAGCGGCTGCTCAGGCTCAATCACATTATTCAAACTCTTACTCATCTTACGTCCATCAGGCCCAGCAACCATGCCGTTAACCATCAAATCCCTAAAACACGGCTGACCAGTCAAAATCAAATTGCGGAAAATAGTGTAAAACGTCCAAGTACGAATAATCTCATAACCCTGCGGCCTCAAGCTCGCAGGATAAGTCGCCTTATGGAAGTGGTCGTCTACGCCCCACTTAGAGACCATAAGCGGCGTAACGCTGGAATCCACCCAACAATCGCAAACGTCAACCTCCCCGACAGCCTCATCGTGGCATTTATGGCACTTGCGGGTCGTACCTCTGGGGTCGACAGGCAACTCGCTTTCCTTAGCGGGTTCTACTGTGCCGCATTTCTTGCAGACCCAAAAAGGTATAGGAGTCCCGAAAGTCCTCTGGCGGCTGATAATCCAATCCCAATCCATGCTCCCAGTCCAATCCTTAAGCCGCCCCAACATGTACGGCGGATACCAGTTCATGGACTCCGCGGCCTTCTCAACGTCCGGGAGGCTGTCTGAAACTTTGATGAACCACTGTTCCATCGGCAAAAGTTCTATTGGGCTTTTGCATGACGCGCGTTCCGTGTGGCAAAGCACGTTATGGCACCGCTCCTCAATCTTCTTGATGAACCCCCTGTTCTCAAGGTCTGCGACAAAGTTCTTGCGCGCCTCCTTAACCGGCTGACCCCCGTAAGGTCCGGCGGCCTCCGTCATAGTGCCGTCTGGGGCTATGGCTTGGACTACCGGTAGGTTGTACTGCTTCTGCCATTTGATGTCCTGTTCGTCCCCGAAAGTGCACAGGTAAACCACCCCAGTCCCGAATTCCTTGTCCACAACGGGGTCTGCGATTATGGGGACTTCCTGCCCGAAGACAGGCATCTTAGCCTTCTTTCCAACGAATTTAGTGTAACGCTCGTCCTCCGGGTGGACGAAGACCGCAACGCAAGCAGGCATCATTTCAGGCCGCGTCGTTGCTATGGTGAGCCGGTCTTTTCCGCCGGCAACTTCAAGGTCAATGTAATAGAGTTTTCCTGGCTTCTCCTCATAACCTGTTTCAGCTTTGGCAAGCGCAGTCCCGCATTGCGTACACCACAAAACCGGGTGCTTTGCCCTGTAAAGAAGGTCCTTTTTATAGAAAATCAGCAGAGTCCTCTGGACGAGCCTCTTGTAATAGTCGTCCATAGTCCTGTAAGAATAATCCCAGTCGCTACTGTAACCTATGCTTTGGAACTGACTCTTCATCCGCGCAACAGCCTTCTCAGTCCAATCGCGGCAGGCCGCAAGGAAGGCGTCCCTGTTTCTGGGATCCACCTTCATCTTCTTCTCAACCTGCAATTCAGTAGGAAGCCCGTGGCAGTCGAACCCCTGCGGCAGATAAACGTTGAACCCCCGCATCCTCTTGTATCTGGCTACAGTGTCAATCCAAACGTGATTGAAAATGTGCCCCATATGGAGAGTGCCCGACGTGAAAGGAGGCGGAGTATCAAAACTGTAAACCGGCTTGCCGCCCTCAGCCTTAAAGCGGAAAAAACCCTCATCAAGCCAACGCTTCTGCCACCGCGGCTCCAACTCCTTAGGCTCGTAACGTTTCGAAAGCATCAGTCCACCTGAAAAACAGATAATACATAAATACGACGCCCCTATTAAAACCGCCGAAACCAAAACGCAAACAAAACCGCAACAGAATATATAAACCACCACTCTGAGTAAGTAGCATGGTAGACCTAATCGCAGCCGTCCTATCAATAATCTTCTCCTTCGCCTTCGCCATACCCTTCCTCCTTGTGGGCCTAGGATTCCTCGGAGCATTCTTCAAGATAATCCGCCAATACGAGCGAGGAATACTGTTCGCATTCGGAAAATACGCGGGAACACTCAAACCCGGCCTAAACATAATAATCCCATTCTACCACCGCGTCCAAGTAGTCGACCTAAGACTAAACACACTGGAAGTGCCCAAACAAGAAGTCATGACCAAAGACAACGTTCCAGTCAACATAAACGCAGTCATCTACTTCAAAGTCAACAAACCCGAAAAAGCAGTGCTAAACGTAGAAGACTACAACTACGCAGTAGCCAAATACGGCCAAACCAGCCTGAGAAACGTGTCTGGCGAAATAACGCTCGACCAACTGCTTTCGGAACGCCAGCAGATAGCCGACAAACTAAGGATAATAGTCGACAAAGCGACAGAACCATGGGGAATAGAAGTAGTCCACCTCGAACTCCAAGACATAGAGGTGCCAGACACCCTAAAGCGGACGATGGCCAAGCAGGCTGAAGCCGAGCGCGAACGCCGCGCAGTCATAATAAGCAGCGAAGGAGACGTCGCAGCAAGCGGAAACCTCGCCAAAGCCGCCGCCCTATTGGGAGGCGCTCCCGGCGCACTGCACCTGAGGACGCTTCAGTCACTAAACGACATAGCAAGCGACGAAACCAACTCAGTCATATTCATAGTGCCTCTGGAAACACTCAGGGCATACGAGGAGGTAGACTAAAATGTGCCTCAAAGTCATAAACCAATACGAAAAAGGAGTCCTCTTCGGATTCGGAAACTACGTCGGCGAAAGAGGACCAGGCCTAAACATAATCCTACCCCTATACCACGACATAGTCATAGTCGACACCCGCGTAAAGACAATTGAAATACCCAAACAGGAGGCCATGACTAAAGACAACGTGCCGGTCAACATCAACGCAGTCCTGCTTTTCAGCATCGTAGACGCGAGCAAGGCGGTGCTGAACGTCCGCGACGTCATATACGCGGTATCCAAATACGCTCAGACAAGCATGAGAAACGTCATAGGCGAAACCACGCTTGACGAACTGCTTTCGGAACGCCAGCAGATAGCAGACAAACTCAAAGAAATCATAGACAAAAGCGTGGAAAAATGGGGCATAGACGTCACAGCAATAGAGCTACAGGACATAGAACTCCCCGACAGCCTCAAACGCACAATGGCCAAGCAGGCTGAAGCCGAGCGCGAACGCCGAGCAGTCATAATAAACAGCGAAGGAGAACTGGCAGCAGCCAAAAACATAGTGAAAGCCGCAAACACCCTATACAACTCAACCGGGGCACTACACTTAAGGACGCTGCACGCAATCAACGACCTATCAAGCGACCAAAGCAAAACAACCGTATACGCAGTGCCAATAGAACTACTACGCGTGCTTGAACGCACAGTCGACGTCCTAGAAGACGCCCACGGAAAAAACAAGAAAGAAGCCGCAGAAACCGCCGACAAAAAAGAAGGAAAAAAACAAGCAAAAAAACCAAATGACGGCGGTATTTGACTTCCTAGAACCGGACCACAAGAAACTATGGGCATTCATCTGCTTCATACTCCTATTCTCCCTAACCGTAGCCATATTCACCCCAGAATGCTTCCTAGGCCAATGCCTAGTCACCCAAAATAAACCAGAAACAGGAACAGCAATATACCTGCTGCAGTATGCCTTCATCTCAATCGGCGTATTCTTCAACTTCCTGATACACTCCGGAAACACACTATCCGAGTTTCTTACGGACGCATTCCCCTACTTTACTATGCCCTATTCGCCGGCAATAGAAGGAGTGTCTCTGGCGACCTACGTAGCCATCATCCTGTGGTTCCTGTCCTGCGCAATCACGTGGATGCAGGAAAAAATAAGAGGATAAAAAGCGAAACAAAAACAAAAGAAGAAAAATAAAAAAGAAAAAAAAGAAAGGGGAGGCGTTTAAACTTAAACGCGCTCTATTCCGCCCTTCTCGACGTTGGCTTTCTTGACTTTGTCTGGAAGCCAATCGGGTTTGTTCGCAGGGGCTTTGACGATGTCAACCCACCCTTTGAACACGTGAACCTTGTTAGTTCCGCGCTCACGGAGTTTGATGTCAACTTTACCCCCGCCTACCTTAGCCAACCGGCTTGCAGCCTTTAGAGCAGCCTGCCTGGGTTGCTTGCCCGAGAAGATGTGTTCCGTGTCTTTTCCGCCCTTCTGAAGGACAAAGTATTTCTTGTCGTCCATGTTTAATCACCAACTTTGTGGTGAAAATACATTACGCCGACTCCTTTAAAAACTAGATGGGGCGCAATCTCTCGTTTTTGCTTTATAAACACCAACGGGTAAATTACTCACCGCTTTTTTACGGCATCCAAAATCCGCAACGCAAGATGCCCCGCATTCTCCCCATTATCAATACCCACGCACGCAACAGGCACGCCCTTAGGCATCTGAACCACAGAAAGCAAAGCGTCAAGGCCGCCCAGTTTCGCTGAAATGGGTACGCCGACGACAGGCTTCTTAGTCAACGACGCGACGACGCCCGGCAACGCAGCAGACAAACCTGCTATGCATATGAAGACTGAAGCGTCAGAACCCAAGACAATCTTCTTGAGGCGCTCAGGCTCCCGGTGCGCGCTACAGTACTCAACCGAATAAGAAGCGTTCCCCTCAAGAACAGACGTGGCCTTAGCCACAACCTGCTCGTCGCTTTTGCTGCCTGCGATAACCAGGACATCAACCATATTACCTACTTAGCAGCACACATTATTAACCAACAAAGACATCTTTCATTACGCAATGATAAACGTGGCACTATTCGGGTCAGGCCGCATGGGTCGCGCCATAACCCGCACATTAGCGGACTGCAAGGACATGAAGCTTGTGTTGGTTTTTACCGCGCCGGGCACCCCCGACGTAGGGAAAGACATGGGTGTTCTCGCCGGATTGCCGTCAGGAGAAAACGGGGTAATAATACAAGAGGCAACGGACGTAGCCCAAAAACTGAAGAAATCCAAAGTCAACGTTGCAGTAGACTTCACGGAAGCATCCGCAGCAACAGCAAACATGACGGCCGCGGCATCAGCAGGATGCAGCCTCGTCATAGGAACTACCGGATTCACGCCCGAGCAACGGAAAGCAATCGAAGACGCAGTCGCCAAAAACAACGTCGGAGCAGTCATAAGCCCCAACTTCAGCGTAGGCGTAAACGTATTCTGGAAACTGCTTGAAGAAGCCGCAAAAAAACTACCCAGCTACGACGTAGAAATAGTCGAAGCCCACCACAAATTCAAAAAAGACGCGCCAAGCGGCACAGCAATGAAATCTGCGGAAGTAATAGCCAAAGCCCTAGGAAGAGACCTAAAAACCTCCGCAGTATACGGACGCCAAGGACTAAGCCCACGCAAAACAGAAGACATAGCAATACTAGCAGTAAGAGGAGGCGACATAGTAGGCGACCACACAGCCTACTACATAACAGTCGGAGAGCGGATTGAAATCACACACCGCGCACACGGACGCGAAGCATTCGCAAGCGGAATACCACCCGCAACCAGATACATAACAAAAAACAAAGGCACACACACAATGGCCGACGTACTAAACCTAAACTAAACACCTCAGCCCGACTAATCCTTCGGCCCTATGTTTCTCACAAAGAATATCGCGGCAGCGATAAGCAGCATCAGGACTATCAAGTAGACGACTAAGAAAGAGTTGCCGCTTTTCATATCGGGAATAGTTTCGGCGATTGTCGTGGAAGTAGTAGCTGAACCTTCGGGCGTAAACCCGTAGCATGTCGCAGTAGCATTGACGCAGTCGCAGGCTACCCCCTCGTCCTGGTTGCCGAAGCAACTTCTTACGACGTCGCCTTTCTTCTGGCATTCGCCGACGCAATAGTCAAAACAATCCTTGCAAGGCTCATACGTGGTGGCATTGCAGCAATCCAATTTCCCGTCGCCGGTAGAATCAAAATGAACAGTGCATATACCCGAGAAAGCACCGCAACCCAAAGATAACCCCTGCATGGACTTCAGGCGATAAATCCTCTGATTCTCAGTTAAGAGCGTTTCGTTCTCCAGATAAAAGGCCGGATTATCCGGATTAATAATGGTGATGTTGCTGCCGGACCGCCTAACCTCATCCAAGTGAGACTCCACAACATAATCCGGAGTCCGCATAAGCCCAGGAATATCCGCCCAAGGATAAGTAGTGCTCGAAGTGGTGCTTGTGGAAGAGGACGAAACAAAATGCCCTAAAAACTGCGAGTAATCAATAGAAGTGCTCGTCTCATAAGGCCCCGCATAATCCTGCTGTGAAGAAACGTATTGAGGGACAAGAACGGCATTAACTACGGCCAGAATAAAGAGCGCCCGAAATCTTGCATCCATCATCAACTTTTGTGTATCCGGTCATAAAAACATCCGATGAGCTGGCCCGTAAATCTCCGTTAGGCGTGAGCTCTCAAAACCGTATGTATTATTTATACTATACACTTCCTCTTACCAATACTAATAGTGTAACGCACATGTTTGACGAGAAAATCCAGTTCACAACGGTTGCTGAGCTTAACTCACGAAGCAAAAACGTCAACGTAGAAGTAAAAATAGTGTCGATAGAGGAAGCGCGAAAAGTCCGAAGCAGAAGCGACAGCACACTGCACCGCGTAACCGAAGCACTAGTTGGCGACTCGACCGGAGTAGTGCTTCTAACCCTTTGGGACGAGCAAATAGACGCATTTTCCGTCGGAAAAACGTATGCCGTAAAGAACGCCTTCATCAACCTAATCAACGGCACAATGCACTTAAACGTAGGACGCTAAGGGGAAGTCAAGGAAACAACAAAGGAAATGGAAGTCAACCAAACAAACAACGTCAGCCAAAAAAAGCACGAAGACCCCAGAAGCAAGAACCGGTTCAACCTAATGAGCGGCTCACTAGGCGGAACATATTAAGCCACCCCCAGCAAGAGCGAGACGCCCTGATTCCTAATTCAACCTCTATCTGGTTCCTAAAAAAACTTCCCCCGGCTTGTCTGCTTCATTCATCGCGTGAATCACGTTCTCCAGCTTAATCATGAACCCCGGGTCCGGCTCTTCTTTAGGCGGTTGAATAACCACTTCACTACCCGGCGGAATAACCTCCAAATGCTTTTTATCACCCTCCCCGCCGATATACATCATTTTAGACTTTTCGCCTGTTTTTACCGTATCCCCAATCCTCAACTTAGTGTCCGCAGTCAAAGGAACCCACTCACTGCTGCCAGCAGGCTTATACATGACTTCCCCCTTCACAAAAGTAGTCTCACCATAAACAGGCGCATTTCCCTGAATCTTATCCTTAATGCTATCAGCCACACCAGCAGTGCTCTCCCCCGCAGTCATAGTCTTACATAACGCGTTCTGCTTAGTGTCCTCAATTTTACCGCACGTGAAAAAGTCGCCTGACGCAATTGCAACCCTACTATAACAAGAGTCAGCATTCGTTTTATTGGAAATAAGAGTACACGCATCGGGAACCCTAAGGCCTAACGCGACCCATGCAAAGCAACTGTCTTTTTCGGCTTGTGTCTGAAGAGTATTGCATACGGTCGGGTCGCCGTCGTCCATGGCTTTGTCTGCCGCCTGGGTGACAGCGGAGTCATCGAACTCGCAGCCGCAAACAAACACTACAATAACAACCGCAACAAGAACCCACCTAAGACGCATAAATAATCCTTCTCAAACAGAGAATAAAAAAACTGCGGGCCAGTCAAACAAGCATGTTAAACAAATAGCCGATGATTATTATGCCTAACGCAACGATTCCAAAGAACGTGAGGATGAGTTGAATCCGCATCACCCTGCGCAGAATTATCGCCTCAGGCAGACTTAGGGCTGCAGTAGACATCATAAAAGCCAACGCAGTACCCAAAGGAACACCCTTCTCAAACAACGCAGCAGCGATAGGGAGTACTGCGGCGCAGTTTGCGTACATGGGAACGCCTATCGCTACTACTATGGGAACGGCGAAGACACCTGCAGCAGCGACCGCCCCGTCAATTACGGCCTGCGGAATGAAGCCGTGAATGACAGCGCCAACTCCAACTCCTAAAAGAACCCACTTCCAAAGGGAACTGACGATGTCGTTGGCTTCGTGAACCCCAAAAACCACGCGTTTCTTCAATTCCTTATATCCGACGGAATTCTCCCGCGCTTCCTGAGCCTGCATACCCTCAACCAAATACCTCTCCATGTTAAGCCGGCTGATAACCAACCCGGAAACGATGGCCAAAAGAAGCCCGGTGACAATGTACGCAACAGTCACCTTAAGCCCGAAGAAACCAAGCATCAAGACAACGAGGTATTCGTTTATGAGTGGGGAGGCGACAAGGAAAGTGAATGCGCTGCCCAAAGGCGCGCCAGCCTTAATGAAACCGATAAACAGGGGGATGGAAGAACAAGAACAAAACGGAGTAACAGCACCAAAAAAAGCGGCCGCCACATAGCTTATGCCGTATCTCCCGCTAAGCCAGCCACGGATTTTCTTCTGAGGAATATACGTTCTTACCACGCCAATGGCAAACACCATCAGCCACAATAAAACCAGAATCTTAACGCTGTCGTAAAGGAAAAACTCAAGCACCGACTCGGAAGCGCCTTCAGCAAGAACCATCTACGTGCCCTTCTTTTCCGGCGAACACTTGCCGCCCTTACAGCAGCACGGCTTCTGCTCAGCCTTCTTCTCAAGCTTACTGTCCAATGAATCCAGAATGCGGGAAACAAAACCCCTCTTTTCTTCAGCCATACATACCACACATATTCAAATATTCGAATATGTAAATATGTAAAGAGAGGTTAAAAACCCATGCCAAAAGAATGCACTGACGCAAAAAACAAACGCAAAATACCGCCCGCCCGCAAAATCCGAGAAACCACACGGAAAATGAAACTCCTATCCCACCCCGCACGCCTCTCAATACTCCTAATCCTAAAAGAAGGGCCGACATGCGTCTGCGTAATAAAAAAAACACTCGGCCTCCCTCAGCCAACAGTAAGCCAGCACCTGGCCAAGCTGAAAGACGCAGGCATAATAGACTGCAACCCGAAAGGCAAATACTGCTACTACCAGATCAAAGACCATTCGATAAAGCCGCTCACGAAGCTGCTATAACCCACAGTCAGCCCCCGTAGAAGAAGCCTCAACATAGCGGTTTTCCCCATTCTTAAGCCGCCTCACCTAATTTCCTCGTATGGATAAGAATCAACGTTTCATCCTCTGGTTCGACGAACTCGGCATAGAAGACGTACCCACCGTCGGAGGAAAAAACGCAAGCCTCGGCGAAATGTACAGGAAACTCTCAGCCGCAGGCGTCCAAGTACCAAACGGATTCGCAATCACCGCATACGCATACAGGACACTTCTTAAAGACGCGGGAATAGAAGCCGGGATACGCGAAATACTCAAAGACCTGGACACCAAAGACATCCAAAACCTAATGGACCGCGGCAAAAAAGTCCGCGACCTGATACAAAAAGCCAAATTCCCCCCGCAACTAGAAAAAGAAATCATAGAGGCCTACGAAAAACTATCTCAACAATACGGCACAGACGCGACAGACGTCGCAGTACGCTCATCCGCCACAGCAGAAGACCTACCCGACGCCTCATTCGCAGGCCAACAAGAAACCTACCTCAACATCCACGGAGACCACCACGTAATAGACGCATGCAAAAAATGCTTCGCAAGCCTATTCACCAACAGAGCCATAAGCTACCGGGTAGACAAAAAATTCGACCACTTCAGCGTCTACCTCAGCATAGGCATACAAAAGATGGTCAGAAGCGACCTCGCCTCATCCGGCGTAATGTTCAGCATAGACACAGAAAGCGGATTCAAAGACGCAGCCTTCATCACAGCCTCATACGGACTCGGCGAAAACATCGTCCAAGGAGAAGTAGACCCAGACGAATACTACGTCTTCAAACCCACACTCAAGCAAGGCAAACGCTCCATCATAAGCAAAAAAGTAGGCACCAAGGCGCTGAAGATGATATACACCCAAGACGGCACCAAACCCACAAAAAACGTCCGCGTACCACAAGCAGACCAACGCCGATACGCACTCACAGAAGACGAAATAATGATACTCGCCACATGGGCCTGCATAATAGAAGACCACTACAACAAACCCATGGACATGGAATGGGCAAAAGACGGCGCAACAAACCAACTATTCATAGTACAAGCCCGCCCCGAAACAGTACACAGCCAAGAAAACAAAAACGTATTCGAACAATACGTCCTCAAAGGAAAAGGCCCAGTACTCGTCAAAGGAGGCGCCGTCGGCAGTAAAATCGGCGCAGGAAAATCCCACGTAATCAAAAGCGTCCACGAAATCAAAAACTTCAAGGAAGGCGAAGTACTCGTCACAGAAATGACGGACCCAGACTGGGAACCCATAATGAAAATCGCCTCCGCAATAGTCACAAACCACGGAGGCCGCACCTGCCACGCAGCAATAGTATCCCGCGAACTTGGGATTCCCTGCGTCATAGGAACAGGAAACGCCACTGAACTCATGGCAAACGTCGCAGACGCCACAGTCAGCTGCGCCGAAGGAGCCGAAGGCATAGTCTACGAAGGAAAAATTCCCTATGAAATACAACGTACAATCCTCGACACACTCCCGCGCCCCAAAACAAAAATAATGATGAACATAGGCATACCCGAACAAGCATTCGAACAAAGCTTCATACCAAACGACGGAGTAGGACTAGCCCGAGAAGAATTCATCATAAACAGCTACATCAAAATCCACCCCATGGCGCTCTTCCACTACGAAGAACTCAAAAACGACCCCCAAAAAGCAGAAACCATACGCCAAATAGACGAACTAACCGTAGGATACGCCGACAAAACCCAATTCTTCATAGACAAACTAGCAATGGGAATAGCAACACTAGGCGCAGCATTCCACCCCAAAGACGTCATAGTCCGACTATCCGACTTCAAAAGCAACGAATACGCCAACCTAATAGGCGGCCAATACTACGAACCCACAGAAAGCAACCCAATGATAGGATGGCGAGGAGCAAGCCGCTACTACGACGACAAATACCGCGAAGCATTCGGCCTCGAATGCAAAGCATTCAAGAAAGTCCGCGACGAAATGGGACTCACCAACGTAAAAATAATGGTCCCATTCTGCCGCACAGTAGCCGAAGGAAAATCAGTGCTCGCGGAAATGGAAAAGTACGGCTTAAAGCGCGGCGTAAACGGCCTTGAAGTGTATGTTATGTGCGAGATACCCAGCAACGTTATTCTATCTGACCAGTTCAGCGAGATTTACGACGGATTCTCGATTGGAAGCAACGACCTCACGCAGCTGACGCTCGGGCTGGACCGAGACAGCGAATTGGTCGCGCACATATACGACGAAAGAAACGACGCGGTCAAACGCCTAGTCAAGCAGGCCATCGAAGGCGTCCACAAATACAAGAGGAAGATAGGCATCTGCGGGCAGGCGCCAAGCGACTACCCGGAGTTCGCCGAGTTCCTCGTGGAATGCGGCATAGACAGCATAAGCCTAAACCCAGACACCGTAATAAAGACGACAATAGCAATCGCAGAGAAAGAAAAGAAACTGGGACGCTGACACCAAGAAAACTGCCTAAAGGCACACCTTACTTCAGATTGAATTCCCTCTCCTGAGCCCTAGACTTCCGTCATACCCCCATTACTCCTTCTTGAATGCCATGACGCCCTCCTTTTCGAGGTCCATTTTCGCCATGTAGAGGTGCTTAAGGGATTCTTCAGGATTCTGGTCCAAAAGCGCCTTAACGGAATTCAGGATGATGTTGGTCTGAAGGAAGTAGCCACTGGGGTCAGCAGGAGGCTGATACTGCGCGCCCGCCTTCCTCGCCTTGTTCACGTACTGAATAAGCTGGTCACGCCTCTCCTTCATGTAAGCGTGCTTCTCATAAAAACCCGTGTTGAACGCCCGCATAATAGCGCGCTGCTCCTCCCCTCCCCTACGAAAAGGCGGCAGATACTTCAAGTTCGCCAACTCACAAGCAGCAATCTCCCTGCAATAAGCCCAATACTCATCGCCGTTAACGTCAATCACCGTAGGAACCCTCAAAGAATTCTCCTTGTCAATCCGAGTCAGCCACTTCGTCTTAGAATCATAAATATAATTGCTCTGATACCCGTCCCTAACGCCAAAAACAAAACTAAACGCGCAATACTCCCCAAGCTGCTTCGCAACCGCACGAGCATCCTCCTCAAGAACCTCCGGCTGCCGATAAGCAAGCTCATTCAAAGTATGACCCGGAACAGTCTCCATCAAAACATAAGACTTATCCATCACGCAGCCTCTTTCAAACCATAATGAGGAACAGCCCTAGCAGACCGCAAATTAACAATCCGCGCCAAATCCCCCCCAATCATCTCATTAACAATGTCTCGGCCCTCGCCGTCACGAGACTCCTTAAGATGAGCGGAC
>CABMCB010000040.1 GCA_902384455.1 uncultured archaeon
GTTATTCACGCACGTCCGCGAAATGGAAGCTATTATATCGGGTGCCTTTGGCGCCAGGGCGGGCCAGGCACGGCGCAACTTGCCAGGTGGCACCTAACCCTTGGGAGAGCAGGCTCGTGGTTTGTAGGGCGCTGTGAGAGGATATTTGGGTCCGCTGGCCTTCCTTGTTACCGGAGGAGCCGTCTCCCAAGGAAGTATGGCCAGAGCGCAATAGCAAATAATCGTCGACGGGTGCCGCGTAAATCGTCAAATTTGAAAATTAGTATCCCGGGCTCCTATGTTCAGGTAAGCCCAACTCGCAATCATCATCAATGCTGCTGTCGACACGGGGTTCCTCACAGTCCCAACGACCGAAGCAGTTCAGAATTCGGCTGTTCCGGTTCGCTGCACTCGCTCTCCCAAGGCTCGATTGAATTCCTCACTTCGCCTGCCGTTTTGCTAGGGCAGCGAGTTGGTCGTAGCCGTTGGGTGGTTCCTGACCGGCATGGTTTGCCAGGTAACCGCTCACCATTTCCACGAACAACTTGCGTTGCCCTGTCGTGAAGTCGTAAGCCTGCGCCCGCTTCTCCGCAATCGGCCCGTGCTTGGCCAAAAGCATCTTCTGCGCCTGGACGTGTCCTGAGTTCATAAGTCTCCCTCGAAAAACCTAACTGAGTCTTTGGTTTGGCCAGCTCTACCGCCCAAGCCGAAGTGATGCAGCGGAACCCATCTTCAAATTCTACCATAATGCTGTTCAAAGCACCACGGGCAACAACGCGACATTTGTCGTGGTACCTGTAGACCGGGCGCCACCGCGAGCCAACCCACCGCCAGATATGGTCGTAGATTACTGGCGGCTCTTGGGACCGAACAGCACTACTATCCACACCCATAGTATCACCAGCGTCGCGCCAATGGCACGTTTCATTTCCAAATCCACCCGCACTTACAGGCCACCGGCTTGTCCGGCGGGTCTGGCTTGCTGAGAGGCTTCTTGCACACTGGGCACTTCCGTTGCCACATGGTTGCCTCCACGCAAGGTCCTGCCAGTGTTCCAACTCTTGCGCAACGGTCTGGCCGCCAAGATGATATCGCAAATCCCGCACGGTGAACAAAGTGTCCTTTGACAGGTGTGGCCAAATTCCTGGATACTGCGGATTTTTGCCAGCAAAATTCCAAGTTCATTCATACGGTTCCTCCTCCCAATGGGCGACTAGACAATTGAACCCGACGAAGATGTCCTTGCCCTCGCTGTCATGCCCTTTGTAGACGGCCGGCTCTTCGCCGCACAGGTCGCAAATGTCTGCCACCTTCTTGAGGACAACTTGGTTTGCAAGGTACTTCCGTTGTGCTGCCGCGTGGCGGGCTTTCTTCGTGCGTTGAACGTATTGTCTCTTTTTAGCCATTGCCGAGTAACCTCCCAGTCCGGCCAGTGTTGCCTTTGCCGAAGGTGTTTGGTGACAGGTTGATTGCCTGTCCGGAGCGCGCACCACGACCGAACCCACGGTCGTCCCGTTCCTTAACTCGTCGTCCACCAGACGTCTTGCTTAGGTGGGCGTGCTTGATGTACTTCTTTAATTCCTCTTTTTCCTTGCCGAGATGGACTAGCGCCAATCCGTTGTTCGTGTCCTGCGCCCTCTTTTCATTTCAGCATAGCGGTCGTACAGGCGAAGGCACACAGCTTGACTAAACCCTTCGTACCAAGAGTCTTTCCATAACCGCATGGTCTTACGGAACTGGTTGACGTCCCAGTCTTGCCACGGTTGCAGTGAATGGATGTAGTCAAATTTGATTTGTCCCTCATCTTGACGGGCACAGGTTTCGACAAGGTCATCCGCCAGGCGCAACAGGTAGATGAAGAAGGCTTTGCAGTACTCCCGTTCCGACGTCCGGCCAACGAAGGCCACACCGTTGCCACCCTTGTTCGCCAACACACAGTGACAGGTGTTGACGTAGGCAAGTGCTTGCGCAAGCCGGACTTGCCACATGCGGCGGCTATCCCGGTACGGGAAGTCCGGGTCAGTCTGTCCGCACCATTGCCAACCAATCGGTTCGGTTTGCTGGCGCTCCTCAAAGGCCACGTCACTCTCACCGAGTTTGTACTCGTCCATAATGGCCTGAATCTTTTCGGCGAATGCCTGGGCCTCGTGGATGCTGCCGATGGACCGACAGGACTGTTCGTGCGCCATTAACTTGCGGAGCCGTTCGAGAACTTCGCGGGGTGTTCCTGTCATAGTGCCTTCCTGGTCCAGCGCTGTGGTGGTTTGACTGGCACGGTCATTAGCCACGCCAGGGCCTTCTTTTCTTCTTCCAAGGCCACGAGGACTTTGTGGTACACATCATCGTAGTCGTGTTTGAGGTCTATTGAGTTGAGCCGGGTTTCTAGCTCTTGGATGTGCCGCCGACTTTGTTGCACAAGGCGGGCGTGGTTGCTTGGCGACATCGGTTTCACGCCGCCCTCCGTATTGCCAGGTAGCGGTCCGTGTATGGGAAGCCACGGAAGTCCTTGCCCTGCTTCAACGTGTACCGGAGCAGCCCGCGGGTGAGTAGGGTGCGGTCAACCTTGGCAAGCCGCTGTGTGGTGGGTTGTTGGATACCACACCGGCGGGCAACATGGACTAGCCGCGTGTGTTCCGCAGCAGTGATTTTGCCGTAGTCGTTATTTACGACCGCGTTGAGGAGTTCCAGTTTGGAGTGTTCCATCAACAGGGCATTCCTAGGATTTGTTTGACTTGCCTGAGTTTCAGTTCGTTTTTCATTTTGTTCTCCCAACGTGTCCAGTATGGGGGCAACCATCTCCTAGGCTCAATAGTACTTTGGGTACATTTTCTTCTGGTACCAAAGTCCTAGTACTCTTTGGGTTCCCAGAGTGCAACGCCCAGTTTGGTGAGCCACTCCCGGTCGCCTTTCGTCATGGTTGGTACCTGAACCGCTTGGAACTCAGCCGCGTGGCCATGATGTGTTTCGCCGTCGTCGAAGATGGCCACTAGGGCTAGGTTCTTTGCACTGGTGACCACCGCCCGGTCCACCACACCAAGTCGGCGGGTGGCCTTGGAGAAGCAGCGCATACCAACGAGGTGCGCGACGTTTGGCTGGACGAGGTTCACTGCGCTTCCTCACTTTCGATAACGCATTGGCGGTCGTCGTAAACGCACAGCAGGAGGTCCGTGGCGAGGTCCGTGGCGTTGTCTGTGCCGAAGCTGTAGGCTTCCCACAAGCTCTCACTAGCAAAGTCCAGCCATCCGCTAAACTTCAAAACGATGGCGCCAATCACGCACCCCGTGGCGCTGTCTTCCACGAAGGTAGTTGCCGGAGGTAACTTGCTGCGTTGCTTTGAGGTCCATGTGCTCTCCCTTACTGTCACAAGTATGGGGCAACCCCGATTCTAGAGCAATAGTACTTTCCTCCCATTTTCTCATAGTACAAAAGTATTAGGACTTGCGCGTGGTTACGTCTCCCATATTTGCTATGGCTCTTGCCTCCGCGCAGGCCGCATTGGCCACGGCCGGTGACACGGACCCACATGCGTTCCCAGACGGACTAGAAATTGCTGCCGGGCAGCAAATCGGTCTCTCCCAAGTGTGCAACGTGACGACGGCAGGAATCGTCAGTGCAATCCTTATCGGGTACGAATATTAAGGCTTGCAATTCATCCAGCCTTGTGGTACATTGACCTTGCTGGCGCACCCTACTTTCCGGGGCCTACGGGGCAATGCTTGGAGGCGTTTCCCGTAGCCTCTTTTCGCGCTAGCTGGTGGAGGCGCTGCGGGAAACCGTGGCACCCAAGATAACGCACGTAAACGGACAAGAGGCTCCATTTCGGACCGGGGTTCAACTCCCCGCAGGTCCACCGCTAGCACTTCGGGGCTTTTCTAGAAGTGCTCAACTGTGCGCACAGTGTGAAGTGCTAGCAGGTGGGCCTGACTTGGTTTCGACGGATTGGACGGCGTCTTGCAACCGCGTGCCGAGCAGCCTACCCGACGCAAGGGAAGGCAAACCAAGAATGCCAAACTGGCATCCAAGGTTGTCGAGTTCGTGAAGCGTACCGCGTCCATCTACACGGTGAATGCGACCATGCCTCACGCACTGGCGGCCTAAAGTAACCTCGGGTGGGGCGGGCGGGAGTTCGCCCCTGCCGAGACTTGTCACAGCGCCGTGTGTTGTACCAGCCCAAACCCACCAAGGATAGACACGACGAATGTCCCAACACCCAAACGTACATCATGCTTGGCAGGATTGGAGCAACGAGGAAACTCTGCACGTTGCTGTTGCTTATTCAAACCCTTTTAGATGGGAGACGCGCCGGCGCCTGCTGCACGACTTCCGTCACCACATGAAGAACCAGCCGAACGTGAAGTTGTACGTCGGCGAGCTGGCCTACGGCAACCGGCCGTTTGAAGTCACCGGGGAGCACGCAGGCGATGCCCAGTTCCGCACGGACTCAGAACTGTTCCACAAAGAAAACATCCTGAACAAAGTCATTGAGCGGTTCAATGGTGACTGGAAGTATGGCGCCTACGTGGATGCTGACTTCACTTTCACCCGGCACGACTGGGCGCTGGAAACCATCCACCAGCTCCAACACCACGATTTCGTCCAGCCATTCTCCACGTACACCAACCTCACCGCGAAGGTCCTCGGTGGGTCACGGCCAGGCGGTGTCGCCCGCGGGTTCGCCGCAACCTATATCGAGAACGGGTACCAAGTCCCGCAGAACCCCAGTCATCGGGAGGGCGGTTGGCCAACCGGCGCCGGCATACCCTATGGGACCAAGTGGAATCCTCCCGGCGCAACTGGCGGCGCCTGGGCTTTCACCCGCGACGCATTCAACACCGTTGGCGGCCTGATGGACCAGTGTATCCTTGGGCACGCGGATTGGTTTATGACCTTCGGCCTCGTTCAGGAAACAGTCCAGGGTATGCACGACAATCGTTATCACCCGGCCTACGCCAAACACATCTTGGCATGGCAGGACAAGGCCAAGCTCCTCAAGAAAAACATCGGCTACGTTGACCAGTATGCCGTACACCACTACCACGGCTCTTTGAAGAATCGCGGGTACGAGAGCCGCGACGGCATCCTGGTGAAGTATCAGTTTGACCCGGTCCACGACCTGCGGACAAACTGGCAAGGCATCTACGAGTTGGCCGGAAACAAGCCTGGGCTCCGGGATGCTATCCGCCAGTACTTCAAGCACCGCAGCGAAGACAGCACGGAGTAGAGCCCATGCGAGACACCTATACGCTTTCACCGCTCCTGGTTGCACATACCCGCCCTTCATCTCTTTGAACGCAGTTGAGGATGGCGTTGAGTTCACAGTCCGCTCGCCGGCTACCAGTGACGGCAAGTGTGGGGATACCGCTACCATCAAGTTGTCCCGCGAGGAGATTTTCAGGTTGGTCCTCTCCCTGCACGTTGTTTACGACCGGGAATTCAAGGACGTGCGGGAAGCGCTGGCCGGCTCGTATGCGTTGAGTGCCGAGGCTCTGTCTAAAATAAAAGAACCGGAAAAGAAACCCATAACACCTGCTGGCTGAGGAGCGCATTGTGCGTAGATTTATTTACCGTGAGATTTTCTTTGCTCACAACGGACCAGGACCATACAACTGCCATTTCTGCGGACTTGGCGTGTCGTTTGACGATGTGGCTGTTCACCATGAGGACGAGGATAAAGAAAATAATGACCCCGCGAATCTCAAGGCAGCTCACTTGGTTTGCCATTCACGGCACCACATGAAAGACCCTAAAGAATTAGGACGCCTTGGTGGTTTGAAGAAGCGCGTAACACGCGAAGCAAGTTTCGCGGGGTAGTTCAGCCAGGTAGAACGTCGGTCTCATACACCGAAGGTCGTGAGTTCAAATCTCACCCCCGCAATTTATCGGTCGTGGATTTTGAAAGTCTACAGTCATTGGTCGCGGTAATACGATTCCCTTTCTAATCTCCTATCTCATCCTTTCCAAATCAGGAAAGTCCTCCCTGCGTTAGTAAACCCGTAACACCTCGGGGTTGCACCGGAGGTATATATGTCCTACTTGATTGTTGCCGCCGTGTGTTTGCTCGCCGGGTTTGGTGTTGGGCGAGTCAAGAATGCCCAGAAGCTCGCCGCGGTCCGTGCGGAGCTGAATCAAATCGCGCTCGGCGTACAGGCCGAGGGTAAAGCTGTCGTCGCCAGCATCCGGGCGCTAATCTAATCGAGAGGTGTTTTATGGCTGGCCGCCGGCCGAAGCCAATGGCTATACACCGTCTGAATGGGAACCCGCGCCACTTTTCCCAGGCGGAACTTAACGAGGATGACAATCCTCAACCTAAACTGATTGCCCCTGAGATGCCCAAAGGGCTGAACAAATGCGCCCGCCGAGAGTGGAAGCGCATTGTTCCCCTGCTCCAAGACATCGGTGTGCTATCTCAGATTGACGGCCGCGCCCTTGCCGCCTACTGCGATGCCGCCTCAATGGTGGAAGAAGCTACCAGAGAAATCCGGAAGCACGGCATGGTCTTCGTGACCAAGTTTGAAACCAAGGAAGGCGACTTGGTTGAAGGGGACATCAAAGCAAACCCCGCGGTGGCGATTAAGTCCACGTTCATGAAAGTGATGAAGTCATTCCTGATTGAGTTTGGGCTCACCCCCGCCTCGCGCCGGAACCTCAAGATTCAAAAGAAGGACCAAGGCGACGCCTTCGAGAGCTTCACTAGTGGACGACGCCCTGGCGGTTTGACTGAATTCAAACCGCCTGAGCCAATCAGTGAGGCGGAGATGACGGACACCAGTGACATAGTTGTGGAAGAATCCAAATCTGGTGTGGACGACGAATAAAGTTTTGCCCCTGGTACCTAGCCATCATCGCCCGCGCCTGTGCGGCGTGCCCGGTGTCGGCAAGTCAGGGATACAAAGTACGCAAGACAACGCCAACGCGATAGTGAATCGGCTGTTGAAAACCTTGGCGGGTAGACGGGAGCTGTGAAGCTGTCGCGTGGCTTGCGTACATAGGGAGGCTGGTGGTATATGCCACCGCTGGATTATACGATACAACCGAACGCTGCCGAGACAGCTCTGAAGTATGCACAGGACGTGCTTTCAGGCGCAGTAGTTGCCGGCAGGCTGGTCCGCCTTGCTTGCGAGCGGTTCCTCCTTGACCTCCAGAACCAAAAAGAATTTTATTTTGACCCGACCGCGGCGCAGCATGCCGTTGACTTCTTCGGATTCCTCAAACACACAAAAGGCGCCTGGTCCAAGAAAAAGGAAACAGCAGGGTTCGTGCTGTCCTCTTGGCAGGTCTTTGTTGTTGCCAACCTCTTCGGCTGGATAAACCGTGTGAGTGGCTGTCGCCGCTTCCGTGAAGCCTATATTGAGGTTGCCCGTAAGAACGGCAAGTCTACTTTCATCGCCGGCATTGGGCTCTACTGTTTGCTAGCCGATGGTGAACCTGGCGCAGAAGTTTACAGCGCTGCCACAACCAAAGAGCAGGCCAAGCGCATCTTTGACCCGGCGAAAGAAATGGTGAAGGTATCGCCTTACCTCTCCTCTCGTGTTGGAGTCTTTCGCAGCAGCCTTAGTGTTGAGGCCACGTTCTCAAAGTTCCTACCGCTGGCCAGTGAGTCCAACACATTGGATGGTTTGAACATCAGCTGTGGGCTGGTGGACGAGCTACACGAACACCCTGACCGTAGTTTGTACGATGTGCTCAACACGGCCACCGGCTCCCGGTCGCAGCCGTTGCTAATTGAGATTACCACTGCAGGCTTCCAGCGCGAAGGCATCTGTTGGGACCAGCGGGAGCACGGTGTCAAGGTTGTTGCCCGCAAGATAGTAGACGACAATTTCTTCGCGTACATAGCTTGTCTGGACGACGAGGACGATTGGAAGGACAAGACCAAATGGGTAAAGGCAAACCCGAACCTCGGGATTTCTACAAGCATCGCCGCCATTGAACCGAACTTCGTCAAGGCGCTTGAGCAGCCTGCGGCACAGAACGAGTTCCTGCGCAAGCACATGAATAAGTGGACTGCGCAAAACACAGCCATGCTTGCAGAAGGCAAGTGGGAGAAATGCTGCGCAGCCGGTGAGCATGCCAATCCAGGCGAGCAACGGGAGTTGGCTTTCAAACACCTCAAGGGCCGTCGTTGCGTCCTTGGATTGGACATGGCCAGTACGGACGACCTTGTCGCCCTGGCGGCTGTGTTCCCGCCATCTGAACAGGTAACGATACCGGACATTCCAGCCGGCCACAACTTCATCAAGATGGCAAAGGACGGTGAGGTGAAGTGCTTGCCGGAAAATAACATCCTGAACTTGATACGGCTTGGGGCTGGTCAGCGCACGGAAGAAATTCCGCAAGAGTGGCTGAAGGACCCGGCGAAGTTCAAGGTGCTGACACAGAAGGACGACAAGTGGAGCCTGCTGGTGTGGTATTGGATGCCGGAGGCTTTCGTCTTGGACAAAGAGAAGTCAAACCGATTCCCGTACTCGGCATGGGTCCGGAACAAGTTTATCGAAACGTGCCCTGGCCTCCAGATTGACCAGCAAATGATTCGTAACAAGGTGCTGGAACTGAATGCCTTCTTCCGTGTCACGGAACTGGGATACGACTTGTGGAACACTGGCTGGCTCGGGCCAAAGTTAGTGGAGGACGGGATTAAGGCCGTCAAGATTCCACAGAAGTTTGAGTTCCTTGATGGGCCAACCAAGATGCTTGTGAACCTTATCACTGGCGGTGTGGTTGAGCACTATAATGACCCGGTCCTCAAGTGGATGGTCAGCAACGTCCAGCTCCTCTTGGACAGTAATGGCAACCAGCGACCCGACAAGGCGAAGAGCAAGAATAAGATTGATGGATACGTGGCTTGCGTGATGGCCATGAACCGGGCGATGGCGAATCCACAGCAGCAGAAGTTGGACGACCCGAACAGGTTCAAGGTGCATTATATCTAGTCGTAACAGCACAGGGAGGCTTGAACCGCCATCGCAAGGCGCGACGGCATTCAACGTGGACAATGGCAAAGACTGCCGCAAAGAATTCTGGGTTGTTTGAGCGCACTATGGGTGCGCTGGGATTCGAGCGCCGGTCGTCTCTTGAGAACCCGCAAACACCTCTTAGTTACCCCGCCGAGTGGCTCCTAGATATCTTCAATGGTGGTCGCACTGATGCTGGCCTACGTGTCAGCGAAATGGTTGCCTTGCAGTCGGCGACCGTGTTTCAGTGCGTCATGATTATCGCCAATGCGATGGCCACCAACCCGCTCAATGTTTATGAGCGACAGCCGAACGGCGGTAAGAAGGTTGCAACCACACACCCGCTCCAATACTTGCTGAACATGCGGCCGAACTCAGAAATGACTTCTTCCACCCTGCGCCGCACTGTGCAATGCCATAAGCTCTTGTGGGGCAACGGCTACATTGAGATTGAGCGGGACAATGCTAACCGGATTAAGGCTCTCTGGCCGCGCAATCCGTCCCGCACCCACCCGGTCCGAACACTTGCACCCATGGAGTTCCAAGGCACTGTCTGGCCACAGGGAACCATGATGTACGAGACCTATGACTTCATGAAAGATACACAAATCATGGAGCAAGACAATGACAATCAGAATTATGGGTTCCGCCGCCTTGTGCTTGCTGAGGACATGATTCACATGCCCGGCCTTTCGCTTGATGGCCGCCTTGGGCAAGACGTTGTCATCCTCGCCCGCCAGGCAATCGGCCTCGCGTTGGCCTCTGAAAAGTTTGGTGCGAAGTTCTTTGGCAATGGCGCCATCCCGACGGGTGTATTCGCGACACCGGGCGATATGACCGACGTTCAGCTTGAGGTGTTCAAACGGTCCTGGGCTGAGTCCCACGGTGGTGAGAACCACCACAAGACCGGAGTATTGCCTCCGGGTGTCACGTACACAAAGACTGGCGCAACGCCCGAAGAGGGCCAGATGCTCCAGACCCGCCAGCACCAGAAATCTGAAATTGCTTCCTTCTTCAACGTCCCGCCGCACATGGTTGGTGTGATTGATAACGATGCTGGTAAATCCAGCGTTGAGCAGTCCAGTATTGAATTCAAGCTATTCTGCACAGACCCACATGCGACGGATTGGGAACAAGAAATGGAAGTCAAACTATTCCCCGCCAAGGGTATCGTCCCAAGCAAGTTCTATGCTGGCTTCGACATGCGCAAGTTGATGTACCCGACAGCCGAGGCTCGTGCCCTGTTCTATAACGGCGGCAAACAGTGGGGATATTTGACCACAGACCTTATCCACGAAATGGAAGGATTGAACCCCGCCGAGGATGGTACCGGGCAAAAGTATTGGATGCCCATCAACATGCAAGATGCTGGCGCCGCGGCAGCACATGGTGAGGCTGTTCAGGGAGGCTTGGAAGACGGCACGTTGGCCGCAACTCCTGCCGGAGTCACACCGATTGGTGACCACCCGGTCGTTAAGGCTGCGGAGAAGCAGCGCAAGCAAGACATGGCGCAGGACCTCCAGAAACACCAAATTTCCTCAAATGCCTCTGTGCAGATTGCGAAGCACCAGGCTAAGTCTCAGCAGGCAGAGGGTGGCGCCGAAGCGGACAAGTCAGTGGGTAAGAGCAAGCTCGGGATGAAGAAGTCCAAGAAGCGCAGTGACCTGACCCGTGTGTTTGCCGGCATGTACCGCGATGCTGTTGGCCGTGCTTCTTTTCGGAAGAAGGCCACAGTTCAAGACTATGTCACTGTGTTCGGGCCTGTTGCCTCCGCTGTAATTGAACAAGCCATCGAGGAGCGTTGCGACGCGAGCGACTTCATCCGTGATTACACGGCGGACTTGTTTACTCGGCGCGGCGCTGGTTGGGGTGAGGACCTTGATGCTGCCAGCACTCAAGAGTTTGAAAATTTTGTCGAGAGAGTACTAAACACATAAAGGTTGAGGTTAAATGCCATCGCAGGTCGGCGTTCTTCAAACAGCTCAAGGCTCCACGGTGGTTGGAAGCACTGTGGCAAGTGATTGAGGTCTAACATGGCGGACCTAGTCAAAATCGAGCGGTGGGGACTGCTGTTCGTTGGAGGCAAGGACACCAACGGTCAGCCAAAGTCCTGTTTTAATTGCCCACACCTCCTCGCAAAACAGGAGGCATGTGCCTACATGAATCCAAGCATTATCTTCCGCAGGCTGACACATCACGGACAGGTTTACACTCCGGTCTGCGGCTATCAAATCGGCGGGTTGCCGACAGTAACAGATAACCCGGTCTTCATGGGCAAGAATCCGGATGAACTCGGGCTAGAATGGGCTAAGGGCACCGGCACGAACTGCTATGGGTATGAAGGCGGGGCACCGTGCGAACGGTTCATTCATACCGAAGGCGAGGATGGTATTTGCGCCATTATGATTGAAGACGATAACAAAGTGGATTCTGACGACTGCTGTGCGGCGCACAAAGGTCCGTCAATGACTTGGCAGGATGCCCAGAAGCAAATTGAGGACTCAGCTTGGCCGCCGAAGTATCGGGCTGTTGCTACTGGGGCGCTGCCGGCCGGAACGGTTTTGAAATGCGCAAACTAGTGTTCAAACGTGAAGAGACGCAAGTAACCCCATCCGTACCGCAGCCAGGACAGGGCGATAAGGTTGTCTACCTGTTCCATCATGCCGTCGCTACTGAGGACGAGCGTAATGAGTTCGGTGGATGGACGGACTCCCCGTTGACGGAACTTGGACAGTCCCAGGGGCAACTCATGCAGGATTTTATCACCACGCACGGGCTGATTGTCAACGCCCTCTGGTGCAGCGATTTGCCGCGGGCAGTTGAAACTGCCAAGTACATTATCCCGGTGACGACTTCTAAGGGTTGCATCTACACACCGCAGGCGCGGTCGTGGGGCATCGGTTCCGAGATTAGTGGCAACGTCAAGACGAACACACTCTATAGGAGTGCGAAGAAGTTTTATGTCGAGCATCCCGATGAAGTACCGCCGGGTGAGGATGCCGAATCGCTCAACGCGTCCAAGTACCGTTGGAATCGCTTCCTGACTTATGTGCTTTCAGTCACAGAAGCTGGTAGCCCGAACGGGGTCGTGGCACACGGCAACAATATCAAGAACACCGCGCAGACCTTTGGCTTTGGAAAGTTGAAGGTTGGCCACGGCTCCATCAGCCGGCTGATTTTAAGTGGTGTCACAATGACTTTTGAATTGCTCTTCGTTCCGCCAGGCAGCGACCTCGGGGCCGAGGATGATGAACCTATCCGCAAGGCAGTTAAGAGCGGACAGGTCTACCGCTCGACAGCGGAATGTGTCGAAGTGAGGTCTCTTTGAAGAAGTACGTGACTGGGTGACCAGAGTAGACCAAACCCGTAACACCGAGTTGGAGGCTTGAACTGTCATGTCTACACAACGTGAAGTCCGCTACCTAGAAGCAACCGAAGTACGAGCCAAGGGCGGGTCTCCTGAGGACCCGACACTGCGCATTGAAGGATATGCCGCGGTGTTCAACCGGACGGCCAAACTCCCCAAATATCGTGAGAACATCAAGCCAGGTGCGTTCACCCGTGCTATCCGTGATGCGCAGGATGTTGTGTGCCTATTCAACCACAACAGCAACCTAGTGCTTGGCCGGACGACTTCCGGCACACTGCGGTTGTCCCAGGACGACCGCGGGCTGCACTATGAGTGCGACATGCCCAATACGCAGACCGGGCGGGACACTCACGAATCCATCAAGCGTGGAGACATCAATGGTTGTTCCTTTGCTTTCACCGTCCCCGATGGCGGCCAGGAGTGGTCCGAACAGGAAGAGAGCGGGGTTTACTACATCCAACGCAACCTGACGGACTTGAACTTGCATGACGTGAGCCCGGTGACGTACCCGACCTATGGTGGCACGGATGTTTATGCTCGCAGTGAAGAAACCTGTGAGGCACCTGCTGAACTTCGCTCCGCTGTTGACCAGAAGAATGCCGAGCGCGGGATGATGGACATGAAGGCTATTGACGTTCCTGCGAAGAAGGAACAGCCTTTTGACCCGACGTCAGCCGTCGCTTCAACCAACGAGGGTGAGACGGAAAAGCGTCCTTATTCAAAGCCAAGTGACGTGCCCGAGAACGTACCGGCTGCTCACAAGGCACAGTTCATGGAGGTTTTCAATTCGGCTCATGCCGCTGCCAAGAAGGATGGCAAGAGCGACAAAGATGCGGATGCCAGTGCCTTCGCCCAAGCGTGGGGTGTGATAAATAAAAACCGCAGCGAGGCTGGCGAAGCAGAAATTCGTTGGCAAGAGTCCGAAGCCGTGGTTGACGGCAACAAGGACATGAGCGAGCAGGAAGAAATTGATTTGGAAGAGGGCTTTGACCGGGCAATGAATGAGGATGATTTTGACCCACCCTACGACCCGTTTGGATTGACAGAGGACCACGTTGACGGTGACTGCGAGAACGAGATGTGTTCTTGCCAGAACCGGATGTACGGCTTCGGTATGCGCTCCGCACTGGTTGCGGAAGAGTTCCGCGCCGGAACCCGGACAAAGCGAGTTGGTGGGAAAGACCTGACGGCCAAGTCTTTTGCCTTCGTTGGTGACCCGAGTCGCACGGAAACTTGGAAGTATCCAATCCACGACGCAAGTCATGTTCGCAACGCCCTTGCGCGTTGGGGGCAACACAAGGGGATTCCTTCCGATAAAGAAGCCGGTGTGCTGCGTAAGATTCATGCGGCCGCGAAGAGGTTTGGGATTGACGTTGCCGACGAGCGCTCGTGGAAACCAGAGGTACAAGCTCCGCAGCCCTGGCACACCAGCTACAAGGCATTTCAGGCCGGCTTGATTACTGCGGAAGAGTGCTTGCGTTACTCCGCAGAACAGGATAGGCATGACGACGGAATCTTTGCTGGTCGTGGTGAAACTGCCAATAGCAAGGACGAGCACATGGAAGCGGCCAAATATCACAGCGGGCAGGCCGATTCCCACATGGACGCCGCCAGCAAGCATTTCAGCAAGTCCAAGGAAATGGTTTCTGACGAGAGCAAGTCTGGCGCCAATGCAGAAGCAGGATATGCCAACGAACATGCGGCCGAGATGCACCGTTCTGCCGCAGCAAAGCACACGACTGCTTCCTATTCACCGAGCGTTGGACAGCGTGGAAATTATCATTCAGCGTCAGCGAGGATTGCTTCTAAGACCGCAAATCGGGCAGGTAATGAAGCTCGCAAAGCATCGAGGGCGGCCGTGCGGTCTTATTAAAGATTCTACCACCCGGAACAATGTTTCGGAAGTGGTGAAGAAGATTCGGGTAGCGCAAGGCGCGCCAACCGAAGGGCAGTAATCCAGGAAAGGCTGCATGACCGGGCTGGACTGGAACGAATAGGAGAAACACCATGAGTGCTTTGAAAGACCTTCGGGAAAAGCGCGCTCAGGCAGCCACCGAGCTGACTGCGACGCTTGCCGCCGAACAAAATGCTGAAACCCGCGCGAAAGCTGACCGCATCATCGCTTCGATTAGCGAGATGGAATCGGACATCGTTCGCATCGAAAAAGCCGACAAGCTCCAAGAAGAGTTGCGAGCCATTGCCGGAGCCACCACCCGCACGATTGACCCCAATGCGGGCAACAACCTGGACCCCAAGAAACTCGAGAAGCGCTACCGCCAGAACTTCATCAAGGCGCTGCGCCAGATGCCGGTTTCGACTGGTATCGGCCCCGATGCTTCTAACAAAGCGGATGCAAGTCTTTCCGCTGAAGTTCGTGAAGCACTGCAAGCCGGCGTTGAGTTCGAGCGCAATTTTGAACAGCGCGACTTGGCAGAAGGCAACATCCTGGCCCACATCGGAACGTACACTGGCCTCGGCTTCTTCGTTCCCACGGGTTTCCGCGATGCCATCGAACAGGCGACCAAGTACTTTGCTCCCCTGCTTGATGGTTCGGTTATCACTGTGATGGACACCGCCACCGGCCAACCGCTGCCGATGCCCACCAGCAATGACACCACGCAGGCCGCGACAATCGTTGGGGAAGGTTCGCCTGTTTCCGAACAGGACGTGACCGCTGGTCAAATCAACTTCGGCGCCTACAAGTTCACCTCTGGACTTGTGAAGGCCTCGTTGGAATTGATTCAGGACTCCGCGTTTGACCTGGAAGCGTGGTTGATTGCCCGGTTCGCAGAACGTTGGGGCCGTGGTCTGGAAAACTACCTGACCAACGGCACGGGCTCTTCGCAGCCCACCGGTTTGCTGACGGCGATTGCTGCCAGCGGCGCGGTTCCCGTAGTTGCGGCCGGTTCTGCTTCTAACTCTGGCGGGTCTGAAACTGGTGCGAACAGCATCGGGTACAGCGACCTCGTCAACCTGGAACACAGCGTTGACCCGAGCTACCGTCGCGGAGCGAAGTATATGTTCCATGACCAGACGCTCGCGTCCATCAAGCGCATCCTCGACAAGTTCGGCCGCCCCTTGTGGGTCCCCGGAGTTGCCGCCAACGCGCCGGACACGGTCCTCGGCTACCAGTACGTCATCAACCAGTCGATGCCGCAAATCGCGGCGTCCAACACCACGGTCGCGTTCGGTGACATGAAGAAGTACATCGCGCGGCGCGTGAAAGACCTCACGGTCATGAAGCTGGTGGAACGGTACGCGGAACTCGGTCAGGTCGGCTTCGTTTCGTTCGCTCGTCTCGATGCCAACTTGCTCGACGCCGGCACGCACCCTGTCAACGTCCTGCAACAGCACTCCTAATCCTCGACGACCGGATTAGGCTAGTGTCCACCCGAACCTGGAGGAGCCATTATGAGTGGCTCCTCCAATTCCTTTGTGAAGGTGTCTATGCTGGTGAGAATCAAAGCAACTGGCCAAGTGCTTGATATGGTGCCGGCTGTGGCAGTGGCGATGTTGAATGGTGGCACCGCGGAAGCAGTAGTTCAAGAGGTCAAGCGGGAGACGGCTACGCTTGCTCATCGTGTATTTGAGAAAGCCGCAAAGTTTATTGGAGCCCGATAATGGCTGGACTGACAGTTGAGTTCCCTGCCGCGGTTGACCCGGTCAGCCTGGCGCAGGCCAAGAATTTTCTTCGCGTTGATGGATTCACCGATGATGACGCACTCATCACCGGGTTGATTTCTGCTGCGACGATTGCGTGTGAGAACTTCACGCGCCGCAGCTTCATCAACAAAGGCTTCTTGATGACGCTGGATGCTTTTCCGTACTTCACGGATACGATGCTCAGTCAACTTGCGTATCCGCCGAGCTATTACGCGCTCCCGAAGTACTCAACGACTTTGTGGAACTACAGCCAGATGATTAAATTGTGGCGCCCACCTCTGGTGAGTGTGGAACGTATCACGTTCATGAATTCCAGCACTTCGTCCTTTGAGGACTTGGTGCAGTCACCGTTCCCCTGGTATCCACAGACAGTTTACAACGTCGGGGACACAGTGGCGGATAACAACGGTAACGTCCAGCAATTGTTCTCCGCTAGCCCGAGCCTGAACCCAACGGGCAAGAGCGGAATCAAACCGCCGACGTGGAACACCACGCTCGCCGGCTTTACGGTTGAGGATTCGCCGGCAACTGCCGTATGGGTGAATGTCGGCGCTATCCCGCAGGGTGAGTTCGGGTCGTTCATGATTGACAAAGTTTCGGAGCCGGCACGGTTGTTCCCTGGTATCAGCTCCAATAACAAAGCCGGCTTCTGGCCGTCGGTGCTCTTCATTCCGAACGCTGTGCAGATACATTACACGGCAGGCTTCGGGCCGAGCCCATCGAACGTGCCCGCAAACATCATCGTGGCCATTCTTCAAACGGTGGCGGACTGCTATGAGAACCGTGAACCCGTGAAGGAAGACGGGGAGCAGCTTCCCCGGCACGTGCGTCAACTCTTGTGGCCACATAGGATTATGGACATGAGTCCGACGCGAGGGTAAGATGGCAGAATTTCATTCAATGCCTCGCCGTTCGATTCCTGCCACAGGAACTATTGGAGACGTCTACTACGCAAACGATACCAAGGAACTTTTCTTTGCAATCGGCGCAGGTGGTCTTGTTTCTTTTGCGAGTTTGTTGACAACGGAACCTGATAGAGTCGGCCCGCAAGGACCAGATGGCCAACAGGGGCCGAAGGGTGATACCGGACAAACCGGGCCACAAGGGCCACAAGGATTGACTGGGCCGCCAGGGCAACAGGGGCCGCCAGGTGCGCAAGGTGTGTCTGGCCAACAGGGACCACAAGGGGATGTTGGACCTGCCGGTCCTGCCGGGCCAATAGGCGCCGGAGTGGCCGGACCTGCCGGGCCAACAGGACCACAAGGGCCAACAGGACCAACAGGACCACAAGGACAGCAAGGGGATTCTGGGCCACGCGGTCCGCAAGGTGACCAAGGAATTCAAGGTGTCCCGGGCACAGCGGCTCCATTGTATATTTTCATCCAAGGGAACACTGGGCCACAAGGGCCGAAAGGGGATACACCCGGAATGAGCGACATATTTCCTGCTGTTAATTTTGCGTCAGTTTCCGTGTCAGCATCTGGCGCGACCACAGTGGTCGCTGCTGTTACAGGCAAGAAGATTCGTGTTGTTGGTGTAACATTGAGCGTGAGTAATGACGTGAACCTGAAGTGGCAAAGCCACGTCGCCGGCGACATCACCGGCCTGATATACGCAGGCAAGACAGGCGGCTTCGTTCTACCGTACTCACCTGTTGGACACTTTGAAACCGCAGTTGGAGAAGCGTTGGATTTGAATTTATCAGCTGGAGTTCCGGTCGGTGGGTCATTGAGCTACTATTTGATTTAGGAGAAAGACTATGTTTGACAAATTTCATTTCTTTGAAGCATGTTCGGCTTTCACTAGAAAGCTGCGAGGTGTTGAGGACTCCTTCCGTATGCACAGCACAGTCGAAGTAACTGTGCGCGACAAGAACGGAAAAGTGAAGTCTCATTCGGTTCAAAAGAACTTGCGCACAAACGGTGGCGCGGACTTCTGGAATACTCAACTGTTCGCGGTGAGCGGCATCAATGGCCAGGCTAAGACTGCCGGATACATGGCGATTACGACTGACGCCACGGCGGCCGCTGCCACAGACACGACGCTTGCCAGCGAGGAAACAACGAACGGTTTGGCAAGGACGGCTCAGCTAACACCGACGCACTCTGCCGGCGCAACGTCCTCTGTATTCTCAAACACGTTCACCTATACCGGCTCCTCGTCCAAAGTCATTGCCAAGGTGGGGTTGTTCAACGACACCCACGCGAACGGTGGAACTCTGGTTCTCGAAACAGTTCTGGCGTCAACAGCAACCGTGAACGCGAACGGGGACACTATCACAATCACTTGGACGATTAACTACTAAGAGTTCACAATGATTATCCTGACCAACGCCACAACCGACTCTTTGAAAGTCATCACGGCATCTGGTGTCGTGAATATAGATATGAGTGCTTCGTACGTTGACTACAACGGGTCAACGGTGACGCCTGCGAATGCTGTTGCTCAGGTTGCTACGGCTACGACGACAACGCTTGTCGGCACACCGGGAGCGAGTACACAGCGGAACGTCAAGCATGTTCATATCCGGAACTCGCACGCAACGTCCTCCAACCTAGTGACGGTTGAGCTGACTATCAACGCGGTGACAGTCACGCTAATCGCGTACACGCTTCTCGCCGGAGAGGCTTTGATGTACTACGAGGACGACGGATGGGTTGTGATGGACGCCTCTGGTGGGTTGAAAACAGCAGCGGCAGCTGGCCGCTTTTTGAAGGTAACGGTTCTGACGTCTGGCACATCGTTTACAACCGGCGCAGGAACAAACACAATTAAGACAAGATTGCTCGCTGGCGGTGGTGCTGGCGGTGGTGCGGCTTCAGCAACATCATCTGGTGCTGCGGGAGGCGGCGGCGGCGCAGGCGGTTACGCCGAAAAGACATTTGCTGTAACTCCAAACACTGCCTATACCTACGCGATAGGCGCCGCTGGACTTGCCGGAGCAACCGGCAACAACCCAGGAGGCGCGGGCGGAAATACAACCTTTGCGGTTGGAGCTACGACTGTGACCGCCAACGGTGGCAACGGTGGAACGGGTATGGCCGCGAACGCTGTTGCCGGCACTACCGCGCTCGGTGGTGCACCGGCGACGGTTTCGACCAACGGCGATGTGAATGGCTCAGGTGCGCCAGGTGAACAAGGATACTTACAAACGGCAGCCTTGCTTGCCTCAGGAGCTGGCGGCAGTTCTCAATTTGGAGCTGGCGGGAACGTGAGGACGTCGCAAGGTACTGGGAACAGTGCCGTAGGATTTGGAGCTGGTGGTGCTGGCGGCGCTTGTGTTAGCGCTGGCGGCGCGGTTGCTGGCGGTGGTGGAACGGCCGGGATAATCATAGTTGAAGAGTATTCCTGATGTCGCGGTTAGGAACATTTGACAAAGCAATGTCACCAACCGGGATGTTTAATCAATCCTTGGGGTCTGACGCTGGTTGGTTTGATGATGCACTACTCGGTAGTGCAATTTTGCGCGGGCCGTCCGATGTAAGTTCGTTTTCGGAATCAACTGCGGTAGGGGTGGCACTACACGAAGCTCTGACGGATACGTTGGCTTTTTCAGATTCACCAGTGAAGGCTGCCGGTTTTCCGCGGTCGCTGACGGACACCGTATCTTTTAGTGAGTCGCTGACACGGTTGGCTGCACTTCCAAGAGCTGTGCCAGACTCCGTGACCTTTAGTGAAGTTTTGTCGCGACTAGTTGCTTTGACAAAGAGCCCGTCGGACACAATGAGTTTTAGTGAGGCTCTGCTACGCGTTGTTGCGTCGTCAAAGAACGTGACTGATACTGTGGCGTTTAGCGAAGTGCTTGCGAGAGCGGTTCAGCATACCAGGGCTGTCGGCGACACCGTATCTTTTAGTGAGACACTTTCACGATTGGTGGCAAAGAGCCGGTCGGTATCGGATTCGGAGTCGTTCAACGACGTTATGACACGGCTCACTGCCAACGCGAGAACAATAGCGGATTCGGAAGCGTTTTCAGATACGGCGTCACCCAACGGTGCTGCTGTGCTCCATTTGATGATGCTAATGGGGATGGGAAAATAATATGGCGCGCAAGCTACCACAGCAGATTTCAGCCGGTGAACTCAGGCACCGTGTCCAGATTGTTAAGCCAGCCACGGGGCAGCAGGACACGATGGGTGGCGTTAGCGCAGACAACCGCTCCCAGTGGACGGTTGTTCTTGCGTGCTGGGCCAGCGTAGAGGCATGGACTGGTTCTGCCACATTGGCCGCAAATCAGTTCATTGCTTCTGCGTCGCACTGGATTACGATTCGACACCCGCGGACATTTGTGCCTACGGCGCAAATGAAAGTTTGGTTTCGGGATTTTACGAACAAGGACCACACGTTTCAGATTGAAGCTGTGCTGAACCCGACAGAGCAGAATAAGTTGTTGGTATTGGTATGTACTGAGATTGACGACTCGGCGGCGGCAAATGGCTGATGGATTCACGTTCGAAATTAAAGGGCTGGACCAGATTCAAAAGGCCCTAGAAGAGATACCTCGCAATGTAGCCAAGAAGGGATTGCGAGCTGCACTACGAGCTGGCGCTGTGCCAATGCGGGAAGGCATCGTCGAAGCAGCTCCAAAGGATACCGGGTTCTTGAAAGAACACTTTGGGATACGGCTGAGTGTGAAGGGCAAAGATATCGCCGGCTCGGCTTTTGTTGGTCCGGAAGGCCACGTTGACTATCCGGATAAAGAAGGTGGCTACCGGGAGAAGGTCAATAGCAAGACCGGGAAGAAGTCGAAGATTGGCCGGATATCGGTGGCAAGCGTAACACGGTTCTTGGAGTTTGGAACGAGCAAGATGGCGAAGAAGCCGTTCATGACGCAGGCGTTTGAGAAGGTTAAGAACGTCTCGCTCAATGCCATCATCGAGAAGCTCAGGTCTTTTGTGGAGTCGGAGGCTAAGGCCGCGGGAGGCAAATGATGTTTCAGGAAGGGCTATTCGCTTTCTTGTCTGGCCAGTCCTCCCTGACCTCGTTGCTTGGCACGAGCAGGAGTGATGGGTCCAATGGCATCTTCCCAATTCAGGCACCGGGCAATGCCGTGCTGCCGTATATCGTTTATCAACGGGTGAGTGGCGCCCCGGTTTACGTTTATGATGGTGCCGACAAGTTTACGATTTCTCGATTCAGGATAAGCATGTATAGCTCCACACAGAAGGGCGCGACCAAGCTGGCAGTTATCGTGAGGAGCATTTTGAAGAATTTCGTGGGGACGTTCGCCGACCCGGACGCAACGGTCGTGCAGAACACCATGTTGGAGCTTGAGGCGGATGATGCTGAATCGGTGCCGCACGGGACCATTTTCGCGTGCCACCAGGACTATAGTTTCAGCTACATTGATAACGCCTAAACGGGACGCAGGCAGTAAAGAAGTAAGCACGACGGCTCCGCCGAGCTGCGTGACCAAAGAAGTAGAGAAGTACCAGGAGAACAGCCTATGTCTTCACAAGCCTTTTCACCGCGGGGTACGCAAATCTCGTTTGAGCAGTTCGTCTCCGTCGGCTTCCAGCTGCTTGCCGAAATTCGTGAAATCAACTTCACGGGTTCCAAGTATGACTTGGCCGACGTGACGCACTACCAGTCCGGGAACTTCCGTGAGTGGTTGACCACTCTCGCGGACAGCGGAGAAGTTTCCTTTACCGGGAACTACATCCCTACTGACTCTTCCCAACAGTCCTTGCTTGCGTTCTTCAACGCCGGCACGCTGATTGCCTGGAAGGTGCAACTGCCGAACTCGTTGGGCACTATCACGTTCAACGCCTACGTGCAGTCTTTGGAGCACAACCTGCCCATTGACAAGCAGGCCACCATCACGGGCAAACTGAAAATCACGGGTCAAGTCACCGGGTTCTAACCCGCTACCCTGTGAGCCCTAACACGATACCGAGGAATGGAGGGCGGCACCAAGCCACCCTCCAATCCAAAGGAAAGGGTGTTTTATGGCGGCAAATTTGAAACGGCGACTCACGCCTAGCTACGCCTTCACGTTTGAAGTGGAGACGGATGCTGGCTTGGAACGCCTCGCGCTACGTTTGTGCTTTGACTTCAATGCGCTCTCCCTCGTCGAGGAAAAGACAGGCTTCAGCCTTCTCACCGGCGCTATCTTCAACCATCTTACGGCTGGTATCACGCTAACGATGTTCTGGGCGGCAGTGATTGCCTATCAGCCGGAATATGCGGTTGCTGGCGGTCGTGAAGTACTCGGTTCGATGATTACTCACAGGAATGCCGGTCCTGTTGCTGATGCGGTAGAGGAATGCTTTGTGCAGTCTCTACCTCCGGACCAGCAAGAGCGAATTCGCTTGGCCAAGGAAGAAGCCAAGGCGAAGTTGGAGGCAAAGAGGAAAGCTCTCGAAGCCGGTCAGCCGGTTGAGGATTCCTCAAACCCTCCGACGGTGACCCCTGCGACAGCGTAACTCTCTCGCTGTTGGACCTGTGGGCTATTGCCCGATTTGACCTAAAGCTCACAGACGATGAGTTTGGAAAAATGACGTCTGCCGAGTTCGAATTGCTGCTAGCACGCAAGCGGCAAGCCGACCGGCAGGCTTACTTCCAGGCTGGCATCGTGGCGGCAGCGGTCATCAACTACTCCCTCGCCCGCGGCGAAGACCACAAGCTAATGGACCCGTGGGATTTTGTGCCTGGCGGCAATCCCAATGCGGAGGACGAAAAGGTAGACCTCACCAAGATGTCTCCCGAAGAACAAGCGGCCTACGTGAAGGGAATTTTCTCAAAGGCAATCTACAGGAAGAACTGACATGGCAATCAACATTGGAACACTCCTCGTTGAGCTCGGCGTCAACATGGGCGGGTTCATCGAGGGGATGGACAAAGCAACATACAAATCCAAGCAAGCCGGGAAAGAAATTGGCGAAGCCTTCAGGGGCATCGGCCGGGACATTGGTGGTATCCTCGGGCAGTTTGGTGAAGTTGGTACCGTCGTCGGGGAAGTGCTTTCCCAGACCGGCGAAACCATTAGTAAGGTTGCTAGCCAGTTCGGTGGCCTTGGCGGTGCCGCAGGCGCCGCTGCGATAGGAGTCGCTGCTGTAGGTGCGGCCGCGGTTGCGGCGGCGGCGGGTATGAGTGTCCTGGCCATTCAGGGCGCCGAGGTCGTGCATCAACTTGAGCTTGCTTCTGCCAAGACTGGCATCAGTGTCCACGACCTCCAAACTCTACAGGCGGCTGGCAGTACAGTCGGTGTATCTCTAGACCAGATGGTCACCGGCTTTCGCAAGTTTGACCAGGCACTCGTTGGAATTGGCGCGCGCTCTGGCGCCGCAAACTTGGTCTTGAAACAGTTCGGTATCCAGACTCGCGACAATAAGGAAGCGCTTTACGAAGTAGCAGACGCTTTCGCAAAGATGGAAGACGGGCCAACGAAAGCAGCTTATGCTGTCCAGCTATTCGGGCGCGCCGGGTTGAACCTTATTCCGTTGTTGGACAAAGGCCGGGCTGGCCTCGAAGAGTTTGAGGCAATAGTTGACCGCTATGGTCCGAAGATTGGTGTGGAAGCTAAAGAGGCAAATGAGGCTTACTTGGTGTCACAGACCAAGCTCAGCCTTGCTTGGGACTCGATGAAGGTTGCAGCGGAGGAATCTATCCTGCCGACCATTGCCAGGATTATCACAGCACTGGCAGACGCAACTAGGGCAACGAACACTTGGTTCACAGACCTCGGACGCGGGATTCAGTATGCAGGTGCCGCGGGCCTTTCATTTGTGACTGGGTTTTCTACCGAAGAGATATTGAACAAAGCAAATCCGCCGAGTGAAGCTGCCAAGAAGAAAGACGAAGAGTCCCCGCTCCTACTCGCCGCTTTGAAAGAGCGGGTTGCTTGGATTAAGGCCGGCGGGCAGGCTGAGTATACTGTTAAGGCCACTGAAGAAGAAATTACTGAGCTAATGCAAGTTGGAACTGCCGCGGCTCTCCGCCAGGCGGCTGCCTTGGAAGAACAGCTCCCCAAGCTCCGGGTTGCCGCAGAACTCGAGAAGCAGCGCAATGAGTATGCCGCCAATCCGAAACCCACCGCCCTCGGTGCGGACAAAGAAAAAGAATTTCTGGCAACAGTCGACGAGCGCCTTCGCAAGCAGCGGGAGCTCGCCTCTGCCGTCAACTCCACGTCTGGTGCGACTCTAATCGAGAATGCCACTCTTGACGCACAGATGGCGATTGATAAGCAACTGTTGGGCTACCAGGGAGAGCTTGTTAAGATTAACTCTGAACTGAAGCGCGCACCGTCTGGTACACAGGCTTCTGCAGACCTTCTGGCAAAGAAGAACCAGCTTGAAGATTTCATCCGGACACTTACTGCCGACACACCAACAATCATCTCCAAGTACCAGGAGATTGCGGCGGCAACTCAAATCAATAAGGCTAACGCCGGCCTTGATACGGCCATTGATAAGCTGTCTCAGCAGAACAATGCCCTGCGTGAGTTGGCGGCTGCCTACGACCAGGGCGGGGAAGCCATTCGCCGTGCCCAGATTGAACAGTCTCTCTCCAAGGAGCGCGAGGAGCTAAGCAAGGCCAGTATTGCATATGAGGCTCTGTCGCGCAAGGTTGGCGAGTATGTCGCCAGCATGTCGCCGGAGAAAACTGCTCTTGATGAAGCCAAGAAAAAGATGAAAGAGGCGACTGAGATTGCTACTGAGAACGCCGACCTCAAAATTGACCTCAAGCTCCGTGACGAAGTGAACGCCCTCAACGCCAATGCAAAGGCTTGGGAGATTACGACTGCCGCTATTCATGGCAGCAACGAAGAGAAGATTCAGGCAGCACGTTTGGCCGCGGAGGCTATTGCTGCTGCCAAGCCGGGTGCCACACCGGAAGAGATTACGTCTGCTGGCACAAAGGCCGCTGTTGCTGAGGAAGACATTCTGCGGAATAAGATTGCGCAGAAGATTGAGCAGTTCGATATCAACGGCGCCCTGCTGGAAGAAATTGACCTCTATAACCGTATCATTGCCGTCACCAGCCAGGAGAGTACCATCCACCTACAGGCTGAGGAGGCTAGGAAGAAAGCAATTGTTGCCTCACAGCAGCAATGGGACCAAGCGGCAATTGACGTTGGGACTTTCCGGCAGAAGGCTGCTGGCTTCCTGAACGAGCTCGTCCTTGATGGACAGAACTTCTGGGCGAACTTCGGCAAGGCCGGGATGCAGGCCGTCACCGGCATTGAAGATGAACTCGCCAAAATGCTCGTCACCGGCAAGGGCAGCTTCAAACAGATTGAGCAACAGTTTGAACAATCCATCTTGAAGAACAGCATCCAGACTGTTGTCAGCAAGGCCGCCGGCGGGCTACTGAGCGCAACAGGACTCGGAAGTCTTTTGCCCGGACTTGGCGGCAAACCAGATGGTACCAAGGGCAACCCGATGTATGTGAGTATCGTTAACAGCGCCCTTGACTTGGGTGGTGCCAGCGCAAACGGAGTGGGAGGGCTTGGGAACCTAGTTGGCGGCGCCCTGAGTGACCAGGGCAGTAGTGCTGGCGGCGGCGGTGTTGGTGGCTTCTTTAGCGGCATCTTGGGTAAACTCTTTGGTGGCTTTCTTGCTGGCGGTGGCGATGTTACCCCTGGCAAGGCTTATGTGGTCGGTGAGAAGCATCCAGAGTTCTTCATTCCCGGCAAGTCCGGTACTGTTGTGCCGACCTTGAAGACTGGTGGTGGTTCCGTCAACAATGTCAGTGTTCATTTCCACGGTGTCACAGATGCCGATAGTTTCAAGAAGTCACAGAGCCAGATTGGAGCGCAGATACACCGCTCAGCTTCGCTTGCGTTCCAGAGGGGTTCCTAAATGTCATTCTTTGAAGTAGAGTTCCCGCGGACAATCTCGTACAAGAGTACGGGTGGTGCTGGCTTCAA
>CABMCB010000041.1 GCA_902384455.1 uncultured archaeon
ACGCACTGCCAGTTCACGTCCTTCATGCTGTAGGTGTTGCCAATGATTTCCTTGTCGAATTTCAACATACGGATAATGGTCTGAGGGTCGAACTCCAAGTCCGAGTCCAAGCAGAGCAGGTGCGTATAGTCCGAATGGAGAATCATCGAGGCGAAATTGTTTCGCATACGATGAGGTAGGGAGTCTCCCGCAATGACCAACTTGTTTTCGATACCTTCCTTGGCAAGTAGGTCAAGCAACCCGTAGAGGCTCAGAGCGAATTGAGACTTCATCAAGTGGTTGTAAATCGGGCTGGTAATCATCAACGAAGGCATTATTTCTTCTCTTCCGGCAAGTCCCACTTACCGAGGCGGACTACTCCGCAGGGCAGACCACGCTCCGAGACTTGGTCCCACCCACGGATGACCAAATCGGCATTGTGCGAGCGAGCGAAACGAACCGCATCGCCGTCAAATTCCTCGATGAGGCAGCCGGGAACCGCCTCTTGAATGGCGAAAGCACGCTCTTCCCAAGTGTGGCGGGGGCGGTCAGCACCTTTCAGCTTCTTGACCGAGGCGTCGGTGTTCAGACCCACGATGACCTGACCGTAGCCGAGAGCGGCTTTGAGCAGGTAGATGTGTCCGGCGTGTAGACCATCGAAGCAGCCGTTCAGGACGACAGTCTTCGGGGGCACACTGTTATTGATGATGTTATCGTTGAATACCATTTCTCTTTTCTCCTGTACGTCTTTTATTTGATTCGACAACATCGGGGCGTTTACGACCCTTGTTGGCGAGTGAAACCTTCATTCGTGTTTCTAGGGATGGAACTCGTCCTAATGGTGAGGGTGGTCTCAAACCAGAAAGTTTGTGAGTCAAACTTACATTACGGCGATGAGCCTCAGTGGGTCTATAGCCCGAAGTTCCATCTCCACCATTGGTGAGGTTTCTCAAGCATCCTGTCCCCAAATCCAAGCGACCAAATAACTCAATAAGAGCAATCTCACTCTCAAAAGCGAGTGCCTCGGAGTCCATCGGGAAGACCACAATGCGTGAATCTTCTCTCGGACGGTAGACCCGATGACCACAGCTTTTGAACGCACGGCGACCGAACCCTTTACCTGCATAATAAGGCGTGCCGTCTTCACGAAGCCAGAGATAGGAGTAAAAATTCATTATCGTTGTATTCCGTGGTCGGGGTTGCGTCGTGCGGGGGCTTCTACACCCTCTCGCTTTGAAATTTTGTTGCATTTCGGGCAACGAACCTCGTTCAAGTCGAACGGAACAATCTGTTCGAAATCGCCGTGTTCCTTGCACGTGAAAACGTAAATGGGCATGTTAGACTCCGAAATCTCTCAGATGCGCGTCGTTAATGTCCCACGCATCGAGGTTCAAATCGCCGGAGGGTTCAAGGCGCACAACGTCGGCGTCATCGTGGTGCGTGCTCACTTCCAGAATAACCGCATCGCTCGTGGCTCCGAAACGATGCCGGACTCCCGGCAGGATGTGATACTGCTCGCCGTGAACCGTTTGGACGATGACCCCGATAACTCCAAGGGGGTCTTCGACCGTAATGGGGAAATACTGGAGCCAGACATCCCCGGTGTAAACTCGAAAGGTTTCCTTCTTGATGGGGTGGTAATGAAGCGAACACTGCTTCCCTGCCTTGACGAACAGTTCCTTGGCACAGTATTCAGGCTCGTTCACCAGCCAGTTTTCACAGCCCCATTCCTTCTTTACGAACTGGCTCATTGCAGGGTCACCATAGGCTTCGAGGTATTCTGCTCCTCGACGCTCTTGAGCATCTTCTTGCCGAGGTTGAATTTGTTCTCGCCCTCGTCCATGAGGTAGTTGCCGAGTTCAATCATGGTCTTGCGCTTGGACGGCTTCTCAGCCTTCGCCTTTTCGAGCAAGCCCTGACCGATGTTGAACTTGTTGGTGCCCTCGTCCATCATGTAGTTGGCGAGGACGACCGTCGTCCACGATTCGGCGAACTGTTGGGCTGGTTCACTGATAATCTGGTGAACGCCGCCCGGTGAATAGATTGCTGCGAACTCTTCGACTGTCATGGTTTACTTGCCTCCGTCCTCGTCCCAACCGAGGATGTGCTCCACGGGCAGGATGAGCAACTTCTCGTTCTTCTCTTCCCACTCGTATCCCGCATACTTGCGGAAAGCGATGTAGTCGCCGACCTTGAATGCCTTGACCGTGCCGACACGAAGGATTTCTCCCGACGTGGGCTTCTCCGTGGCATTCTGCGGCTTATACAGACCGCTCTCCATGCGTTCGTCCTCGAACTTCGGGCGAACCAAAACTACTTCTCCGTAAGGCTTGAATTTCATTCGTCTTCTCCCTGATACTGCTTGATGTCGGATGGCGTCAGAACATAGCCCCCACGGTGCTTGACGCTGATAGCAGCCGCAAGGTTTCCGAACCGGGCACAGTCTTCAAGGCACCAGCCGTCCAAATCCGCTTCGACGAAGGCGGCAAGGAAAACGTCTCCGGCACCGGTAACGTCGAACTCTTCAACCGCAGGCTCGGCGGGGCAGTGCATCCCGTCCACATAGGAGCCGTTCTTTCCGTCCTTGAGCACCACGTGCTGGTAGGGGAAATCCTTCATCGCGGTATACTCCACGCGGTTAGGGAAGATGGCATAAGCATTCTTATAGAGCCACGGGTTCGGTCGCTTGGTATCCACGAACAGCTTGACGCCGAGCGTGAAACACTGGTTGGCGATAATCTGAGCATTCTCGTTCGAGATGCCGCCCTTGTTGTAGTCGCTGACCACCACGGCGTCGTATTCCTTGAGGCGGGGCAGGATGGAACGGTCCATCGCCTTGCGTTCGAGGGTATCCTCGTCCTTACGCATGACCAGATGCTTCCCGCTCCAGAACCGTGTCTTGCGGGAACGGGACAAGATGTATTGGAAAACCTCGAATCCAAGGGCGTCAAGGTTGTCACGAACCAACCCCATACCACCGGGGCGGATGTCCTGAGTGCCGGGAACCCACACAGGGACGGGAGCCTCGGGGCACAGTCGAGTGACCGTGCCGTAGAGGTTCACGTCTTCGATGTAGTCGCCGAGCAGGAGAATCTTCTTAGCCACGGGCAGCCTCCGCTATACGCTTCTCTTCGATGAAGCGTTCGAGGAGCAGGGAAATCAGGTCGGAGGCATTATAGCCTTCGAGGAAGAAGTCATGCTCCCGTGAGAGGGAAATGACGCGGCGAACCTTCTTCGCACCCTTGAGAGTGGCGATGAGTTCCTTCGCGTTGTCTTGTATTTCGCTCATGTTACTTGTCCTTTGACGGGGCGGGCCACGGTTCGCCTACCAGCTTCTCGGTCAGGATGGCATTCGTGTGCTGACACGTCTCAAAATGCTCCTTGTAAGACTTGAGAAGGTTGTCGTTCATACGCTCCAGAGTTTGGGCATACTCGTGAAGCCAAGCGATGAACTCCGAACGGTCGCGGGGGACGCCCCCCTTGGAGTCCGCGAACATGCGGGCGGTGTCCAGTTTCAGGTCGAAGTCCAACTTCGGGGCTGCGGGTCGCTTGAACCAGCATGTCATCGTCTTGGCAGAGCGAACGGCACCGTTCGCACAGTTGGTGCAGACGGCTCCCGCAATAAGGGAGTTGTCGTCCTTCCAGCGGGACTCAAAGGCGGAACGCAGACCCTCCATGCCGCAAAGGACGCAGGTGATGAAGGCATCGGAATTAACGTAGTGTTCCTCATGGGTGCCGCCGATAAGGTCACGGTCCTGAGAGTTGTAACCGAGGAGTTCGCCGAGTAGGGACATTACTCACCCACCTTGCGACGGGAGATAGCCTTGTTGAGCCATAGGGAGGCTTCTTCCAAGGCGGTGATGGATAGGGACTTCTCACGGGAGGCTTCCGGGACCGCAGCCTCGATGTTCTGTTCCATCTTAGCGAAAGACTTGCGGAAGAAGTCCACGTGGGCGAGTTGCTCCTCGTTCATCTTGATGTAGTCGAAGCGGCTCATGGTTAGACCAGCTTCTTGAAGAAGTCGGCTACGTCGTGACCGGCGTGCTTGAGGGAGGCGATGACCCCGGACTCGACACTCGTGATTCGGGCTTCGAGGGCAGGGATGACTTCGGACTCCAGCTTGGAGACACGGGCGAGCAGGAAGGCGATGTTCGAGTCCAGACGGGTAGCGGCTGCCACGGCGTCCTTACCGACCAAGGCTTCCAGCTTCTCAGTGCCGGTAGTGGCTTCGGTTTCCACGGCGGTTACTTCCTGAACGATTGATTCACTCATTTTACTATCCTTGTGCCACGGCGACCCTTTCGGTGTCGGCTTACGGGCTTCCGAGCATTCAGAGTATGTATGCACGGCTATACATACGATTCAATAGTTCAGAAGTTTTTCATTGGTGAGAATTTCAATCCTGAGCCTTGGCGACCGAAAATTTTTTAGGGGTGGGTGGGCGACCCCGCCCCCGGCGGCCCCTCGGAAAAGTAGTACCTTCGCCCCTGACATGGGACACAAACCGCTTCAACCGTTCAACCCGCCGACCATACGTCGCACCTGCGGTGCATTGTATGAACGGCGGCTATCAGCTTGAGTTCGTTGCCGTTGCGCCATTGCTCATTGCTGCTTAAAACGTTGCGGCAGGGAATCTCCTACGCTGCATTAGCCGCTTGCACGCCTGCCGTTTGTGGTCTGCGGCGGAGCCGCTAACCACGTTCGGCGATGTGCGGTCGGCGTATGCAGCACTCCAACTCAAGTTCAAAGCTGCCAAGTTGCCAGTGTGCGTTTCGTGCTTGGCTACTGCATTGACAACATGAGACTTAGGTGCGCCGTATGTAGGATGCGGCGGAGCCGCCGCTACATTTGGCGCTTGGACCGGGGTTAGCCTTTAATCAGGTCGGACAGGCGTTGGCGAGCGGTAGACTTATGATTGGCGGTTGGCAATTTATCTTCGGGAATGGCAACTGGCTGCTTACGCTTGAGTTTGCCGGTGACCGCACGATGGCGGACACCCGCTGACGTGCGGCTTCCATAACCGGCGATTAGCAGCAATAGGTCAACCGCGTGTAAGACTTCGCCTACAGAGGCAAGCGGGTTATCGAGCACTTTGAGACATGCCATGCGCGACAGGCGTTTCCAAGGTAAATGAGCCTTACGTTGAGCAGCCGGGGTCAACTTTGGCGTAATTTTCAAGGTCAAAGGCGTTTCGGTTTTGAGGGCTGACGCTGAGTTTGAATTATCTACTGTGCTCATGTTATTCCTTGACCCATTTACGCACTTCAACCTTTAACCGTTGAATCAAAGCGAGCCGTTCTCCCTGTAACTTGACCTGACGCTTGAGGACGGCTGCAAGACCCGAAAACAGGGTCTGGTCTTCATTCGGAGAGGATGATGTTGTCTTATTCATGTCAATAACTCCTTTGTTTGCAACACGAAATGGTCAATCTTGTGAAAATGGTATGTTTCCCATGTTTTCTCAACACATTATAGTGTTTGTAAAACCCCGGAAACCTACCAGAATGCCAATTTCCACCATAAATTTTCCCGGTCGGCGGTCGCACCAAATCGAGAACGGAAGCCTATAAAGGCACTCGACCCTCTGCTAAACGGCAGGAATGGTTGCCGCTGCCCTGTGGAATTCCTTGTAAAGACACAAGGCGAGGCTTATGTCGGATGTAAACCCCGACCGGGAAACTCGTTTAACCTTTAGGCTCGCTACTGCCATTCTCCAGCTTCTTGTTCGCCCACTCGCTCCACTTACCATACGCACCATGCAGGGCACCGCCAGAGGCGAAGATTGCCGGTG
>CABMCB010000042.1 GCA_902384455.1 uncultured archaeon
CGAAAAAGCACCATTCTGGGTTGAGAACCATGACAAGGCTTGACACTTCCAAACTTAACGAAGGCGACTTAGTCTACATAAACATCCCCTGCTATGGTGATGAGGGTGAAGGTAGCGACGAAATCGCCAAAAATATCCTTTGCCGATACAAAAGGAGTTTAGGTCGCTATGAGGGCGCCTCCAACGTCAACGGCAGAGAAGTCACACCGTCCTACTCAATCATGGTAGAAGAGGTTTTCCAAAGCGTAGACAGCCACGAATATCACTACCCTCAACATGTCCTCAGCGTCCGCTTAGCCACTTTCTGCGCAGTCGACCGTAAACCATGCGTAGATAACTGGCATACCTGTCGACGCAACGGTAACAAAAACAGAGCAAAGCAACACAACAAAGACGCCTGCCCCAACTGTGTATTACCAAAAGAGATAGAGAAAAGGGGCGACAAATTGGACCTTGACCCCGTCCTAATTAACAGCCTAATCAAACACCGAATAGTACGAGATGACTAAGCAATGCCAAAACACAGAGAAATACCCCAGCCTCAAAAGAAAATCTGCCCCCAAGACGGCGCACAGTACGAAGATTTCTGCATGGCTTACGGATGCGAAAACCAAGACGGGTCAGGCGGATGCAAAGCCGTCCAGCCACGCGAATGTATCAACTCAACCGAGCATAAATGCAACAAGACCAAAATGCCCTGCAAAATCTGGTGTGACGGCAAATGCGCAAAGTGCCCAATTTCAGCCAACAAGGAGCACCCACAATGAAAGGCATAAAGCTTCCCTGCATGCTTGGCGCTAACCGTTTCCATACAATGGGCGGCGTCCACGTTGAATGCTTGGGTTGCCTTATAACAAGACAGTGCCCGCCAGCAATCCTTAACGATTTCAAGCTGGATGACGAAACCCTCACTTTCTTTTACGCTCACATCGTAGAAGGCAAATGTGTTGAATGCGGACAAAAATTCCCATACAAAGGCTGTCCAGATGGTCTATGCCCTAAATGCGGCAAAGAATGCCACGAAAGGGTAATGGATAACGAAGACGGCGGAGAATGGGATACATGTGACTACAATTGCCCCTACGGACCCAAAGACGACGAAATAGATTATGAAAAACTGGAAAAAGACTATCCCCCACCATCAGATGAAGAAATAAAAAAAGCCCTTTTGGAGCAATAAACATGCCAAGTTTCTATGACGAATGTTTCTGTACTTTCACAGAAAAAAGACCTGCCGGCACCCGAATGAATTACATAGGGAACGGCATCTTCAAGTGCCCAACATGCGGCGCAACCCACGACCACCACGACATCATATTCAGAATGCGCCTACGCTTTGAGAAGAAAAACGGCTACACGCACATCGCAATACACAAACCATACGATAGCCGCTTGCGCAAAATCGACACCGACCGCTATGAAGACAAAGACGACATGTGTCACTGCCACGGAAGAGAACCACATCGACACACGCTACTACACTCAATCAAAGATGACATGGACAGCGGCGAACGCATCGAATGTATGGACTACATGCCAACAAAAGACCACCCACTTGGAGACTTTGATTGTGATGTCATGTACTCTTGGGAAGACGGCGAAACAGACTGTGGCACTGAATGGGACTTAGACTTCAAAATAATCGCAGAGACAAGGGTGAATTAAATGAGCGAAGCCCAACTAAAAGTAATCAATCCCATGTACTGCGAATGCCAAGTCGAATACGGACCCCGCGGACCCAAAGGCAAACAGATAAAAATGGATTATGAAGGCAACGGCGTTTTCAAGTGCCCCAAGTGCGGACACAAAGAAGACGATCACGGCGGAATCTTTAGGATGTACCTGATATTCGGAGAAAACGAAGAGGAAGAATTGTACACCGTCAAGCTGATGGACCCAATAATCGATAGCCGCCTCAACGAGAAGAAAGACCCTGCTCAACCATACGAGAAAATGACATGCACAATGCGGGAAGTCATCGAAGGAAGCTTGGAAGATTTCGCTGACGACTTTGAGAGTCATGAAGAGGGCATATTTGAAGTAGACTTACGATATGCGACTTCATGGGATTCTGAAGAGGGCGACGGCGATGTCGAAATCGAAATCGTAGCTGAAAGAAAGCTCGATAAAATCCCCGAGGTAAAAGCCTCATAATTTTTTTGGGTGTTTTAAAATGCAGACACAACCACAAAAACAAAGATACGCTTGCAAATTCTCAGTCACTTGCATACGAAGAATTTGGATTTCACCCGACGACCGCAATAGCTGTACAAGAGACCCAGCGGAATGCCCATGGTCTCTGCACGAAAAAGTCAAAAACAACGAAATCTCCAAACAGGAAGCTTTAGCAATCATCGAAAAACTCAAAGAAGCCATACGAAAAAGAACCAAAGAAGAGCTAGAAAACGTTTGCAACAAAGCGGACGAGCTTGAAGCTGAAGAGAAAAAAGGCAAAAACGTCGACGCAGAAACCCAGAAGCTGGAAGAGCAGGCAAAGAAATGGCACTATGACACACTCAACGGTAGCGACGATTACAAGCAATTAGAAGCACTTGAAAAGGAGCTTGCTTAATCATGGTACTCTTATCATTCTCTCTTGAGACCAAACGTGGTCCCGCCTACAAACTAATTCAGGACGGCACAAAAGCACAAACCTGCCGATTACCCCGAGACAGTCGACCAAAAGGTCTCCAAGACGCACAACTCTACTGGAAAAGCAGAATCCCACTTTCCCAGAAACCAATCCATCAAATAGCCGATGGCTTAATCGACAAAATAGACTACGACACCAAATACGGGTCCTTCATGAACGACAACAAATTTGCATACTTAGACGGCTTTATCGACGCTGAAGAGCTAAGATTCTGGTTCAACCAAACCCACGAATGCAGTGAAGCAACAGTTTTTGACGTTATCCATTGGGCACTCTACCACCCCTTGTACAGGTGCCCGATATGCGATTACACATCGGCAGTCACAAACATCCATCGTCAGTGCCAACGCGCCATGTACCCGACAGGTGAAGAAGTCGCCTATTACACCACCGCGGACACCAAGATTATCCAGACACAACTACTCAAGATAGGCAACGAATCCAAGTCAAGAACGCTAATTAAAAAATACAAAAACTTCATGCCAGCAATGATGTGGGGCGGCACCGTATTCTCCAACGACCTTGTAGAAAGACGCTCAATTCCTGAGTGGGCAATCAAAAGCTTAGAGAAAGTCTTTGGCATCGATGTCCAACTGATACAAAAAAGCCCCGGATACATCAACGCACATCTACGAAACAACATTTTAGGAGGCAACAACGACGTTAGAAGTTGAGCAAATACCTAATGAAACATTCGAAGAATTTCACGTAAAATACATTGAAAAAATGATTTCAAAAGGCAAACCCCCACTAATCATCGCAGGCTCAATAAGCCACTTCCCTGACGACATCATCAGCACATGCCCAGACTGCGGCGGACCCATGGTTATGCGACCAAAAATCGCGGCTATCGTTAAGAAATATCACCTGAAAGCCAACTGTTTCACCTGTAAAGACCCCAAAGAAGTAGCAGTCGCTACAAAACAACTAAAGTGGATAATAAGAGCCGAACTCAGCAAAGAACAAAAGAAGAGCCAGCCTAAACTATCAAAAAGGTGACCAATAACCCGATGCCACAACAGTCTTACGAATTCAAAGGCAACAACTCAGTCATGAACTGCACCTACCTACAACGCAATTTCCGCGTGCCTATTTACAATTGGGATGCACTCAGCGTCGACCAATGGGCATCAATCGCCATGGCAATCAGCAAAGCACTATACCACAACAAATTCACACTTGCCGCCACCAAAGACCACAAACTCTGGAAGGATGGCAGACCCGGCGACGAAGCACTCCAATTCGCATTAATGCTGACTTCAGACAGAATGTTCCGCAAATCAGTCAGAGAATTCAACGCACAAGCAGAAAACATGAAGTACGGTCCATGGTTGAAAGCTATGGAACAAGGCGATACAGCCGATTTCTGGTACCATATGTCTCAGCTTGGGCAGTTCATTTACAACTGCGTAAAGTTTCTGCGAGACACAGGGTATCTACTCATTTACGGCGACAAAGTCACTCGGATACTTCGACCCTATTGGTGCCCACCGAGCGAATGGGCAATCAACAGAGACACCGCAAAAGCAATCATCGATGTCGTGGCAAAGCACTATGAAAGAACCCGCAAATACCCAACACTAAAAATAATTGCCAAGGAGCTAGATATTCCAAGATATACACTTATTGCGTCAGGCTTCACGAGAGACGTTATTCACGAGACTTACAAAAACTATCGGAAGACAGCAGAGGTTAAAATTATAAAGCCAAAGAAAGAATACAAGCGTATGACTCAGGAAGAGACCAATCAGGTTGCATTGAGAATAGCTCGCGGGATTTTCATTCCCTAAGCTTTTTTCTATGGGTGAGGACAAATGAGCGAAGACAAAGACATCAACAGAATCACGGACCCGAAAACAATCTTACGCGAGACCCGCAAAGCAGTTCAGCCGTATCTCCGAACCGTACAGCAACATAGCCGCGCCATAAAGCCACGCATCGAAATCAACAGAAAATGGATAGACTACTACAAAAACATCGAAAAAATCCGCCCGCTCAAAAAAACTGAGCTAAAGAAGCTGGCGGACAGACAAGCCGCTTTAGACACCGCGAAAGCGCGTCTTGAGATTTACAGAAACGCCGGTAGATACGCACGCACACACAAGACTGAAGACCTCATTAAACTTCGGCAAGCACAGTCAAAGTACTATGAGGCAAGAGTACAGACAATGCCACCTGAAGAGCAAGCCAAAGAAAAAGAACGCATCGCCCCCGAGAAAAGCCAATACGATGCACTGGAAGACATCAAACAAGACATAGCTGAGAAATGCAAAAGTCTCAAAGGCGCTCGCTCTCCAACACGTTACTACGTCAGCACATCTCAAAGATACTTAGAAATACGCACCATCTCAAAAGAGCTACAGCAAAACTTCAGAACAGCATATGAAATCGGTCACCCAGAAAAGTTCCCTGACGCATTATCAAATTACCGCGCTACAAACAGACTTTAGGAGAGAGGAAAAATGGACATTAAACTATTCCATGACTTGAGTCCCCAAGAGTTAGGCTCTAATTATTTCAAGGGTATTGATGGGTTCTTTATGAGTCCCATCTGGTGGTTACTCAAACCAAAAGCATATGACTTCGTCACAAATATTTGGCAAAAAGGCGGCATCAAGAAAGCCTACAACATACCCGACGACGTACTGTACATTCAAGGGGCAGACAGAATCTTAGAGCGCCCAAAAGACGTCAAAGAAGGCGAACCATATCAGATGTTTATTCGCCCAACAATCTCAGCGCTCAAAGAGGCAGTTTGCTTAAACCCCGACATCATACAATTGCTTGATGTACCTTTAGACGACAACGACACCGAAAAGAAGATAGTGGAAAAAATCGCCATCAACCACGATATTGTTGAACGAAGCGCCAAATGGTTAATTGAGAACAAGTATCGCAGTAGCGACCGCTACAAAAATGGCATTCACAAGTTCTCTAAATTCATGCTCTTAGGCGTCTGCCATGGAGACCTACCAGACATCTATGCGGAAGAAGCCAAGTTCATGAAAGACCACTGTGAAATCATTGGCATACCAATCGCTGGACTACTCAGCCGAGTGAAAGGTCTGGACATGCGCCAGCGATATGACTACGTTTTCCAAGTAGTCGGGAAAGTTCTCGACGAAGTAGGCAACACACGACCACTGCAAATGATGGGCTACGGCTTGAGCAAAATTACAGAGCTTTCACGCATTGTTGGCTTAGCAAAGAAATACGACGCAACCATCTGGTTTGAATCCAGCACTATTATTCGAAGCTCCGTGCATGCCCGAAAACTGCTAAGCATCAACCCGCTCACAGATGACATCGACTACGTTAACATTGCAAGGGTAGAAGGCGCAGACGACATGTCACCCCAAGAAATCTTTGTAGAAAACAACCAAACGCTAAAGGGTATAATAACCCAGACGCTTAAGCATGCGTCATTATAGGGTGGCAAACCGCTTGGAACTGATGGAAAAAAGAATCTCTGATGTAGACCTATACTGTAAACATACCGACCAATGTGACCCAACGAAATGTGCAAGCTTCAAAATACGGGGAAGCAACTATTACTGCGCGGGAAAATTTGCCCCGGCAGTATAACCTTTTTTCTTTTTAAAAACGGGTGTCTCGTTCAGTAAAAACAACGTCGCAGACTTTTTCGGCTTCATCGAAAGAGTTAAGCACTTGCGGACAATCAAGGACTCTAACAATCACGCCGACAGGTCCACCATGGAAAGTTTGCTTTTCATAGGTGCCGTAGACTTCTTTGGCGCGTTTTTTGGCGTCAGGTAAGTTGTGGATAACTTCGGGATGAAAGACGCCATTTTCCCTTTTTCCCAGAAGCGCATTGTCTATAGCTATTTCAAAAGTGCATATGCCTTTATCATTGTCACCCATTCAATTCACCTTTAAATTAACAAGATACTATTTGCAAACAACCGCTATATAAGAATAATATAAAGTCTTAAATATTCATACAAAGATAAGCAAGCGTATGTATGTTTCTCCACGAACTGGCTTTAGCGAGCGCGAGCTTAGAGAAGAGTTAGAAAAACGTAAAGCCAAAGAAAAAGCGAATCAGAAAAATTAAAAAGCACTCACTAGCCATACGCTTCAGCATGTGGATTTGCATTGAATCATACAAGGTCTACGCATATTATCCGGGCTTGCTACTCACCGACGAAGATATGCACCGAAGCTTTATGCATCGGCTGACCTTGAGGGGCATCAAAAGAATGCCAATTGGAACTATCCGAGGGAATACAAGCAGTGGATTGTTCTGTTTGGTTTTCATGAAAGTTGAGGATGATGTCGCCAAGCAATTCACCACGCTCATGATAAAAGTACATGGAAAGCATGGCGATTATTGGCGCCCCTATTTTGAGTATAAAAAAGAGCTTGCCGAAAGGGAAGCTGAAGAAAACAAAGAGATTCTTAGGGAACTCCCATGGTTTAGCGATACTTTACTATTAGCCATAGGGACAAGACCGTTATGAGTACGCCCATGACGACGGCGAACAGCATTGTTGCAGGGTTCAGCAAGAAGGCTTCTAACATTGCGGCGACTGCTACGAAGGCACCGGCATAGAGAAAAAGTGTTCCTGAATCAACAATGGTCTCGCTTAATGAGACAGGTTTCTTGAATAGTTTTAGAGCAACATATTTCGGGAAAAGTAAGCCTCCCGCTATGCCGAATACTAGAGAGAGTGCTTCCAGTACGCCGAAAGACATCAGGCTTATTGCAAGGTTCGCTGGGGAAACGGCGCTCGCTACCGCGCCAAAGGAAGCCCCGACGCTGTAAATCATTACGGATGGCGGGAAGTAGTTTATGCCGAATACCGGGAAGACAAACCAACCGACCCAACCCATTGCGGCAATCATGCCATTGTTTTGGGCAATCATTTGAAAGTTGCCGGTTATGTCGGTAACATCGATTTGCCGGTTTCGTGCGTTTTCAACGATTGCCTGACCATAAGGAGATACGAGACCGATTGCGAAGCCGGCAAAGAAGAGCATCAAGGTAATTACTAAAACGTCTAAGTGTTTTTTGAAGAGGGTACAGGGGGGCTGAATCATTTTTGTTCACCTATGGAGCGCTCAGGAAATTTTGGATTGGCTGAGCCATGGGCTGGATTATTGCTGAAACCCCAAATGAGGGGAAAGGGATATTTTTCAGGTAACCAGAGATTTGGTCGAATAGCGGTAAGCCCATGATAACCAACAGAGTTACAAAGACTACCACTAAGGAGAGAATCACACGAACGCCAAAATGCTTTGTTAACACGCAGACAAAACAGATAGCGCCAAACATTCCGAAAAGTAAACCGATTATGCGGACGCCGTATGCGAAGTCATGAATTGAACTGCCAAAAATAGGCACTTTTGTTGCTAAGTCAGCTACGCCTTGTATTGATGAAAAAAAGGAGAGTACTACGTAGGATATGGCGAATAGTAGTACGCTTGCGATTAGGTACAGTAGTCGATTCAACTTATCGCTTACCTTTGAACAGTAGTATGGCTAACATTGCAATGGCGACGATTGTTACGATTATGGCTTCAGGGTTTGTTTGTATCCATTCTGAGGACCCGCCAGCATAGTATGCGTTGAGGCTTGCAGTGTGGTCGAGCATTGGTGTCAAGACGAACATGTTGCTGTAGTCCATGGCAATTCCAGCCAGTAACCCCAAGAACGGGATTAAGCCAAGCATGATGCCCATGAACGGGTATTTTTGCAGTGGCATAGCGCCTGTTTTAATGATTGCAAAGACAATGACGACGAGCGGGAAGCAAATGATGAGTCCAGTTAGCAGGTGCATCGTTGAAAGTATCGCTAATCCTACGATAGAGAGTATGATGGCGACAACACCGATGCCAAGGGCAATTATCGGGTTATCCATCAGGAACCCTATGAATCCAGACCGGGCTACGTTTTTTGCGATTTCCATTTTTAATGACCTCGTTTCTTGTAGGCGTAGTAGACGCCGATTGATAGGATGGAGACACCGACTACAATGATGAGTAACCAGAGGATTGTACTCCATGGAATAACTGTTGTGACAGGTGGTTGACTCTTTGGTACGCCGGGGTTGCTTGGCTCTGCGGGGATTTCAATGTTAAGGTTTTGTTGCTCTTCTGGGGGTAGCTCGTAGTTGGGAATCTTGGGTACTGTCCAGCCTTTTGGTGTTTGGAATGCTAGGTCAACTCTGAACCATTGGTCGACGACGGGTGCAGTGCCATCGCCGTATTTTTCATGTGCCCAGCTAAAGTAGTTAGGTCCAGCTTTTGAGGTATCGAAAACTAATTGTACGCCTAAGTTTGCGATGTTGACTTGCCACCATGCGTTTTGAACTGCAAAGTGGTTAAACCAATATTGCTGTGTCGGCGTTAGGAGAGGTTGTCCGCTTTGGTATTTTGGTGCCCAGCATTGTTGTTGGAGTGTTGCGTCTGTGTAGAGCGAAACTGATGTACCTTTGGAGTTTGGTAGGATTTGTGCGCCGGTTCCAGCGGTGTAACCTGCCATTTTGTAGTCAGAGAGCCACATGCCCATGATTCCTAAGTAATCAGGGTTAAGGGAGTATGCTTGGTCTTGTCCGAGTGTTGGAGCGTTCATGCTTAGGAGAATCTTTGCGTTTGTGAGATAGTTCTTGTTGAAGTCTTGAATGGCGATGTTTGTGGCTTGTTTGACTAGGTCGTCATAGCTAGGGGTTCCGGGTGGGACTAAAGTGTCAATGCGAGAATCTTCGACGTTTATGTTGGCTGAGCCAGACCATTGTGTTTCTAGCTTAAAGCCATAGCCGTATGTTTGGATTGAGACGTTTTGGTACTGTGTTTCAGTGTCCGTATCTTTGACGACAAAATTGGGCGATTGGATGGTTGTCTCATATTGCGGAGAAGCTAAGTCGGTTACTTGCATGCTAACTTGAAGGGTTACATGGAGTCTCAGGTGGACATAACGTTGTTGTCCAAAGACGTTACTCCATTTTGATTCAGCTACTGCGGAAGTGTAGTCAAGAGTTGTGATAGTGCCGTATGCGCTGTTGACGGTGACAGACTTGACATCAGGTGCATTTTCCGTGAAGGATTGAATAGTGATGCCGGGTATGCCATATCCAGAATAGAATGCGCCTTGTTGGCTGGCAAGTAGCACAGTGGCAACAAGGGCTATGGTGACGACGATTAAAATGTTTCGTTTTCGGGGCGTTAACTGCATTAGACTCTCACCTGATATTTAGATTTACTTAGCGCATATCCGCTTATAAAGACTATACAAAAAATTATTACGTATAGCCAGACGTTCATGTAGCCGAAGGCTAAGTAATCATAAGCAAAGTGGGCAACTATCAATCCTGTGAAACAGTTGAAGACGTAAATCATTACGCTGAAGAGAACACCCACCACTATCGCGTTTATCCAATCGCTGGGGTTCCAGAACAGGTGCATCGCGGCGAATCCGATACCACTGGCGCCAATAGCCACTTTTGGCGAGCCAAATCCCACCGCAAACAGGAAGTAGATTGCGATACGGAGAAGTTCTTCGCATGCCGTCCCGATGAAGATAATACCGGGTGTTGGTGCGGCGGCTGATGAAGAGTAAAAGCCAGTTCTCAAAACAGTCAATATAATGGGAAGACCCATAATGAGAGAGGGCGCGGCGGCTTCCTGAAGGAAGTTTCCTATTTTCAGAGCACCAAAATCGTAGCTATCTGTACGGAACATCAGCAAAAGCATGATTACGGTGAGGATAGCACCACCTATGCCATAGAGAAGATGAATGTCTGTGATGTGTGTTAAGTCAGTGTAAGGAGCAAACTTGTCGTACCTCTTGTAAGCTAGAAATACGATGACAAACATGACGACGAGATATTCCCATTCGACGTGAACCTTATAGCCAGCCATATGTTTACCGCTCACTCAAGTTATTTTTTGGAAAGAGGGGGTAGAAGGAATGTAGCGGTTGCTACTTCTTTCGTCTTGTTGCCACAATTGCGGCTAAGACTGCACCGAGAGCTAAGACGCCAATTAGACCGTAGATGTAGACATCAGGTAGCAGGTAGAACGGTGTGTTGGTGTAGGGGTTGATGGCTTGACCGTTTTGTTGTGGTTGACTGTTGACGCCGGTGTCGATTACGTCGTTGCTGTTTGTGGCGATTGTTGCGTAGAAGTTGCCGTCGTTTTCTACTGTGAAGTCAACGAGTTTGATTTGCGTGCCAGCGTTGAATGTTGAGTGATATTGACCGTCGAGTAGCATTGCTGTGCCGTATCCGTTGCTGATTGGAACGTTGATGCTTTCTTTTGCAGAGGTTAGCGTTATGGCACCGCTTGGGAATGAACCGTCTGATGCGTTGACGTTGAAGGTCCAGAAGAATCGGCGACTGATTGTGAGTGTTTGTGATGCGCTGTCGCTTACTGAGAAGGTCTTGGATGCAGAGTATGTTTCTGTGCCGACTTTGACTGTTGCAGTTAGTGTTATGGGGAAGTCTTTGTCGCGTTCATCGAAAGTGAATTCGTGGGTGTATGTTCCTTCAGGTGCTGAGATGCCGGTTAGTAGTTGTGGAGCGGTGCCTACGAAGTTGTAGGGAGTTGTTTCGGTTAGTGTTGCTGGGAGTGAGTGTCCTTTTTGGTCGACTATGTTGTAGATGACTGAGTCAGACATTGAGTGATAGACAGGTGCCGGTGTTGGAGTTGCAGGGTCTTGTGTTGGAGCTTGTGTTGGCGCGGCTGTCGGTGCGGCGGTAGGTTCAGTGTTGCCGTTGTCTGGTGGTGGTGTTGGGTTGTCAACTGGCGGGTGCCATGCAGGCGGAGGGGTTGGTGTTGCCATTCCCGGAGGCATGTCGAATAGATAGGTCTTTGCTTGGTCAGCATTTAAAGTGACAGAATCGCTTCGTGTAACACCACCGACTGTTACGCTGATTTGGTAGGTGTAGCCACCCGGTAATTGCAGTGCGGCAAGACCATTTGCGTCAGTATAAATTGGTTGTGCGCTGGGGTAGTTGTCGAAGGTAACTTTGGCATTTTGGATTGTTGGACCACCAGTGTAGCGAGCATAGATTTTGAGGTCGTAAACAGTTAACGAATATTGGATGTTCAATGTGGCTTGACCGTTCAGCCAAGCACGTTGACCCGTCATTTTCTGTTGTGAATTGTAACCCGAGTCAGGTTGTACAACGAATGTTACGACTTTGTCACCCTTCAGGTGGTTGTTAATTGTACTGAGTCCCGCGCTGTACGAGCTTGGAAAACTAAGAGTGCCAGAAGAACCCGAGCCGTAAACGTGAGACGAAGTGAACCCAATACCCGGATAAGGTTTGTTACTCCAAGTTACGCCATTTTGAGACCAACTATTATCGTCGGTCATTGCACAGGTATAATATGCCTGCCCGGTAGACCCGGTAAGAGGCACATTAAGAGTGGCGCTAGTGACAGTAGCACCCGCGGGTAACCATGAGAGGTCAAATTTGTAGTAACACCAGATGTCTGATGTTGTAGCGGTCAAAAGGTTCCAATCAATCTGTTGACCTGCAATGGCTTGTCCACCATAGTTGTTATTCGAGTATTTGTTGTTCTCGACATACGCGACGGAACTCGAAGTGAAATTGTGACTTAGACCCAATGTAGCAAAGAAGCCTCCATTGAATCCAATTAAAACTGTAACGGTGATAATGACCACTGCGGCAATACCTATGTACTTTTTCTTGCTTGACATATTTCGGGTGCACACCTTTGTTTTGGCGAAAGCAGGCAGAGGGAAAAAAGGGTTAAGTAATAGCGATGCGGTCAGTCGCTACTACTTCAATTCAGCTTTAGTTTTGATAGCCATATTGCAATCGGAACGATTACAGACCCTACAATCGCAAATACGAAGTAGGGTATCAGTGCGGTCAGCGTGAAGATGAACGTTGTGTCGCTTGTGAAAGCGATGATGAAGTCGATGAGTAGCGACAGTAGTGCGCTTATGAGGACAGCGATGACGGTGAAGAGTAGCGCATCTCGGTACTCTTTACCGTTTACGAGAACTTTGACCAGAGTGATGACTAAAGCTATGACTATTGGTAGCCATATTGTCATCATTGCGGTCTAGTCTCCTTACTCTTCGGTGATTGCGACTGTTATTGCACTGCCGATGAGTGTGTCTGGTGACCAGAAGCGTAGGTTAGTTCTCATGATGCCAGAGTCAACGAAGAGCTTTGCTTGCAGTGAGCCTGCGTCAGTTACGCCGTTTGCTTGGATGTCGACGACGATTACGATTTGTCCGTTGTCTGATGCTGTTGCAACTACGCCGTTTGTGCCGGTGACTGCGATTTGTTAGCCAACTGGACCACTTGCAGATTCTGTGTTTTGTGTGACTGTTGCGTCTTCGCCGTTTACTGTTGCGCTAACGACAGAGAGTCCGCTGATGGATGATGGCATGTAGAAGATGCTGTCTGGTAGGACTGCGTCTGGTGCACTGCCGGGGTCTGAGATGTTGATTGTGTAAGTCAGTTTCCATTCGCTTGCGTTTGCAACGTTGATTTCGGCTGTAGTGACAGGTGTGAGTGCGGCGCCAGTTTCGTCAGCGATTGCTTTGATGGTTGGAGTGTCAGCATCGCCAGTTGAGTCAGCTAGAGTTGAGACGGATAGTGTGCCGGGTGTTGCCCAAACGGTTTTGCCGTCGTCATTTGTTCCGGGGATGTTTACTGTGAAGGTTTTTGGTAGGAATGCACTGTTTGTGCTGTAGACGAGGCAGACATAGCTTCCAGCGTCTAGCTGAGCTTGCCATGCGCCTGCGGTTGCGCTGTATGTTGCTTGGTCGGTTGGAGCGTCTTTGAAAGTCTTTGTACCAACGGGGTCTGTGCCAAGTGGGAAGAATTGAACCTTTGCGTTGTCTGTGACAAGCGAAGAGGTTGCAATGTTGTTAACTTTCAGGTTAACTGAAAGTCCCGTGTCATACTTGTAGACAGTAGTTGACCCGGTTGTTGGGGTTGCGTAGTAGTAGTTTGCGGCTAATGCCACAATTACGATTGCGATTAAAGCTATGACCACATATACGACTTTTTTGTTTGCCATTTTTTCGAGCCTTCTTTCTGGCTACCTATTGCTTGGTTTTGTTTATAAATTCATGCCCGTCTAATCAGCGAGCAAGGGCTTGAAACCTGTTAGAAGGGTATCTAACGCATGGTCTTACCATGCTTTTTTGATTTCTCGGACCACTAAAATGGCGCCCGCCGCACATGCCGAGACAACAAGTGTGAGCGTTAGCAGGTTCCCAACAGGCAAAATTGCGACTAGGGAAATAAGAAGGAAAATACAGAGAAAAGGCATCCATTGAATAATGGCACGTTCCAACTGACTTTTTAGCCCACGAGCAACACTTACGCGAACAATCTCTTTAACAACGTAGTTGCCAAAAGCATCTTTTTGGACCAAATAAGCGCCGATAAGACGGTCGCAGTGGTGAAGAACCGTGGGTTTAGTTAGCTTAAGCTCACCCGCAAGCTTTTCGAGAGCTAACCCGGTTGAGTTATGCTTCATGAGACATTCATAGACCCGTGAAGTCTCAGGAGTAAGTACTTTCAGTATCTTCTCATCGTCTGCGTTTAGCATACATTCCCCTCAACCGTTAGGCTCGCCAGTTAGTGAAAAACACTTAAACGGGCGACTGAACGCGCAATGCTTCATGTATTTTCTGGTAGACTTCAGGCTTTATGGTTACGAAGTTATTCTCAAGCTTCAGGTTGCCGTCTAGCCCCATAGTCGCATTGTAAACGTTACCGTCAGGTGTTTTGCAGACGAATTTCTTTGACCCATCTTCCGAGGTCCCGGTTTGTGTGCATTCTGTTTTCTTATCAAACATTTAACTATTCACCTACGTCTTGTTTGCTCGGTTTAGCTATAAAAAATTTTTGGATGAATTGATGGTCTACCGAATAGGTTTGCGCTTGAGAGCAAACATGCCGTTGTTGGTTACAACGGGAGACCAGAAATCTGCCGGATTGAACTGAAATTCGTCTGTGGCTCGCACATTGACAAATTCAAGGTCCATCTTTTCGTGGGAATCAGCGAGATTAAGAGTACAGGTTACACCTGAGAGGACAGGGACCCCGGAGTCTAATTCAGTTACGAATGTTTTGCAAGTCACTTCAGCTTTATGATGGTTTGACATAGTGTGCACCTATAGGCGTTTGACCTGCGTAAAAATGAAAAAAAAAGAAAAAGTTGAGGTTTTTCTTTTGTTAACGTGACGTTTGTGGTGGAATTAAAGAGGGGGAAGGTGAGAGCGGCGTGTTTAGAGGTTTTCTCTCATGCACTGAGAGAACTCGGCACGGTTGCCTGCTTTGCCTTTGCAAGTCTGGACTGCTTTGCCAAACTTTTCGCGTTGGGCGACTGATTTGTCATCCATGGCTTTCTTGTTGGTTGGGGGACGGAATGCTAGTTTTCCTTTTGCTGTCACGTATGGTTTGAAGATTTTTATGACTGGAGTTGGCATGTTTTTTTTGCTCCTTGATTTGTTTTTTGGGTTTTCCCTTTGATAACAGAGTTAAGCGATTTACCTTTTAAGGCTTATTCAAGGATTTTTTATACATTGAAAAAAAGTTCATGCTGGAATCGTGGGAACGGCTTGTTTTGCCCCCGCGACTAGACTTTCAACGCAAGTCATCGAGGGGTTTTTGTGGCATGTTCGAACCTTATCGCAAATCAAAAGACTCGTAAATTCGCCGATGCATAAGCAAAGTGGCGGGCTTTGATTGAGCTTGTAAACACCCGGTACGAGCGAGTATTTGGAGATGTTGGCACCGTTTTCCTTTGTAATGAAGGGGCGTTCTGCCAGTTTTTTCAGGTAGTAGAATACATGTTGTGGTGACAGTGTAGGAATGTCTCGGCTTCTTCGTTGCTTGTTGACTTCAGTTACAAGGTCCTTTAAGGGAACCTTTGCTTGCCCGCGGTGCTTGAGTTCTAGGAATGCGTTCAAAACTTCGTATTCAATCGGATTCATTGATTCTAGCAGTTCGGCAGTCATATTTATCACTGACTTGTTTGATGACTCTTAATATAAAAAACTTTTGAATGTACTTATAAAAAGGAGCGTTATCTGGGCTTGTTTGGGTCCCAAGCGGGTAAGATAGCCGGTCCGCCGAGGAACATTAAGCGTTCAATCTCCAATTCAGATTCTTCCGCCGACAATCCTCGGAAGATACCTTTTGGCGCGTAGGGCTCCATAACTGTGGGTACAACCTGTATTTGGTAGCGGTATTTTAGGGCAATGTTAGCAGGGTGGGCAAGATTGAGTATTTCAACGCGGTCGACAAAAAGCTCTTCGCGGATGTGGTCTATACCGTAGTCAGCGACTGTTTTAATAAAGCGTCGGGAGTCAATGTCCGCTCTGGGTTCAGGGCGTGCACGGCGCAAACCTAAATCTCGATTGATTTGGTAGCCGCGCCGGTATTTTTCAAATCTAACGCCTCCAAACATCTGGATAGGTTGAGTAGCGTCGAACCCTTGTCTCATGAGGATTGTTTCTATTTTGCATTGTTTAACCTCTTCAGGAACATTTGGCGGACGTACTCGGAAGACGTTTTTGAGGTTGGCGTCGTTTTCGCCGTACCACATCAGTTTTCGACATACAGGGCATCCCTGCATAACGAAAAATCGAATCCAAGAGTTTAGCATCATAGTCTTACACCGAGTACGAGGTTAATGGTGGTCTTGTTATGACTGATTCGCTGTGGAAATTGTTGAAGTGGTCATGTACATCACAGATGCCGCCGATGAATCCGGGGACTTTGCGGAGGGTGTCAGATGTGCTTTTCCATTTCATTTTTACGTGCACGGTGTAGCGTAATGGGTTTCCAAGGTCCTTCGGTAGGTCCAAGCTCTGTGTTTCTAGGACAACAATCATGCCGTGAGACATTGTGCGTGCTTGTCCACCGATAATTAGACGTCTTAGGGCATCGA
>CABMCB010000043.1 GCA_902384455.1 uncultured archaeon
GCGAGGTCTTTGACCGGCCCCATGAAAAAGTTCTTCTGCATTTCAGCCAAACCATCAGCGGTGACCGAGATTTCTTCGGTACTCTTCTTGGCGAGGTCAGGGGTTCCGGCAGCGCCGGTAGCACCGTTGCCACCGAAGTTGCCGTTGCTCATCCCGGAAGTAATTGGTTCGACTTGATAATCATCGTCATCGGGAGCAATGCCGTGGGCCTTTAGCCACTGGGCAGCGTGGATATTGATGACAATCTTACCGGAACCAGCCGGGGCTTCCACGACTTCCGTAACGCCTTCGGATTCGGGTTCGAGTTCTTCCTCTTCCTTGGCATGAGACTTGGCGACTTCTTCTTGCTTCTCTTCAACAGTCTCGTGCTTGTCCATTTCATCACTGACCGCGACTTGTTCACGGACAGCGTTAATATTCGGGTTCTCGGTGGTGTTCGCCGGGCCGCTGAGTTGCTGACCTTCGAGCTTCTTGGTCGGATTCGGGACAACCTGAGAGTCAGAAGTCAAATTAGACTCTTCCAAGTCGGCGACCTTATTCTGAGGGCCTGCGGCTCCATCTTCATGGGTGCCGCCATCAACCGGGCCGGAAACCAAACCTTCTTGCAGGCTGGAATCTGGATGTTCTTCATTCTCTGGGTCGAAAGGCTCAGAGTAGAGCAAGTCATCCAGAGTTGCGATAATGCGGTCTGCGGCGGCACGTTTTGGCTTTGGAACACGGTCTGCCTGAGCAGACGCCACCTTGCCGGAAGACCAACCACACTGGCACTGATATGGGTCTTCGTGACGGGTTTTCGTTGCCTGACCCTTGCAGTTCGGGCACTTCATCGCCATACCGGCGAACTTTTGAATGTCCTCGATTTCTTCACCGAGCCACAAAGCGGCTTGCTTCTCAAGCTCAGCCATGTCAACCGGCTTGGAATCCGCAGGGGCGTCGGCGTGAGCCTTACCCACCGGGTCTTCGTTCTTGCCGCTGTGGTTGTACACGCCCTCGACTGGTTCGCTCTCCGGGACTTCCAGAGTGCAAGCAGTCTTAGCTGAAGCGGTTGCGGGCTGTTGCTTGTTCAACCAACCCGGAATGCCTGATTGGTCAAACTGCTTAACGGCGGGGCGAGCCGCTGGAGCGGCGGGTTTCTTGCCGTAAGGTTGCAACTTGTTGAGATACTTCTCCACGAGAGCATTGACCTTCTGCTCGGGCTTTGGGATGGCAGCATATTCCTGTCGGAATGCGTGTGCATCATTGCCATGCAGAGCGTACTCACGACCATTGATGTTTAAGAGAATGAAGAAGCCTTCGGCATCTTCACCACGGCTAACAGAAATGGTGGCAGTCTTGATGGAAGCACGAAGACTGACCGAACCAGCGTGGGCGTGCATATCCTGCAAATGCTGCTTGGCTTCAGCTTCAGACTTGTGACTGGAAAGAATCTTGCCGGTCTCGTGAGACTTGACGACCCATGGGGCATCCTCGCCCTTGGAATTCTTATGACCTTTGACGTGTTCGACGTAAGCAACTTTCTTCATTGCTGCCGTAAAACTAGAGAAGGCTCCGAGTTCCTTTAGACGGGCTTCGGCGACTTCACGTTCCCGAGCAGTAGCTTTGGGGTTACGCACAATTTCCTTGTAACGGTCAATTTCATGCTGCTTGGTAGCTGCGTTGAATTCCGGCCCCAAATCACGAGTCTCGATGTCTTCGGCACCGGCAGCCTTCGGGTTGGTTGAACCCTTAAGGGTCTCAGCTTCACCCTTGGAGAGTTCGGGACGACCGTCGCCGTCTTCGACCTTTTCCTGAGTGCTCAGGGTTTCCATCGGCTGTAGTACGCCAGCCAGAATGTCGTCCGACTCGTCGGCTACGACTGTGCGACGGAAAGCAGCGATTTTGGCTTCGTGGTCAGCACGAGCTTGTTTCGCCTTCGCGGATGCCGGGTCATTCTCAGCCGAGGCGGTGACTCCAGCGGCGTTGAAGCGGTGTGGGACTTCAAGCTGATGCATGACGGCGATGACGAGGGCATCGTTCATGTCATTGGGAAGCGCATCCACCATGTGGTGCGGAAATGCGCCACGACCCGCAGTCTTGGACGCTTCCTTCTTATCGTCCTTGTCTTTGTTGGCTCCGGGGAGCTTGCCCTTGTTCTTGCAGAAGCCGCATTCGCAGCCCGGCTTGTGAGCACCACCGACGCGGTGACCATCCTGATACAGGGCTTCACCACGTTGACCAACGGTCTTACCGTTGGTGTTCTTGATTTCGGTCTCGGTCTTGACTTCGATTGCACCTTCGCCACCCTTTTCATTGGCAGCGTTGTCAGCGGTGTCGGCGGTCTTATCGGCAGAAGCGAAGCGGTTCAAATCTTCATCGTGAACTACTTCGCCGTCTCCACAAAACCATTCATCTCCAGCGGCTTCATACTCCATGTCAATTCCGCAATCCTCGCAGACGGTCTGCATTACGTCGGGGTCGTGTGGAGTATGAACGTGGTCTACCGCTGCGGTCTTGTCAGCCCCAAAGTGCTCGTACTCGTGTTCACGCGGGAGTTCTTCGCCGAGGCGGAACACGCCGGAATCCATAGCATCAGCCGCACATTCTTCACACATCGCAGTCCCGGTCTCATCTTCCATGTCAACACGGTAAACGATACCCGCTGCGGGTTCATGGCAACGGTCAGAGCCTTGGTGCACAGGGCATCCGGGGTCAGAGCATTCGCAAGGTTCGGTCGCAACCTTTGCGGCTCCGACGTGCTTGTAAGGCGGTAGGGGCTTTACACCCTTCGCTACACATTCCGGGCAAACACTTCCGCTACCCTTAAATGCCTTCTTGCAAGCATGGCAAGTTTGATAAAGTTGCATCGGCTGAGACGGATTCGGTACGGCAGCAGACTTGGCACCCGTTTCCATGCCTTTGGCTGCGCCTGTTGCCGAATCAACGACCTTCTCCTGAGCCTTCTCAGGGAGTTCGTCCAAGTTCAGCTTCATCTTGACTTTCATCTCGCCAAGACCATCGACTTCACCGGCTTGCTTCGAAGCGATGACGCCTTCTTGTTCGGCTTTTTCGTGACAGGAGCAATCGCAGTGGATACCATTTACGACGCCGGGGCAGTGCTTGTGACCTGCGGATGACATGTCGGCGGTGCGGCAGTCTTCCATGATGGCGTGCCCATCTTGAGCTTGCTTGACGGCGGAACGCTTTTCGACAATTGGCTCTGCGGTCGGACGCTGGCTCAGGCAACGCTTGCAATAGCGGTTGGCAAATGCCTTGTTTGCCTTCTCGGCGTCACTTGGCTGATTCTCAGGGATGTCGAGACGAGCGCCGCAACGGACGCAGACGCCACCACCGGCAGCCGCGTTCTTGTGGGCGCGGCTGATATGGTCTTCGAGTTCATCGGTACTCGGTTCGGTGTGCTTGCAATACGGGCACGGGACTTGACTAGCCTTCTTACCGTAGTCGGGACGGCGTTGGAGACCGGAGGCAGCCTTGGCGGCATTGTCATCGGCGGCGGCTTCAGACGGCGTTTCGCGCTTGCGAAGCACAGCCGCTTCGGCGGCTTCAGTCACGGCATCGAGGACATCGACTTCACCACGAGCGAGTTCGTCGGCGGCGACCTTCTCCCAAGAGTCGGAAGCGATGACCATCTTGAACTTTGGGGTGCTACCCTTCTTCTGTTTCTTAGAACCGGGGCCGGTGGGACGGTCTTGACTTGCGGCTGCCTCGTCGGCGGACTGCAAGTCGGGATACTGGTGGACTGCACCTTCAGCCACAGATGGGAAGGGCAGCTTCGGGGTGATATTCGTGACATCCAATTCGGTGCCGTGGTTGACCGTGTCGGTGTCCTGCATGATGTGGTCGAAGGCTGAGCTTAGACGTGGGTCAAAATAAGCGGAGAACACCAAGTGACGGAGAGCGTTCGCCAACGCCTCGTCTTCCTTCGTGAACTTGAACATCACGTATTCACGAGGGGAACTCCAAGCGGGTAGGAACAACACAAGGCAATCGTATTTCTTCGAGCCTGCACGTTGGAACAACTTTTCCTTGATTTCACCCATGTCGGCTTCCGAGTACTCATCGAACTCGGTGTCGCCAATCTTGGCTGCCATCAAATCGGAGAGGTCTTCGGGACGAATCTCGCGGACAAGAGCGCCATACAGCAAAGAGACCGGGAAGTCTTCCTTCTCGTCGCAGACGGCAGGCGGAATGACCATGATGCGACCAATTACGAGATTCATGCGGAATCCGTTGCGGAATACCTCGAAGCTCTGAATCTGACCAGAACTGCGGGCGAGTTTCTCGCCTTCCTTCACGGCTTCAACGCACTTCGCCAAAAGCCCTTGGTTGAGGGAGAACATGTTGAATGACTTGCCGGATACTGTCCCGGAGTGCATTGCTGTCTTCTTTTCCGCCATTAGGTTACCCCTTCTTCTTACTGGAATCAATCTTTTCAGTCTCGCGGCGAAGTTCGTCTTCGCGCATGGCCATCTCATCACGGAAGTGCTTCATGATGGACTGGACGATGGTCTCGTTGTCACGACCGACTGCATCCTGAGCCGCCTTCTTGAAAACATTCACGAGTTCCCCGAACACGTACACAAATTTGGGGCCGTCAAAATTCAAGATATCGCGGTTCCGCAGGATATCGGTGTTAGTTAAGCTCTTTTCCAATGCCTGCAAAGCCTTGACTTGTTGCTCGAAACTCTTCTGCATGAAGGTCTCGGTGTGGTCGTTACGGCTGACCATTTGCCGAAGTTGCTGCATCTCTTGTGCCACGAAAGCAATCTCGATGGCGATGAGACGGTTGACTTCGTCAAGCGGGAAGTTCCGGTCATGAATCTTCTCTAAGATGGTAGGCAACATGGATTCATGGTGCTTGTATCCGCTGTCATCCACATTGGTAGCCGTCAGCCCGGTTCCCAACTGGACTGGAGCCGCGACGGGTACTACTTCACTGGGGAGGTCAACGTTCGGCGCGATGTCTTTGACATCTGCCAAACCGTCATCCCCGACACTAAATTCACGTTCGCTCATTAGAGGTTAATCTCCGGCTTGCCGGTCTCCACGTCGAGACTCGTGTCTTCATTGAGTTGAATCTCGATGGGGCCGGAAGCTTGGACTTCGAATTCCTGCAAAAGCTGGTTGCCATCCGGGGCTGTTTTGCCTTCCTTACCGGAATCGTAGGCGACGCGGGCAATCTTCTCAACCGGTGCCGGGGCTTCCTGTACGTTCTTGAAACC
>CABMCB010000044.1 GCA_902384455.1 uncultured archaeon
CAAACATCATCTACTGGCATACAAGTCACACCAAATGAATTAGGAGTACTTAGTATTAAAATGCTATCAAAAGAATTTGTATAGGGTGAAGTAATGCCAAACAACGAATTCACTACAGAAAAACAGATTGGCAAGTACTGTGTTGGAATAGAATCCAGTTTACATTGGGGCAACGTAACCATTGATTTCAGCGTCGGCGACAATCTTAATGCTAAAGCGACCCGAGAGTACACTTATGCAACGTGGGCTATGGAAGCTTACGAAAAATTGAAAACCGAAGAGGGCGTAACGCAGTTTTTGCTCACTCAGAACCATGTTTTCCACACTGCATTCTATCAGGGACCAACTAAAACCGCTAAGTAGCAACCGCTACTCTTTTTCTATGGGTGACTATTTTTTGAGCATAAATCTTAAAAACCGAGAAAGCGATAGGTCAACATATGTGGACCAATAAAGATACGGCGCAAGTGTTGGCTGTCGCAACAATCGTTTTAAGCGGCATCGAAAAAGCTCTCTCGTATTTTGGGCAACAATACATGGGCTTTTGGGAAGCAAACATCATCCCATTAAATGCAAATCTCTTCAGCCAAGTCGGACTACTCTGGGGGCACATCATACTGTTCTGCATCACAATAGCAATAGCTGGCGCACTTACAATCGGCGCAATGATGGTTGAAAAAGTAAAAAGTAACTCGGATAGAAGAATCAGCGGCGCACTAATTGTTGGAGCGCTCGTTGTTTTGACTATATTCCAAGCGATTGTAACATTCCACAACGTTCTTCTAATCGTAAACGCCGCATAAAACACTCTTTTTCTTCATTTTTTTGTAGCGGTCGTTACTCATACAAAGGCTTAAATGCAGTGACAACGCTATAAGAGCACTAACCACCCATACAGTACAGTATAGTACCCCCCACAAAAGGTGCTCAAATGAAAGACGAAAACACCAAAGTAACCAAAGAAATCGAGCAGTGGAAATGCCCCGATTGTGACAAAGTTATCGAGTCGCTATATCCAAAACAGCTTGAATACCTCAAGAAACAGCACCGGCTAACCCACCAAAAAGAGGCATAACCAATGGCACAAGACGAATACACTGAATTGAAATGCCAACGATGTGGAAGAAAAACAAACAAGCTACTTGTTCACCACATTTCCTACGACCCAGAGATAACAGAGATTGTTTGCCGAAGATGCCAAAGCAAAGCACACCACGGCAAAGGAAAAGTACGCCCAGATAACTTCACCACCAAAAGAGAAGTAATCCCACCCATTCCAAACAGTAGAACATTTGTGCGCGAAAAATACCGAGTGGTTCTACCTATTGAAATGCGCATAGGTAAAGGAATCGCTATCGGCGACACACTTGAATTTAAGGAATTTCCAACCAGCCCTGATTTCTTGTTAGTCAAAGTACTTCGAATCCCAAAGGCAATCGCACCACAGGAGGAAGCCATACGAGCGACGATGTAAGAATAAAAACCAAATCAAACAAAGCAACGGTAAGAGCAAAAAACCGTGTTATTATCCCAGAAGTAATTCGAGATGCAAAAAGCATCAAAATTGGCGATGTTTGCGAGTTTACATCCCTTGAGGACCCAGACCTCATTTTAGTTAAAATTCTCCGTCAAAAGAGGCAACCAAAATGAGTCAAACATCATGCAAGCAAACATGGTCTCAAAGAGACTGTAACCGTTTTAGAAGCAAGTCTCGTGCAGTCATGGAACACGTTCGAAAGATAGGGCACCACGAGGGCGCAATGGAAAACGCACTCTGGAAAGCCTTAGACGCCAGACAAGAAATTACGCAAAGTGAAGCCATCAACATGGTCAACTCAGCGGAAAATGTCTGGGGCGACTTGAATGCCTACATTGCAAACCTTGCAGAGGCAATACCTGACAGCAAATTCAAACGCATAGTCAGCCACATCAACGCATCCGAGGCACTTCTGAAGGAAATGAGAAAAATCGTGCTTGGGGAAAACAAGAAATGAGCAAGCCCAAACGAGTACTCAAATTCTTCCTAAAAGACAAGCCAAACGGCTGGGCATCGAACTTTACACCGTCTCCAATAACAATCGACGGCGTCACCTACCCTTGCGTCGAAATCTACTATCAAGCCCAGAGAGCGGCGCATGAAGGTCTCCGAAAGTGGATAGCCAGTTGCCCAGCGGACAAACCATACCACGCTATGAAAGCAGGGCGAGCGCTCAGACCAGAAAAAGGCGAAGTTGTCGAAGATTGGGATAACAAAAAACTCAAGGTCATGCACAGAGGGCTTTTTGAGAAGTACATGCAAAACCCTGAGTTTAAGAAGAAACTGCTCTCAACTGGCGACGCCGAATTCATGGAAATGGACAGCAAAAATCCATTTTGGGGCATCGGCGACGGCACAGGCAAAAACTGGATGGGCAAACTAACTGAAACCGTCCGCGAAGAAATCAGAGCACTAGAGCAGAAAACACAAACAAAATTACCAACAGAGGGGAAAGAAAATGACCACAACTGAGTTCCGAAAAGAAGAATACAAAAAAGTGCAAATCCCCTTCGGCTTCAACACCGAGGGCAACCCTACGTTCCTACCGATGTTTCACACATTCTTTGTAGC
>CABMCB010000045.1 GCA_902384455.1 uncultured archaeon
ATATCACTCGGCAAAAAAGCAGTCAAACAGTTAACTGCGGGACTAATCGAGCCAGACGAAGATGTCGACTCAGTGGTCGACGTCATGACCCCTCAAAGCATCGGCTGGGAACAAAACAGTGAAACATTACTGAAAATGTTTGGAATCTCGGACCCCAAGCATCACCTGAAAAAAATCGTACTCTCCGTCGACTTCGTGATAGGTGCAAAACCGGGAATCCCCGAAGAGAAAACAGCAAAGTAGCATATGCTACTTTTTTCTATGGGTGTTAAGGCACATCGTCTGTAAGCGGAAATTCGACGCGGTCATTGTCCATTATTTGGATGGCGTTTACACCACTTTCCCAGCTATCGTAGTCCCAATCAACGTCTTGGAGACCGTTTCGGTTTTTGACGGCAAATTTTAATGCCTCTTCAGCGCTTTTTGCCTCAACCTCTGCCCCGACGCTTTCTTGGACCCAGCCAGTAGCAAAAAACTTCATTGTTTGTGCTTTGCCCGTTCGCTTCAAAAGGTCTTTGATGAGAAAATCGTCAGTAACAACTTTCAAGCCCAATGTTTTAGCAACAGCAATATCTTCGCCGAGGGGAGTTTTACAGGTTAACCGAAAAGCAACTGTTTTGCTGTCGACGGATAACCGTGTTTCCATGATGCCGCACTTCTCTTTTAGTGAAGAGGGCAATCTTATTTTTGCATCATTGATTGCTCTATCAGGCGAAGAATCAGAGGTATCAATTTGGACACCTATTTCAGTCCAAAAAGGGGCAGTCAATTTGATAGCTCCTAAGCTATATGCGGGTAAGGTCGTCTTGTACAGCCTTGACAGGGTAGATGACGTTGCGGGTTGTTCGTCTAAATGGCTTGCCTTGTTGTGGACATCCCCTGTATTCAACGTCTGGACCCGGCTTTTTCTTGACGAAAACCACGTTGCCAGCCAAGACCTTGTTTAGGGCATCAACACCAAAGTCTTCAACGAATTCAACGACGTCAGTGTATTCAATTTCGCCAAGACGGTCACCAGCTTTTGGCATGAACCATTCGCATTCTGGGCGGAAAACAAGGTTGCTTTCGATTACGACGCCATCAGGCGTAGTACGATGAAGTTGAGCCGCGTAGCCGGTCATATCTTTAACAGCGCAAACAGACATAGGAAGACCTGCCTTGTTAGTCAGTTAAAAGGGCTTATAAGCAATATCAAAAATCTTTGTATGGGTGCACCATATGGAAACTAAAAAACCAACGGAGCACAATGCTGAAACCGTCTGGTATAAGTGCCCGGGGGGATGCCCAGCACTTTTCTTAACGCAAAAAGACTTAGACGCCCACATAAAAGCATTCGGGAAAACACCACACGCAGACAGCTTTCACCGTTTGCACGCCAAATTAGAAGAATGGGACGAAGAGGACCCCCAGAAAGAAGTCAAAGAGGAAGGGGAATGGCGTCCAAGCAAAAACAACAAAGCGGGAGTCATCCCTACAGAATTTTGCCTTGCTGAAAAACAATCGTTTATCGTAAAGGCAGTTCTACAACAAAGTGACGGCACAAGATGGACCCCCGTAGGACCATACGAGTACAGGCTAAGCTTCAGAGACGGTAAACCATTGTGGATAACAAAGCGAGTTTTGACCACAAGATAATCCCCTTTTTTGGGTGACTCAGATGAGCGAATGGAAAAAAGCAAGCAAAGTTGTTGAATGGCGTGAACCAACGCCGAACGCCCATGAATTTGGGTATGCGGGACGAACACCGCAAGGCGGATTATCTGGTGGAGACGACGTTTACGAGTGCAAGAACTGTGGCTTATCGACCCTTGAACCGAGCAGAGAACTAAATTGTCCCCAAGCGCACAAAGGAAAAACAGAAAGTGTAGTTGTTGGAAAAAAGGACGGCTGGATTGACATACGTGAAGACGCAATTGTTGGAAAACATATAATCGTTAAAGACGAGGCAGGCATTCATATTGTCGATAAAGAAGTCTTCGACAAACGCTACAAGGTTCTGCACATCTAACTTTTTTTCTTGGGTGAATCCGATGGATAGAAAAGATAAAATTAACTTGTTTTTGATTGCTGTATGCGTCCTCGCGGTAACTGCACTCATAATAGCAGTGATTGGATACCAACAGCCATCGCAATCAAAAATGATAGAAAAACAAAACACCGAAATCTACAGCCTCAATCAAGCCTTAGCAATATTTGCAACACATCCACGAACCGATTGGGATAGCAGTACATGGCAACTCAATCAAAGCATACCTGTCCGAGCAACGCTTACAGACCCGGCAGTCGGCATCAGTAGTGCAACAATCGCCTTCACAATCAACATCTACAGCAAAAGCGACTACTTCGGCGCAAACATCCAATACTCTAACGGTGAAACATCACCAACCATATTAGTCGACAATCAAACGATTGTAGAACTAAAAACGCTACAGTTAATCGATTCGTAGCGTCCGCTACTTTTTTTTGGGTGCCAAAATGAGGCAAAAACTCACAGCGAAGGAAAGCAAACGCCGCCGACAATTAGCCATCGAAGAGTTTGAACAAACCCTCGAATCACTGACATGTAAAACACCATTGCTCAGCTTCATCAGTCCACAGTTGCGGGACATTGAAGACTCAGAACCAAACTTACCGTTCGTAAGGATAGTTTCTTGCCGTGCCATTAAGACCAACATTAAAATCGACGTTAGCAAGGAAAATTTCATAGAATCACTGAAGACGATACAACAACGCAAAACACTAGTTTTCAAGCGAAAGACCCCCAGCATGCTAATCTATGCTGTTGCGCACAATGGCGTTATGATATATACCAGACTGCCAGCATAGCTTTTTTCTAATGGGTGCAAAACATGCAAAAAAACGGTTTAACTATGCAAGATAAGCTCCACATCGCCAACTCAGGCTGACAATTCCCAGAGACCGACGAAAACAGTTGGGTTGGCAAAAAGATACGCAAAGGAACCAAGATGGGTAAAGTCACAGGGGACTCAAACGGTGCTTTCCGCATACTAACAGTCAAGTTTGAAGACGGCACACAGGAAGAAATTAGGATGTCCAATCTCGGTCCCGACCCCGAAGAGGTCCATGAATATGAATGGCTCTGCGGAAAGTTCCATGGCGCAAACGGCGTAGAGGAAAAGTGGCTACGCTTTTGAGCGCTCCTTTTTCTTTGGGTGAGCTAAAATGTACGTAAAAACAAAAA
>CABMCB010000046.1 GCA_902384455.1 uncultured archaeon
GGGTTGGGCTGGAAGTTGAGGCGCTTGATTCTTTGAGGCGCTTTCAGACATCTTCGCCATTATTGCCGATACCTGAGCGGTGAGGGCACCTATTTGTTGTTGGACTGATTGGAGGTCAGTTTCGGTTATTGGTTGCTGGAATGCTTTTACTAGTTCGTCAGTGTGTTCGCGTAGTTTTTTAGCGATTTCTATTTGGGCTTCAGCGCTACCTCGTTCAGCCAACTGTTCTAAGCCAAGTCCTTTGACTTTGCGGATTCTGTCGGTGATGACGGCGCTAATAACGTGTAGTGGGTCTGAGATGCTTATGACGATTTCACGTTCGAGCGAGATTTCTTCCTGTAGCATGACGGACATGCCGCTGTCCATTTTGAGTAGAACATCTCTGTTCTTGCGAGTTAATGCTTCGTATTCTTGGATGTGCCCCATGATTAGGTGTGGAATAGTTATGACGCCAGTAAGTATGTCTTTGAGTTGGTTTTCGGGCGGGTATGGTCTAACCCAAAGCACTTTTGCATCAATAAGGTTACGGCGTTTCATTTCAGCAAATGCACGGTCCCGTTCTTCGCCGGGTTTCCAGTAGTAATCTAAAACATCCTGTGGCGAGATTAATTCGCCAGTAATCATGTAGGCTTTTGGAGTTAGTGTTGGAACATGTTTGTAGAGAAAATCGTAAAATCGAGTTTTTTCGACGCGATTAACCATATTTCGTCCAATTAGAGAGTTAGCGAGAACAGCAGAGTACATTTCTTCTAGTTTGCCAGACATGATTGGTTTTGAGAAAGTGCCTATGTCGCCATACATAAGAAGCACTTTGTATTTTCCAGCTTCAACGCCATGGAAAAACCGATTTGTTACGCTCATATGGGAAATTATTTTGCTCTCTGAGCCTAGTTCAAACTGTTGACGCGGGTCCATTGTTTCAAGGTACCATGCCTTTTTCCTTTTTTCAAGTACAAGGTAACCCATAAGGAACCCAAAACCGACTGAGAAAATTACGGCGACAATGATGGTTAAATCCATTGGCGCCCCCGCGGCGGCGGATGAAATTGATGTTGGATTTATTGTTGTTTGAACGCTCACAGCTAGCCCTCACATGTTTTAATGTCAAGTAATCGGTCTGAGTATAAAAAATTTTTGAATGGACTTTAAAGAAAGAAGCGCTTGCCTGAAAAAGCTTATAAGCACACAGCACGTAAAAGAATTTTTTATGGGGAACTAACAATATGGCGATAGACGTACCAATCACAGCGATACTCGGATTTGCGCTATTGGGCGCAATCGGTTACATCATCTACAAATCCAAAGCAGACTCGTGGCATGTTACAAACCTTGACGTCCCCGTCTTAATGGACCGTGTTAAAGAGAGCGAAACATTGCTCGTCGCACTAAAAGAGGCAGGTTGCTGGCGATGTGGCGCTAAGGAAAAAGACGTAAAAGGTAACCTGTATGCTGACAGCGCAATCGAATTAACGTGCAAAGGATGCGGAACAATAACCACATGGAAACGCGGCAACAAACAATGGCAAGCAACCACAAAAACCACTGACTACACCGTCTCACTCCACGACACAATCAACGCAGACAAAGACAAAGAAAAATTAGCGAAAGGACCACAACCACCAACGTCACAGGTGAGATAAAATAGTGAGTCAATCTCAAGCATTAACTACCTACATATCAACAGTTGCTGGCGCAATTGTTGTTACTTTTGCAGTCATAACAGCCCTCGTAGTAATATGGTATATTAGGAAGGACGATGACACACCAATACAAACCCCAGCGGCGCCTTCACCGGCGTCCGTTCAGCGGCTAGCAGAAAACGCAGTAAAACTGCTCGGTAACCTGAACGATGTCGAAGGGAAGATTCAACAATTATCAGATTATGCAAACCAGAAGGTGTCAGCACGACAGAAGAGAACCAATCGAACAGACGACCAAAAGACATAGTCGTAGTAATAATGCTGATAGCCATTGTTATTGCGGCAAGTGCCTCTTATTTGGCGAATGACTTTTACAATCAGGCAACCGACTATCAGAACAAATACACACAGTCACTCAAGAACTACTCAAGTCTCAACAGACAAGTAACATCTACAGCAAAATACGTCACAAACGGCAACATAACGTTAACATTCCAACCCTACGAAAATCTACAAGAAGTACCCGGCGATGCAGTTACTTACCTCTATGGCTTTGTTTATGTCTCAAACCTGACAAACATTGTTGCACATCCACTTGATACTACCGTCAGCTTCATGATGGATGTTGAATACCCAACTGAAGGAAACGGCGACGTACAATACGACAGCACCCCCGACCAAACATTAAACAGTTTACCACCATCAGTCGATTCAGTGCCAGTGCCATGGAGCGCTTACCCAATCACCATCTCAGGATTTGCGGCGGGCGACGTTATCACATTCAAACTAACCATTACAGCGGAAGTCGATTGGATTGGCAATCAAGTAGCAACTGCTACTTTAGAATACGATTTCAAGCTAATCGTTAGCACAAGCTCACCTGATGCAATCATCCCAGAACCGACAGAACAACCAACTGAAGAGCCGCTTCCAACAGAAACACCAACAGTCACACCATCATTCACGCCACATCCAACCGTGCACCCAACCACGAGTCAAACACCAAAGCCTTCAACAACACCTACACCACACACATCAAATTCACCAACCCAAACAGCAACACCAACCCAAAACC
>CABMCB010000047.1 GCA_902384455.1 uncultured archaeon
CCGTTGTGGTGGTTTAATAGGTTGTAGTAGTCGTTGTATTATCCCGGGGTGATGGAGTCGTCTTCGCCTCCGTTTTCAGGGTGGCAGAGTCCGTCTGTCCCAAGGTAGTATCCTGGGTCGCAGGTTAAGCATTGGTTGTTGAAGCACACGGAATCCAAGCAGTATGTTCCGCTGTTGCCGCACTCCGGGTGGCATAAGCGGTCTTCGCCCAGAAGATATCCCGTATCGCAAGCATCTCCCTGGCTATTGTACTGCGGATAACATAGTCCACCTTCCCCGAGAGTGTATCCTGGGTCGCAGCTTAAGCATCTGCCGTTGTAGCAGACGGCGTCTCCTGTGCAGTATGTTCCTGTGCCGCATTCCGGGTGGCATAGTCTGTCTTGCCCGTAAACATAACCCTGCTGGCATTCCGGAACAAAAAAATTGAACACTGGCGGAGCGATTCTCTTTATTACTCTGCTTACCGGGTCGTTGCAGGAAAACAAGAATCCGCTCTCGCAGCCGTCAACCCCATCTGTTGGAGGCGCCTGCTTGTATCTGCAGGTGTGCGTGTCCAAGTCGCATTCCTTCCCTGTTTCGCAGACGGAGTCTTTGGTGCAGTAATCTCCGTTAGAACTGGCGTTCAAGCAGGCAATCAGTTGAGTCATCTGACTGCTGTTTGACTTAAACAACTTCAGGTAATTGTTTGCCTTCACAGAGAAGTCGTCGGCGTAGCCGCTTCCTCCGTTTATCTTCTTGCCGACAGTCCAATACGCCCCCTCCTCAGAAAGCTCAACAAGATTACTCTCATTACTTTTGGTTCCAATATAATACGAAGCAAATACTCTACCCGCATACTCAGGCAGCAACGCCTTAACTTGAGGGCACACATTTTCATCGGTCACAGTACAATGCTTCTGGTTCTTGCAGCCGCACAAGTCCAACTCAGGCGTCGAATTCCCGACGCACTCTTCCCCGCAATACTTCTCATAATTCTCCTTGTGAGTAATCTGAATGTACCCCCTCCCCTTGTAATCAACACCTCCGCTGTAAGGCGTCTTCCTGCATTTACTCCCAATCTTATAGGAGCAATTGCCGCCCATGCCGTAATCGCCGTTTTCCTCAACCGGCAGAAAATCCTCTCCGCCCACCTCCTTCTCAAGCGTCGCCATCACAGCCGCCAACAAATCAGGCGTAACCTCAACATTCCGCTCCTTGAAAGCAGAACTAATAGAGTATAACGCCGTCGCCAAGTTCCTGTTTTTCTTCGGCCCATACTTGAAAAGCCACGGGAAATCCTTTATGTCGCATGAACCCCCAACATCCCCAAAAGTTTCATTACAGCCGGAAGAATTAGTTATAACGCCAACAGCCTCAATCCTCCTGTCATGGCAGACTCCTTCAGCCGGAAACCAACCGCAGTAAGTTAAATCAGGATTCCCGCCTCCCGCAACCTGCGTGCACGAAAGACAAGTCTTGTATGCGCCGCAAGGGTCTGCTTCAGCGCTGACGTAACCAACAGCAAAAAGAATAAACAAAATGGCTACGGCAACTTTCAAAAAGCTTCCAACCACCACTTGCTTCTACCCCGTTATACTTTCCCTGCAAGATTATTTATACCAACAAAACACGCCATCCACCCTACCGCCTTCACTTTATCGGTTTGCCGCATTGGGTGCAGAATTTAGTGCCCAAAGGAAAATCCATCTGACATTTCCTGCAGGATGCGACCAGTTTCGCACCGCATTCAGGACAGAACTTAAGGCCCTCTTCTATGGGTTTCTTGCATTTCGGGCATCTTCTTTGGCCGCCGTCGTTTTGGCCTTCTATGGTTTTGTTTATTCTTCCGGTTATTTTCTCGGTCGCTCTTCCTTCTAAATCGCTTTTTACGTTTCCGAGAATGTTGTCTAGGATGCCCATCTAGGATATATTAAAAAAGTGTATTTAAGACTGTATCCGGGCCACTTCGTTGTTAGATTTTTTTTTGGGAATGTTTTGCGTCTTATTAACCGTTTATTCCAAGGTCGTAATGGGTGGGAGTGTTTGAGGGTATTTGCCGGTGTAGCCGTTTTGTTTCTTTTGGCCTTGTGCGTTGACGCGGGAATTACTGACTGTGCGCCTGGTTATCGGTTTGACCGGATGTCGGGTGTTGGCTGCGTCCAGGATAAGTGCAGGGAGGTTCCTCATGCGTTCTACAATTACGTGGGATACTGCGTCTGCTCAGCTTGCGGCGAGGTGGGTTGTTCTGGGGACAAGGGATTTGAGAAGGAGTGCCGTAGGGCGGCCGACGACAAGAGCTGCCCCAGCTGCGTCTACGCCTGCATAAACCCGAAGGACAAGTGTCCTGGCGAGAAGGATGCTGCGGTCGCATCTTCGGCGCAGACGGCTACGACTCTTTCTGCCGTCCAGAATCCGACGTCAACTTCTCTTGCGGTGAAATCGAACGAAAATAATACGCCTGTGAAAGTGAAGGGGCGGATGATGGCCTTTGGGAAGCCGCTGAGGTTCATCCGCATGTACTGCGGCGATGGCAGGGTTGAGGTGACAACCGACGGGAACGGGGAATTCGAGTTTGAGGCGGAAGGGGGGGCTGTCGGGGAGAATTACTCCTGCGAGATTCGGTTCGAGTACGTCCGCAACGACAGGACGTACTTCCAGATACACGCTACAGACGACATGGGCGTCCAGAACCTTGTTCATTCCTTCGAACTTAAAGAAGGCGGGGTCTCGGAAGACATGGACATGGTGAAGCTCCTGGCCGAAGACTCGGAAGGCGGCGAGGCCCTCGCCGCCATCTACACCCACATGAGCGAGGCCTTGGAGTTCTACATTGACGGGCTAAAGGAGGACTTAGACTTTCAGCTTCCTCTCCATGTCCACGCTTTCATGCCGGATGACCCGGAAAAGTCGCGGGCGGAGTACAACGGCGACAACGGCGTAAGCTCCATAAACATTCAGACGCGGGACTCCATTCAGGGGAGCCCCGACCGCCAGATAATGCTCTACCACGAGTTCAGCCACTACGTCATGCAGGCCCTATACGGAAAATGGCCGTACCCTGAAGGCGAGATGCCCGTCAAGGAGCGGAACCATGGCGGCCTCCTTAATCCCAGTACGTCTGACACTTATGTGGAGGCGTTTGCGACGTTCATGTCGGTTGTGATGTTGAAGAACTACGGTGACTCAGATACTTCCGGTCTTGACCCGTCGAAGATGAGTGTGCGGGAGCTTATCGCCGTCTACGGCAACGCTCAGATTAGCGACCTGGAGGAGGACCATACTGCGTGGGAGAAGAATGGCAGGATGGAGGAGGTTGCGGGCGCGGGCATCCTCTGGGACCTTGTCGACGGGGAGGACGACTATCATACCCTCACTCCGGAGCAGATGTATGCGAACTACTTGGAGTGGAAGAAGGACAGGGAGGAGTTTAATGAGTACACCCGCAGGGAGTACCCAGAGGAGACCCTCCTCCCAGTGCCTGAATACACCCTTGAGGATATGCGGACGGCGAAGCTCGACGACGACCGCGTGGAGCTCGACTTCCAGAAAGACGTATGGCCCGTCCTCAGGACGTACCACAGCGACTTCTCAGACGTCTACGCCGACATAGTCAAGAAGCGCCCGGACCAGAAGAAAGGCATAGACGAGGTGTTCGTAAAACACGGCTTCTTCCGCGACGACCAGCGGGGCAACGGCGCATACGACGAATTCGAGCCATTCGACGACGTCAACAAGAACGGGGTGCGCGACGAAGGCGAATACTTCGTAGACCTCTCCAGCGAAACGCCCCAGTACCGCCCCAACCAAACAATCGGAGCCCCAGCCAACTACCAGCGCCTAACGCGACACAGCCCACTAGAAGTTCCAGGCCAATACATAAAAGTGGGCAACGAGGTGCCGTACTACCGGGTAGGCGTATTCTACCCGAACAAGCCGCAGCTTACGCACACTTACAGGACGCGAAACATAAACGGCAAAATATACATCCGCGTCCCGCCGGCAGGCTACAACGCAACCATACTAATCGCGGCGGAAGGGGTGACGACGGGCAGCCCGCTGGTGTTTACCTCGGAGAAATTCAACAGGGATTATCCGCAGTCCGCGGAAAGGGGATACTTTGTCGAACACGACTTCAACGTCTCAGGAGAAATACCCCCACAGCCGGCGGAACCGAAACTACACGGCAGCCTAATTTCCTCCACTGCGAAAGTGCCCGGTTGGATGTGGATTGCAGTCGCAGGAGGCACCGCAGCAACAATAGGGCTAATCGTATGCGCGGCCGTCGCTTTCATCCTGATTCTGGCCGCGGTAAAATATGTCAGTCGGCGGAAAACTTAGCTTGACTAGGTTGGGTGTTTGTTTATTCTTCGCTTGCCGGTATTTTGTTTGCGACGATTGTTCCTATTTCTTCCAGTAATTCTGGTGAGGCTGTTCGTGAGTCGTAGTAGTAATCCTTGTTTTTAGCGCGCTGGTATGCGAGATAGTCTGTGGTGTAGCCGTTAAGGTCTGTCATTACCCAGTAGTTGCCTTTGATGAAGTAGTATGTGTAGAAGTGGTCCAGCGGTATTGATGCTGCTTCCGAGTCCCTTATTGTGTCGCAGATATATCCTGCGTCTGCGCCGGGTACTTCCAGCTCTTTTACGTATATGCCTGATTGATGGCAGTCTTTATCCTTTATCGCCAGGTTCTTCATCCCCTCCACGTTGGCAAGCGAGTTGGGGTTGGAGTCGGTATTTCTGACCCATATTCTCATGAACACTTTGCCGCCTCCCATGACGCGTTCACCTGCGCTAAGGTAGATGTTTTCTTTCGTCGTGAGGTCCGAGCAGATTACGTTAACCGTCTGCGTGGTGAATTCCGTGTCTTTGTCGTAGTACGGTTTGAACTGGTCGTCGCCGCATATGGTCCTAACCCACCCTTTGCTTACGTAAGTTTCGTCTGTAACCTTCGAGTAGGGGTCTGGCGGACACCGCTTCCACCCTAGGCTGTTCAAGTCTTCGTCGGTGAGGAAGAAGGAGTTGACGTCAGAAGATGCGGCATACTTTATGTTTTTCCACTGGTAGTCTGTCCATGCGTGCGCGGTCCATCTGCCCATGTTGACGCGGGTGGTGACGTAGATGCCTATGTGGTTTTTCCCCGGCGTAAGCGGGACGAGAACTGGCTTTTGCTGTATGTCTGTGCGGTCGATTAATGTTTCAGTGTTTCCGTTCACTTCCTTAAAGACTTTAATCGAAAGGTACGGGTCTATTTCCTGGGTGGACGCGGGATTTTCGCATGAAACAGTAATGTTTATTCCAGGGCCGCCGACTGTCCAATCGTCCGTCAGTTCAACCAGTTTTCCGTCTTGGATTGTCTTAATTGTGCATACAGGGAATATTCCGTCGCCAACAGTCTTCTTCTCCAAATCGTCATAGCGGCTTGCGACCTCAGGCCAAGATATGAGGCCGGTTTTTCCGAAGTAGCGTATTTCGTCGTAACCGGTTTCCCCATCCTCAGCTATCGCCGCAGAGTTGGAGCCGGAATTGTATGGGGCAAATGTTTCGCTTTCGGAATTCCAGCGTATTGAGCGGCCTGTTACTCCCGGGTAATTGGGATCTGCGACGTAGATGCGGTCTTTATCCATCTTATAGGCGATTATGGCGTGACCTCCAACGCCTTCCTTCTTTATGCCCACGTACTGGGGTTCGCCTGTGACTAACATAGAGTAGGCGAACGCATTCCAAGTGAAAACGTCACCCAACGTCGAGAGATCCAAGAAGTACGCTCTTTCCTCACCGTCCCAATTAATCCCAGACTGAACTACAGACGCAAACTTATACGCATCAGAATCATCCTCCCACAATTTAGGCGTCTTAACATTGTCGCCGCCGTTGTCGTCGTACAGCCCGAACAAATGAGGCTCACCTTTCACAGCCTTCTCCGAATAATACCACATCGCAGAAATACTCTGACCAGCACAATGACCACCCGGCTCAACATAAGAACCGTCATTAACAAACTCCCAATCATCAACACCCGGCCTAAAACCAGAGTCAATTCCCGCTTGAACTCTCTCCTTTAGAGTCGACTCGTTTATCATGGAGACGACTATGTTGGAGAAGTGTCTGGTTGCGATTGTTATGGCGTATTTGTCGACTTTGGCCAGAGGTATGCCTTCAAGTTTTCCTGTCTCTTCGTCGTAGTAGAACGCCATAGCGAAGGCGCCTTCCGGAATCTGCACGGGGATTTTAAGCTTCATAACTCTCCCGGAATATTCCTCCTCCCCCCCAATTTTTATGAGAGGAGTTATGGGGTTGAAGTACTCCCCAAGGCTGTTGCTGACAATAGGCGCATAAGAAATCCTGAAACTGCCGGATTTATTGTAGGCGCCGACGGGAACATCAAGCGTCAAACCGTTCAAAACGTCACCCGACTTCTCAACAGAAACAACACCTCCCGAAGGCCCCAAGTCGCCCGAAGCGACATTAACGTCAGAGCCCACGCGCAGATTGTCATTTGAGACGGAACCGCAACAACCGGAAAATAAAACAACGCAAACAAGCGAGAGATACAACAAAAACCTCATAAGGAAACCATTAGATACGAATTCTATTAAAGGGGTTTACTGAACACGGCCTTTTTTTGTTTGCGGTTTTTTTTTGTAAGTCCTGTGTTGATGATGTGTTTGGTATTTATCTTCTTGGAGTAATTTCTTATCGGTGGAGTGGTTGGTCAAAAAGTTAGCGCTGTGCTTCCTAATTTTAATTGTCTTCTCCGCATTTGTTGTCTCTCAGGACTACAGTTGCTACTACAGCAATTCGCCGATGTGCGACGGCACATGCCCCAAGGGATCTTGGTGCTCTATCGTCAAGGGCGGAGGATGCGGATGCGTCGCCTCTGAAACAACTACTACGATGCCTCAGCCCACATACTGCGGGAAAGCAGACCCCACGCAGATTTCATGCGGGGAGCAATACTGCAACAACAACGCGTACTGCACGGAGTACGCCGGCAGATGCGTCTGCAGCGACCAGCTGCCCACAACCACGACGCAGCCGACCCAGCAGGACTGTAGTTCAATCGACCCATATAAAACAGACTGCAGCCTAGGCTACTGCCCCCTCAAAGGAAGATGCGTGGAAGACTCAGGCAGATGCGTATGCCAAGGAAAAACAACCCCAACCAAACCAAAGACAACGACAACATTCCCATACTACAACCCCACTATTGAAACGACCACAACAATACCAAAAAACAACCCCGCAACAATAACCCTCACCCAAAACCCAACAACAGCAATAAGAGGCCGCGACATGATAAATTTCACGGCCCAAGTCCGCGATTTTGACGGCATAAGCCGGATAACCCTTTTGATTGACAAGAAGGAAGTCAAAATCTGCGAAACCAAAGGCCTGGAGTCTTTATCGTGCTCATACAGCGGCGGCCCGTTTTACGGGAGCGGGGAAGTGTTGGTGGAGGCGACTGATGTTCTTAAGAATGTGGAATATGCGTCTGGACTGATTAGCCTGCAGGAGCCTGCGTCTGATTCGGGGTGCCCGCCAGGGTGCTCTTGCATGACTGAGGCGCAGGCGGTCTCAAGGTTTTCAGGAAACTACGAATTATGCAGCGGCGGCTTGGGAACCTGCGGGGCACCAGCAACTCCCCCAGCAGGCGGCGGAGTGACATCAAGCGGAGGATTCACAGGCGGCGTAACATTGCCTGCAAGCCAATCGCGCTGCTACCGTGAAGGCCCAACTTGTCCGGCAGGGTGCTCGTGCCTCACTGAGTCGGAGGCGCAGGCAATGTTTGGCAGGGGACGGTACAAGCCGTGCCAGTGTTCCGCTTCAGCGTGCGGAGGCGGAAAATCATGTTACGAGCGTGGGTGCGTTAAAGTCCGCGGGACGCTTAGGCCGCTGGGCGCCGCATATCAGCCGTATGTGCAGGTGGCTGCTTCAAGCGGCAGCGACAGCATGCTTATCCCCTCGATTGCCCCCCCTAACGGCTCTGGGGGATACTTGACTTATCAGGCGTGTCTGCCGCAGGGCCGTTGGGAACTCGTTCCTGTAACAAGTTCCGTAACGACTTGCCACACTTGCAGCGTCTCCGGTTCGTGGGACCCTCGGAATGCCGTCGTTGACGTCTCGGACTTGTGCGCTTCAGACGAGGTAAGGGACTTTGAGAATCTGGGTGCCGGGGGATCGGACGCCATCGCGCCTGAAGTCCGCATTGAAGTAGCCCCCTCAGAATTGCATTCAAGCACTTTAGTCAACGTCTCAGTTTCGGCCAATGACGCAGGCGGCGTAACGAACATTGCGATATTTGAGTCCGGAACCGACTTAGCGTGCAATCTCATCCCTGAGCATTTGGTTGCCGAATGCTGCATCAACAGCACAGCACCTCCACGGTGTTCTTACCTGAACGGCCCGGTCGCAAACTACAGCGTAGTCACATACAGGGCGCAATCATACGACACCGCGTGCAACATAAAATCAGAGTCAATAACCCGCGAAGTAATCGCCGACCCCATGGCAATTCAGATGGGGATGATGTGCACATGCAGGGAGGGCACCCAGTTCATGGCTCCATTCGACCAGTGGGATGACGTTGTGGTCGCGGACGTGTTGGGGCTTAATCGGAGCCAGATTATTCACGCTCACGCAACCGGCGGAATGATTTACCTCTACAACGTCAGCGGTTCGGTTCTTGCCAACTTCAGCTCCGTCTACGGGAGTCACGACAGGATTGCCGCCGGAGACGTCAACGCAGACGGAAGAGCCGAAGTCGTGGTGGCGCACGCCTCAGACTCCAGAGCATACGTCTACAGTAGAAGCGGCTTGGTCGGAAGCTTCAACATTCATTTCATCGCAAACGACGGATTCGCAGTCGGCGACATTTTAGGCGACAATCGGGCCGAAATTCTCGTGGCGTCAGTGAGAGACGGCATGATTTATGTTTACGACGGGGCGGGAGCGAACGTATCGTCAAACTGGATTGCCGATTCCCCAGGATTCAGATACACCGCGGACTCTCCAGGACACGACGGATTCGCAGTCGCAGACGTCATAGGAGACGCGAAAGCCGATGTCATACTCCTCAAAAACTCCGACAAAAAACTTACGGTGTATGAGCCGACGCGGATGATGCCAAAAATCCAAGTCACCGTCGACCGATGGAACACGCTTAGCGGACTGGCTGCGGCCGACTTTTACGGCGACGAAAACGCGGAGTTCCTTGTCGGCTCCCCGGACGACGGCGCAGTATACGTGTACGACGTTTTCGGCGTACTCAAGACCAATTATTTCCCCTTCATGGGATACGACGGACTGGCTGCAGGCGACTTAAACGGCGACGGCAAGGCGGAATACGTGGTGGCGATGACGCACGACAAGGCGATGTATGTTGAGCCGGGAGGCGACGCGACAACGGGGTGGATGAATTGAAAAAAGCCGCTGTATTCATGACCCTCCTACTGATAGCCTACACAGCAAACGCAATAAACACTCCCACCCAAACAAACAGCCCGCAACAGACGCGCCTGACAACACCCTCAGAAGCACTATCCTGCACATGCTCAGGCCCCTCCACAACAGACCTATTCAGAAGCGAATTCATCTCTTGCGGAATAAGCTTAAGCAGAGACTACTGCATAAACTCGACATCAGTAAGGCAATACTACTGCAACGGCACCAGAGTAAGCTCGCAAACAGCAACATGCCCAACAGGATACCTCTGCAGCGCAGGCGCATGCTCCAACCTACCTGACCTGGAGCTCACTCGGCTGGAGATTCTACCCCCAAAAACCAGGACGCTAAAGTACGTCTCAGCAATAGCCTTCATAACAAACGTCGGAGCAACAACATCCCCCCCAACAAACGTCACCCTCTACTGGACATGCGAACCGCTAACAAAAACAATCGGCCCGCTCACCCCAGGCAACAGCACCCAAATAGTCTATCAAAACACCCTAATATTCGACGAAGGAGGCATATACCCAGTCACAGGGCTCGCCGACAGCGCCTACCAGATAAACGAATCCAGAGAAGACAACAACCAATTAATTGCAAACGTGACGGTGGAACTACCCGGCCAAATACAAACGCCCAACCCCCCAACAGACCTTCACGACGAAGAAGAACGACCCATATCCTGCACGGAAACCCCAATGATGCAGATAGGCCGAAAGAAAAACGCGAGCGGCAACTACTACGCCGACGCGGAAGGGCGGTTGCTTAGGCCGCTTAGTTCGGCTCCTTGGGACGGCGCGCCGCCTTCAGGGCACAATTACTTGTTCGCAGACTTCGACTACAATTACGACGCAAGCAGTCAAACACTCAACCTCACAGACACAACAAACGCCTCGCTGGTCACTAACCGCTATTGGATTCTCGACGACGGCTACACATCAAACTCAATCAACATAATCCACAGCATCCCCCGCGGAATGCACAACATCTCCCTAACAGTCACAGACAACCGAGGATACAACGCCACGGTCACCAAAAGAGTAGACCTGTCGTACGGCGGAGTCTGGGGCCCCAAAGTCAACTTCATATTCGAACACAACAAAGCACTACAATTCACCTTCTTCGACTACTCCGGACGCGGAGTAGCAACAAGCCTATGGAACCTAGGCGACGGCCAAATATCAAACTACACAAACCCAATATACACATACAGCCACCCCGGAAACTACACAATAACCTACACAATAACTGACTCATCAGGCGTCACCCAAACAGTCACAAGAACAATTCAAGCCGACACAATATGGCTGCCCGGACAAGGCCACACAAACGCGTGCGGAACAACAACCCTCGCATACACACTAAGATACATCACAGGCAGAGACTACACTCCCGCCACCATAGACTCAGCCATACGCGCCAGCTCCGCAGCATCCTCGTTCGGCGACGACGCAGGAATGTTCACAGACCCCATAAGCATGATAGAATACGCCAGAAGACAAGGAGTAAACGCCGAAATATACCAAAACGGCGACTTCACCCAAATAAGACGCCTAATAGACCAAGGACACCCCGTCATACTAGACATATCCGCAAAAGGCGACACCGACATCAACAACGGACACTGGCTCGTCGTAGTAGCATACTGCTCACGCCCCACAGAAACACCCGGCGCATACGAAACAGTATACGGCGTATACAACCCATGGGGATACCAATACGAAATAGAAGAAAGCCGACTCGCAAAATACTGGGGGCCACTAGAACTCGGCGGATTCGTACCCCTATGGACACGACTTTATGTGCTAGTCTCAAACAACCCACTACCCCCCGGCGACACAGAAAACATAAGAGCAAAACTAGCCGTAGGCCAATCCCTAACAATGATGACCACCGGCGCAGAACACCTAGCATCAGGCGACGTAGGAGGAATACCCCAAGGCCTAATAGAAATGGTAGGCGGAACAGTAACCGGAATAGTAGGCGCACTAAGCGAAGTAATATTCGGATTCTGCGGCCACGCAGACGACGTGCCATTGGTGGGAGGATTCCTCACAGCAACAGACCAGCTGGTGGGCTCAGTGATGCTTTCGGCCAACCAGTTTTTGACGGATTTGGGTTCGGATGTCGCGTATCTTGTGGACAACTTCTATAATCCTCTGGCGTGGGGGGAAACTTTAGTGAACCTTGTGTCTCACGTGCTCACTCTGGTGGGCAACATCATTGAGAACGTGCTGGATTTCATAGTCAACGTCTTTGAGGCGATTGGCAGGTTCTTCACGGACTTGTGGCATGGCATAGAAGACTTTTTCTGTTGGATTACCGGTTCGGACTGCACTAAGAGGACGTGCGTCATTGAGCGTATGGTGTCGACAGACGGATGCGGGGAAACAAGCGTCTACATGAACAAGATGTTTAGGGTGGGCGCGGCAGGATACGTCGGAACCAAAAGCAGCAACGGCACCGTGCCTATATACAAGTACGTGCAGTCGTGGATGGGCTCAAACAACAGATGGACTTACATAAGTTTGAACCCTAACGCTGACGCCAACACAACAGATGCGGCAAGGACAAACACTCTCGGCTACGTGAAAACAACTCCTTGCTCGGGCTGCGTGAACCTGACGTCCGAGATGCCCAAATACAACCTGGAGCCTCGACCACCGGAAAACCTGGGGTTCATACCAAAGGGATATGAAAACGACTCGACTCCCCTGTGGCTGTTCAACGACACGGCAGGCGGCTCAATAACCGTCTCCACAGACGCATGCGCCGGCACAAGAACATTCGTCTCCCCCGTAATGGACGGCTACACAAGAACTAAACTGCTGGGCTACATACGGCTGACTTACGCGCCTGACACAGTGAAAGTCTACAGATACTACAACAAAAATGAAAAAGCGTTCTTCCTCAGCCTAAACCCCAACGAAACAAACAGAGACTACGTCATGAGCGGACTGCTCGGCTACGCATACACCACAAACTCATCGGACACCACACCCCTAAGCAGCTACCTGCCAGCATACTTCACCCAGCAGAACGCATCCGCGACATGCGAAAACGACGAAAGCACATACACCACATCAGTCGGCAACATATACAAGACGAAGCACCCGTGCACAGTACCCGTCTACAAGTACTGCAAAAGGTACATAAAAGTAGAAGAATAAATCCTCCATCAACTCGCCGAAAGATTCAACGACAAACCGAATTAAATAAAACAAATCCAAGTTGTTTTTATTTCCGTCGCAGTCAATTCTTATCGGGTGTCAAACAATGGCCGAACAGAACGATTTGAATCAGATACTGAAGAAGATTGACGAATCACCTAAACCTAAGGTGAAGAAAGCATGCCTAGCCTACTCCGGCGGAGTAGACTCTACATTGGGCGTGGAATTCTTAAGGAAAATCTACGGATGCAACGATATCGTTGCAGTCACCCTAGACATAGGCCAGGGCGAGCCTGAAATAAGGGATTCTGAGGAGAAGGCGAGGAAAGTAGGAATCAAGCCTATACTAATCGACAAGAAAGAAGAGTTCACCGAAGTCTGGCTTGCGAAGGCAATCAAAGCCAACAGCAGCTACAACGGATACCCAGTGGCCACCTCGATGACGAGGCAGCTTGTGGCTCAGGCTGTGGCGCAGGAGGCCGTTAAGAACGGGTGCGACGCAATCCTTGAGGGTTGCACTGGGAAGGGCAACGACCAGTATAGGATGCATAATGTCATCAAGTTTTTCGCTCCTGAAATCGAGATTCTCCAGCCGGTCAGAGACTTCGATATGACGCGGCTTGAGGAGAACGTTTTGGTTAATGCATGGAATATTCCTGTGAACGAGCAGGTGACCGGCGGAGACGACAAGACGATGTGGTGCCGCTCCATAGCCTCAGGTGCAATCGACCTGAACCAGCCTTTGTCCGACGACATATGGATGTGGCTTGTTCCTCCCGAGAAAGCGCCTGACACGCCCACTTTCGTTGAAATAGAATTCAAGCAAGGAGTTCCAGTCGCATTGGACGGAAAGAAGATGAAGCTGGGCGACATCATAATGAAGCTCAACGAAGTAGGCGGCAAAAACGGCGTAGGAAAAATAGACATGTTCGAGGACGGCGTAATGAACATGAAAAGCCGCGAAATATATGAGGCCCCCGCAGCCCACATAATACTGAAGCTCCACAACGACCTGGAATTATGGTGCCTCACCAAAGACGAAATCCAGTTCAAAAAGACAGTCGACGCAAAGTGGGCCTACATGGTGTACCACGGCGAATGGTTCCACCCCTTGAAGGAAGACTTGGACGCTTTCATAGACAAAAGCCAGCAGTTCGTCAGCGGCAAATACACCGTAAAACTCTACAAAGGAAACATCGACATAGTAAAGCGCGAATCAAACACAGGCCTATTCAACCAGGAGATGAGGTCCATTAAGACCCGCGGCTTCGACCAGCGCTGGGCGATAGGCTCAACCAAGGTTGCGACTTTGCAGTGGATGATCCTTGCTAAGGCAGGCCGCGGACTGCAGCCTAACGTGCAGTTGAAGGAGAAGCAGGTGGGCAAGAAAATAACGGTGCCTGCAGGGAAGTAAAGGTATGACTAAGAAGCTGTGGGGTGGGCGTTTCAGCAAGGACCCGACATCGGACGTCGAAGATTTCCTTCAGAGCATAGAAGTAGACCGGGAAATGGTGCTCGAGGACATTTGGGGTAGCGAAGCCCACGCCATAATGCTTGCCCGGCAAGGCATAATAACCGGCGAAGACCTCAGGAAGATTCTCTACTGGCTCAATATTGTGCGCGAAAAATACCTGAAAAACGAGTTCACGCTGCGCAAAGAAGACGAAGACGTACACCTCTCCGTAGAGAAATACCTTATTGAAGGGGCAGGCCCCGAGTACGGAGGAAAACTCCACACCGCCAGAAGCAGGAACGACCAGGTTCTAGTCGACGCTAAACTGCACATCCGGTGGAAGATCCTTGAAATAAAAAAGAAAATCATAGCCCTACAAAAAGTCTTCCTAAAGATTGCCAGCGAAAACACGGAAACAGTCATACCCGGATACACGCACACTCAAGAAGCGATGCCGGTTACACTAGGATTCTGGGCTACTGCTTACGTCAGCGCTTTCAACAGGGACTTGCGCCGGTTAGACAACGCATACGATAACGTCGACTCCAATCCGCTGGGGTCGTGCGCTCTGGCCGGGACGTCATTCAACATAGACCGCAGGATGACTGCGAAGTTTCTGGGTTTCAGCAAAGTTCACGAGCACACTTTGGACGCAATAAGCTCAAGAGACTTCGTCGCAGAAACGCTCTGCTCACTAGCCATACTCATGAGCACCCTAAGCAAGCTGGCCGAGGAGATGATTTACTGGTCTACGTTCGAGTTTGGCATAGTGGAGCTTGACGACTCTTACACTGCAGGAAGCAGCATCATGCCCCAAAAGAAGAATCCTTGCGTTGCGGAGCTCACTCGCGGGCGCACAGGCCGAGTGTACGGCTCTTTGATGCAGCTTTTGACTATGATGAAGGGCATCCCCATGGGGTACAACCGCGATTTGCAGGAGGACAAACCGCCTCTGTGGAGCTCCCTGGACGTCGTAGAGAAGACGCTGACGGTGACGGCCGGAATGATTGAGACGATGAAGGTCGACAAGAAGCGGCTTGAGGAATTGGCCGGCTCAAACTTCACGACTGCCACTGAGCTTGCCAACCACCTGGTTAGGGAGCACGGTTTGAGTTTCCGTCAGTGCCACCACATTGTAGGGGACTTGGTGGGGACTTTGCACCGTGAAGGCAAGACTTTCATGGACTTCAATGAGGTGGATAAGGTTTTGTCGAAGCATAAAATCAAGGTGACTTACGCTAAGATGCGCAGCATATTCGACCCTAAGCAGAACATCCACACTTACCGCAGCCAAGGAAGCCCTTCGCCCAAGGAAGTAAAAAGGATGATAGCGGAGTTCACTGCCGAAGTAAAGAAGAACGAAAAGATAATCCAGCAGCAGGAAACCAAAATCAAAGACGCCGAGAAGCTGACTCAAAGGATAGTGAAAGACGTGCTGTCAGGAAAAGACGTCTGCGCAATAAAAATCTAAAACCTATTTTCTACGCGCGTGATTCAGCCAGATCCCCTTGAAATACGGCAACGTCAGCGTGGAAAGCATGAATCCTACGGCGGGGACGATCGCGTTAAGCCACGGGTTGGGAATATTCACCTCATAAAGGTAGATTCCGACTGCTAGGTAAGTGAAGACGAAAAGCAGCGTCCTCCTTGCAAGGCTCGTTTCCCATGCTTTGTCGGACTCAACCTTTTTATTGCGCTCCTCAATCGCATCAACCCTCGCCTCCAAATCGCCAATTGACGCCATTATCTACCCTATAAATTCTGTTTGACTATCCGGTCGTAAGCGTAATCCCTATTGCCAGGGCTCTTGAGCGTTTCATGAAACTCATCGAACATACCATGCATCATACCGTGACGCTCATCATGCGTCACTGACAAATAAGGGTCTCTTACCGCAAAACTCATCAATTCCACCGCCCGCTCAATAGTCCTCTGAACATCACGCTCCGAAGCAGGCCTCAACCTGACTACTTCATCCAGGTCGAACAAAAACAGGCGGTCTCCGTCGTTTATGGAGCCGAATGCGTCGCTTGGGACGTAGTACCCTGCGTTAATAATCCTCGCCAAAGAGGTCGCGAAGTAACTACGAGTCTTAGGCGTCTTAAAATGCTGCGTTCTGTGGTCAAACTTGGTTTCGTGGCCGTGCTCGAAAACCTCCATCACCTGAACCCACTCCCCGTCGCTCGTCTTCACCATAGACATGTGCGGCATATGGATTCCTTCCGCATTAAGGTCGCGGATACAACGCTGGTAGCTAAAGGCAAGCTCATCCGGCAAGCCGCTTGTAAGCGGCCTATTAATCTCCTCCTTAAACCGCTTGACCGCCACGTCAATAGGGCGTCCGTCGGCGAACTTCATCCTGCCCCTATACACAAGCCCGCAGGAGTGGTCTCTGCCGCCCAATACTTCGTCGCTTATTTCAAGCCACTGTATGTCGTTTGGGCTTTTCCATCCTGCCACATTCAAAGAAGCAAATTCGACGGGAAGAAGATCAGCAGGCTGAACTCCCTCGCTTGCGCCTGAAGCCGTCCTGTCGACAATCCTGCGGCGAGACATACAAGATTATACGAAACCCGCGAATAATACTGAATTTCAGCCCGCTCAAAACCCCCCTCACCTGCAAAAAAGCATCAGGGAGCTAACGGTCAGCACTCATAAGCATCGTCACCGCCCAACAAGACGCGGCTTGAAAGGCTCGGCCAGTTGATCCGTCATCACGTGACTTTTTCTTTGACGGCGGAACTTAAGAAACTGCGGCCTACGCCGAAGTAAAAAGGCGGAGTTTATTAACATCCCCCCTGAGATGTTTTACTATGAAAATAAAACGCAAAACAGCCTTGCTGGCTTTCCTGATTTTCATCGTCGTCGGTGCAGGATTCGCCTACCAAGCCCTAAGGGCTCCCGTCGTCATGGCCGAAGCCCCCGAAAAAATAGAGGTTACGGTATACAACACAGACCTCGGAGTAGTCAAAGAATACAGAAGCAAATACCTCGACGCAGGAGTCAACCGCATACTCTATGAAGGAGTCGCCGCATTAATCGACCCCACAAGCGTCCACCTTAAAGCGCTGGGGTCGTCAGTCTCACTTCTAGAACAAAACTTCCAATACGACCTCGTAAGCAAAGAAAAACTCCTACAAAAATACGTAGGCAAAAACATCACCGCCTACCAAAACATAGGCGACACCAAAGAACTAGTCGAAGGCACACTACTCGCATACGACGGCGGCCAGATGATAATCAAAGGCAAAGACGGAAAAATACAGGTTTTTTCAGCAAACAGCCTAACGCTGCCGGACCTGCCTGAAGGCCTCATAATAAAGCCCACTTTAGAGTGGATTCTTGAGTCAGACCAAAGCAAAAACACGACTCTCGAATTATCCTACATGACAAGCGGAATGAGCTGGAACGCGGATTACGTTGCGGTAGTAAACGGCGCAGACGACAAACTCGACCTCACCGGCTGGGTCACCGTAATCAACAACGCGGGCGCCACATTCAACGACGCAACCCTCAAACTAGTCGCAGGAGACGTCAACAGAGTCCAAAACGGGGTTGCAGGAGGGTACGCAAGAGACGAAATGATGGTTAAAACCGCACCTTCAGCGCAGCAGTTCACCCAAGAAAACCTTTTCGAATACCACATGTACGACCTAAATAGGAAGACCACACTCAACAACAACGAGCAAAAACAAATCGAACTGATGTCCGCAGACGGCATACCAGTGGAAAAAGAATACGTATTCGAAAGCCAAAGCCCCTACTGGTGGTACGGCTACCAAACACCCTCAACAAACGTCAAAGCAATGATAAACCTAAACAACACCGAAGGAAACGGCCTCGGAATACCCTTGCCTAAAGGCACTTTGCGCGTATTCAAAGCAGACAGCAGCGGCCAACTGCAGTTCATAGGCGAAGACAGCATAGACCACACGCCAAAAGACGAGACAGTCCGCGTGTACTTGGGCGACGTATTCGACGTCAAAGCGGAAAGAAAGCAGATGGACTACAGGGAACTAAGCAGCAACTACTACGAATACACCTGGGAAACCACAATCAAAAACCACAAAAACGAAGACATCTCGGTAACAGTCTTGGAGAACACGGGCGGAGACTGGGAAATAACCAAAGAAAACATCCAGCACGTCAAAGAAAGCAACAACCGCATCAAATGGACCGTTCCCGCGAAAGCAAACAGCGAAACCAAACTGACATACACCATACGATACCACACAGCTTAGGCCTACAAAGCAGATGGCCAAGTCCCCCGGGCAAAACCCCGGGGGAAACCCCTTTTTATTCGCTTATATCCTTCTTTTACTCGATTTCTACCAACATGGGCAAAACACTAACAGCAGTCCCCGGTAACCACCTCCCTGGTGAACCCCCGGAGTTAGCTCGCACAGCCGCCGTAGTAGGCAACATTCAAGACGATTTAGTTCCACGATTCCAAGACCACCCTCAATGGCAGGCTGAATTAACGCGCTGCCAAGATTACTTAACGCCCCTCTTTAAGGGTGTGACCGCAGACAACGCTGAAAGACTGCTAAGGCGCGCCCTACCAGAGACGGTAATACCCAAGCCGGAACCCGGAAAATATGAAACTTACCCCTTCTTCCATCTAGTAAAAATTCTCGGCAAAGTCACAGAGGACATTAGGACGCCCGCGGAAAGAATCCAAACAATGGCGCAGGTGACAGACAGATACACAGACATAATGCGAAGCACACCACAAGAAGACCGTTATTCTATGGCATACAGGATAGATACCGCCCTACACTATAATCGATACTACAAAAAAACACTCGAAGGTCTGTCTGATATGCGCGACGCTGCAGTGGCAGTAGCAGGAAGAGGAGGAAGCATAAATGCTGCAGTAGAATTGGTCGCACAAATACCAAAAGAACAAGCAATAGAATTAGCCGTCGAATACAACCCATCTGTGGCCACATCCATACCTAGACTTGCTATGGAACTTAAACGGGTGCAAGATGGGTCATATTCCGAACCTACTATGGCAGAATTTAGGTCAGTAGGCGCTATGTTGAATGACGGCATACAAAAACTCCATTTAGGCGGCTCCCCAGAGGATGATTACGAAATAGCAAGAGCAGTCGGTTGTGAGGCTGATATTCTAGGTAAATTTATTCAAGGCGTCCGTCCTTTCCCCGTGTCAGCGAACGAGGGCATTCCTCAGCCTGGCAACCCCTTGCTTTCCAGAGGAAATGTTGCGACAACCGTTGACATCCTGTTGTCATCATCCCCAGAAACTAATCTGTTTCCACTGGAAAAATCTCATGGCGGCTACTACGGCTCAACACCTCACGTCCACATGGTATCCTACTACCTCGCAGCAGTAGTGGGGGCGGTAAATGAGCTTGGCGTTACAAACCACCAGCAGCTGGCTGAAGTATGCAAGGCAGCATCTGAAGACGTGCAGATGAGGGACGACGAGGTTGCTAATGCACTTAACGGAGACTTGTCGGCTTACCATCAAGACATGATTCCCTTCATGAATCCAACCCGCCAGTTCCTCTCAGAAGCTCTTAAAATAACCCCCTACACTCAACTACCTCTCGAATTCCGCGGAAGCAGAGACGCACAAGCAAAGCTTGCAGACGCCGGAGTAAACGCATCCACCTCCAAACTAGTCGCCTCAAGATTCGACGAACAAACGATTTTCGCAGTCGCAGAAGCCTACCCGACCATACAAGGAATATGCGCAAGCCGCCGCGCAGACGGCCAACCAAGCCGGGAAGACTTGGAAGGATTCGCTAGGATAATGCACAACGCCCGCGAACGCGCAGGAGACGATGCCATAAAACTCTTCAACGCGACAATCGGTGCCATGCCCCCAGAACACCCCCTACTGGACATAGGTCGGGACGTCGGCAACCAGATGCGCGAGACCACAGCGCAAACGCTCTTTGATGCAACACAACCCCTCATCGTAGGCGGCCTCCTGGTTGAAGGAGACGTTTTCAGGGACATCTTCCAAGAAGGAATGACTTTAATCAACGTGCGAACTTTTGCCCCTCCTAAGTCCTTGGAGGAAGTCCAGCAGCTTGCTGCAGGCGTGGTAAAGTCTATTGTGGAAGCAAGGGAGTCCCGCGTGGAAAGCATCGCTCACGAGCCAGCTTACCGCCTACGCTAAATTAATTTTAATAAAAAACCGGGCTATATTTCTCTTATGCCTGAGCGACGCTTCAGCAACCAGACGCCAGAGCAAATTCTGGGCCACCTGAGGAACTTCCTCCACCCTGAAAACCAGTACGACCTCGTCGTAGACCCATTGGGAATCCACATGTTCATAAGGGAATGCCTCAAAAGCAGCCGCAGGAAGCAGAGGAAAATACTCACCGAGAAGGAAATGCGCATCCAACGCGACCAGCAGAACATGAAGCCGTCCGACATCCGACTTTCAAACACCAAAAAACGAGTGAACCCCAAAATAAGGAGCGTCAAAAGAGGGCGGACAGTCAAACTTTAACGCACTTTTTACCTGATTCGCCCATCGTCATACCATGAAATACAAGATTTCAGACAGCGTACTGCCTTCAGTGGAAATAGACGTAGACGGCAAAGACATCCTATACTGCGAAGCCGGCGCCATGACATACATGAGCGAAAACATGGCTATGAACTCCACGATGAAAGGCGGAATACTATCCAGCATAAGCCGCAAACTATCCGGCGAAAGCCTATTTATGACGGAATTCTCAACAAAAGACGGAAAAACCGGGCACATCGCCTACTCAAGCAGCATGCCCGGCCGCATCCTCCCGTTCAACCTTAAGGCGGGCGAAACCCTCATATGCCAGAAAGACTCGTTTCTTGCGGCAGAAAAATCGGTTACATTAGAATCCTTCTTCCAGAAGAAGATTGGGCGCGGACTGTTCGGCGGCGAAGGGTTCATACTCCAGAAGCTGACCGGCCCAGGCACGGTGTTCGTGGAAATAGACGGCGACATAATGGAGCGCACGCTAAAGCAAGGCGAGACGCTTCAGGTAGGCACAGGGCACGTCGCAATAATAGAGTCCTCCGTAGAATTCGACGTCAAAATGGTGGAAGGAGTCAAAAACATGATTTTCGGCGGAGAAGGACTATTCCTCGCGACACTAAAAGGACCGGGGAAAGTATGGATTCAGACGATGCCAATCAGAAAGCTAGCGGGCCGAATAATACCCTTCCTGCCTCTCTCGAAATCGGATTAAAAACTAGCTTAAAACAAATCCGCCGTCAGCGGACTTAAGCGTCACAGCCTTGCCTGCCATCAAAGGCAGACGGCCTTTTTCGGCCACAATCCTGTAGTGGACGTGGGGGCTTTCTGGTCCGCAGCAGACGCATTTTTCTTCGTCTATTTTGCAGGCGTATTTTTTGCCTCCCACGGTGAGCGAGAATTTTTCGCCTGCCTTAGGGAACTCCTTGCGCGCAGTCTTCTCTATGAAAAAGTATCCTTCCCGCGCTTCGTCGGACGAAACCCTCCGCCTGTACTTCATAGAAACCTTCAGGGAAGCTAGGCAATAAAAAGCGTTTCAACCTCTATGGCGCAAAACAGGCCAATAACGCCCCCCCTTTTTCACCACCCTAAGAGGAGTCTCAAAAGCTTCGCTAAGCGTCTTACCCGAAAGAACATCCTCTTTCCGCCCGCAAGCAAGCACCCTACCCTTCCTTAAAACCAAAACCCCCGTGAAAGACGGCGTAATCTCCTCAATATGATGCGTCACGAAGACGAGAGTCGGCCCGCCCTTCTTCCGCGCAAGATTCTCCACAGAAACAAGAAACTCCTCACGCGCCCTAACATCCAACCCGCTAGTAGGCTCATCCAAAACAAGAAGCTTAGGGTCAGCCATCAAAGCCCTCGCAATCAAAACCTTCTGCGCTTCCCCCTGAGACAAAACCCCAAACGGCCTGTCTGCAAGCAAATTCGCTCCCATAAAAGAAAGCAGCCTCTTAGCCTTAACGAAATCCTCCTCAGCCGGCTTGTCCCACAAACCCAAGCTCGCAAACTTCCCAGACACCACAACAGACAAAGCAGAATCCTCCGGAGGAACCCTACTCAACAAAGCGGAACTCACCCAACCAACACGCACCTTCAAATCCCTCAAATCCACGCCCCCAAAAACAGAACCCAACAAAGAAACACACCCCTCTGTAGGCCAAAGGTTGCCTGTCGCAATTCTCAACAACATAGTCTTGCCGCTGCCGTTAGCCCCAACAACAGCCCAATGCTCGCCAACCCCCACACGCCAAGAAACATCCTTCAAAATAACATTCCCGTCCCTAACCAAAGAAACGTCAGACAAACAAATCGCAGGCGAAACCACAGCCATAAAAACTCACTCTCGCTTACACTATGCCATACGGCCAAAAATAAGCACAGCTTTGCGCCTCAGATAGACGACAAAAGCGCCACGCCAAATATCGCCGCAAACAAAAGCAGCACAGCAACAACCACAACCAGCATAATTACTACCGGCACCAGCACCGAAACAAGCGCCTTCCAAGTCTCAAACTCCTGCGCCTCCCTAACGAAAACAGTGCTGTAGTAAAGGCCGACAAAAAACGTGATTGCGCCCACCGCAAGCATCACCAGCCCGCCTCCTCCGCTTCTAACAAGCGTGACGACAAGCGAAATGAAGTTCGTGATGTCGCTTTTCAGAAGAATGCCTGCAAGACCCAGCAAACCGGCGAAAGCAAGTATGACATACATCAAAATGCTTATGACCCCGTTCACTGCGGTGCCCGCTATGCCCACCGCGCCCTGCACAGGAAGAAGAGTCCCATAAAGGGTTTTGTACTCAGCCTTGCCTCCAAGGGCCCTGCCCACAATCCAGACGATAAACACCCAAAGCAGCGACATGAAAAGCCCCGCCACCAAACCAAAGGGAAACGCCAAAAGGGAAATAACCGGAGTAAACACCGCAGAAATGGCGGCAGCAATAACGTCAACTCCGCTGGCATTAAGGTTGGACACAATGTTGAGGACGCCAACCACCAGGTTAACAAAAAAATTGATTAGAAAAACGCAGACAGTGGCAGTGGCAAAAAACTTCAAACCGGAATTCAAATCCGCACTCTTCCTGATTTTCTTGGCGGTTTCAGGAGGCCTCTTTAGGGCGTTGACTGTGGTTTCCTTGAATTCCGAAAGCCAGCTTACCTCGGTTTTTGCTGGGGCGCGCGGCTGTTTTTTCTTTTCCACAACACTCACCTGGTATTTATTTGGGGTGATGGCTTAAAGAGCAGCAATGATTCGCACAGGAAGCGCTTATCTTCCGTTGCACGGCGGGCATGCTCCCCATTGGCTGTTTAAGCGGATGGTGCGGTTGTCCGGGGCAATATCCGAGGCGGTGGTTGAGGAAAACGGGAGCGCCGAGCTTCTGGCGCGTTTCTCCGATACCTGCTGGTTTCAGGCGTTCGCGTGCGCCATCGGATTCGACTGGCACAGCAGCGGCACCACCACAACGGCTTGCGGGGCGCTTAAGCTCGCATTGAAGCCGGACGTCCACGGTGTCGTCGCCTGCGGAGGAAAAGGGGCGACAAGCAGAAAGACCCCTTCTGACATATCCTCCGCAGTCAAAGTGTTCGACCTACCTGAAGACGATGCATCCCGCCTTGCTTACGCAAGCAAGATGGCCGCTAAAGCCGACACCGCATTGCTTCAGGACGGATTCCAGCTTTACCACCACAGCTTCTTCATGGACGCTGAAGGAAAATGGGCGGTAATCCAGCAGGGAATGGACGAATCATACGCAAGACGATACCACTGGCTATCCGAATGCCTACCGTCTTTCGTGGAAACCCCGCACACTGCGGTAGCAAGCGACATATGCCGCGACGGAGACGTTCTAGATTTAACAGCAAAAGAAAGCGAGGAAACAAGGAAAATAAGCGTGGAACTCATACAGGAGGGGCCATGTAGGCTTAGGTGCCTTTTGGGTGAAACGCAGACGACTCTTGCGGAATACGACGGGCGACAGACGCATCTTACTTTATCACCTCATCATCCTGTGCTCCACCTGGACATTTCCCCCGAAGGCTGGCGCGCAATACAAAACGCGTATGAAATCCAACCCCGAAACTACGAGGAACTAGCGTCACTGGACGGCATGGGCCCCATGAAAATCAGGGCGCTCGCATTAGTCGCCGAACTAATCTACGGCGCCAAAACAAGCACTAAAGACCCAGTACGATACAGCTTCGCCCACGGAGGAAAAGACGGATTCCCCTACCCCGTCCACAAACAAACATACGACCACACAATACAACACATCACGGAGGCCATCCAGGAGGCAAGGCTTGGCGACGACGAAAAAAAGAACGCACTCAAAAGACTTGCTGAGCACGCCAAAAGATGAGGTGCAATCAAACCATATTCGCGATGTAAGGCCTTTTAAAAAGGAGGTTCACACAAGTATCATACAGGTGGTCTGGTGGTCGGAAAGAAAGCGTTTGCAGTGTTTCTGGTTTTGTTTCTTCTTTTGCAAACGGTTGCCGCCAATCCGTTCTCAGATTTAATCTCTATGATTGAGTCCATGATTAAGGGATTATTCTCTGCGGCGCAGGGATTTACTAAAACATCAGACTCCAGTTCAGAACCCAAAACGACCACGACTACAATCCCAATTACGGCAACGCATTCGACGACAACCCTACTCCCGTCAATTACTACGACAACAACGACACTAGAAACAACCACAACTTCCATTTCCACAATAGCATGCCCTAAAGACTGCAGCAGCCACGGCTCATGCGACGAAAAAACAGGGGTATGCCTGTGCGTAACCGGATACAGCGGCATAGACTGCTCAATCTCCTCTACCGGAGGCGGCTGCGTCAACAAGACGCTGGAAGAAACATGCAAGAAACCCAACATGTACTGCAGCCTAGAAAAATGCGTCTGCAACGCCAATTACGCCAACTGCAACATGATTACCGCAGACGGATGCGAAACAAACACCTTAACAGACACAAACAACTGCGGCACATGCGGCCTAGCATGTATATCCACCACCGGAAGCATGAGCGCTTGCGTAGCCGGCAAATGCGTAACAACCAAGAAACCCAACGGAGAAACATGCGCCGCAGACAAAGACTGCGCAAGCGGCAACTGCCTGCCAGCGCAAACAGGCAAACGATGCGCATCAAAAACAAGCTGCTGGCCATGCCAAGTCATAAACACCACGGGAACTGAATGCGTAGATGCGACCGCGGGAACAGACCCAAAAAAAGAATGTGACGCCGAAGACGAATCAACATGCGGCAAAAACGGACAATGCGACGGCCGCGGAAACTGTCAGATGTATCCCTCAGGCGTCGTCTGCTCTGACGGCAGCTGCAGCAACAACAGGTACAATTTTCCGGGAACGTGCAATGGCGAGGGAAAGTGCGTCAGCAGCAGAACTGAAAACTGCAACGACGGCAACCCCTGCACGGAAGACAGTTGCTCGTCGTCCGGGTGCGTCAACTTGCCTTTGGCGGACGAAACTCCCTGCGGGTCGCAAAGACGCTGCCGAGACGGAGACTGCGTCTGAATCATTTACGGCTCGCTAGGAATTCTTACCCGTACCTAAACTTTAGGTAAAGCACTACCGAAGAAAGAAGAATCCCGATGAGGTTAGTGACGATTATGGGCGTGTTCCCAAGGAGTACGCCGTAGATGAGCCACAAAAAAAGGCCTGTCACATAAATCAAATACATCCCAAGCGAAATGTCCTTCGTCCTCCTGGTCTTTACGCTCTGAACTATCTGAGGCACAAGAGAAACGAGAATAAGGAATCCGGCCGCGTACCCCAATAAATCGACGGCCTCCATAACATTATATTCTATTGCCCCTTTAATCTCCTTTTGTTCCACACAGTCTTGCCGTTTCTGCGTATTTCGCGTATTCTGTGCATGGGAATCAACGCTTCTGGTTCGCCTCCTTTTAATGCAAAGAAGTCGCCTTTGATTATGACGTTGGTGTACTGTATTTCCTTGGGCACGTCAAGGTCGAGGTAGAGTATGGAGTACTCGGCGGGTTTGAGGCTTGAGTCGTAGCGTATTCTGTTTAGTGCGTCCTTCTCCAATGCTTCTTTGAGGGGTTTCTCTTTTTTCATCCAACTATTTTTTTGTTAACCGGCAGGTATTTATACTTTGTTGTAGTACAAGGTAATGTATAGGGTGTGGGGTGATCGGGTAACGCATCAAGAGCATCTTCCGGAGGAACTTTGGGGAACCTCCAGCCCGTCCTGCGGGATATCCTGAAAAGGTGGGAGATGAAAACAAGTCCATCTCAGCTTCGTCCGAGGTGGTGGGTCATGATGCGTACTTCCCTCCCGGGGAGTGGCTTCGCGCCTGCCCGACCCTAAAACACCGAATTCTCACTTCAAGAGACTCTGAAGGTACAGTACCATATAGCGCGTTTCGCCTTCGTCTTTTGCCTTCTTCTTGAATCCATGTTTGCGCGCCAGACGGTCGATAATCTGGTTGCTTCCGCTTCCGTACTGAGCCGCCTTCTTCCTCCTGTTGAGGATGTTCTCTGGCACATTGTAGCGCTCGGCAAGAAGGCGGAATACGTACTTGCGGATGAATCGGCGGCCGTTTATTTCGTCTACGCACGCGTAGGGTGGTTCTTGGTTGGGTTGTATTTCCCTTAGTTTGTAGTCTGCTGGTAGTGATGATGCGTATTGCAGGAATTTTTGTGTGACGTAGGGGAACTTTAGGTTTACTCCTGCGGCTTGTGTTACTGCGATGTCGTATTTTAACTGCGCGTCGTGCAGATTTTGTACGTCCAAGTCAAGTGCCTCTTCAAGGGCGTGCCATCCTTGGTTTGCGGCAATGGAGAGGTAGCGGTCGTATCCTCCGAAAAGTTCGTCTGGTCCTTGGCCGCATAATACTGTCTCAATGTTTTTTTGTGCGAGCGTTTCGCTTGCTAAGTAGAATGGGATTGCGACCGCTGTTTTCAGGGGGTTGGCTTCGCCTATGGCGTGAAGTATTACTGGGAGGGCTTCTTCGACGTCTTCTTCGGTTATTTTTTTGTATTCCACTACGAAGGGGAGTTTTGGTTCGGCTTCTTTGGCGTGCTGCGCATCGACGCTTCCTTCGGCGCCAATATTGACTGCGTGCACTTTGGCGTACTTGCTTGCCACATACCCAAGCACTGTGCTGTCTAATCCTGCGGAGTAAATAAGGCCGACCTCCTTTTCTCCTTCTACTGCGGCAGATACTGCTTCTTCAAGTAGCTCCTGCAGGTGGTCTACTACTGATGTGAGGGTTTTGTCTTCCGTCATAATGAAGTAGATTAAGGGGCGGCACACTTTAAAATGCGGCGAATACCATACCTTCGTATGGATGTTTCTTTGTTGGGGGCGGCTCGTGAGGTTGGCAGGAGCGGTGTTCTTGTTTCTGTTGACGAAATGAATCTTCTTTTCGATTACGGCGTTAAGCTTGATACGCCTCCTTCTTTTCCTTTGACTCCGTCTAAGGTTGACGCTTTGTTCTTAAGCCACGCGCACCTTGACCACTGCGGCATGGTTCCGTGGGCTTTTAGGGCGCTAGGATGCCACATCTTTTCCCTCAACGTTTCTTACCAGATGGGTCGGCTTCTTCAGGAGGATTTCGTCAAGATAAACAAGCTCAAGAAGATGGAGACGCCTTACGGCGAAGACGAAATCAAGGCGCAGGACCGAGGGTTTCAGGGGGTAAATTACGGGGAAGAGCATCATTTCGGGAACGTCAGATTCAGCTTCCACGACGCAGGCCACATTCCCGGGAGCGCGTCGGTTCTTGTCACCACAAAAAGCGGGCACTCAATCCTCTATAGCGGCGACGTGCAGACCGCAGATAGCCGGCTTCTTAAAGGATGCAGTCTGCCCCACGCAGACACCCTAATCCTAGAATCAACATACGGCGACCGCAACCACCCCGACAGGTCAGAAACGGTAAACCGCCTTATGGGCTCCATAAAAGAGACATTGGACGGCGGAGGAATAGCCATGATGCCTGCGTTCGCGGTGGGGCGAACCCAAGAACTACTACTTCTGCTAAAAGACAGCGGATTCCCAGTCTACCTGGAAGGAATGGGCCAGGAAGTGACGCGCATAATCCTACAGTACCCTGAACTGCTGAAGAACGCAGGAGAACTGGAGGCGGCAGCAAACGGCGTCAGCTGGATTGCTGACCCCCGGGGTCGCGAGGAAGTTCTTCATGAGCCGTGCGTTATTTTGACTACCGCTGGCATGCTTACTGGGGGCCCTATTATGTGGTATCTTGAGCGGCTGGGCGAGAGGCGCAACCACAGTATACTCCTTACCGGCTATCAGGTGGCTGGGACTAACGGCCGCATGCTTCTTGATGAGGGTTGTATTATTGGGGATTCGGGTCAGCGTGTTCCCATAAGGTGTAAGGTGGAGTCGTTTGATTTGTCTGCGCATACCGACCAGGATGGGTTGCGTTCTATTGTCGATAAAGTGAATCCGTCTAGGGTTATTTTGAATCACGGTGACCCGGAGGCGGTGGAGACTCTGTCCGGTCTTCTGCCGTCGGGCATTGAGGTTTTGGCGCCTTCGTTGGGTGAAATATTGAAGTTAGACTGAAAAACCGGTTTTTTGTAGTTTTCTGGATTTTTTAACCCTCTCTCACTCCTAACTTACCTATGGGGTCTCGGAAAAAGCATCCTTCAGGCAGCCCGCCGTCATCTTCATCGGGAGCGAGGAAACCGTCTATTTATCACCCTAAACGCAGCCATTCCCTCACTTTGCCTACTGCGCCGGCGGTTTCCTCTGCTTCTAAAGTTCATCGTGAGCCCCATAAGCCCCATACTCCGGTTGAGCACCCCAAAAATGAAAAAGGCATGCACTCCGCCCACGTTGCAGCACATAAGCACTCCCAAAAGAAAAAGAACAAGCACCTGACTATAGTCGCCTTCCTATCCAGCGGATTCTTCCTTTTGCTTATAACATTCGGAGTGGTCGCAATAGCTGCCGGACTCATATTGTCCCATGATTCGCCACCTCTTACGGCCGTCTCAGCTACTACTCAGCCTACGATAATACCTCAGCAGGAGGTAGACACGTCAACCACTATCTCCCCCTACTTCGAGGAACCCACCACAGTGCCTGCTGCCCCGCAAACAACCCTTCCTAACGAGTCGGAGACGCCGTCCACGACGTCAATGCCCGCGCCGACAACCACAACATTCACGACTACGACGCTCCCGGAAGTAGACCCTAATTCGACGGGCAACTGCACGGTCACGTCAAACGACACAACACAAGAGCAGCCTCCCGAGAAAATAGTCCTCAACGACGGGAGCATAATAAACATATACGACAACAGCAAAGGATTCTTCATCAACCTATTCAACACGATGCCTCAGGCCGCGACGTTCACGATGTCCGCGGAGACGAAAAACAACAAGTCCGTCGCAGTAGAGCCTTCAGTCGTGACCATAGAACCAAACGGCAACACAAGCATATTCATCGACACCCGAGGAAACGTGTCAGCCAACACTGAACTGACCATTCACGCCAAAAGCTACGGGCTAGAATACGCAATCAAACTCCAGATAGTAAAACACCCCGTAACCGACGGCGGACACGTAAACAGCGGAAGAGACGGATGCGGAGGATGGGCGCTGGGCGACACAAGCTGGCACAACGGCTACTACCAAAACCCAATAGTGCAACAAGCAGGCGGATGACTTGTCTCGTCGGCCTTAGAACAGCGTTTTCAGACTATTTTTCCGCCCTGGTATTTTCCGGCGTATAGCGTCGTTGTTCCTTCGACTTTTTCGAATACGATTTGGGCTACGCGCGCGCCTCGTTCCAGAGTGAATTCGTGGGCGCACTCGTTCTTCAAACCCATTGTGAGCGTGCCCGTGAATCCGGGGTCCACGAGCGCGGTGTAAAGCATGCAACCGCACCTGAACAAGCTGCTTCTTGGCAGAATCCGGGCGGCAACGCCCGCAGGCATCTTAACGCTCTCAACAGACTCCACAAGGACGTATTCATCAGGCGCAAGAACCAGTTTGTCGCCAAAAATCTCCTCCACCTGAGGCGTCTTGCGCGAAGAAACACCCAAAAAAGAGGAGGACTTAAGCCGGTAAAAGCGGCCTGCGCGCAAATCGTATCCTGAACCCCCCAAAGCCTTCTCGTCCCAGTCGGAAAGAAGGTTCTCATCCTTTATCAGACGCAGGATTTCAGAGCGTCCAAGCATAAGAAAGTAATATACTCCCGTGCGTTAATAATAGGGTGATGTTTCACCGCACACTCACCATAAGCGCATTACTCCTGCTTACGGCAGCGAGCATGCTGGCGGCAGCCGACAACTCTACGTCGGACTACAATCCTGAATACCTGCATTTCATGTTCCGCCATGAGACTAAGGAAGTCCTCTCCGGCATGGACGTCGCAGACCTTAAAGGCGACGGCAGAGGAGAAATACTATACGTAGACAGTCAGGAAGGCGCTGTTTTCGCGTTAGACGGAGCAGGCAAGCAACTGTGGGGCAAAAGCCTCGCAGGATACGTATTCGACGTTAAGGCGGCCGACATAAACGGCGACGGCATGAAGGAGGTTCTTGTTGGTTCGGGTTCTGACGTGAGCGTTTTCGGTGCTAACGGGGAGAATGGTAAGAAGTATTTGACTGGGATGGGGAATCAGGTTCATGACATTCAGGTTGCGGACTTGAATTCTGACGGAAAGGTCGACATAATCGCGTCGACGTATACTAAGACGGAGTCTGGGGCTTCTCAGTGTGAGCCGGGCATAGTGTTCGCATTCGACGGCGCAGACAACGCGGCGTCAAAGCGGCTGTGGTCTTACACGCTTAAGGGGAAGGATTATCCGTTGGCTGTCATCTCAGCGGATTTGGAGGGCGACGGCAAGACTGAAGTCGTCGTCGGAAGCATGAAGAGGACGTCTGACACCTCCAAGAAGGAGTGCAAGGACGCGCTCGACCAGCCTGCGGCGTTGGTTGTCATTAACGGCGACGGAACAGTCCGGTGGAACGCCACCACATTAGGCGGAGTGGTGAGCTTGTATGCCGCAGACATAAACGGCGACGGCAAGAAGGAAATAATGGTCGGATCATACCCATTCCTGACTGTTTACAGCTCAACCGGAGACGTACTGTGGAGCCGCGAAGGAGTCACATACATCTCAGACACAGTCGCATACGACCTAAACGGAGACGGAAAAAGTGAAGTGCTCGCCGCAAGCAAAGACGTCAACGTCTACAACGTAGACAGCACTCCCATGTGGTCAGGCAAAACAGAAAACCGCGTATACACCCTTGCAGTAGCGGACCTGCACGGAAGCGGATACGGCGACGTACTAGCCGGAAGCAACCGCCTATACGTGTTCAGCAGAGACGGAACACTAATGTGGAAAGGCGACGACATGCGCACAATAGACTTCCTAAACGTATTCGACCTGGACGGAGACGGCCACCCCGAAGTCATAGTGGGCGGAATAAAGAACATATCAGTTTACGGCAGCGGAGTTCTGATAGAGCGGGAGTCTGCGGCCGACTTTTATCATAAGGCGGAGCTTTTGTATCAGGATAATAATTTCACCGGCGCTTATGAGCAGCTTCTTTTGGCTGAGGAGAAGTATCTGGCGCTTAAGGACCGTGACAGCATAGTCAAGGTCGCGGATTTGAAGAAGCTGGTTCAAAGCAAGCTCGGTCAGGTGGCGTCGCTTAAGATAGAGGGTGACGAGTTGGTGAGGAAGTCGAAGGAGGCTTATTTGACCGGCGACTTCGTGCAGGCGATAAGGTATGCGGCTCAGGCCCGCGAAAAATACGCCACCCCCGACTACCGCGATGACGCTGGCGTTGCCAACAGCACCCGTCTTAGGGCGAGCGCCGAGGAGGCGCTTAGGCTTAATGCGTCTGAGTCAATGACGATTGCCGAGAATTTTCTTGCCAATAAATCCTATCAGCTTGCTTACGAGTCCGCAAGCGACGCCTACGACGCTTACAACTTCCTGAATGAGAAGGAAGGTCTCGCCGTTGCCGACGCGTTGGTGAAGAAGGTTCTTTCTGAGGGCGGCAGGGCTGTTGACACTAGTATGCGTGAAGGCAGGAACAGCGAGAATTCTACCGTCGACGCGGCGTCGCTGAGACTCAGGCTTGATGCCATCAAGGCAAGGGCCGAAGCTTTAGACCCCGTCACAGTGGCGGTAGTTTTGGCTTTCGCCGTCTTCTTGACGGGGTTCCTCTCTATTGTCGCATTCAACCTAAGGTGGTTCTTAAGCAACAGGAAGAAGAAGCAGCTGCGCACAAAAGAAACCGCTGCAAGAGTCGCCGCAATAAAGGCCGCTGCCGACGGTAATATTCCGGTGGAGGAAGCGTCTTATCAGCCGGGCATCAGGCCTTTTTCAGAGCATCATGATGGTGTGCGTCTGCCTACGAAGAGGTTTAGGCGTTAGCGTTGGCCTCTTATTCCTCCTTGTCTTAGGCGTTGCACTTCGTTTTGCATTGAGCCTGGTATGTCAGGCGCGAGGTGTACTGTGTCTGGTGAGAGGCGTTCGGCTGTGATTTCCAGTTGGGGGTATAAGTCGCGGTTGGCTAGTAGTCTTTCGTGTATTCCTGCCTGCCATTTTCTTACGAGTGTGCCGTCGTCGAAGTTGAATTGTTGGGGTATGTTTCCGAATGGGAAGGGTATTCTTCCGCCTGGTGCGCCGGGCACTACGCCCCACTGGGAGTTTCTGCCTATGATTCCTTGGTCTGTCCACCTGCAGATTTTAGTGAGTGCCTGCTCTTCAAGCGCAAGTGTAAGCCCCAGCACCGTCCCGGCGTACTGGCGCATTTGAGGGTCGCGTATGGAGCGCACTCCTTCCGTGACTGCGTCGTAATCCGGTATGGGACTTATCTCGAAGAAGACTATTCCTCCCTGCCGTCCTCCTTCCGGCTGCCTGAAGCCGAAGTTCATGCTGGGGTGCACTACGTTGAAACCTTTCATTCCGACTTCCATAAGGGCGTCCAAGAAGTCGGGCTCGTATTTCCCGTACATCTCGGACTCATAAGCGAACATCGCGGCATTAAAACGCTCCTGATCCGCCCTAATCCTAACCATCCGCTCGTCGCTGGGCCCCAAAGTCCTGCCTTGCACCTGCCTGAGGGCGGCGTCAAGACGCATTCTCACCGGCTGCATCCTCCCGTAGGCTTCAACCATAAGGCGCCTGTCTTCAGCTGGCACATTCACGTGCTCCATATAAAACCGGGGAAATGCGGGCAGGCCTTGTTCGTCAAGCGGCGGGTGCTCTTCATCGAAGAAAACTGGGCCTCCGGCGTTTGGCGCAAGAGGCCTGCTGCCGTTTATTTTCACTACGTGGCCTGTAAGAACTTCCGCGAGCAGATGTAGGCCTTGTAGTCTCAGCAGTCCTTCTGGGGCTACGAATCCGAAAGTGTCGCGTGCGCATTGCGCGAGATTTAGGGGTCCATTGGGTACTAATACGGTGGAGTACAGTTGGTTTGTGTGGAATTGTTTGGCTACCTGCGCAGTCGGCTCTTCTTCGCCGGGTCGTTTGGGGAAATGCTGTTGAGGTTCGAATGAGAAAGGAGTTTGCGAATAGAATATGTCCGCCTCCTCCGCTGTCACAAGAAGGGAAAACCCCGGTGGCGGGGAGTTTCGGCCTAGAACATTGGGGACTTCCATGCTTTATTTTTACGTTTGTTGGGGATAAATCTTGCATGGGGATCCTACTCCCGTTTTGGATTCGATGTTATGCGAGGTTTTATGACGCGTTTTTTATTTGGGTTATTTCGTCGGCGATTGTTTTATGGATGTTTGGTGCGAGCCGGATTTTATTGCTAGAGAGCGGTTCGTCGGTTACCTCCATATTCGGGTATAAGTCGCGGTTTTTCTGCATTAAGTCGACGATTCCCGCATGCCACCGGCGGGTAAGCGTGCCGTCGTCGAAGTTGAACTTAACAGGCAAACTGCAAAGCGGATACGGTACCCTGCCAGTTTGCGCTCCATTCACCTGACCCCACATAGAATGCCTGCCTACAACTCCATTATCCACCCACCCTACTATCCTCTTGAGCGCCATCTCCTCAAGGCAAAGAGTAAGGCCTAAGACGTCGCCTGCGTATTTCCTCATCTCTTCGTCCTGCATTTTGCGGACGCAGTCTGCTATCTTCTGGTAGCTGGGCAGGGAGCTTATCTCAAAAAACACTACTTTACCTTCCTCGTTTTTAGTGGGCGGCCGCCACCTGAAGTTTAGTCCTGGGTGTACTACTCTGAATCCTTTTTCTCCGACTTCATTTAGTGCGCTAATTAGTTGCGGTTCGTATTTCCTGAACATTTCGGTTTCGTATTCCCTTCTGAGGCCGTTAATTTTTTCCTGTGTACTAATGATTTCCTTCATCAGTGGGTCGTCGGAGTCAATCACTTTGTTGTGTGCTCTTCTGAATAGTCCGTCAAGTCGGGTTCTCTCTTTGTTGGAGTGTGTGTAGTATTTGACGAGCAAATCCGAGTCTTCGGCGGGGGCCTCAATATATTCGGAGTAGATATGGGGGTAGTATGGTTTTCCTGTTGAATCAAGGGGCGGATTGTTTTTATTGAAAAATGTTGGGCCGTCTGTGTTTTCCGGTAGGGGTCTGCTCCCTTTGATTTTGACTATGTGGTTTGTTAGTGCGTCGGCGAGCAGGTGTATGCCTTGGCGTCTTAGTAGTCCTTCTGGGGCTACGAATCCGAAGAGGTCTCGTGAGCACTGCATTAGGTGCATGGGGTGTTGTTTTGTTTGGTGTTTGTCGTGGTTTTGGGTTTTTAGTGTGATGTTTCCCAGCCGGTATTGTTCGTTGGTGTGGAATTGTTTGATCACTTGTGCTGTTGGAGGTTCGTTTGGGTGGGGTGGATAGAATTGTTTTTGCTTTACTGTGAACGGCGTTTGCGATAGTATTACGTCGGCTTCTTCTGCGGACACTATGAGAGAAAATACGGGGGGGAGGGACTCTTTGTTGAACGTGTGCGGGACGTCCATCAGTTTAAACTGGGTGGCCTAAGAATATATTTTCGCGCAGTAAGTCGCAGTTTAGGGGGCGCCTATTTTTTGTCTCTTTTTAGGAGTCGTAGTATGTCTGCTACTCTTCTGAGCACCGTGTCTGCGAAGAACACTATGAGCGCAAGAAGTAGCACGTCTATGACAAGCGGCTTCTTCTCTATGGTATAGCGGGTGGACGTCTTTAGCGCATGGTCCAGTATGGCATTAAGCATCTGTGTTCTGTCCGCTTCGATGTAGACGCTGCTGTCTGTGGCGTTGGTTATGTCGCTGAGGGTGTTGTAGTCTTCTCCGAGAGTGTAATATTCTTTCGGCGGGTTTACTGCTGCTGCGTCCACGTCGGAGTATCTGTCTGCGGTCGTGGACATGGCGTAGAATCCTGTTTCGTTCGCAGCAATTTCTGTGCCGTAGGTGTCGACTGACACTCTGTGCACAGGCACGGGGTATGCTGCTGAGGCGTCTGGTGTGTGAACGAGAAGTTGCGGCTGGGTTGCCGACTCTATTCCCACGCTTAAGCCGTCACCGAAATAAACGTCGGCCGTCTTTATGCGCACGCCCCTGTCTTTCTCTATGTCGCCCACAACCCAGTTTACTGTCGCAGGAACAACCTGGGTTGAATACAACTGCGGAGACCACATGCTTCCGTCGTCGACTGTGATTGCGGCTACGCGGCCTAACCCGAAGTTCCATACTGTGAGGGCGGGTTGGCCTCGTACTGTGATTAGTAGTTGGGCTGCGGTTTTTTCGTAGACTTTGTTGTATCCTATGGTGGTTGTTTCGTCTCCTTGGTTTGTTGCTAGTATGTCGCTTGTTTGTGCTGTGGGTATGCCTTGGGTTATGAAGTGGAATCTGTCGTTTAGGTGCAGCGGGGGTCTTTCTTTGTCTTTGTCTTGTTCTTCTTCTCCGAACTCTATTTTAAGGCGTTCTTGGGATTCGGGTCTGAAGTATATTCCGCGTCCGGCTTGCGCCAGGCTTGCCATCATGTTTTCGTCCGTGTCGAACCCTACTCCTACAGTGTAAACTCGGATGCCTGCGTCTGCCATGGATTTGGCTTGCTGGCGTGCTGCTGCTGCGTCGCTTGAGCTTACTACGCCGTCTGAAAGAAGCACCACGTACCTTGCTCCTTCAGTGCCTTCGAACATTCCGGCCGCAGACTGTAGCGCCGGGGTTATTGCTGTTCCTCCGTTGAACCTTAGTCTTAGGATTCGGTCTTCGATGTCGCTTCTTGTGTCGTATAGCTTCGCCATCTGGCCTAAAACGTACGGTTGGGTGTTGAATGCGAGCACTCCGACGGTGTCGTTGAGGTCGAGGTCGTGTATCATGCGGACGGCTTGCGCTTTTTCCTGTTCTATCTTTGTTGCTTCGCCTCCTTTGGCGTATTCTGTGGAGAGGCTTATGTCTATGAGGAATACGACGTTGACTTTTTTGCGGCGTTCCATCGGCTTCTCCTCGGATTTCACTGGTAGGAGAGTTTCTACGTAGCTGTTGTTGTATCCTCCTTGGTCGAAGCTGTTTTTGCCGCCAACAAACAGTAGTCCTCCGCCTTTGGTGACGAAGTCCTTGAGCGTGTCGACTGTCTGCCTGTCGAATTGGTCGCTTGAAACGTCGTCCAAGACTACTGCTTGGAAAGTGGAGACTGACGGCGGGAGGTGACCTACAGTAGTCATGTTGGTGATTTGGTCCAGTATCTGCGTCAAAGGCGACGTCCGGTTAGTCACCACGAGAACGCGAGGCGGAGACACGACCTCCACTGTCTTAAGCATCCTGTTGTTTACGTCAATAGCGTCCTTTGTCGACGGAGTTATGCGCGCCTCAATCTCCTCAACGCCCTCCCCCTTAAACTGGAGAGTCAAAGTGTGGAGCATGCTGGCGTCCTCCTGCCTAACGAACTTCTTGTAGTCCCTGCGGCCGTTCACGTACACTTCAAGGTTGTATTCCGCGGGGCCGTTGCCTATCTTGTTGACTGCGACGCCGAGGTCGTAGGATGATTTTACGGGAATCTTGGAGGCGCCAAGTAGAGCCGAAACGTAGACGTCGCTTAGTTCGTCGGAGGGCATGATGGCGAATATCGTGTGGTTGGCTTCGCTCATCGCCTTGGCGACTTGGACTGGGGGTCGGCCTGCTGTTTGGCGGCCGTCTGATACTAGTATGTACATTGAGGGTGCGTTTGCGCGGACCATCTCTTGGTATAGTGCGTCTCCTATGCGTGTTTCGTTTCCGCTGCTGAATGTTTGTAGGGCTATGTTTGTGGATGAGCCGCTGATGTTTCCTGCCATTCCCCTTAGGTCCATTAGAATCAGTTCTCCTAGTTCTCTTGTGTGGGGGTAGAGTGCCATGCTTGATGAGTCGTCCACGAGCACTGTGACTGGGGGCAGTTCGGAAAGCATCTGTTTGCTTTCTGCAAGGTATGGTTGCGCTATGGCTATTGCGAGCAGAAGTATGAGGAAGTATCTCACCAGGAGGTATCTCAGTTTCTTTCCTGTGAGTCCGCCCCGCATGACGTATAATGTGAGAAGCAGGGCCGCC
>CABMCB010000048.1 GCA_902384455.1 uncultured archaeon
AGTGTGATAAACACACAGAGACCACTTTTATGGGAAGCGATACGTATTTACATATAGTAATAAAAGCATAGCAAACATGGCGTATTTGCGATATAGGGCATTGTATGCTTATGACCTTGTTCGATGCCCATGCATGAAGTAATAATGTCTCATATGTTACCGCCGAGCGAAGCGAGGCGTAATGATACTATGGTGGTGAAGTTCATACTATGGTATGGGTGGAGCGCAACAGCATAGCCATTCTCACCGAACCATAAGCATATACAAATACTTATGCACGTATGTATGTATTTATAAATGTGCGTTCTCACCGAACCATAAGCATATAGAAATACTTATTGAAATCACCGAATCTCACCGAACCATAAGCATATAGAAATACTTATTCATTTGCATACGTATGACTATACTGGCCAGTAAAGTATTGGGTGGTTAGGAAACCATACTGGCCAGTATATTCTTGCCCTCGGCCTTCGGCCTCGGGGTGGATGGCTGATGTGGTCGGGGTGTCTATATGGTACATGTATGGGGGGAGTGAAAAAAGAGAGAGAAAGAAGTTGACGGGGTATAAAGATGTGCTATTGTATGGGCATGTTGATAAACGTTACGAAATCGGTGCAGGGTGAAAATAGTTTGAAAAACAATTTGACAACTGTATAAAGATGTAGTAACGTAGTGGCATAGTTTGAAAGTGGTTAGTAGTTAAACATCAAAAAACAAAGAACAGTATGAAGAAAAACAGCAAAAGCAAAACCAGCACCGCAACCCATGACCATCCCGGGCGTCCTCGTTATACGATGAAGTTCCCCACTCGCAAGGAGTGGACTTTCACGGACCTCATGCGGACCAACGATGTCGAGACCAGCCCGAAGAGCAAGCGTTTCGGCAAGGGGCCGAACTGCACCATGTTGACCCTCCGGAAGAACATGGAAGCGGACATGTACCTCCACAAAGAGGGCAAGCCGCTTATCTCGAAGTGGCGCACTCGCATCAATCCCCGTTCGCAAGTCGTTCTGATTGACGGGGTTACGGCGGAACCCGATTCCGAAAGCGGTTTGGGTCGTCGGGCCTTGCTGTATTGTCTGCGGGTGAACAAGGACAATGTGTCCAAAGCGCCCCGGGCGACCAGCACGCCGAAGGTCAAGGCTACTCGCAAGCCCCGTGTTGCGAAGACCAGCGCCCCGGAAAGCCAGACGCCGACTGCGGATGCTCTGGACAAAATCCACGCCGCACTTGCCGCACCTTCCCCGGCTGTGACTGTGCACGCCGTGACGATTGCGCCCGAAGCAACGCCCGCCCCGGCTCCCGTGACGCCGACTCCGGAACCCGCCCCCGAAGCTGCCCCGGCGGCTGCTGTGGAAGCTGCCCCGGCTGTCGAGACCTCTACCCTCGTGAACAGCTAAGACTGTGGCACGCCATATGCTCCTACCTTTCGGGGTAGGAGCATTCTTTTTTATAAAAACAATTTGACAACTTCCTGCCCTGTGCTATTGTAACGGTATGACTGACAAATTACATTTTGGAGTGGGGAACTCCAAGCTATCAAAATCAATCTCCCATTTCTCGCTTCCGGCAGGCCATGCTTGCCCCTTTGCCAAGGAATGTTTAAGCAAATCTGACCTTTTGACGGGTCGGATTGTTGACGGGCAGCATTGCCGCTTTCGTTGCTTTGCCGCTACTAATGAGGCCCGGGCGACTACGGTACGAAAAGCCCGCTGGCGCAATTTTAACATTCTGCGGGATTCCCGCACTGAGGCCAAAATCGGCAAGGTGATTCAAGAGTCCCTGATTCATGGGATGGACAAGGTACGTGTCCACGTCTCCGGGGACTTTTTCAGCGAGCGGTATTATGTGGCATGGGTCAACGTTGCCCTGAACAATCCGCTTGTGACGTTCTACGGGTACACCAAGGCTTTGCCGTTCTGGGTGAAATATCGGAAGTATGTCCCGAACAATTTCCGGTTCACTGCCAGCAAGGGCGGCACGCATGACCATTTGATTGCTGACTATGGCTTGCGGAGTGCGGAAGTGGTTTTTAGCCCGGAAGAGGCTACGGCCAAAGGACTTGAAATTGACCATGACGATTCGCACGCCATTGCTGCGGATGGCAAGGATTTTGCTTTGCTCTTGCACGCAACGCAACCCGTGGGAACCCCGGCGGCGGCAGCTTGGGCGAAACTTATGCGGGATGGAATTGGCGGCTATGGTGGGGAAAGTGACGCCCGGCGCACTTGGGCAGTCAAGCCTCACGTCGTTTATTTGTCCATTCGAGCGGGCAAGGTTCACAAGTTCAATCCTCGCCTTGTTCATGCCTAACCGTTACTTAATCCTCGGGCCTATTGGGCAAGACTCTTTGACTCTGTTCTGGAGTCGGGAGTCTGCCCAATGGGTAGGGCGGGATGATGCAACCCTTTACGGGGAGGATATTTGGCGCTTTCCACCTTGGGAGCTACCCGTAGGGGGGAGGGGTATCATTGACATCATGACCGGCAACACCTTTACCCCTCGGTGGGGGAGGGGTGAAAAAAAGTGAAGAAAGAATTTGACAACTAGCCAGAGTGTGCTAAATTGACGGTATGAAAGAGACAGTCAGAGATGCGAGCGGTAAGACGGTGGGCTACAAGGTCCAACGTGGTTCGCAGACTGTCGTCGAGGATGCCTCGGGCAAGATGCTCGGGCGCTTCGATAAAAATGTCAACAAAACAGTTGACAAGTCTGGAAAGGTGCTTTATAGTGGCGACCAGACTTCGGCGCTCTTTGAATAATTTCGGTTACGATGCCACTCGCAAGAGTGACCCGTGCTCTCCCTCGTAAGAGGATACTTGGGCACACAGTAACCCGAAAAACCGTTAGCAGGTTGGACCCTTGGACCGTCTCGCCAAGGACTCGCAAGAGATAAAGGCTTCGGCCAAATAATGATGGAATAGAGCAGGGACAGAAAATCACGGCCCCCATCACCCAGCGAAGCGGACCCGCAAGGGAGAAGGGGGGAGGACATCCAACTCCCTCCCTCACTTGCAAATCGGCGGATGTAGATAGTCACTCAGTCAGTCGGGTGATTACCTCCATCCGCCGATTCCTTTTGTACACGTTTCACCGAATGTCAACCACTTTTTATAAAATCAGGGTGCAAATGATTTGGAGACCATGATGAAGTGTACTGTCCAGTATTCTCTTTGCCTTCGGTCTTCGCTCTGTCGCTTCAAGCGAAGCTCGCCTGGAATTCAGTGGAACTTCATTCCTAAAATAGCTGGCTGGAAACCCAAAACGCTGGTATAAAAAAGTTGGCGGCTATTTATAATTCCATTTGACAAATACCAGATACGTGCTACTATATGTGCATGATTACAGTTTACGTATTTTCAAATCGAGTTCGAGCCAAAGCTACGGCTTCGGCTGCGGTGAGGAAAAATCCTCTTGTCAAGTTCAACTATCCGTCGTCCAAGCATGATGGTATTCCCATTCAACGGCGGGTGTGGCTCATTTCGAGCACAGCGACCCACTTCACGGGGTTGGAGCAAACCTGTGGGGGTAAGGGTGGGGGCACTCATTACCGCTATAAGAAGTTCCTGCACTCCAAGGCCCAGAACTTCACTGTGGCCTCGTTCAACCCGGCTTCCATGTCATAATTCCATTTGACAACTGGCGCAAGTGTGCTAGTGTGTAATATGAACGCATTACTACAAGCATGGGAAACCACTGTCGAGGATGTCGAAAACGTCCTCGGCAAGATGGGTGAAGATGTCGCCCTCGCCCCTGAAATCTTCAATGAACTGGATTGCGAAGATGTAGCCAAGGCTGCATTGCAGTCCACGGACTTTGATGAACAGGTCGAGGGCGCTTACAACGAAATCCAACGCCAAATTCCCGAAATCTGTGCCCGACTCTATTGAATACCCGTGCCCGCTCTGTGGGCAAGCCATGACTGTAACGCCTGATGCAACGGGCGTTATGGTTATGTGTTTCAACGTGCCATGTGACCCTCAGTGCCACGAGAATCCTTTTGGCCACGGCAAGAATGCCAAGGACGCATGGGAAACCGCTAAGGAGAAGTTCCGCAAGCTATGAGCGCCACTGCTACAGCACCCGCTGAAAAGACCATCATGGACAATGGGGAAGAGATGCCCCTAACTCGGGAAGAGCTAAAGAAGGTCCGCAAGCTGGTCTATTGGTGCCCTGAATGCAAGGCTTACCACTTCTGGGAAGGTAAGACCTTTGAGGATGTCGAGGCTATCCTCGGCATTGAAGTCTCGAACAAGAGCCGCTACGTCGGCCCTCCGAAGTA
>CABMCB010000049.1 GCA_902384455.1 uncultured archaeon
CAATCCACGCTAACCAACTGGACGCCACCACAATACCCAAAAATAGACGCACTAGGCCACATACGCGCAACACTAAAGACCCGCGAAAGAGGATTCATAAACGTACGCATAGGCGAAGGCATACTAGACCCCCAATTGGGAGAAATAAAACAGGCCACAATCAACGACGCACTATGGGAAGCAATCAGGTGGAACCAATGGATAGACGCCAACGAAAACGCCGAACACCCCACATCAACCGCACCACCCATAAAACTCACAGCAGCAGAACTAGACTGGATAAAAAACACCGACATAAACCAACTAACAGCCCGCTACAAAGAAACAACAGAATACTCAGACGGCCACATAAACCTATGCAAAGAAACAGACATCAAACCCACACCAAACCCCGAAACAGCGCTATCCGCATGGCGCACCAGCCTAAACCCCAAAAACCTAATGCCAGAACAACCCCAACAACTAAAAAGACTGGAAGAACTGACACCAATACGAACAGGAGAAAAAAGCATACAATTCGGCCACCTATTCGTCGACTACATACTATCCCGCGCCAAAACAACCGAAGGCATAGACCACGAACACGAAACAGTAGACCCCCAACGCCTACTACTAGACCTTCCCTCATCCCCCCTACTAAAAACAATACTGGGCTTAGAAGCATTCACTCCCGGAAAACCAGCCGACAACCTACGCAACCTCAGAAAAGCAAAAGAAAAAGCATACTCCACCATATTCACCGAAAAAGAAAGCCCATACTACTTCCGCAAAATATGGGCCGACGGAAACAGCATAAACCTTAGGGACGCAATGCAACGGCTAGACCTACAACACCTGCCAGCTGAAATAAACAGCCGCATATTCGGCAACCTAAAGCAGTACGGCTACCTCACGTCGCCCACGGAAAACCTCCAAACCGCAATGGCCGACCTGAAGGTGGACAAAATAGAGTTCATCCGAAACTCAACGTACGCCAAAAACACGGAAGACCTGCGCAACCTAACACAACAAAAAGCTGAACAAGAAATAAGCGACCAATACGGGCTCACCCTGGAAGAAGCTCAAAAACTCCTGACTCTGCCGTAAATAGCCGCAAAAGGCGCGCATGAAACCAGGGCAAAAAGTATTTTACGTCCACTTGCAAATACTAAACCCTATGAAACCCAAAATACTCCTCACAGAAACCCTACACCCGCTGGCCATAGAACGGGCAAAAGAATTCGCCGACGTCACAGAAGCATACGGCATAAAGCCTGACGAACTAATACAGAAAATACCTGACTACGAAGCCATCGTAGTGCGAAGCGGCACCAAAGTCACAGCAGAAGTAATCGCGGCCGGCAAAAAACTCAAAATAATCGGCAGAGCCGGAGTAGGCCTCGACAACATAGACATGGACGCCGCCAAAAAACATAAACTTGAAATAGCCAACAGCCCGGAAGCAAGCACAATAAGCGTCGCAGAACACGCGTTTGCGCTACTTCTATCAACCGCGCGCTGGATTCCCCAAGCCCACGCAAGCATGATGAAAGGAGAATGGGACCGCAAAAACTTCAACGGCACAGAACTATCCGAAAAAACACTCGGAATAATAGGATTCGGCCGCATAGGACGCGAAGTGGCAATCAAAGCCAAAGCATTCAACATGAACATCCTCACCTACGACCCCAAAGGCACCCATGAGGCGGCAGCCGAATACGGCGCAAAGCTCGTGGAAGTCGAGGAGCTGCTCGCTAAGTCGGATTTCATAACTCTACACCTGCCATCGCTTCCTGAAACAAAGAAATTCATAAACTCGGAGCGCATAGGCCTAATGAAGAAAAACGCAATACTGGTGAACACAAGCCGCGGCTCGGTCATAGACGAAGCGGCGCTGTACGACGCACTCAAAAACAAGAAAATCAAGGCCGCAGCACTGGATGTTTATGAGCAGGAGCCGCCTAAGGAAAGCCCCCTTTTGACGCTCCCAAACATCGTCCTCACGCCGCACCAAGCCGGAAGCACAGACGAAGCCCAACGCAGGGCAGGCACAGTAGTAATAGACAAAATCCACAACTTCTTCCGCGAAGGCAAGTAAAAACGGAAGCGGGGGTGAGGGGTTGACGGAAGACAAAGAATCAGAGTTACGGAAGGCCATCACCGGAACTTTCCGGGAGAATGGGCTTCTGATTGCCGCCTCCAGTCTGGACCGCATAATCGCTGCGGGAGTCAACCCGAAAGACGTTGTGGAGGAGGCCAAGAAGGAGGGGCTATGGATTATCGCCGAAGACTTTATTCTCCGTTTCATTAAAACCGACGAGGAACTCACTGAGATTGCCGGTGAAATAGGCGACGCGGCGGAGTTGCCTGTGTCTGTGGTAAAGACAAAGCACTCTTATGCGAAGGACGTTGCCCCCCAGATTCGCATAAGGGAAGACACCGACATCACGGACAAAAGCAGTTCTGACGGCACAATGCAAAACTTCGTCGACTACTTCAACAACAAATACGAGCGTCTGGGCTCGATTCTGAAGGAACGCCCCAACTACCGCACCGCAGTAACAGTCGAGGCATTGAAAAAACTGGGCAAAACACCTGAACCGCAGCGAATAATCGTAATGGTAACTGAAAAACGCGAAAGCAAGAAAGGAAACAAATTCTTTGAAGCAGAAGACCCCACAGGCCAAATCACAGTGTACGTAAAACCAGGCGAACGCCGCCTGGAACAAGCCTACAACGACATAATGCTTGACGAAGTAATAGGCGTCGAAGGAGTGCTTTCAAACAACCTTTTTGTGGCCCGCGAAATAACTGAACCTGACCTGCCCATATCCCACCCCGAACACAGAAGCGAAGAACCCGTGTGCGTCGCATACCTATCCGACACCCACGTAGGAAGCTACCTATTCCTTGAAAAACAATTCAAAGCATTCATAGAATGGCTTAAGGGGTCAGGAAACCGCAAAGAACTAAGCGAAGCCATAAAATACGTCATAATCGCCGGAGACCTCGTCGACGGAATAGGCGTCTACCCCAGCCAAGAAAAAGAACTGACGCTCCCAGACATAAACAAGCAATACGCCTACTTCACAGACCTAGTCGCCCAAATACCAAACTACATAGAAGTCATAATATCAGTCGGAAACCACGACGCAGTAAGACGCGCCGAACCACAACCCAAACTCCCACACGAAATAGCAGAAGGCCTCGAAAAACTCCCGAACGTACACCTAGTCGGAAACCCAGTATACGCCGACATACACGGAGTAAGCCACCTAATATACCACGGAACAACACTCGACACAGTAATAGGAAGCTTCGCAGACTGCTCATACAAAAACCCGGAAAAAGCAATGACACACTACCTAAGAAAACGCCACCTAGCGCCAGTATACGGAAACGACAACCTACTGCCGACAACCCGCGACTACATGGCAATAAACGAAATACCTGACGTACTACACTGCGGCCACGTGCACACAAACGGCTACGGAAACTACCGCGGAGTCCGCATAATAAACAGCGGAACATGGCAGGCGCGAACCAAATACCAGGAAATGCTCGGTCACCAGCCCACCCCCGCCCACATGCCGGTGCTAAACCTCCAGAACATGGAATTCACATTACTCCACTTCGAATAAATGAGCAAAGAAAAATACCACGCGCAACTGCTGGAACGCATAACAACCGAATACGCAATAGCGGAGAAAGCCCGAAAACTAGGCTACGACCCCGCACTAACAGTAGAAGCGCTACCCGCAGGCGACCTCGCAGACCGAGTAGAAGGACTTGTGGGCCCGCCCGGAATAGCAAAAACAATAAGAGAAATAGGTCGCGCAAAAATAACCTCAATAATAGACAGCCTGCTTCCAGCGGACATAAACCAGCCGGACGAAGCATTAACCAAAGCAAGCGAACAGGCGATAAGAACCGCTCTCGCAATACTGACTGAAGGAGTAGTTGCGGCGCCGATAGAAGGCATAAGCGAAGTAGCCATAAAAACAAACCCGGACGGAAGCCGCTACCTAAGCATATCGTTTGCCGGCCCAATACGAAGCGCAGGAGGGACGGCGCAGGGACTCGCAGTACTAATCGGCGACTACATACGCAGGAAACTAAACCTTAAGGACTACCGGCCCACCGAAGACGAAATAGAACGCTACGTAGAAGAAGTCAACCTGTACCACGAGCGCGCAAGCCACCTCCAATACCGTCCGCCAGACGAAGCAGTCCGAACGATAGTCCGCAGCGCGTCAGTTTGCGTCGACGGAGACCCCACCGAGGAAATAGAAGTAAGCGCACACAGAGACCTGCCCCGCATAGCAAGCAACAGAATCCGCGGCGGAGCATGCCTCGTCATAGCCGAAGGAATAGCGCAAAAAGCACCTAAAATACAGAAAATATCCAAACAATGGGGCCTAGACTGGAGTTGGCTATCGCAACTGACCAAAGCCAAAGCAACCACGACCGAAGAGCAGAAAGAAGACAAAGTAAGCCGCTTCATGGAAGAAATAGTCGGAGGACGACCCATATTCGCGGCACCCGGCGCATCAGGCGCTTTCCGCCTAAGATACGGAAGAACCCGCACGTCAGGGATAACCGCAAAAAGCGTCCACCCAGCCACAATGATTCTCTCGATGGACTTCATGGCGACAGGCACGCAGATGAAAGTCGAGCACCCCGGAAAAGGATGCGTAATAACCGCATGCGACTCAATAGAGCCGCCAACGGCAAAACTGCTCGACGGAACAGTACTAAGGGTTGAAACAGCAAAACAAGCCCGCGAAATAAACAACCAAATCAAAGAAGTCCTATTCCTAGGCGACATACTAGTGTCCTACGGCGACTTCCTACAATCAAACCACGCACTAATGCCAGCAGGATACTGCGAAGAATGGTGGCTCCAGGAACTTGCGGCCTCCGGCGGCAGACCGCCTGAAAACCTCACCCCCGAAGCGGCAGTAGCGTTAAGTGCAAAACACAACATACCCCTGCACCCAAAATACACTTACGCGTGGGAAGACCACAAAGTAAAAGAAATCAAACCCCTCGTAGAATACCTCCTATCCGGAAAACTCGTAGACGGCGAATTCGTCCTATTCACACCCGCAGACAGCGTCAAAAGAACGCTCGAAACTCTCGGAATACCCCACAAAGTAGAACGCAACCAACTAACAATCCCAGAATACCTAACCCTACTAACCCAGCTGGGACTCATACGCGGCGACGCACTAACCGACGCAATATACATTGAAACAATAAAAGACGCAAAAGACGAAGACAACGCATTCGAAATAATACGCCGCCTAAGCACAATACCACTGCGGAAAAAAATAGGCACATACGTAGGCTGCAGAATGGGCCGCCCAGAAAAAGCCCGCGAAAGAAAAATGCAGCCCCCAGTCCACAGTCTATTCCCAATAGGAAACGCGGGAGGCAGAGAAAGAAGCCTAAACAAGGCCGCTGAAAACGAGACGGTAAACGTGGATGTGGCGCGATTCAGAAACCCAGTGTCAGGCGCGTCGACACTATACATTAAGACCGACGGCATAGGCGCCCCAAGCACGCCGCTCAAATACTGCGAAACGCACGGGTGGGTGGAAGAAAAAGAAAAATGCCCCGCATGCGGCAAACCAACCGCATACTACGGAAAACAAGACATACCTATACGAAAAATGTGGCTGACAGCAGTCGAAAGAATAGGCCGCGCGCCACCCACCAAAGCCGTAATCGGCATGATTTCAGAATACAAAATCCCCGAGCCGATGGAAAAAGGAATACTTCGCGCCCAACACGACGTATACGTCTTCAAAGACGGCACATGCCGCTTCGACGCCACCGACGTGCCACTAACGCACTTCAAGCCGAAAGAAATAAAAGTCTCCCCGCAAAAACTCACAGAACTAGGATACACCCACGACATATACGGAAACCCACTGGAAAACCCCGAACAAACACTAGAACTAAAGCCGCAAGACATACTACTCGCAAAAGCAGGCGGAGAATACCTCAAAAAAGTAGCCGACTTCATAGACGAACTACTAACCAAACTATACGACCTACCACCATACTACAAACTAGAAACACCAGACGACCTCGTAGGACACCTAGTCGCAGGACTAGCACCCCACACAAGCGCCGCAGTAGTAGGCCGAGTAATAGGATTCACAGACGCCCACGTAGGATTCGCCCACCCATTCTGGCACGCAGCCAAAAGACGAAACTGCGACGGAGACGAAGACGCAGTAATGCTTCTTCTGGACGGCCTAATCAACTTCAGCCGGAAGCATCTGCCTGAGAAAAGAGGCGGGAAAATGGACGCTCCTTTGGTCGTAACCAAGATACTTGACCCACTGGAAATAGACGACGAAGCCCACAAGATAGAGTTTGTGCCCGTGTTCCCGTCAAGCTTCTACGAGGCAACTTGGAAGCAATTACCCCCTTCGGAAGCAGGCGTGCCGACAGTCGCAGACCACCTGAAAAAGAAGGATCTCCCCCCTATGCCATTCACCCACGACACAACAGACATCACCGGACCGGTCGTTGAAACGCGCTACGTAAGCCTAAACACTATGGACGAAAAAGTTGAGGCGCAGCTTAAGGTCGCCGAAAGGTTCAGGGCCATAGACGAAGACGAAGTCGCCTCACTCATAATAAACAGCCATTTCATACGCGACATCCAGGGTAACCTGCGCGCCTTCTCCCGCCAGCACTTCCGCTGCGTAGACTGCAACCAAAACTACCGCCGCATACCCTTAGCAGGCAGGTGCGTGAAATGCGGAGGAAAACTCCTACTCACAGTCACGGAAGGAAACATAAGGAAATACCTGGACACAAGCATAGCCCTCGCAGAAACATACGACCTCTCACCCTACCTAAAGCAGCGCCTGAACCTGCTGAAATCCGAAGTGTTCTCGGTGTTCACAAACCAGACGAAACAGCAGGCAAGCCTCGCAGACTTCATGTAAACGGAAAAACCAACCCCCTAAATAAGCGGCCTTATCAGGAGGCTTTTTCCACAGTCAGGTAAAGGCTGTCCTTGGTGCCTTCAAAGCCGGGCGTATCTGAAGCGGAAACGTCTATCCTGTACTTGCCTTCCAAAGCGCCTGGCAGAAGCTGCATAGTCTTACTGAGCTTCCGCGTCTCCTTAGGGCCCACCCTCACAGTCTCAGTCCACTGGGTGTCATTAACTAATCCGCTGTCAAAAATCAGTCTGCTGTCGTATGTTGCGGCAGTCACCTGAATGTTGACGCTGTTGCTTTCGTCGTCGTTTTGAACTTCAACATCCAGTCTGCTTCTTCCCCCCGGTTTGACGGAGTCTGGGTCTAAGCTTGATTTTATGCCTATCCCATTTTTGACGTTGAAGCTGCCCTTTATCCCGCCAATAAGAAGGATTAAAACTAACGCAACAATGAACACAGTCACAAGAACAGTCTTCCACTTAACACGAGATACCAAATCAGTTATCATGTTGTCGTCTTCAGCCACTTTGATCCTCTCCTCGTCCACTTCCTTTTAGTATGTGAACCAATTAAAATAAGCACTCAAATGGCAGAAACATTGCTTGTCAAGAGCGTCTGGATGGACGGCAAAAAAAGAGACATCTACGTCGAAGACGGAGCCATAAGCAAAATAGGCGGCACCCCAAGCAAAGCGGGCATAGTCATCGACGCCAAAGGGCGTAAAGCGGCGTTTCCCGGATTAATCAACTCCCACACGCACGCCGCAATGACGCTGCTTAGGGGATACGCCGACGACCTGGAGCTTTCCGACTGGCTCACAAACCACATCTGGCCGAAGGAAGCAAAAATCACCCCGGACGACGTCTACTGGGGAACAAGACTCGCATGCCTGGAAATGATTCACTGCGGAACAACATGCTTCAACGACATGTACTTTCACCCCGCAGAAGCCGCCCGCGCATCAGACGACGCGGGAATGCGGGCGACAGTCTCAGCGCTACTTCTGGACAAAGGCGACAAAGAAAAAGCAGAAACCCAAAAGAAAAACGCAGACAAAACCCTGTCTCAACGCCCACAAAAAAAGTCGCTCATAAAAAAAGCAATAGCAATACACAGCGTATACGCCACAAACCCAGAAAACATAAAATGGGCCACAGAATACGGCCTAAAACACAAATGCCAAGTGCACACGCACCTCTCGGAAACAAGGTGGGAAAACGAAGACTGCGTACGCCAACACGGAAAAAGGCCCGTAGAGTACCTTGACCAATTAGGCGCCCTCACGCCCAATCTGACCGCGGCTCATTGCACTTGGCTGACTAAATCTGAATGCTCAACTCTCGCAGACCGCGGGGTTTCTGTCGTCCACTGCCCGGTAAGCAACATGAAGCTTGCCACAGGCGGAGTGATGCCTTACCCTGAGCTTAAGCAGGCAGGCGCAAACGTCGCTTTGGGAACTGACGGCGCCGCAAGCAACAACAGCCTAAACATGCTGGAATCCATGAAGTTCGCCGCATTAATCCAGAAGGCCCACAGGTGGGACCAGACGGTTCTGCCGGCCAAAGAAGCAATTGCAATGGCCACAAAAGGCGGGGCTCAAGCCCTCAAAATTCCGTCGGGAGAAATCGCTGAAGGAAAACCCGCAGACTTCTTCCTGTTGGATTTGACGCGCCCGGAAACAACCCCCCACCACAAAATCGAAAGCGACCTGGTCTACTCCAGCAACCCCTCCTGCGTCACAGAGACGATAATCGCAGGAAAAATTCTGATGAAAGACGGCAAAATAGACAGGGAAGATGAAATCATAGAAAAAGCTTTAAAACAGGCCGAAGACTACATACGCAGGTAACCTTTTTTTTATTCTAATCCTTCTTTCTAAGTGCATATGGAAGCAGCGTTCAGGCCGGTCGAAGAAAAGGACCTTGTTGAAATAAACCGCATAGTCAACGATTTTGAAGTGGCGCGCTACTTGACTCTGATTCCTCCCGTAAGCCTTGAGGAAACTCGGCAGCACTTTGCGGAAAACAAGAAGCTGGGCAACCCCTGGTACACGATACTTGTTGACGGCAAAATCGCCGGGAGCTTCATTCTGCGGCGCCAGAAAGGAAACAACAGCCATGTGGCGGTATTCGGAATAAACATAGACAAACCCTACTGGGGACACGGCGTAGGCGCGCAAGCCCTAGCTTACGCCGAAGAAGAAGGCAGGAAAATAGGCGTAAAAAAGCTGGAACTCGAAGTAGTCCAGGAAAACGAAAGGGCAGTAAGCCTGTACGAGAAAGACGGGTTCACAATCGAAGGATGCAAAAGGAAGCACACATTCGTAGACGAAGACTACAAAGACACCCTCATAATGGGAAAATGGATTTGGTCCGAATAAACCCCCCTAATCATCGTCCCTGGCGCTTTGCACATACAACGCCTTAATAGACCTCGCAAACTGAATCCCCTCTTTCTCAAAACTCCGCTTAATGGCCCGATTAACCTTATCCACCGTAACCGCCTTCTTGTTGACGTCAGCCACCTTATAAACCAACTCAACATTAAGACTGGACTCACCAAACTCCTTAAAATAAACAACAGGCTCATCCCTCCCAGAAACGCCCTCAGCACCCTTAATAGCTGCCTTAGCGACATCAATAGCCTTATCCAAATCATCCGAAGAAGTATCATAAGAAAGACCCAGAACCCCCACAACTCTCACGCGCAAATCAGGCTCAATCACATTCTCAATCTGCTTGCTAACAATCTCAGTGTTAGGGATGGAAATAATCGTATTCTCCGGCGTCAAAATACGCGTACTCCTAAGCCCCACGTCAATGACCGACCCCTCAATACCCCCGACACGAACAATATCCCCAATCTTAAAAGGCCGGTCAGTGAAAATCACAGCCCCCCCAAACATGTTCTCCAAAGTGGGCTTCGCAGCCAACGCGACAGCAACACCCCCAACCCCAAGCCCGGCAACAACAGCAGTAACATTGTACCCGAAATTATCCAAAATGAAAATACCAGCAACAACCCACAAACACACGTTAAAACTGCGAGTAAGAATAGCCAGCATCTGAACATCCAAAGCACTATCCTTACGAGAAGCCGCAGGAGCAACATACTCCTTAATCATACTGCCGACAAAACGCGAAATAAACCACGTCACATCAACAGTAACCAAAGCCAAAAGCACCTCATTTATGAAAGACGCAACCCACTCAGGAAGAACCAAAGTACCAGCCGCAACATAAACCCCGCCCACAGCAACCAACAAAGTCAAAGGCTCCTCAACAGTATCAACAAGAATGTCGTCGGCCTTGCTATCCGTCTTGGCCACAAGCCTGCGCATCAGCCCCTTGAATATGAAATAAATGGTGCGGGAAAGCAAAATGGAAACTAAAACAACGCCTAAGGCGGCAACATAACCCCCTAAACTATTCCCAAAATAAACATTCGACAGAACCTGAGCATCCATGAGAACAGATTACTAAACGGCCGCCTAAAAACGTTTAGCGATCAATCTGGCGGAAACAACCCTCCCTCCAAAAGTCCGGCTTATTTACCGGGATTACCCTAAACTAAAATATGGCGGCAGTAGTAACAAAAGACCCTAACATACAAACTCGGACGGCAATCAAGGAAACAGAGCCACCGGAGATTATTCAGCCGCCTGCATCAAAATCGGTATTGCGCACCAGAGACTCAACAGACGCGTTAAGCCGCTCGCTAGGAAGCATAAACCGTGCGACTGGAACGCTTGGCGCGCAGATGAAAACGACCGCCGTAAGGTTCATGAGTGCGGCCGCAGGAAAAATAACCGGCACAAAATGAGATGGCTCAATTAAAAGAAAGAGACTTGGCATATGCAGCGGCAGGCGCGGCGGTATTAACGTCCTCTCCCGAACTCACCCAATTAGTAGAGTCACAAGGCGCATCGGCGATAACGCATCCTCTTGGAGTAGCAAACTCACTAGCCGGAAACCTAAATACTATATCCTCAGCAGCAGTTGGACTGGCGTCCAATATTGCTCCTCCTTTACTTGTCTTGGGTTTCATGCGTCTGGGGTTTGGAAAGATGTTGGAGTCGATTTAAAATGGACGTTTCATTTCAGGACCTTGCGAATCTGGGGCTGACGCCGGAAAAATACGGTCAACTGGACCAGCAAACGCAATCCTACGTCATAGGCCGCATAAGGAAAGACCAGGAGATTCGAAACACGGCGTTGATTGCGGAACTGCTGATGGCGATGGCGGAAGAGTTGGGGCCGGAAAAACCAGCTTACATGGACCCCGTAATCGCATCGCAAAGGCAGGACGTAGCTGAAAACCTGGCAAACATCGCATTGGAATACAAAAAATCAGGTGTTGCAACAAGCATAAAAGACTTCTATAAAATCAAGTACGGAGGCAAAAGCCGCGAAATACTCACAAGCCAGCTGCAGATACAAAAGCCGGCGGCATCACAGATTCCGACGCCGGCCGCACCCGTAGTTCCGATACAAGCCCAAAAAACAGCGCAAACATCCGCGTTCCCGCCCGCCCCGCAAACGCAGCCCACCCAAACGCAATACCCTGCGTTCTTTAAAATGAGATTCTGACAATTGTCATCTACACCCAAATACCCGCCCACAC
>CABMCB010000050.1 GCA_902384455.1 uncultured archaeon
ACGCAACGATAGGCCCCCCCAAAGCCCTCCAGTTCATTCCGGACGAAGCAGACTTCTTCGGCGAAAGAGAACGACCAAAACTCCCCCCGCAAGAACACGAAAGGCACATGCAGACAATGCTCGCCAACCCCGCAGAACACATAAACGCGCTAATTTACGCAGGCCAAAAACTCACCAGAATACGCCACGAAATACAAAACTAAAAACAACCTAACTAAACTTGACGTCCGCCGCATCAGACGAACTTATAGGCTCAGATTTACCCGCCTCAAAGCCATAAGCGACCTGCATCTTATCCGCCGCCCGCTCAACGTACGCCAGCGCCCTCTCAGCATTCGGCTTGACGCTCTCCCTAAAAGCGTCGGCAGGAAGCTTATTAGCATAAAAACGATAAAGCCGCCCCGACTTCTCCAGAAGCCCAATCTCAACATACCACTTAAGCCACACCTGAATGTTCCTCTCACCCAAACCCTTACCCTCCACCGCACCCCTTCTGCGGCGAATCTCAGCCACCCCCTCCATAACCGCCCTCAAAGAAAGCGCCCTATCCGCCTTCCGAGCAAGAACAAACACCTCAAGAACATCTGCGGCAACAGGCGCTGAAACACCCAAAGACAGAAGAAACTGCTCAAGAATCTGCCGCGGCTCCTCCACCAAAAGAGTCCCATCATCAAACCACCTAAGCGAAACATCAAACAGCGGCTTCATCCCGCTTAATCATATCCCCCACAACCTAAAAAACGGCTTTTAACCTTTTTCTCACATAACTCATCCGCATGGCAAAAGACGAGCCAGTATACGAGGAAACATTCAACGAAGACCTGGACATAGACAAAAAAATATCGGAAGGCGGAATACTAGCCAACGTATTCGTCGAAGTCCAAGGAAACGACTCCAAAGCAGCAGAAGTCGCACTACGCACAACAATACTCGAACGACTAAAAGCAGAAGACTACGTTTTCCTACTAGAAGCACGCATATACGACATACTAAAAGACGAAGAGAAAGAATTTTTTACGGGCGCCGCAGAAGTCAAAATCATAACACGCGACTTCCGCGCATTCATGAACTTCATAATGCGATACGCACCCACAGCCATCGAAATCCTAGAACCACACGAAATAAAGATGGGCAGCGACGAAATGCACGCACTAGTAGCCGACGTAAGCGAAATGACACAAATCTACGTAAGCCAAATAGTCACCCTAATGTCAGACCCAGAACGCCGCAAACTATACGAAAAAATGCTAAAAAAATAGGAAAAACGCTTTTTTTACCCCCCTTCACAGAAACTTACAATGCGAAAAACAAGCGCAGTAGTACTAACCATACTACTCCTTGCTGCAATAACACAAGCAGCAGAAATCGAAAGAATAGAAATAACACTCGAAGACAGCGGATCAGCCCACATAGAAAACTTCCTCACATTCGAAAAAGCCGAAAACACAACAAACACCATAAAACTATCCCCCGGCGCCGACAACCTACAAATAGAACCAGACGTCAACCTAAAACTAAACTACACATACGACAAAAACACACAACAAATACAATACACCCCAACAAAACCCCCAACAGAAAGAACAAGCTTCAGAATACAATACGACACCCGCCTACTAACAAGCAAAGACGGAAAAACATGGCACATAACATTCATATCAAACGCAACACCATACCGAACAATAGTACGAATCAACTTCCCAAACAACAGCACAATACTAAACTGGGGACCACCAGCCAGATTCAGCCCATGCGGACAAGACTGCCTCTTCGTATTCCCAGACACAGAAGAATTCAACTACACAGGAACATACGAATTCACAGGCGGCCAAACAACAACATCCACGCCCAACAACACAACACAAAACACCCAAAACAACCCTGAAGACATATGGATTGCCGTCTTAACGATACTTTTCATCGCAGCCGCAGCACTAGCAATAGCACTACTCATAAAAAACAAAAAAGAGAAAAAACGCGAATCCATAGTAGTAGACATGCCAGAATCCCCCGCCATAGACTCAATAACATCAACCAACACCGAAGACCTAAACCACCGACCACCAGCCGGCGAAATACACGCCGAAGGCCCAGCCTCACCAACCCGCGCAGGCATAAAGTCAAGCGTCTACAAAATGCTGGAAGAAAAAGAACGACAAGTATTCGACATAATCGCAGACGCAGGCACCGAAGAAACAACCCAAAGCTACATATACAAGGAAACCGGGATACCCAAAGCATCGTTATCCGATATCCTACGCCGACTAGAAAAAAGAAACATAATCGTACGAAGAAAAAGCGGCAGAGTAAACTGGGTAAAAATAAAAGAATGGGTATACGAATAAAACAAGAGATAACGAACGTTTATTTTACATTAAAACCACAAACGAACCTTAATTATACATTTAAGGCCTTATTTGGTCTTTTGTTCGTGTGTGAGTATTAATAGTATTGGTAGCTAATTTGTTTTTGTCGCCCTTATGGGGGAGTTTTGGCTCCGCCGTTGGGGATTGACAAAATAAGTTTCCTCCCCTAAAAGA
>CABMCB010000051.1 GCA_902384455.1 uncultured archaeon
ATAAACCGCTACGCATACCTCAGAAACATATCCGCATTCCACTACTACCTAGACACAGACCCAACAAACACAAGCATAGAACGAATCCTGCCCACAAACGTAAACGCCACAGTAAACCTGACCCTAATGCCGCTCACAAACCAAGCCGGACCCTGGAAAGCAACAATACGCTTGCCCAACACAATAACGCCAATAAGCGCCACAAGCCAAAACAACACCGTAGACTGCCAAACAAACAGCACTCTACGCACAATAACATGCTTTGCGGCAACAGCACCCCCAGCCAGAACAACAATACCCCTAGCCGTAAAAATAATCGCAACAAGACCAGACATATACGCAATACCAATAAACAAGACACTCGACGCCTGGCACACCATAACAGTCACAGAAACAGACGGAGAAGACAGAACAAACGAAACCGTAGGAATAACCCTATCATTCCCATACGGCTCGGCAATAAACACCTCCCTACACCTAACCGACGAAGAAGGAAACCTAATACCATTCGCCGCATGGAACCAAACAACACAAGACGACTACCTAACAACCGCCGACATAATATTCCCCGCAACAGTAAACGCCCTAACAAACGCCACATACTACCTGCTATACGGAAACTACAACGACAGCGAACAACAAACACCATACCCAACCGCAACAACACCAACAACAAACCTAACCACAACAGAAACAAACGCAACAAAACCACCCACAGCAATAAGACTAGACAGATACGAACCAGGCCTATTCATCAAAGTAATACCCACAACAGAAAAAAACATAAGCCAAAACGTAAGCATACCACAACCCAACCCCATATTCGGACCCAACTTCTTCATAGTCCGAGAAATGCCGCCTCAAATAAACCAACAAAACAACTGCACCCTCGCCGACCCATGGAACACATGCGCATACACCTCAGTAAAACTCATAGCATTCAACCGCGGAATACAAAACGCATCATACGTAGACCTCCTAGAACGAAGTTTACTGCCCTGCGACACACAAGACTGCCGCCCAACAAGCTACCGCTGCGTTGCCGACCCAGAATACTACTGCACCGAATGCGGCAGACAAATAACATACGCGGGGCTGACAAACAGAAGCCTAATACAAGGCTCGACAGCAGACATAAGCGTCCTAATAACCCCCGCGGAAGCGGTCAACCGCACAGTAATGGAAGTCCACAAAAGCAACGGCTGGACCACAATACAGCCGACAGCCACATACGCCCAATCAGGAGGCATAAGATTCAACTTCACATACACCATAGGACTATCCGGAGAACACGTATACCGGATAAAGACTACCGACTCAACAGGAATAACGCACCGCTCCCCCACATACACCCTAGTACAAACAGCAAGCAGCACAGACCCAAACGCCCCGATAGTAAACGGCCTATCGCTTGAATACCACCCATACAGCCGCACTTTCAACGTCTCCGTAAACGTCACAGACCCAGACAACAACCTGCTGAGCGTAGTACTGGAAGTGTTCGACCCGGTAAGCTCGCGCAGCACAATATACGATTTATCCGAAAGAACAACGCTCGGAACATTATCTTCTATATCACAAGCCCTCTTCGGAGGCTCCCTGCAAGCCGTATACGAAGAGAGTGATATCCCCGCAACGACCGCGGGAGCGTACATGTTCAGGATAATAGCCGAAGACTCGGCAGCAAACATCGTATACAGCGGATTCCTCCAAGCAGACACGTCATGCACTCTAGAAGACCAAGAAGCAAGCCGCCTAATATTCACCCTGAAAGGCCCTGTAAGACCCCGCGACTTCAGGATGCTCCACTATGAGCTGCTGCCTACACGCAACCTGACGCTCTACCCGCCAGTCAACACGACATACGCGCACAACGCCACAATCTACTTCTCCGGAGACAACACGACCCTGCAATGGGACATTCAACCTGGATTCCACTACCCCACCGTAAACGGAAGCCGCTACCACGCAGGCGAAGAAGACCCCATAGTCAACCCCCCAGATTCGCTAAACATCACGCTCGCAAACAAGACCGCAGTAAACTACGACTTCGACGCAAACCCCTCAACAACCAAAGAAGACCGGCGATTCAACGCCCAGACAAACACGACCATAAAACTCACAATACACCCACTCACAGGAGACCTAAACACCGGACCATGGAACGCAACAATCAAACTACCCACGTCATGGCTAGCATACAACTGCACAGTACCCGAAAACTACACCCTAACATGCAGCATAAACAACACCCTGCACACAATAAACCTCCAAGGAAGCCTAACGCCAACATCAATGAGCCCCTTCGACATACAATTCACAACAGAAGCCCAAACAGACGACGTATTCCTAATCCCAATAAACAAAACCCTCGAAAACCTCACCGAACACTACAACCCCGGAATATTCGCCACAACACTCGCAGTAGAACCCAAAAACATAACCCAAAACGTCACCCGCAACATAACAATCATACAACCACAACCAATATTCGGACCCCACATACTCCACATAAGAGAATCACCCCCACAAGCAGGTCAACTCCCAACATGCAACATAACCGACCCATGGGGAACATGCGCAACAACACCCGCCCGCATATACCTCTACAACAGAGGAATCTACAACGCCACACTAATAGAAACAGAAGAATACGCGCAAACATCCTGCAACACAACAAACACCTGCGACGTACTCTCATACCGCTGCATACAAAAACCCACATACTACTGCGTAGAATGCACACAACCACTACAAATCCAAAACCTAACCGACCTAAACCTAAACCCCGGAGACGCATACGTAATAAACCCACTCATAACACCCACAAACCACATCTCCAACACAACAACACCCGTACTAGAAGTATACCACGACGGAACCTGGACGACAATACAACCAACAACAATAACAAACGAAACAACAAACCAAACAAACGGCCTAAGATACACATACCCCTACACAGTAGCCACAAGCACAGAAAACCTCTACCGAATACGCGTCAACGACACACACGGCCTAACAACCACAAGCGAAATACACCACCTACGCGAACCAACCCAAATAAACGGCACAAACTCCCCCATAATCGAAAACGTCTCACTCGAATACAGCGCATTCAACAGAACAGCACGACTACTAGCAGACATATACGACCCAAACGACAACGTAAACGCAGTATTCGCAGACATCATCGGACCAAACAACACCATAATAAACACATACACCCTCACACAAAGACCCGAACCAACATTCATACTAAGAATACTAAGCCTCATATTCGGACCAACAATACTATCCACCGGGCCAAACCCCTACGGAACAAGCCAAATACCAATGACCGAATACGGCCAATACTCCTACAGAGTAAGAGCCCAAGACCAAGACGGAAACAGAATCATAACCCCATTCCAAAACGCAAACACCGGATGCACCCTACAAGAAAACGACACAATGCGCCTACACTACACACTAATATCCCCAATGAAACCGCGCCAATACACCAACATAGAATACGAATGGATACCGCCCAAAAACGCCACCCTATACGAAACAAACACCACATACAAATTCAACGTCTCCTCCATATTCTCACCCCCAGACGCAATACTACTCGCACCAAAACCAACAAGCGGATACGACACATACTACAGCAACACAACAAGATACCTAGCACAAGAAGACGACGGCCAATTCAACCCGCCCGAAACAAAAATAATAACACTAACAAACACAACACCATACCAATACGACCTAGACACCAACCTATCAGAAACCGGAAGCCAAAGACAATTCCTCACAAACATACCAACCACATTCCACCTAAGCCTAAAATCACAAACCGTAGTCGGAAACCAAGGCGCATGGGCCGCAACATTCTACCTGCCTCAAGCATGGATGATATACAACTGCAGCTACGTATCCGGCCCCGAATGCACATGCACAGTCAACACATACCCCCCAACGCTCACCTGCTCAGGAGTATCAGGAATACCGCGCCTATCCACAATAAACCTGACATTCAACGCATCAGTACCACACGAATACCTATGGTCAATACCCTCAAACAAGACGCTTACAAACGGCCTAACTGAAGAATACCTCCCAGGGCTTTTCGTCGTAAGCGAACTGTCGCAGCCCATAAACATAAGCATCCCCACAACAATCACCGTCACATCAACCATAGTCCAGCCGCAGCCGCAACCGGTGCCTTACCAGCAGCCGGTGACCACGCTAACATACACCACCACCACAGTCACAGTCCCAGAAAGAGGTGAAGGACCTAATGCCGGAACAACGCAGATTTCAGTCCACATAGAACCAGTAGACAGAGCAGTGACAGGCGAACAAGGAGCAAACATACCCTTCATCATAAACATAACAAACCTAGGAGACTACGCCGCAGACAACATAACAATAGAACCGGTAATCACGCCCGGATGGAACGCCACATCAGCAATGGTAACATCAATAGGGGCCCACGAAAGCCTACTGAGAACAGTCTTCGTAGTACCCCCCTACACGGCATCCGGAGTATACGTCGTGCCGGTAAGAGCCCTCCGCTTCGGCGACGTACTAGACATAGACTACGTCTGGGTGACAGTGCTCGCAGCAGCCAACCGCTACCGCCTCAACATAGAAGAAGTACCACCCGCACTCGTAATCAAAGCAGGAGAAAAAGACGAAATACCACTACTACTACGCAACATAGGATACCTAAACCTACGAGGAATAACAGCCAAAATAGAAAACGCAGAACCCTGCCTAAACTCATACAACTGGGACAAAATAGACATACTACGACCCAAACAACTCATACCCGCAAGCATAACATTAAACGCCAAAGACCAATCAGTCACATGCGAAGCAACAATCATAGTGTCAACCAACGAAGACGCATACACCTACGCTCCAATAACCCTGACCGTATCGCCGCCTCCAGGACGCCTGCCGCAACTTGCACGCTCATACGGCGTATTCGTCCTAATGCTGCTGATACTGACCGCAATGATTGTAGTCAAAACAATAAACCAGCGGATAAAAAGCCTACGAAAAAAGATGGAGCAGCAGCAACGCAGGCCCCGCCCACGAGCCTAAGACTTACTCAGAACGAGGACTTTTACCGCCGTCACCTATCTCATCTGCAATCTCAACAAGCTGCTTCCTACGCGTAACCCCCTCCTCATACTCCTTCCACATGCGCGTCATATGCCCATAAACCCAGAAAACATCAACCGTCAACAAAAACACGCCCAAAAGCCCTCCCAAAACAAAAGGACTCACATTAACCCCCGTAAACTTAACCAACATCCTAACGTCACCCTCACCCCCCAACAAATAAACAACCGGCCCCAAAACGAAAGCCGACCCCGCAGTCGTAGCTAGAATAGAACTGAAAACGCGGTTCTCATCAAGAAACCTGTCCGCAACCACAAAACAAAACGCGCCAAAAAAAAGCTCCGTCAACAACCCCGCGGAAAAAAAAGCCGCAGACTTAAGAACCCCCAACTCACAGTAAGGCGTAATATAAGCCTGAACCCCACCAAAACCCCAAAAAAAAGAAAACGAAAACCTACACTTCAAGGCCTTCAAGACCAAAATATGCGACAACTCATGGGTTAAGGGACCCAGCACCCAATAAACAGCCACAAAAACAAGGCTGCACAGAAACAGGACTTCCACCAGCCGGCGCGAAGAAACAGAGCCGGCCTGCTCCATAACGTATTCTCGGGAGTACACATCAACTCAACTCTGTAATGACGTGCTTCGCCATGTCGTAGAGGCCTGACAGGTTCTCTTCCACCTCCCTTACGTCGGCGTCGTCCGAGTAAGTTGCGTCGGCAATCCGGTTGAAGCATGTTATTACTGGCGCCTTAAGGTCCTCCTTGATGTTGAAGTCCCTGAGTTTGCGCGCCATCTCCTTGTACGTAAGCTCGTCCTTAATCCCGAACCTAATCTGCAGGAACTGCTTTAGGGTGTATGCGACGCTGTTTATGGCGTCCCTCTTGTTCCTCAGCTGGGACGAACGAGCAAGGTTCTCCAAAGAAAGCTTCTTGAGCTTATCCAAATCCAAACCCGCCTTGCCTGGGGCGGCGCCATGGCGGTTCATCGCCTTGAAAATAACCCTCTCCAAAAGCCCCAATTCAGCCTCATTCAACCCTGAATCCGGCCCTCCTTCAGTTTCCCCGTCCAACTGATCCCTAAACTCCTTCCTAAGGTCTAGAAGCTTTATCTCAGTGTGGCTTTCCTTACGCGGCGCCTCCTCCTCATCTTCAACAATAACAGTCTGCCCTTCGTCGGAAGAAGCCACAGACCTCCTGCTTTCAACATGATCCTTAATCTTCTTGACGTCAACAACACCCTCCAAACCGACCTGGATGCTCACAAACCCGCCAGGAGGGCCGCGAATCCTAAGCAAACCGCCGCGCTCAACAATCTCGACCGAACCAGTCGGAATCTCAATCTCCTTAGCCTCAATGATAATGCCGGTTTTTCCGCCCTCCTCCAAAACCTTAATGTCACCCAAAAGATTACCAGTCTGACCACCAGACACAGCCGCCTTCTTACCTCCGCCCGAAGAGGAAGCATGAACTGCCTCCTTAACCTCATCCAGACGCTCCTCCTTCTCCCCTGCGTCATCCCCGCTATCCTGCTTAGACGGCGAATCCTTATGCGCAGCGCCTGCACCCTTCTTACCGCCAGAATGAACATCCCTGCCCCCATCTGAAGCAGACGCCTTAGCCTTTTTCCAGGAAGACAACCCTATGTCGTAGGCCATAAAACCAAATGGGGGACGTAAGTCCGCAACCTATTAATCAATGTCCCCAAAACCCTAAAAAACCCTACCTGGACAAAAAGTCCCTTATGCGGTCCTTCATGCTGATTTCAAAATCAACATCCTTCGAAAGAAGCCCGCTTGAAACCTGCTTCATCTGCTTGCTCACAATCGAATGAGGATACCGCCAAACAACAGGCCTCTTAGTCTCAACCGACTTGCGAATACGATGATCCTCCCGAATCATACCCACGATAGGCAAATCCAAGAATATTGAAACGTTCTCCGCCTTCACCTCATCCTCACCCTGAACACGATTCAAGACAACGCCCGCAAACTTCTTACCCCTCTTCTGAAACACAACCTTAGTCCTCAACGCGTCAGCCAAAGCCGGAAGCTCAGGATGAGTCACAATAAGAATCTCATCAGCAGAATCAACCGCAGCAAAAGTATCCTCCCCCAAACCAGTAGGAGAATCAATCAAAATGAAATCCCGCTCATACAAAGTATGCTCCAACATCTCCCTCAAATTACGAGGAACAACATCAGCATACTGAGCATTCAACGAACCCGGAATAACCTCAAGACCAGTAGGATGCGTATAAATAGCGTCAGACAAAGGAGCCTCACCCTTCAAAACATTATGAATACTCACCTGAGGCGCAGTAAGGCCAAAATGAAGCCCGAGATTGGCGCCGGTAATGTCGGCGTCCACCATCGTCACCTTCTGTCCCTCATTGATAAGGGAGGCGCCCAAATTAGACACAACAGTAGTCTTACCAACGCCGCCCTTTCCCGAAACAATAGCTATTACGCGGGTCATAATCAAACCTTGCTTATCACTCTATGTTCCTCTTAATGCGCTTAATTACTGAGGCTCTCGTGCCTATTAAACCATCACTATTACCCTCCCCAAAACCCGACCTACTCGAAGGCCGAATCACACCCCCAAAAGAAGGCCGCCTTCCACCGCCGAAATCGGATTTAGGCGGCCCCTTTTTCCACCCCCCATGGACAGGTTTAGTGATTATGAGCGCTAAAAGCCCTACGATGACAAACAGCAGGAAGACGTATGTTGCCGCTTCAACGCTTACTGAAGGCATTTTGATGCTGGTGGCGAATCCGGTGCCTCCAGGCACGTTTTCTTCGTCTAAGGCAGCTTCGTCGGTTCCATTGCTTACTACGTTCTTATTTATGTTCTCCAGCTTGAAGCTGAAGCTGTGCGGATTCTCGTATTCGCCGGACTTCACGTTAAGCGTGACCAACATATAATCCTTGCATATGCCGCCACTGCAAACGTCCTCAGTGGGAGTAACCTCCATAATAATGTCCCTCTTCTCGTCCACGCTAAACCGAGTTAAAGACGGCGGAGAAAACTGATAAAGCTGACTGGGGAAATCCTGCAGGTTAATGTAAACCGGGTCCGTAAAGTTCACCTGACCGCTGTTGTACAAAGTGAAAGTCACACGGTTAGTCTTGTTGAAAGTGATTGGAACGATGTCCGGCAGACCCAAAACAGTAAGTTCCTGCTTACGGTTGATACTAAGCAAAGTCGTATAATTAGTCTCCTGATACGGAGACTTGGACGCAGTAAGCACCAACTCACTCTGCCCCTCCCGCTTAGGCGCATTAACCTGCACCTCAAACCTACCCCCAGACGCAGTAAGAACATTATAAACGTCAGACTCACCACTGAAACGAGCAGTCACAGAAACACCATCAATATAATTGCCATCAGTATTCTGAACGCGGCCTCTTAGGAATATGGGGTCTCCGATGTTGTACGTCTTGTCCGTGAAATCCAAGTTCTTTATCGTGAGCCCAAGCGTTTCGCCGATTAAGAACGTCGCAGACTGATTGAAGACGAAATGAACCACGTTCCTTATAGTGTTAACCTCCGACTCTACGCGAGTCCACTCACTCGAACAGGAACTGGTCTTGAAATTCCAGCTGTCACACATGAAGACGCTCAACCCGCTTTCAGGACCTTTCACAACCATGTCATCATACTTCACCTCCGACTCAGCGGCCTGGAACGGAAAACCAAACTCAAAAACCGCAAGCTCCACAAGCCGAATACCATCAGGAGGCGCCTGTATTGTATGGCGGCCGTCGTAGTGTATTACGTCGCTTACGCCGCTTGTCAGGTCGCTGTTTGATATGTTGACGTTGTAGAAAGTCACTATAGCGCCCGTTGAGAATTGGAGTGTGACGTCGTATGTGGACGGGAGCAAGTCTATGTTGTAGTTTCCTATGCCGTCGGTGTTAGTCTCTATGGTGTCGCCAGTTGTTTTGTCGTTGAAGGTGAGCGTTGTCTGAATGGGGTTCCCCTGAGCCGACATTATTGTTCCGGAGAAATGAAGCACTGACGTTACTGTGACGGAATCCTGGTCCTTGTAGTCGTAGGCGGTCAGGCGCGGAGTCGCAACCGTCAAAAACAGGTCGTAAGAGCCGGCATTGAAGGTGCTAGGTATAAGGACGGTGACCTGGCAAATCTTGTTGAGGTCGTTGCAGGTGACCTGCTTTATTGAGACCACCTTGCCCGGCAGGTACTCCCCCATTATAACAGACTCAAAATTGGTGTCTGCTCTAAGGTCGCCTATAGTGCCGGCGTAGTATTCGACGCTGACATTCAAAACCGCTTCGCAGGGCTTGTTGGCAGGGCAAACTATGGCGTCGTTAAGTATCTTGATTTTAAGCGGCCCGTTGACTTTCACATAATCCGTTATGTCTTGGCTTACGCTCTCTCCTTGCGCGCCTGCCTTCAGTTCAAGGTCGTATGTGCCTTCTTTGATGTTTCTGCTGCTTTCAGGTATGTCAACTGTTATGCGCTGCTTGTTTCCGTCTACTATAATCGGCGGAGCAGGTTGGTTCAGCCGGTAGTCGTTAAGATACACGCTGAAAGTATCTTGGGTAGGCGTGACAATCTGGCCATCCAGCTTGAATGCAACGTCAATAGTTATTTGGCCGCCGAGATATGTTTCAATGTTGTTTTTGTCGCGTATTATGGATAGGCTGAGGCGGCGTGCTGGAGTGTCTTGCTGGGCTGAAGCCGTCATGCTGAGGTAGTTGCAGACTGCTTTGATTGTGTAGAATCCGGTCTGTGAGAAAATGGGGGGTAACGAGTAGCGGTAGAAGCCGCTTCCTGTGTCGTAAGAAAGGAAGGGGGATGTTACGGGGGAGCTGGTGCCGGGGGCGTATATCTCTGCGTACATGACTGCCCCGTCAACGTACAATGTTGTTGTGGTGTTTGTGTATTTGCAGCGGGCCTTTATCTCTATTGTGTCTGATTTTTGGAGCCAGAATATGTTTGGCGTTATTGTTAGGTCTGTTACGGATAATGTGTCTGCTTTTACTGCGGGAATAATCAGCCCTATCATTATCGCCGCCGCAATCATGTTTCTCAGGGCTGTTTTTTTGTTCATGGTCAGAACACTGAAAGTAATCTTCTCCACAGGCTGCTGCGGGGCGGGTCGTAGGGTATGCTGAGGAGTTTTGCCGCCAGACTCTGGTATTGTACCGTGGCCGGCGAATAGGGGTTGTATCTTACGACTGGCGTTGAGCTGAATATGCTTTTCCTTATGTTGTCGTCTTCGGGTATGGAGGCGATTATGGGCGTCTCACACATTATCTCGATTTCGTCGGGGGTAAGTTCGTACGCGTCGTTTTTGACGCGGTTGACCACAAGACCCACAATCTTTTTGTTGATCTCCTTGGCGTACTTGATTGTCTTGGCGGCGTCAGTTACGGCGGGAACGTCGGGCGTTAGAACGACAAGAAGCTGGTTTGTGGCGTTGATTATGTGTTTGGTGTCCTCGTCTATGCCGGCCGGAGCGTCAATCACTACGGTGCCTTCAAGTTGGCGGACTACGTGCTTTAGGTTCTCAAGGTTAGCGTCCCTTTGGTTGAAAGATATCAAAGAAGGAACAATCCTGAGGCCTGAGTGGTGTACTCGTATGGTGTGCCGGATGTCTATTCCGTCGTTTAGGACGTGCTGAAGTGCGATTGGTACGTGCGGTAAATCAAGATGTAGAAGAACGTTGGGGTTTTTGAGGTTGGCGTCAACGAGGGTGACTTCCTCCCTGAAGTCATGTAGTGCAGTGGAGAAGTTAATTGCAGTCGTTGTTTTCCCTACGCCGCCTTTCCCTGAGACGACCCCTATTACATTGGGACTAGACACTTCGAGACCCCTTAATCTCCCCCACTAATTTTAAGACCCCCTCCACCCCCATATACCACTATTATGGCCGGCGTACCGACGTGTTAATGTATGTGCGTTGGCCTATATATTCCTATACCGATATAGTGATATATAGAATTATATTCGTAATTTGTATTTAAAAAGGGCACTTAAAAACCGCATTACCTACCTAAACGGGCCTTGCCCTCAATTATGCCTGTAGCCGTCTGAAAAAATCACTTCTTCTTGACTGAACGAGACTCAGCAGCCCGCCTCTTCCTACCCTTCATTAAAACAAGAACAAAAAGGGCAAGAACAACGATAATTCCGGCCTCAACATAAATAAAAACGTCCTCATCAGACAAACCCTCAGGCTTAAGCTCATAAACAAAAGAGGCCTGATGAAGCCCGTCCAACGAGGCCGCAACTATGGTTATGTTTCTGCCCACCCATTTTACCGGCGTATAGTTCAATGCGACTTCTACGGGCTGGTCTGCCGTAAGATTGGTTTCGTAGGGCTCAAAAATCCATCCGGTAGGGTAATCGATGGCGGTGATGGCGGTCGGACCCCACGTATAATTGGGGTTAAGTTGAAGCAGGACTTCATCCCTCGTATTTTCCGCCTGGACTTTTAGGCCGGCCTGTTTTATCGGTTGGGGTTTTGTTGCGTTTAGGACGGTGAAGTTGAATTCCGGCCCTTCTATCGCGATGTAGCATAATTGGACGTATGTTTGTGCGGTGTATTCTCCTTCGGCGTCTGGGTACCAGTACGCTGTGAAGTCGTCGTGTTCGCCTGTTTCGAGCGGGGATTGTTTGCTCCATATTTGGGCGACTGTTTTGTTGGATGCGTTTTGGATTACTACTCTGTATCTGGTGAGGCAACCTACTGACCCGCTGTTTTCCCAATCCATCTTAAAGACCTGCGGTTGGTTTGTAAGGTTTGGTTGGGCTGTGGCGTAGTTCCTGAATCCGTCGATGATTCTGTCCACGTCCACCTTTATGGCTAAGGCGGATGCCCCAGAGGCCAATGTTAGCAAAATAATTATGGTTAAGGCGGCGTTCTTCATCTTTACATGTACGGTATGAACGGGCTCATGAAGAAGTACCGCGGTACCTTGATTATAACTTGGACTTCCCCCGAGTATTCTCCTATCTCAGTGCCTGCCGCAACCAGCGTGACGATGTTTTTGGTGCCCGGCGCCAGATTGACGCTGTCGCTGGATGGATTTAGCTGGCTGCTTATGTTGCCTTTTACTCGTATGAAAATTTTTGCGTTGTTAGATTCGGGGCTTGTGATGTTCAGCGTCTTGGTGACGTTGAATCCTACGGGAACTATCCCAAAATTGAGGCTGGCGGTGTCTGTGGCGACACCTATGTTGAGTTTGCTGCTTCCTATGTCAGACGGCAAAACAGTGAAGTTAGCGGGGAACCTATAAACCTTCTCCTTGTACAACAAGCTCATGTCCTGATTCACGTCCTCTCCAACCAATCCGGAGTCAGGTACATCCACCCGCCTCAAATCCCAGACGGAATAACACGCCGCCAATACGGCAACTGCAAAGAGCGCTATAACAGCAATCAATATGCCCAACTTAACATTCGAAACCATTTTAACCCCCTTGAAACGTCTAAGTCTTCCAGTAGACGACTATTAGTATGACGATTAGTTCTATTAAAATCCATCTCACCGGTATGTCGTTTGGGCAGACAAAAAGCCCCACAACAGTGAACAAACCGCATATTATGAAAGCAAGAAGTGCGGTATACGCAAGCTGCAACGCTCCGACAGCATACACTATCAGGAACAACCCAATCAGCACGAGCAGAATCCACCACGGGAAATAACACCCTTGAGCTGTGGGACGTATTCTGGGCGCAGAAATAATCTTTGGAACGTTAACCGTCTGTTCCCTATAAGCGTAATCCGTTATGTACTCAACCCGCGCAACAACGCGGTAAATTCCGGATTCGATATCCTTCTTGGTATCCACCCAGTAAGTGCTCAGTATAGCCACTTCACGGGGTTTAACAATAGTGGGCCCGCTATAAGTCGTAGACGCCAAGTTGTCCAGGTTGTTGAATATCTCCGCTTGGTCCGCCCAAGGGATTAAAGTGCAAGTGCCAGTGTTCTTGAAAACCATGTCAATGCGCACCTTATCCTGAGCTTCTCGTTCCGCCTGAATGTCGGTTATCTCCCCTTTTCTGTACCCGTTTCCAGGAACCCTGAAAACGTACATGAATCTGGTGACACCTATAGTCTGCACGCCTATGCCTTGGCCAGGTATTTCCTGCGGTATGAGGTTCACGGAGCCTGCGTAGTAGCATGGTTCTGCGTCATCAGGCACCTTTATCTCAAGCTCTGCCTTCGCGTTCGCCTTCACCACCGAACCGTCGGCTAGGTGCAGTATAAAAGAGTTCTTAGGCGATACTATAACAGGGTCTCTGCGGATAGTCAGCCAGTTTCCAGGATCAAGTTGGCTTGCCTCAGACGGGGTGAAGTTATAGGCGCCGACCGTTGCATTCTGCCTGAAAAAGCCTTCGTGGACCTTTATGGGCGATAATCCCACTATGACATCGTGGTCCGCGGTGGTTATCAAATAAAACTCAAATTCCTTCGATTGCCCCCTCTCTATTTCCCCCAAATCAAGGACTCCGGGGGCCGTGCCTATTGAGTATGCCGTGGCGTTGGTGGTTAGTGCGATGAAAGCTGCGGCAAGGAGTATTGTGGCAAGCAGGCGTTTTTTGGGCATTTCTCTCTCCTTTATGTTATGTTTTGGTGTTATTTAAGTTGTGTTTTTTCGGGTGTTTTGTTTTAATCTGGTTTTTTGTTGTTATACTGCTGGTTGTGTGTGGTAGAAAGAGGCCGTACTATCGATTGATATATTAATATATCGATATATCGGTGATAAATCGCAATGCTGCGGGCATTAAAATTGGTCGTTTAATCGGGGGTGCAGCAGAACAATTTATATCTCGATATAGTGATATATCTATATCTCGATAAAAAACGAAAGGTATTTAAGCAACTTCGTTTAATGAAATTAACGTATCTCACTATATCACTATCACACTATCGTGATATGAGAATATAGTGGCCTAAAAACGACTAAGAAATAGTCCGTTGATACGGTAAGGGTAGCGCTTCGGGTCTCGTGGGTTAGGAAGGTCAAAAATGAAAAAAACCGGAGCGAACTGGGCAATAATCCCAGCCTTATTGACTATATTGATATTTACGACACTTGTGGCCGCTGACGTCACAAAAACTGACACCGTATCTATCAGCGTTCAAGTTGCAGAAAAAACGCTGATCGACGTCAGCCCAACATCCCTGTCCTGGACTGGCGGAGACGCCGTAGACCCCGGCGCGCGAGGCACAGAAAAAGCAATACAGATAGAAAACATCGGTTCAACAAACATAACCGCAATATGGTTCAACACTACTTCTGAAACAACACGCCCGTTCGGAACAGGTAACCCGACAGCATATGATGCCGGCAACTTCGTAAGAATCCGCCGCAACGCATCCAACCAGATGGGTTACCACTTCGTCAACCGCAGGGAATTCAACGAAACCTTACTCATATACTTAACAACAGCCGCCGGCATAACAACCCACGGCAGATTCCGCGAAGCAAACACAGAATGGTTCTGGGGACTGGACCCCGGCGCGGACGGACTGTGCAACAACACTGGAACCACATTCTACATAGGGGAGACACCCCACAACCAGTCACAGGACGGCTCAGTCACACTAAACGCTTGCGGCGACACCCTCGGCTCAGGATTCACAGCCAACAACTGCCGAAGCGGAAACATGGAAGCAGTAGACACCACTGACGTGCGATGGTCCTGGGCCGACGTAATAGTCGGAGACGCAGCAGCCAACTCATGGAACTACTCGGTGGCTGCGTTTTCCGACTGCACCCAGGTGTACTTCTACAAATGGAACATGGATATGCCTGGCGCGACAGTTGCAGCCAACGACTACGCCGACTACCTAACGCAAACCTGGTTATACCCAGGCGGCAACATCATAGTCGACGTGAGAGTCAGCGTGCCTTATGGTACTGCTCAAGGTACTGTTACCCAAGGAACCCTGACTGTCGTAGCATTGGCCGCAGGAGCAAGCCTGTAAGCGATAAACAAAAAATCAATCAAAAAAAGGAGACAATAAACTTAAAAAGGAGGACCAAAAAAACAGAGGACAAAAAAATGGAACAAAGAACAATTGTGACGGCGCTGCTTTTGTGCGGGATTTTATTCCTGATAAATCCCGCTGAAAGTCAAGCTCTGCAGGTTAACTCAACAGACTCGAGCACCGTGTCGGTGAGTATAAGCTCAGTCACCAACGTGAACATTGACCCCAACGCGCTGTCTTACAGCGGCTGCACACCAGGCGCCGACTGCGTGAACACAAGCGAATCAAGCAAATTCTTCGCCATGCAGATTGAGAACATAGGGTCACACAACATAACCCACGCATGGTTCAACGTATCCCAGCCAACCGCTAGGCCGTTCGGTACAGGACTTGCCACCTCGTTCGACGCAGGCAACTTCGTTGTCCTACAAAACGAATCCGGCGACTACACGGCTCCCGCCGGCGGGTCACTCGACTTCCTCTGGGTCGACGCCCTAGAATATAACGAAACAAGAAACCTTGTCTACCTGACAGACCCAGACGGCGTAATACCCCCCAGACTAGACCGATACATGATAGGCCGCTTCCACAACGCCAGCTACGAATACTACTGGATGCTTCAGAACGGCACAGGCGGTCTCTGCAATACATCGGACACCAAACTCTACATCGGCATAACACCCCACACCAAGACCCTGCAGGGAAGCATCGACTTCTCTGTCGCAGGCAACCGCCAGCTAGTGACACTGACCACAGACGGAGGCCAAGGATGGGCTGTTGGAGCAATAGCCGGAACAGGCGGCGCTAACACCCGGTTAGGGCCTTACTGTGTTGCAGCAAATAGCGCATGCAGCAAGGTTCGCATATACCGCTGGAACATGGAAGCTCCCGGAGCAACCAACGCAGCGTGCACGCAAGCCCTCTACTTCGTGGGTGCGACGACGGACACTCAATCCCGTTACACAACAGCGCCGTTCCTGCCTGGAACAAGCAGAGTAGTGAACATACGAATCCGCGTACCATTCGGAGTATATGAAGGTAGCGTGACTCAAGGGACGCTGACGGTAATCGTCAACGACGCGTAAATCTAACCACGAGACCCCCACAGACTAGGGCCGGTTCCGAAAGGGCCGGCCCTAGTCCCCCCATTATCTTGAGGAATTTAAACTAAGGTTAGAGAAAAAAAGGAGAAAAAAATGAAGACCGAATCCCAGTATTCCAAATCAGATTTGTCTGAAGTGGACAAAGTGATTTTGGATGGTTTAAAGGCGTCGGCAAACCCTAAATCAACGTACGTCATCGCCAAGGAAAGCAAAATTTCGTGGTCAACTGCCAACAGTCATTGCTATAAGCTTAAGTCGATGGGCATCATCAAGAGCGCAGTCGGTAAGTCTAAAGCGGGGTCCGGAAAGAAGATGATGTGGTGGCTTTAACGCCGCCGCATTGCATCCTTCGGCGGTGCGTTCCGCATTTAGGGGTGGACTGATGTGGACCCAACGGACTTGACCCGCCGGATAAACTCTTGCAATGAGAAGCTTGAGGTTTTTCGCCAGGAAATACATAAGATAGTTATAGGTCAGGATGATATTATCGACACCCTGATTAAGGGTTTGTTGTGTAACGGTCATATTCTTCTTGAGGGTGTTCCTGGTGTCGCCAAGACTTTGATTGTTGTGGCGATGGTTCAGACCGTGAAGGATGCGTCGCTTCAGCGTATTCAGTTTACTCCTGATCTTCTGCCGACTGACATTACGGGAGTAACTATTTACGAGGAGAAGAAGGGTTTTTACACCATTAAGGGGCCTGTTTTCACTAATTTCCTTGTTGCCGACGAAGTCAACAGGACTCCTCCTAAGGTGCAGTCTGCTCTTCTTCAGGCGATGCAGGAGCGTGAGGTGACCATTGGCCGGCAGACTTTGCCGTTGCCTAAGCCTTTTTTCGTGTTGGCTACTCAGAATCCTCTTGAGACTAAGGGTGTTTATCCTTTGCCTGAAGCTCAGGTGGACAGGTTTCTGTTTAAAATCAGCATAGGTTATGTCCCCAAGAAGGATGAGATCCGGATCATAGACCAGAACGTAGACATCAAAGGCATTTCCGAGTATGAAATAAACCGTGTTTTAGGCGTCAACGAAATTCTGGAGTACCAGGGTTTAGTCAAGCAGATATACCTCGCCGACGAAGTGAAGCGGTATATCGTCAGTCTTGTTAATGCTACGAGGAGGCCGAAGGATTTTGACGTGAAGTTGGGGAAGTATGTGCGTTGGGGGGCGTCGCCTCGGGCTACGATTAACCTGTCTCTTGGGGCGAGAGCCACTGCGCTTTTGAACGGTCGTACTTATACGACGCCTGAGGATGTTAGGGCGGTTGCGCCTGCTATTTTGCGGCATAGGATTATTCTTAACTATGAGGGTAAGGCTACTGAAGTTAAGACTGATGATGTGATTAAGGAGATCATAAGTAAGGTGCCGGTGAGGTAAAATGGAAAAGGAAAAGAAGATTGAGCGTGTGCCGTCTGGTATTCGCGGATTTGACGAGTTGATGGAAGGTGGTTTCCCTCAAGGGGATACTGTGCTTTTGACTGGTACGCCGGGTACTGCCAAGTCTACTTTTGCGTTGCAGTACATTGTGCAGGGCGCTTTGAAGTATAAGCAGAAGGGCGTTTACATCACTTTGGAGGAGCACGACAAGGATCGGTTGGCGGCTAGGGCTTTGCGTTTTGGCTGGGATTTGCCTGCTCTTGAGGAGGCTGAGAAGATTCTTATTTTTACTCCTGAGTTGCAGCCGGAGTTGGGTGAGGACAGTTTGGAGTGGCTGGAAAAAAGCGGCGCAGGAAAGTTAATCAAGGAGTTTGATCCGCAGCGTATTGCTGTGGACAGTCTGACTGTGCTTTTGGCTTACGCTAAGGATTACGGCGGCGAGCGCCGCATAGTGGAGAACTTGGTGAACAGTTTCCGTTTCAACGCCACTACGATGTTCATCAATGAGCGTAAAATAAGCGACTTAGACAAGATCGACTTTCAGACGGAGGAGTTCGTTTCAGACGGCATAATATACCTGCAGTTCATCCGTCACGGCAACCTTTACCGTCGGGGAATAAACATAGTCAAAATGAGAGGCACGAACCACGACACGGGCGTGTATCCTTTCCGCATTGAGGAAGGCGGCGGAATAATAGTTCACCCCTCAGAAAAACTGTTTTAAATTAAAATGGTCCTAATCGACAGAGTGCCCACGGGAATACATGGGCTGGATGAAGTAATCCAAGGCGGATTTCCCAAAGGGGACACCATACTTCTGACCGGCACTCCCGGAACAGGAAAGACGACGTTCGCCCTGCAGTACCTCGTCGAAGGGGCAGTAAGGCATGGTGAACGCGGCGTCTACATAACGCTGGAAAAAAGCATAGACCGCCTGGAGGCGCGAGTGCACCCGTTCGGCTGGGACCTGAAGCGGCTGGAAAAAGAAAAGAAAATAATGATACTGGACCCGGTAATAAAAACGGAGTTCGGAGAAGACCCGGTGGAATGGCTGCAAAGCAAGGAAGTACAAAAGAAAATCAACGCATTCGCCCCCCAAAGAGTCGCATTAGACAGCCTGACGCAACTTCTGCAGTACACCCGGGAAAAAGGCGGAATCCGCAGAGGAATAAAGACGATAATGGACTCCTACCAGCTGGACGCCACAGCCCTGTTCATACACGAACGCCAATACGGCGGAATAGACAACGTGGAATACACCCCCGAAGAATACATCGCCGACGGCATAGTATACATGCAACTAATACGAGAAGCAGACGAATACCACCGCGGACTCACCGTGCTAAAAATGCGCGGAACATCCCACACTCTGCGCATACTGCCCTACATAATAGAAAAAGACGGCATCCGAGTGAAACCAAGTTCACCGCTACGAATAACAAAAAGCGGAATCAAAATAAGATTTTAAACCAAACCAATGAACGCCTCACTCCAAAACGACGTGGAAGAGCTCGGAAGAAAAATAAAGCAAGTAAAGACGGAGCTCCACAAAGGAATCGTCGGCCAAGACGAAGTCATAGAGGCAGTTCTAACCTCCATAATGTGCAACGGCCACGTCCTTATAGAGTCTGTTCCGGGTCTTGCCAAGACCACGTTGGTGCGTTTTTTGAACGCCACAATCAAAGACAGCAGTTTTCAGCGTATCCAGTTCACTCCAGACCTTCTGCCGACAGACATAACCGGAGTGAACGTCTATGAGGAGCATAAGGGCTTTTACACCATCAAGGGACCGATTTTCGCCAACATAATCTTAGGGGACGAAATCAATAGGACTCCCCCTAAGGTGCAGTCTGCGATGCTTCAGGCGATGGCCGAGCGTGAGGTTACTATTGGTCGTGAGACTTTTCCTTTGCCTAAGCCTTTTCTTGTTCTTGCGACTCAGAATCCTCTTGAGCAGCAGGGTACTTATCCGTTGGCTTTGGCGCAGTCGGACCGGTTCATGTTCAAGGTGGACATGGATTATCCAGCGGAGGATGAGGAGTTTCACATTATAGACCAGAACATTGATGTTAAGCGTTTGGAGGATTTCGGTTTGGAGCAGTGCCTGAGTTTTCCTGACATATTCCGTCTGCAGGAGATTACAAAGAAAATTCACATATCGGAGGAAGTGAAAGAGTATGTGGTCAACCTTATTGACGCTACTCGTTACCCGGATAATTACGGGATTAAAGCCGGCAGGTACGTCCGCTGGGGCGTGTCTCCGCGGGCTACAATAGCGTTGGTTTTGGCCGCTAAGGCCAAGGCGGTTCTTGCGGGTCGTACTTACGTTATTCCTGAAGACGTCCGGACGATTGTTTACCCTGTCATAAGGCATCGTCTCATCCTGAACTATGAGGCTAAGGCGAGGGAAATAAGCCCCGACTCTATAATCAGCGAAATAGTGAAAATGGTGCCGGTGACGTGAATGGAGACCGACAGTTTGCCTCAGGAGTTTACGAGTCTTGACGACCTAACCAAGGAGATAGACACCAACGTCAACCGGATAATAGACGTCTTCAGGTTCATCCTAAAGTACCAGATGCTTTTCAGAGGCGGCGGAATAGAGTTTGCGGGCTTAAGGCATTACGTTTTGGGCGAAGACGACGCCAAGCGCATAGACTGGCGCGCAAGCCTTAGAGCCAAGGAGCTGATGGTCAGAGACTACGAGGAGGAACGCGACCTTGACGTAGTCATCTTACTTGACTCAAGCGCAAGCATGCTGCTTGGCACGACCGGAAAACTCAAAAGCGAATATGCGGCCATAGTCGCCGGCGTATTGGTTTATGCGGGCATTGAGACTGGCGACAACGTGGGTTTCATCATGTTCAACGACAAGATTGTGGCTTCAGTCGACCCCAGCAAGGACATCGCCAACTACTACGTCATCCTGAAGATGCTGGTGGACCCCCGCAACTGGGGTGGTGGGGCAAATCTCGAGGAGGCGTTGAAGCGCTCGATGAGCACCATCGGAGAAAAAAGCGTTCTGTTCCTGATTTCGGATTTCATAGGGGTGGGAGACGAATGGAACAACTCCGTTAAAATGGCGGCGGCAAAATTCAGCGAAGTGTTCGGCATAATGATACTGGACGAAAGAGACGACAAAATACCTCCCGGAATAGGAGTCATGCGCCTTAAGGACCCGTTTTCAGGCGAAGTCTCGACGATAAACATGGACGCAGCCAGGAAAAAATACATGCAGCTGGCCCAAGCAAAGGAGGAAAAGACTTTTGCGACATTCCACGAAGCGCACAGCAGGTTCGTAAAAGTATACTCCCACGAAAACTTCGTGGAACCACTGGTCAAATACCTGGAGATGGAGGAATAACGTGGACTCACAAAGCATCGTACTCCAAAGGGAAATAACAGACGTCCTCATACTCACAGTATTCCTAACCGTCCTACTATACTGGCTGGCAAAAAACAGAGTCGAAAAACGCATACTAACATTCGGAAACTACGAAACCCTAAAAAAAGCATACGGCTCACGCATAAGATTCCTCGGCTGGGGACTGGTACTACTGCGACTGGCGGCCGTATCCCTCTTCGTGCTGGCTTACGCCAACCCCCAGACGGTGACCGTAAGACCCGCCCCAACAAGCGACTTCGTACTGGCCATAGACACCAGCAGCAGCATGCTGACTCCGGACTACAATCCCAACCGTCTTGAGGCCACTAAGGAGACGGCAGTCAAGTGGCTGTCGACTTTGGAGGGCGTGAACGTGGGTGTTGTGACGTTTGCTGGGAGGGCTTATATTCGGCTGAAGCCGACTAATGATTTCGCGGAGATTATGTCGACGATTCAAGACATTAATCTGGATACGCCTGCCGGCACGGCGATTGGCGATGCTTTGGTTGCTTCGTCTGCGTTGCTGTCGAAGTCTCAGACTAACAGGACAATTATCTTGATTACTGACGGGCGCAACAACATCGGAGTGTCCATCAACGATAGCCTTCAGCTTCTTCAGCAGAATAACATGAAGGTTGTTGCGATTGGAATAGGGACTATCGGCGGTCAAGATAATACCACTACGACGGTGCCTTCCGAGCTGGCTAGGTTCAATGCTACGGTGGCGTCGTTTGCCGACTTGGATGTCGATACCCTCCAATATCTCGCTAACGCCACCAACGGGACTTTCAATTACGTTGAGGATGTTTCATCCCTTCAGCAGGTTCTTTTCGGTTCGACCGAGAACGTGGAAGTAAAGCGTTCGCTAGCCAACTACTTTTTCTTCCCCGCGCTTGTTCTGCTTTTGTTGGACTGGAGCTTTGAAGCTACCCGCTATCGCCCAGTGCCTTAAAGAATCTGGTCCATATCTCTTACACTTTACGCAAAGCATGCAAGCTCAGGCGCCACCTAAGGAACGTTCTCAAGTCACAAAGACGATTGAGGAAATCAAGGAGTGGATACTCCAGAAAATAAAAATAGCCCAGAAGCCGCAGCTTGACGAGAAAATAAAGGAGCTTGAACAAGCCCGCCTGCAAAAAATAACCATAAGCCTCAACAAAGGCGTCGGAAAAAGCATAGGAAAACAGCTTACAGGCGCACGCAAAATAGGCCTAAACTTAACGCGCCGCCTGCGCTTAATCTGACTTTTAATTTAAGCCTAAAAACCAGGCGGAAACGTAAGCTTCCACGAAAGCGGAGGCAAAAAGCAAAGGCAAAACCACAGTCGCATACCTCAACGCCGCCTTTTTCGCGGCCGCATAAGCGGAATCCCTACGCCTCAGCTTACGCGGCCGGATGACGGCCAACCAAAATCTAAGTGTTAGTTCGGCGGTGATGATGAGCGCCAGAACCTCGAGGAAGGCGTGCGGCAAAACTCCTCCCGCTATCTTCAACAGAGGCATGCCTTTGTCTGCGACAAGCCTTATGGCATAACCCACCACGAATCCGTTGACTGCCAACAGCAGCAGGGACATTCCAGGTACGATCAAACCCGCCGCGCCAATGACCAACGTCGCCTTTATGTTTCTTGCGAAAATCCTAAGCGCATTCCAAAAAGGGTCATTCTGCCTGACCAGACCCTCATAAGCCTGCCCAAGTAAGCCGGAAACAAAGCCGGCGTAAGGAAACAAAGCAATACCCATAAACACCGCGAAAACAAAGACTGCGGCGGGAACATGAAAAGTCCAGCCGTCGGCCGAAACTTTTTTTGCGGCCTCCTTTTTACTTGGACTCATGGAAGAGCGTCAGGCCGCATGTTTCGCATATCGCGTTTTCGCTTATGTTCCCCGTGCCGCATTGCGGGCATATGCCGTATTCGGCCGCGAATTTCCTTTCTTCTGGAGCCTGCTTTTGAGCGAATGGAGACAGGAAGCTTGAAATCATCCGGCCTGTGTCGTATGTGATATTTCCTACGGCAGCTCCCGCTCCCATAACCAGTATGCCCGTTAGATTCCACATAAGAAGAAGCCACGCGAGAACCGCGACGTGAACAATGCTGCTTCCCGTGAACGCCCCGAAGTGATACAATGTCGCGGCAATCAAAACGAAACCCAAAGCACCCGAAACAACGCCGTCAACGAAAGCGGCCTTAAGGCGTCCCTTACTCAAGTATCCGACGGCGAAACCGGCGGCTGCCGGGCCTGCAAGTGGGACCCAGTTTAATAGGGCGTATAGTCCGCTTCCCAGTGCTATGGTCGAAAGGCGGCGCAGGTGTGAAAAGATTTTTTCCTTCATTTAGAGCCCAAAACCGTGGAAACTATATTTAAAACGATTTATAAAGGTGCAAGATACCCTTATATAGGATAACTCATGGGCGGGGCCTCTTTTCTCGGTTTAGTCCATAGGAAAACAAGCCAAAACTTAGTCGTCCGTCTTTCTGTTCCCATACGCCCTGTTGCTCGCGCGAAGAAACTCATTGGCGCTCCCGCAAGAATAAACGGGCAAGTGATAGGCTCAATAATCGACATAATAGGGCCCGTAGAGCACCCTTACGTCGTAATTTCTATAAAAACCAGCGGCGCCGACATAAAAGAAGGCGCTTCAGTCCAGTTAAACTGACAACCCCCGATGGCCACTAAAGAACGGCAGCCGGAGCAGGAAATAACCCTTAAAGAAGACGCTAAAATCTGCCCCGAATGCGGCACAACCGACTTTATCACAGACTACAAGCACGGCGAAATCGTCTGCAAAAGATGCGGATACGTAGTAGAAGACCATCTCTACGACACCGGCCCCGAATGGCGCAGCTTCGACGAAGACCAGAAAAGCAAGCGCGCCAGAACGGGAGGCCCCGTGAAATTCGCCAAACTAAACAAAGGCCTTACCACTGAAATCGACCGCTATGACCGCGACATACGCGGAGGAAGCATTCAGCCGGAAAGGAAAGCCCAGCTTTACCGCCTTAGGAAGTGGCAGCGCCGCAGTCGCATGAGCGACAGCGTGCAACGCAACCTATCAATCGCCCTTCCCGAACTCGACCGCATGTGCGCCTACCTCAACATACCCAACAACCTAAAGGAAGAAGCCGCAATGTGGTACCGCAAAACAGTCAACAAAGGACTGGTGCGTGGCCGAAGCATAGAAAGCGTCGTCGCAGCGATAATATACTACGTCACCCGCAAACATCACCAACCCAAGACTCTTGAGGAACTGGAGTCCGCAAGCGGAATACGCCAAAAAGACATAGGCCGAAGCTACCGATTCATATGCCGTCGCCTAGGCCTTAGGATGCCGGTCGCCTCCCCAATAGACTACATACCCCGCTTCTCAAGCGAACTGGGACTTTCAGGAGAAACAGAAGCCAAAGCCATAGAGATACTTAAAAAAGCGCGTGAAAAAGGTGTGGCATCCGGACGAGGCCCAACTGGGGTGGCGGCCGCAGCAATATACCTTGCCGGCAAAATCACCAAAGACAAGAAGACTCAGAAGGGGATTGCAGGAAAGCTTGCCGGCGTCACAGAAGTCACAATCCGCAACCGATACGAGGAGATAGCGCGAGAACTTGGCATCGAAATCTAATCCCCCAATGTTTTAAGCATCCTCACCTCATTTTCTTCCGATGCCATACGACCACCTTTTGACGGCGTTCGCCCGCATCCTGGATAGCCCTCACTCAAGCCGCGTAACTTCGACTGAGGAGTTGGGCCAGCTTTGGGGCGTAAGCCAGCAGACGGCAAGCAGGTACCTAAGCGAGCTGGAGCGCGAAGGACTTGTGGATAGGCGGCCTTCAGGCCGCAGGCAGTCTGTGGCTCTGACTCCTATTGGGGTATCAAAGCTTTCGTCTTTGCACGAGGAGTTGGCTAAGCTGTTCACATCCAAAGGCCAGTCCGCCAAGATTAAAGGCGCAGTCATAACCGGTTTAGGGGAAGGAGCATACTACGTGAAACAGTACGGTTCCCGCATAACGGCGGCCACGGGAATTGAGTCTTACCCCGGCACGTTCAACCTGCGTTTCAGCAAGCCGGTTCAAAATTTTGGCCGCTTTGCCGGAAGCGTGATTGATGGTTTCGAGTCTGAGGGGCGCAAGTTCGGTAAAGTCTCAATCGCCAAGGCGGTTCTGTCCCACGAAGGCAGGAAAGTGAAGGCGTATCTTCTTATCCCTGAGCGCACCCACCACACAGACCAATTGGAGTTCGTGCACCAAAAGAATCTGCGCAAGGAACTTGGCGTCAAAGACGGAGACGAAGTCGAAGTGGAAATCGAAGGAAACTAACGGAAGAGGTCTCTCTTCTTAACCTTGCCGCCCGGCGCAGTCTCATCGAAAACCTGCGCAGTGAAACTATACACCTTGACTTTGTCGCTCTTCATCCACGCGTCAGGCGGAAGACCCGCCTTAACGCAAGTGTGGTCAAGAAACTGCTTCGTGTTCCAACCCTGCTCGACCGGCACCTGAGGCAGAAGAAGACCCTTGAAAGCTCCGTACTCCACGATGAGGCCGTCTCTGCCTATGATTATTTCCGCAGGCAGTCCCCCCCTGTTTTTCACGTACATCTCATGGGCGGGAGTGAGAACCGAAACTTCAACCGCGATAGAGGGAAACTCGTCCGAAGTGACAGGCGGAAAACGAGGGTCATGGAAAGCTGCCGAAACCGCGCACTGCTGTATGCATTCTCCAAGCGGCATTATCGCCTCAGTGTATCCTATGCAGCCCCTAAGTTCGTCGTCGGGAACAGTGCGCAAAGTCACAAAGCACGCGCCCTTATCCCCAAATACTCCGTGCGACGGATGGTTGGGCAACTGCCGTCTGCTTAAAGCCGCCTCAATCACTCGTCGGGCGTAAACTACCGCTTCAGCGCCCTCCGCAAGATCCACCTTCTACTTTCCCCCGCCAGCTAATGCGGTAAAAACAGCGTCAACTATGGATTCTTCGTCGGCCAGCTTCGCCTTGTTTTCTGCGATTCGCGGCTCGACAAAAATTACTCCCGCCTCCTTGAGCTTGCTGACGTTTGCGGCAAGGAAGGGGTTGTAGTACATTGAGATATCCATGGCGGGCACTACTATGATAGGGACTGAAGAACCTAATGCTACTGCCGCCATCGTTGTGACCGGGGTGTCGTCTATGCCGTTTGCTATCTTGCCTATGGTGTCGGCTGTCGCAGGGCAGATAAGAAGAAGCTTCGCCTCCCCGCCGACTGAAAAATACTTCACGTGCTCCATCTTCCCAGTAAGCTGAGTCACCACAGGGTTGCCTGAAGCCCACTCCAAAACGGGTTCGGCAATTGTGTGGCGGGCGCTCGAATTCAATGCCACAACCACGTTGAGGTCGCGCCTTACAAGCTCCCGCACAAGCTCAGGCACCTTGACTGCCGCAACACTGCCGCACACTCCGACGACAACCATCTTCTTTTGGCGTTCCTTATCCATTGTCATTTAAAACATACATGGGGGTTAATATAACTGTGGACGAAGACGTTGCGGCCCTTTCCAAGGAAATTAAGGAACTTAGGAAGAGGCGTGACGCCGTAATACTCGCCCACAACTACCAGCGCCCTGAAGTGATGGACGTCGCCGACTACATAGGCGACAGCCTGGGACTATCCCGGCAGGCGGCTGCTACGGACGCTAAAGTCATAGTTTTCTGCGGCGTAGACTTCATGGCCGAAACCGCAAGCATACTTAATCCGGGCAAGACAGTCCTGCATCCTGAGGCAGTAAGAAGTTGCTGTCCTATGGCGATGATGCTTACTGAAGACCAGGTGGTTGAGGCGAGAAAGGCGCATCCAAGCGCCGAGTTCGTCCTATACATAAACAGCCACGCTAAGGTGAAGACGTACGCCGACTGGATTTGCACAAGCGGCAACGTATTGGACGTGGTCAAGCAGACGAAGTCCAAGACCGTTTTGTTCGGGCCGGACAAAAACATGGCTTACTACATACAAAAGAGGGTGCCCGAAAAGCAGATAATCACGGTTCCTTCTTTCGGCTTATGCCCCACCCACCACTTAATCACCGGCCAGGACGTTGAGGCGGCAAGGAAGGCGTATCCAAACGCACTCCTCGTGGTTCACCCTGAATGCAGGCCCGAAGTACAGGATGCGGCCGATGCTATAGCAAGCACGGAAGGCATAGTCGGCTTCTGCAAAAAAAGCGCGCATAAGGAATTCATCATAGGCACAGAAAACGGCACACTCTACCGATTAGGCAAGGAGATGCCCGGAAAGAAGTTTTATCCCCTCTCCCAAAAAACTTATTGCCCCACAATGAAATCAATAACGCTCACCAAAGTAAGGGACTCGCTAATCAACATGCGGCCTGCGGTTTCTGTGCCCGATGAAATACGAGAGAAGGCGTTGATTCCGCTTAAGCGCATGATGGCGCTTCCCAAGCCGTAAACTTCCTGAAAAATGAACCAACCTTACCGTAAACGAGCCGACTTCGAGCGGCAGTTGATTGGATTACTGTGGAAACACGGGTGGGCGGCCATGAGGGCTGCAGGCTCAGGTTCCACCAAATGGAGTGTGCCGGACGTTTTGGCGGTGAAGAACGGCCGTGTTTTGGCTTTTGAGTGTAAGAGTACGACTAAGGACAGGTTGTCTCTTAAGGGTGCGGTTGAGGGGATTAAGGAGTTTTCGTATGTTTCTGGGGCGAAGACTTATCTTGCGGTTAAGTTCAATAGGGAGAAGCCGCGTTTTTACGACATAATCCACCTTATTTTGGATGGGAATTACACTGTCAAGGACACTATGAAATATGAGACGCTGGAGACTGTTCTTGGAGTGCAGGGGACGCTAAAGGGGCATGAGGAGCCGGAAAATTAGAGGTTTCTCAGTTTTTCGGTCCAGTCATAGGCGGCTTTAGGGGAAAGGAGCACAAGTTTGACGCTTCCGCACGTGGGGCACCCGGTCGCGTCGCTTACGCAGTCTTCGCAGTGGATGCTTCCGCAGTTCTTGCAGTCGAAGAATGCGCGGCTGAAATTACGCTTGTTGAGGTCTTCGGGGTATGCGGTGACTGTCTCCCATTTGGCGCATCGTTCGCAGTCGGCTCTGACGAAAGAAACCTTGACTGAAGAGTCGACTCTTATGTTAGTCAGATTACCTGCGTCTTCAACAACCGAGGCCATCATAGTAATTATTGAACAATACTCATATTTAAGCGTTTCACATCTTTTGTGGCGCCGCAATGCCCAGCAAATCAAGCGCAGCCGTCAGCACAGTAAGCACCGCCTCAACGGTAAGTAACCTGCGTTCACGCACATCGGGCGCAGCATCCAAAACAGGACACTCCTTGTAGAACCGGCTGTACAACGAAGCCAACCTGTAAGCATACTGCGCTACTAAGTCCGGCCGCCTTTTTTCCGCCGCAGACGCGACTTCCATAGGGAAGAGGCTTAACTGCTTTATGAGTTCTTTCTCCTGTTGCGTCAGGTCGTAGCTTAATGCGTCGTAGTCCATGTTCTGCCTGACGTCAGCTTTCTCCAGTATCCGGCGGCTTCTTGCGCAGGCGTACTGGATGTAAGGCGCTGAGTCTCCGTCGAAACTCAATGCTTCATCCCACTTGAAGCTTATGGGCTTGTTGGGGTTCTGCCTGACAAGATGATACTTAACTGCGCCGACCCCTATCAGAGAAGCGTCATCAACGTTTCCAATACCCCTCTTGCCAATTTCATCCGCCGCCTTGGCGTCCGCCTCATCCAAAAGCTGGTCGACGCTTGCTATCTCTCCGCGGCGGGTGGAAAGGCCTGTTCCTTCGAAGTTTACGAAGCTGAAGTGGACGACTTCCATAGGAGTTGTGAAGTCGAAGACTTCTTTGAGTATGGTGGTGAGTTCCTTGAATTCAAGCTTGTGGTCTTCGCCCAACACGTTTATTATGCGGTCGCCGCGCGTCTTCTTGAACTGGTGGTAGGCGATGTCGCGAGCCAAATAAACGCTTGTGCCGTCCTTGCGCGCAAGCACAGTCAAACCTCCGCCCTTCTCAATTCCAAACTCAGACAAATCCACGCCGAAACCAGTCTCGTTTTCAGCCGCAAAACGCGTCGTTTTGACCTTGTCGAGGACTTCTTTGACTGCGCCTGACGTCAAGTACTGGCTTTCGAAGTCGAATGCGTCAAAGACAAAGCCCATCCTGTTGAAGCTTTTTTTCTGCCCCTCAAGACAAGTGTGGGCAACATTCGTTATGGCGGAAAGCGCTTTGCCGTCTCCTGCCTCCGCCTTCTGAATAAGCTCCTGAACATGCTTGGCGAATTCGGGGTCCGCCTCAAATTTGCGGTTGGCTGCGACGTACTGGAAGAACGTTTTGAAGTCCTCTTTGCCTGCGTACTTCTCATACTTTTTAATCAAGTCGGCGTCAGGCGCAATCTCCTCTTTTTTGGCCAAAGCAATCAACGCCATCTGCTTGCCCACGTCATTAACGTAATAACGCGTCTCAACCCTGAAACCAGAGTAAGAAAGCACCCTTCTTAAGCTGTCGCCAATAACGCTGTTCCTAAGGCGGCCAACATGCACAGGCCCCGAAGGATTAACGCTCGTATGCTCCAAAACAACACGCTCCTCAGAATCAACAAGAGGCCTGCCATACTCTAAACCGCGCACTTTGACGTCCTTAAGAACCGCCTTGGCGAAAACAGGGTAATTGAGTGTGAAATTGACGTACCCTCCTTCAGCGTGAACTGAAGCGACGAATCCGGCCGGATTTACCTTCTTTGCGGCCTCGTCTGCTATGTCCTGCGGCGGCTTCTTAAGTTCCTTAGATAGTCTGAACGCGAACGAAGCGGCGACGTCAGCGCGGGCGGACAAGCCGACTTCATCCTCCCTTACGTCGTACCCAGCCTCCCTTAAGGCCCTAACTACCTCCTCCAACGCCCGCTTCATTATGGTCGTATATTCTCAGAAGCCACATAATAATATGCGTCCAGACGCCCTCCGCCAACGACTCCAGCAGCGCCGCTCACTTGGCCCTCAATAGGCCGATTTTAAGCAATGGCGGTCAATAAACCTTCAGTTGCCGCATGGACTTCGTCGAAAAAGCTAAACTCTCTATCCTTCTAAAGGAAGGCGACAGCCTGCTATCCAAGGGGAACCTAGCTGACGCCATAAAAAGGTACACTGAGGCGGTGCCCGCTCTGCAGAAGGCAGGGGAAAAAGAAAAGGTCGCCCACTACCTGCGGCGGATAGGCGAATGCTACACTAAGATGGAGCACCACCGCGTAGAAGAAAAGCTGGCCGACTACCAGCGCGCGGAAGAGTACTACGTCCAAGCCGGCGAAATGTATGCTCAACTGGGCAAGATGCAGGTGGCGGGGGAATGCTTTGAGGATGCTGCCCAAAGCTACGAGAAACTGGGGAAGTTCCAGAACGTCGCAAGCCTTTATGCCCGCTCAGCGGTCATGTTCGTAAGCTCCAACGACATATACTCAGCCACCTCGGCATTCAACCTAGCAGCGCAATACTTCGAGAAAGCAGGCGACATGCAGGCCGCAGCCGACACGTATTTGAAGGCGGCAGTCATGAACTCCAAAGCGAACGAGCCAAGCACCGCCCGCCTCAACTACCTCAAGGCGGCAACCGCGTTCGACCAGCTGCGCCAGTGGAGTCCGGCAGTCGACGCCTACGCGAGTGCCGCAAGCATAGACTTGGAAATCCGCAACTACGACGAAGTCGCAGACACTTACGACCACATGGCCGAAGACTACGGCAAACTAAACAAGCTCGAAGACGCCCTCTACTACCATGAGGAAGCAGCTAAAATACGCTTCAGTAACCACGAGTACGAAAAGGCCGCAGAAAGCTACTTCGCGTCGGCAGCGCTGGAAAAAGAGAGAGGAATCTACGATAGGGCGCTGTTCTACTACAAGGAGGCGGCCAAAATATTCATGGAAGCCCACAGCACCAAAAAAGTCGGAGAATGCTACCTCCACATGGCCGAAGTTATGTCTTCCCAGTCCAAGCCGGTGGAAGCCGCCAGCTACTTCATGGATGCGGCCAAACAGTTCGATATCGCCAAGGAAAGAAACAGCGCCATTGTCGCGTATAAGGATGCGGTAAAGACTTATCTTGTCGCCTCACGTAAGCTCATCTCAGAGCACAATCTTGACGAGGCTGCGTTGATGCTTAAGGCTGCGGCCGAGGGGTATGTTGAGCTTAAGGATTTTCCTGTCGCGGCGTTGACTTACAACGAGTACGGAGAGGTCCTTTTCGCCCAGAAGAAAACAGCCGAATCCAACGCGGCGTTCATTTTGTCCGCGAACACCTACATCAAGGCGGAATTGTTTGGCGACGCAGCAGACTCTTTTGTCAAAGCGGGCGCACACGAAAAAGCCGGCGAATACTTCGTAAAAAACGCGGAAATCCAGGAGAAAAAAGGCGTTTTGGTGGAGGCAGGGGATTCGTACCGAAAAGCCGCTCGCTGCTACAATCAGCTTAAGGATGAGGTGCGGCGGTCGCAGAGCTATGAAAAGGCGATAAGCGCGTACGAGCATTACACCAATAAAAACCGCAAGCTTGAAGGCAAAAGCGACGGTGAGCTGCGCGTGTTCGGCAACGCCGCCAATCACGCGGGGGAATGCGAGTGGGACGTTTCGGACGTCAGGAAAGCCAAAGAATTCTTTGAGAAGGCGATTGAGGCGTTCGAGCTCATCAAGGAAAAAACTGAAGTTCAAATCGAACTGGGCCGCTCCAAAGCCATGCTGAAGAAAGCCGACGCGGTGATACTAATCGAACGTGGCGAATACCCCGGCGCAGGCGAAATGCTTGAGGAATCAAAGAAAATCATGGAGAACGTGATAGCGGAAATCAACGCCAGCAGAGCGTACAAAGAATACCTGACGGAACACAAGAAAGACATTGAGCGTACTCTAAGAAAGATAGAGCTGAAGCCCGACGTCGTCGTCATAACCGACGGCAGAGCCTACACATTCCCCAACATGCTGGTGGTAGTCAACATCCGCATAAAAAACGAAAGCCAGTACACAATCCAGAAAATATCCTTCCTCTCCAACGTGCCAGAGCAAATAAAGCTGAACAACCTCCCCTCCCAGATACAGAAGCTGGAGTCAGGCAATCAAATACGCCTATACATGGAAATAACCCCACTCCAAAAAGGAGAATACAGAATAAAGCCGGTCGAAGTGTTCTACGAAGACAACGACGGCAACAAATACGTAAAAGCCAGCAACGAAATGACGTTGGAAGTGGAGGAACGCCCGCAATCCGACTTCAAAAACTACCGCATAGCAGTAGAAACATTCCTAAAATACGCCCGCACAAACGAAGCAAACGGCAACCTATACTTCGCAGCCGAAGGATACCGCGAAGCCGCCGAAACATACGGAAAATTCAATAAAGACGACGTGCTCGACGCCTACTACCAAAAAGCAATCGACACGTTCGTCTCATTCTACAACGAAGCCAAAGACGAACGCGAAGACCCCATAAAAGTGAAACGCCTAGGAGACGCACTAAGGTCTACGGCCGAATGCTGCAGGGGACTGGGAGACCACCAGAAAGCCCGCGAATTCTTCAAACAGGCGCTCGACTTGTACCAAAGCGCCAGAGTCAGCGACAGCATCACCCTCACCCAAGCCTTCGTATACAAGGAGGATGCGACGATACAAATCGACCACGGCGACTACGAGAGCGCCAAACAAAGCCTCAACCAAAGCCTCAGCCTATTCCAGGAAACCATAATACACGGCGGCTGGGTGCTGGATTACATAAAATACCTGGAGAAAAACGTCGATGAAATAAGGCTCCAGCTGGAGAAAATGAAGGCGCGGCCAGACGTCTCGCTCACCGTGGAGGAGCCTCTTCCGGCGAAAGCAGGCGACAAGATATCGCTCACAGTCCAAGTATCCAATCCAGGCACCGAGCCGATAAAATCCCTCAAGTTCATACCTCAACTCCCCAGCAGCTTCCAAGTAATACAGATGCCATCCGCCCTGCCTGAACTGAGGCCAGGGGAAAGGCGGACGATAACTTTCGCAGTGTCCTCAGAAAAACAGGGGACTTACCCGCTTAAGCCGCTGAACATGACTTATGAAGACTCAAAAAAGTCGTCTTACATACTGGGAAGCAACGAAGTCACATTCGCAATAACAACAGGAACGCAACCCCAGCAGGCCGCCGCACAACCGCACGCCCCACTCGCAATAGCGCAAAAAGCCGAGCCAGACGGGGAAGTCGAATTCGCCGTCACCCAACCCGCAGCATTAGTTGCAAACCAAACAACAGCAATCAAAGGCTCAGTGAAAAACCTCAGGAAAGGAATAATAACCGGCGTAAGATTCATAGCCGTAACCCCATCCCAAATAAGAGTCGACGGCACACCCCCCGAAATCAAGGAAATGCAGCCGGACTCAACCGCAGAAATAGAACTCACAATCACGCCGCTCGAAACAGGAGAATACACCTTCGTACCACTCGAAATGTTCTACCACGACCAACACGGCGACCGCTACTTCAAAGCCAGCAACGAAATACAGACGACAATAACAAACCCCGAAAAAGAAGAAAAAAAGGAAGAAATAAAACACGCAGGCCCCACAATGCCGCCGCTCGAAGACGGAGTCACATACCTAGCCAAAGAAGACCACATGGCCATAAGCATCAAAGCATTCATATCCGAAGTAGAACGAAAACACACACCCCTACTCATAACCCGCCAAAACCCCAAAAGAATCAAAGACGACTACGGCCTCAAAGAAGAGGAAATAATGTGGCTGACTGACGTCGGAGAAGGAAGGCGCATAATACACCCCAACATAGAGGACGTGTCGCTGCTAATAGAGAAATTCATAGAAAAAAACCCGCAAGGCGTAGTACTGCTGGAAGGCCTCGAGTACCTGATAACGGCCAACGAATTCCCCCCGATACTCAACCTGATACAGCACCTAAGAGACACGGTGTCGACGACTCAGGCGCGGCTGATATTTTTAGTCAACCCGCAAGTCCTAGACCCCACCCAAGTAAAGGGCCTAGAGCGGGAATGCCGTATTTTAGAGCAAAAACCAAAATAAAAACCGGTGAAATAAAGCATGCCACTCCAACGCGACAAAGACGTCACACAACAGTTCAGGCAACTATACGACGAAGTCCACAAAAGAGTCATCGGCCAGGAAGAAGTGATTCAACTTCTGATAAACGCCATTTTCACGGGTGGACATATTCTGCTCGAGTCCGTTCCGGGCCTAGGTAAGACCGTAGTCACCAAAGCCGTCTCAGACACGATGGAAATGAAGTTCACGCGCGTCCAATGCACGCCGGACGTCACAGCCTCAGACCTCATGGGCCGCGTAGACTGGAACCCCGAAAAAAAGGAATACGAAATAATACGGGGCGCAGTATTCACCAACCTGCTACTCATGGACGAAATAAACCGAGCCCAACCAAAAACACAGTCCGCAATGCTCGAAGCAATGGAAGAAATGCAAGTAACACTAGGCGGCCAAAGCTACCCGCTGCCCCAGCCATTCACAGTACTTGCCACCCAAAACCCCGTAGAACAATCAGGAACAAACCCGCTGCCAGAAGCACAAGCCGACAGATTCCTATACAAAGTCACAGTAAACTACCTCACCGCAGAACAAGAAGTCCAGATGCTGAAGGCCAAGAAAAAGACGTCTGAACCCCTGAAAAAAATATTCAACCCCGCCGAAGTCCTCATAATCCGCGACGAAATCAAAAACAACGTCACAGTAAGCGACGACATCCTAGACTACATAGTCCGGATAGTCAACGGAACAAGAACACGCCGCGAAGTCCAAACCGGAGGAAGCCCCAGAGCCACAGTCGCACTATTCAAAGGAGGACAAACCAAAGCATTCCTCGAAGGCCGCGACTACGTAACGGTGAAAGACATCCAAGAGCTCGCCTTCCCCATACTGCGCCACCGCATAATACTCAACCCAGACAGCAGAGACTTCGGCGTCACAACAGACGACATAATCGCCAAAGTACTTGAGCACACGGAAGCGCCAGTACAGTAAATCACGACACAAAAAATGCATCTTCACAGACACATCCCAATCGCCATAATACTGGCTTTGGCCATAGCCCACACGGCTTCAGCGCAATCCTCAACGTCATCATTCGAAAAAGCCCTAACCCTGGAATGGTACTACCAAGCAAACGGCACGGCAACAGGACTAGGCGCAGTAGACGTCAACGGCGACGGCCCGCCTGAAATAGCCGCATCATACGACAGCAGCGACATAATAATACTCGACCGCTACGGCCACTACAAGACGAATTACAGCGTCGGCGAAGTCAAGGACGTGGGGAGGATATACGACCTCAAGGTAGTCGACGTAAACGGCGACGGCAAAAACGAGATAATAGCTGCGTTGGGCGCCTTAAGATACAAAGTTAAGTACAATCTGAACCAATTCAAGAACGTTGATAACCGGACAGTAGAGTTAATCCGCAAATCCCTCTACGAAATAGACCATAACTTAGGCGGCATAACAGTGCTGAAGCCGACCGGCGAAATCTTGTGGCACGTTCAGACGGAACAGAGCGTGAATGCCATATCAACATCAGACGTCTACCACACCCAAGAACAACACCTGCTGGCGGCACTAGGCGCATTCCAAAAAGACACATACAACGAATACAAAGGAGTCGACATAAACGGCACTGAAATCTGGAACCTCACCGACTACGTACTCCAAAACGGCAGCTTCGAGCTCTACGACTCCAAAGGCACGCTAAACACATCCCGCTACATATACCTCGTAGACCAAAACAAATACCTGATTGAAGGCGCCAACAACAACGTAAGAAGCGTGCTCGCCGCAGACATAAACGGCGACGGCGTCGCAGAATTCCTAGCAGGCACAGAAGCAGGCACACTATACGCATACAACAACTCAAACGGATTCACATGGTCTCAAGCAGTCGGAGGAAGCGTCCGAGTACTATCCGCAGCAGACCTAACCAAAGACGACGGACAAGAAATAGTCGCAGGAACAAGCAACGGCCAACTAGCACTATTCACAAGCAAAGGAAAACTCATATGGCAGACCCGCCTGCCCGGCGTCATATCAAGCCTCACAATCCAAGACATAGACGGCAACGAAATAACCGACATAGTCGTAGGATGCGGCGACGGATACATATACGTCTACGACGGACTAGGAAACCTAGCATGGAAATTCTACACCGGATCACCCATACACCGCCTAATAACAGGAGACTTCAACGAAAACGGATACGCAGACATAATCATAGCAACCAAAGGCAACATCACAATGTACGAAGTAAACAACCTATACGTACAACGCGAACAAGCCAACACATTCTACGACAAAGCAATAGAATACTCAAACGCCCAAGACTACGTCGTAGCCCTAATATACGCCCAAAGAGCCCGCTCAATATACGAACGCATAGGCCTAACAGAAAACCTACCCAAAACCGACATACTAATAAAAAGCATCACAGAAGACCTAAAATCCGAGAAAAAACTCTCCGGCGAATACAACTACGAACACGCCCTAAACTACTTCTCCCAAAACGACTACCGCACATCACAAACATACGCCCAAAGAGCACTATCAATATTCACCGAAATAGGCGACACAGACGGCCAAAACAAAGTCAACCGCCTGCTCTCGCAGATAGACGACGAACTGCGCTTATTCCGGAAGACGGAGGCGGACGGGCTGTACTCTAGGGCATTAAGCTACAACAGCTTCTCCAACTACAGCGGCGCCGTAATACTCTCAAGGAAAGCCCGCGACATATACGACGAGATAAATGAGACAAACGGCTCCATAACATGCAACGCACTAATAGGGCAGATAGGCGACACTTTCTACCTTAAGGCGCTGCAGAACTACAACCTGACCGACTACCAAACCGCATTATTCTACGCCAACCAAAGCTACTCCCTCTACGTCGAAGTCCAATATTGGCCTCAAAGCGGGAAGGCAGAAGCGTTAATGAAGGACATAGTCGCGGCGATGAACAAGCCGCAGGTTCAGGAGCAGCCAAGCAAGCTGCCTCTGGTGGCGGTGGCTGTAATCGCAGTGGTTGTCATATTAGCGGTCGTAAAGACCAGAAAACGCAGCAGTAAACCCGTAATGTAGCCTCTCCCTCATGGCCTTAAGAGCACCGCAAAACAAGACTGCCACCGCGGTAGTTTTCGTTCTGGTCCTTCTTATTCTGGTTTTGCATTTGCGTTCTACTACGTCTGTCATCTGGTACGTAATTTTAGGTATGACTGCGATAGCGGTTTTGCTTTATGCTTTCCACGGGGAATTCGAGATTAAGGGAGTCTCCCCCAGTAGTAACCGCAAGTCGCCTGAAGAGGAAATAAGGAATCTCATACGCCACAGCCGAAACCTGATTCCACCCAAAAAGAAGAGGGAACTCATATTCAACCTGCTTAAACTCATCGAATCGCAGGAGTCCGTAAGCTTCAGCTACGCCGCAACGGCGCTGGGCATAAGCGAATACCTGCTTGAAGACTTCGTGGCAACGCTGGAAGACAAGAAAATAGTCACCCTCTACTTCACAAGCAAAGAAGACCCCATAATACGAAAAGGAGACGAAATAAGATTCAGAAACCTATACAACAGCCTAAACCCCCAAGCAAAAGAAAAAGAGGACCTCCCGATACTGACCGAAATCCAAGACCGGCTGAAGAAAGCGCGAAAAAGCAGGCAGGAAACAAAAATACCTTCAGAAGGAGAAACAACCACACCCACAACCAAAGGCATAAAGTAAACTCCTCCCTCCGGCCAGATTAATGAGGCGCAAGACGGCCATTTTTAGGGCTGCACAATAAAAGCATACTCAATACCATCCGACACAAGCTCGGCCTCGCATACGGTTGAATGTAAGCAAAATGCGCCTCACTATCTTGCTCACAATTCTTTTTGTCTCAACGTATGCCGTTTCAGCTCAGCCTATTTACACGTTCGACTTCAATTCCGGAACTCAAGGTTGGACGCACGGGTACTACAACAATCAGCCTGACGGCGGTGGAGGGGGCGATTCATGGGCCCTATCCAGCACATTATGCCGAACTGGGTTCCTCAACAACGCCTTTATGGCGCAGCAAGCGAACTGTGGAGTAAACCAAAGCAGTTACCTGCGCAGTCCAACATTGGACATAGCCGGCTACACCAAGCTTTCTCTCCAGTTCGACGTCTGGGTTAGAGACGAAGAATACTATCCGTTCAATCAAGGAGGATGCCCCGGCGAACCTGATAAAAGAGACGAAAAAAACGTTGAAGTAAGCTTTGACGGCGGACAATCATACGTAAACCTCCAGTGCGGATTCGGATTCAGCGACACCCCCCAATACATAACACTGACCTTTGACTTATCCCCATACCTCCCAGCGCAAAACATCATAGTCAGATACCGCTACGAAACCAAAGACGCCGACTACAACTTCATAAGCAACCCCCTATACGGAGGAGACGACGGATTCGCCATAGACAACGTCAAAATAATAAACACCGGCTCACACACAACAACCACGACCACAACCACCACAACAACATCCACCACAATCACCACAACCACAACAACCACAATCACAACCACCACAACAACATCCACCACAATCACCACAACCACAACACCAACGTCCACCACCACAACCACCACGACCACAATAATACCCGGCTGCCCCCCAGACGGAGCAGACCAAAAACAACTATACGCAACACTAAACAACACAAACCCCGAACCTCAAAGAGCCCAAACATTCACCCCCTCCACACCAAACCTCATAGCAGTAAAACTATCCGTCTACACCCAAGCGCCAGCACCAACAACAATCGACATACAAAACACCACAAACGGACTACCCAACGGCGAAACACTAGCCACATCAACAACCAGAACCCAAACCCAACTACCAAACTACGACGTATACACATACGAATTCAACACCCCCCCAACACTCACACCCGGCCAAACATACGCCATAATCACAGACGCAACAACCCCCCTATGGGGACACACCCTAAACGCCTACCTACAAGGCACCCACCTGCTATACGCCGGAGGAACATG
>CABMCB010000052.1 GCA_902384455.1 uncultured archaeon
CCTGAACCTCCCTCAAAACAGCCTCATACTCAACAGCCAACTCACAAATAGAATCCAAAACAGCCAAATCCCCATCAACAAAAAAACCCTCAAGACCCTTCCAACACCCAGTAAGAGACTTAACAACCCTCTGAATACCCGCAAACGGCCGATTATAAGCAACAAAAAGAAAACGACCCTCTTTGACGGACACGTCCCCAACGTCCACCAGAAACTTGCTAACTTTCTCAGCCCACAACAAAAGAGAACCATAGTCATCAGGCGTGCTTTTCGCTGCTTTCACCCCGTCATTAATGCGGGTCACCAACTTATTTTTTGCGCGTTCAGCCGGAACATGCCACGGATGCTGACACGTTATTGCCGACTCAGCCATCTTCAAATCATTCGCCTGCTCGTCAAGCTCAGAAAGCAAAGCCTGCACTTCAACGACTTTCTCAGAAGCCGCCCCAAATATTTCCTTCCTTCGTTCCCCAGACTTCTTCTTAGCCCAAACACAAACATCTTCGACAGTAAAATCATCCCCAACATCAGGCGACTTCTTCGGCCCGCTCCTTAAGAAATCTAAAAACCCCATTTGACTTCAACCGAACCGATAATGCTTCTTTATCGGCTTCAGAACGTGCCACATGACGTCTATCCCGGACGGGAAAGACACCAAGTCGCCTTCCCCGAATTCAACCACCCCGCCTGGAACGTCAACTTTAGCTTTCCCGGAAAGCACATAAAAAGTCTCAGGCTCATCATACGTCCAAGGAAAACTGCTTACCTCCTTATCCCAGATAGGCCACCTTAATACACCCATTTGTTCCAGTTCACCCGGCTTTGGTTTGCGAACGATTACGTTAGCCATCTTGATGATTATTACGTGCGCGTATTAAACTCTGGGTGACCCTATTTTTTCCCTTCCGCCTAATGTCTTATATGCGCGTAGCTTTCGCCTTGATTTTACTGGTTTTTGCGGCAGGATGCCTGAATGGAAACCCTACAAACAGTACTCCCCCTCAGACTAATTCTTCTTCCACAGTGATTGAGACAACCACAACCACTTCAACTTCTATAGACGTTTCGTCGTTCACTAATGCGTCATCCTGCGAGAGCGTGCCCGGAAAAAGAGACAGAGACACATGCTACGAGAACTTCGGAATAGAGTCCAACGACTCGGCACTCTGCGAAAAGGTAATGGACAGGATAAAGAAGGGCGTATGCTTCTGGAGCGTCGGAAAAGCTACAACCAACCCCTTACTGTGCGACAGAATAGAAAGCGCGTATGAAAAAGACAGGTGCTACGAAGACTTAGGCGCCCTAATGAAGAGCCCGCAAATCTGCGACATGATACAAAACGACGACGGCAAAGACCGCTGCTACCTGACTACAGCAATAGAAAACTCGGACCCCGCAACATGCAGGAGAATCAAACAAGAAGCAACGACAGAAAACTGTTTTTTCGCAGTAAGCCTGCTTAGAAAAGACCCTAACCTATGCGACATGCTAATAGACAACGCAACCAAAACCAGCTGCATGTTCAACATCAGCATAATGACCCTCGACGCAACACTATGCCAAAAACTGGGCGTAACAGCCCAAGACAGTTGCCTGCTGGAAGTCGGAGGAAGAACAGGCAACTACACAATATGCGACATCCTATCAAACGAAAGCCTAAAGAACAGATGCCTCAACGACGCAGCAGTAGCAGGAAAAAACGTTGGGACATGCGACAAAATAACAGACCCGTGGCTCATAGACACATGCTACCAAACAATAGGCCTCGCCCTGAATAATTCCTCAATTTGCGATAGCATAAAGTATCCGCCCAAGAAGAGATATTGTTATGAGCAGACGGGAGAGCCGGAGAAAGCTAAGCGCACGTAGTATTCTCAATGGTACCCTAATTGTTCGTCCCCTTTCGGTATTTGCGAGCTATAATCACCGCCAAAAGCAGTAGAATGAATGTTAGACCGAGGAGAGACATTATTTTAAATGATAATGTGGAGGATAGGTTTCTGACTGCTACTACCGCACCTGTCAAAAGGGGATAAGTAGCATTCACGTTGTTTGTATTGCCTCCGATAGCCACGGCGTTTCCAGTTAAGGGTGTGTTCCCATTTGCGCCGCCGTTGCTTTCGGTTGCGCCGTTGCCCTCTGCCGCTGCGTTGTTTCCGGTTGCTGCGTTGTTTTCACCTACCTCGTTGGTGTTTGGAAGAGACTGCTCCGTCGTCGGGGGAGTTGTTGTTACTTCAGGCACCGTCGGAGGCACTATTGCTTGTGGGTTTGTTATAGGCGGTGTTGATGCTGGCGGTGTTGTGAGTGGTTTTGCTTGATTCAGGGGGTATCCGCCACCGCCTCCACCGCCTCCTCCGCCACCACCACTTACTATAGTTGTAGTGGTCGTGGATGAGGATGTAGTCGTCGTAGACTCAGTAGTCGTAGTCGTCGTAGACTCAGTAGTCGTAGTCGTCGTAGACTCCAAAGTCGAAGACGTAGTAGAAGACTCAGAAGTAGACGTAGACTCCAAAGTCGAAGACGTAGTAGAAGACTCAGAAGTAGACGTAGACTCCAAAGTCGAAGACGTAGTAGAAGACTCAGAAGTAGACGTAGACGAGGATTCACTCGTGGACGTAGTTGTCGATTCGGTCGTGGACGTAGAAGTTGACGTCGTATCGATTACCGCCACGTTTGTAGAAGTATATATTACAGTGTTCCCCGCAAGGTCGGAGACGACATACTGATACATGTAACAGTTCCCGCTAAGGACAGACGTGTCCGTATAATCGCCGTCAGATTCAACTACTAAATCCGAGAAAGAACCGAAAGAACCGCACGTCCAACCAGATAAAGCAGCCGACGCACGCTGGATAGTACCGGACGACAGATTTAAACCGGATTCATTATCACTACCCAAAGAATACGTTATTGGAACAGATTCAGTCACATAAAGTCCGTCAGTATAATTTATAGAACCGCCAGAAGGAGCAGTAGAATCAGGAGTATAAGCTACCGTTATCTGCATATAGTCAACAGTTGCGGTTCGGGACTTAGGCTTCTCATTATTGATTACCGAAAGAGCGACACCAAAGTTTGCATCATTGACATCCGCAGCCGTCCACGTAGTACCCCAAAGGTCGGAAGAATTACCATAACTGATTGTCTCAAAACTTGTAGGCCAGTCTGTTCCAGTTACTGCTTTATTAGTTCCTGTAACATTACCGGCCTTAATCAAACTAACTATGTAATCTTCCACCTTATTCTTATCAGAATGACGGTTGATTGTGACATTTATTCCGTTTATTGTCGCACCAGGCGGAATGTTGAACCCATAGTTAGTTCCAACAAGATAATGCGTGATACCGCCGTTTTTTGTAATATCCTCAGCAGTTGCATAGGGGGAACCAGTAGAATTAATGTTGTTCGGATTCGTCCAATTGATTGTCCCAACGCCAGCCAAGTCGGCCCCGGTGCCGGCGTTCAACGGTCCGCTTGTCGCGGCGCTTACAGCGTTGACTAGTACGACTACTATTAGAAGTGTTAAGGTCGATAGAAGTATTTCACGGGAGACGTTAGGGGTTGAGGTGCTTTTGAACTCGTTTCTTCCCCCGTTAGTTATGTCTATAACTGATTGAACCACCATCCCAACCCCTCTTTACCCCAAACAAAATTTTGCCGGGTTATGATAGCGGAGAGACTGTTTAAATACCGCCATTTATGGGGTTTTACACCCAAATCCGCCCTATTTCAATGTTTTAGGGTAAAAACCACTAGTTCAAGAGGGTTTTTATTGGGAAACTACGGAGTTTTTACTATGCAAGGCAACAAGAAACCGCTTACACAACCACCGAAACGGCAGATAGACGCGGCAATCGAAGACGGAGAAGAAAAATTGCGGCTGGCAGCAGAAGGCAAAATTCCCGTAGAGGATCTCCCCGGCGTTGCGAATATCCCAAGAAACCTTAGGCGACTTAAAAGTGCGAAAGAAGACGAAAATTACCGATAGGGTATTCGTGGCACCCTCACGCATCTTCTAGAGCCCGCCGTTGAATCAAATGGCCTCTCACATAGACGACGAACGGTTCATGGAAGAGGCCGTTAAGGCGGCGAAGGATGGGATTAAAGGCGGTCAAACTCCTTTTGGGGCGTGCGTGGTAAAGGACGGCGTTGTGGTCAGTTGCGTGCACAATGTTGTGTGGGGTACTACAGACATAACCGCTCACGCAGAGGTTAATGCTATTAGGGAGGCTTGCAAGCGCCTTAATTCTATTGATTTGTCTGGGTGCGTGATTTACAGTACTTGTGAGCCGTGTCCTATGTGTTTTGCGGCGTGTCATTGGGCTAAGTTGGATAGAATTGTTTATGGTGCTACTATAGGGGATGCGCGGGAGGCGGGTTTCAACGAGCTTACCGTGTCTAACGAGGAGATGAAAAGGCAGGGAGGAAGCCCTATAATTGTGGTGAAAGGCGTCCTTGAGGAAGAGTGTAAGGGACTGTTTGGTTTATGGCAAGCCCAAAAGGATAAGCGGGTTTATTGAATAGGCGTTGGCAGTTCTTAGAAGGGGCATATGCGGGCTTGAACGAGGTAGGATTCTAGGTTGAAGGGACTTATATCTCTTTGCTCGTATTTTATTTTGTGGTTTTGGATAAGCTTTTCAGCCCTAAGTTTTTGAGGGTGCACCCGGTTTATTCCGTATTTTTTGGTTTCTTTTTTGTGCTGCTCGGTTTTTATTCGACGTTGATTGTTTTTTCCAGCGAGGTTAGCGTTGTGATGGTGGCTTTAAGCAGTCTTTTGATGTTGCCGTATGTCATAAAGATTTTTGAGTTTGACGAGCTTGACGTGGACATTGAGACTACTTCCACGGAGCAGTTGAACTCGTGGGTGCGCAAGTGCCTTAGGGACGGGTTCAGTCCCCGGCAGATTAAGGACAGTTTGATTACGGACAACTTGGACAAGCCCTATGAGTTGATGTACGACTTGACGGGCGTGGACAAGGAGTATAAGTCGTATATGAAGTCTACGAACGTTTTCACCCGCCATTGGCCGACCATTGTGTTTCATGTGGCTTTGTTTTTGGGGGCTGCTTTTGCGTATATGTGTTTGTATGGTGGTCTTGGTGAGGCTAATGTTCCTTTTGTTTTTGAGAATCAGCTTAATGTTATTCAGCCTGGTCCTCATGGGCTTTTTGTTGGGGGTGATGTTTTCCGGTTGATTGTTGTGAATAATCTTAGGATTACTTTGATTTGTGTTTTGCTTTCTTTGGTTTATGGTTGTGGGGCGGTGTTTATTTTGAATTATAATGCGTCTATTGCGGGGGTTATGTATGGGAGTAGTTTGCGTGCTTTGTTTTGGGGGGCGAGCAAGTTGTATCCTAATATTTTGATGTATTTGCCGCATACTACGATTGAGATTTTTGCTTATCTTCTTGCTGCTGTTTCTGGCAGCATTATTTCTAAGGCTACGATGGGTCATCCTGGAGGTAGGATACTTTTTAGAGATGGGTTTGTCCTTCTTGTTTTGTCGATTGTGCTGATTGTTTTTGCGGCGGCTATTGAGGTGAATGTTTTGAATGCTCTTGCGCCTGTTTGATTTGGGGTTGATGTGGTTTTGATTAGGTTTTATTGTCTGTTTCATTAAGTTGCTACCATGTCTTCCGCTGGAAACGTCACTGCGATTTTGGGCAAGGACTTGGGTTCATTGCTTGGTAAGAAGGGGGCTGTCAGCGACGTCACGTTGTATGATCATAAGCTTCGTGAGACTGTTCTTTCTTTTGTGGAGCCTTCGAGTTATCCGGATAAGATTCAGTCGCTGGTTTCAGCAGTGAACATGGCGGACCAGGTTTTGTTGAAGGTTGATGGTGTTAACGCGGCTTTCGCGGAGTGCGTTGTTGCGCTTGACGCTCTTGGTATGAGGAGGGGTTATCTTCTTTTCGGGAAGGATATTGTGCCTGATTCTGTTTCTGCGTTTCTTTCTGGCACCGTCGTTTCTTCTTATAGGGTTCTTGAGGAGCAGCCGATGCTTGTTAAGGAGAAGTTGGCCGAATTTAAACCGCATGGTGAGGGTGATGTTCTTGTTCAGGTGGATAATTCGTTTAGCGTGCGCGGAGTGGGTACTGTCGCGTTGGGCGTCGTGAAGCGGGGGGTTGTTAGGAAGTATGATGAGCTTACGATTTATCCGTCTAAGGAGGTGGCTGTCGTTAAGTCTATTCAGGTTCATGATGTCGACGTTGATGAGGCTGTGACAGGCGTTCGGGTTGGGCTTGCTCTTAAGGACGTGAAGCCTGAGGATATCCCCAGGGGGACGGTCTTTTCGGCTAACGCTGACTTGCCTTTGATTCGCGTTTTGGACGCGGAGGTTTCGCTTTCTAAGTACGCTAAGAAGCCTATTTCTGAAGGTGATGTTTTCCTTGCGAACTCCTTCCTTAATTATGTCCCCGCGAAAGTCGCGGAGGGTTCTGTTAAGCCGGGGGAGAAAGGCAAGATTAAGGTTGAGTTGGAGAAGGATCTGCTTAATCTGCCGGGTAGAGTGGTGTTCCTTGACCCCGGCATTAAGATGCCGCGCGTTTTCGGGTACGCTCAGCTGTAGGGTTTTTGCGCCATCTTAAGTCCGCATTGAGTACTCCATAGACTCTTCAACGCCTTTCCGGACTTTTTCTCCCCAGAATTTTTCCGTAACATAAAGCGCCATGTCTATTCCCGCTGTTACTCCTGCGCTTGTTATAACCCGCCGGTCTTCAACGAATCGGGCTTTTACGACTTCATTCGTGTATGACGTGAGGTATGAGACTGCTGTGTAGTGCGTCGTCGCCTTTCTGTCGGCGAGTATTCCTGTGCGGGCAAGAAGAAGCGAGCCGGTGCAAACAGACGAAACCGTGTTCGACTGGAGCGCGAAGAAAGACGTAATGTATTTTTCCAAAGTGGGGTTGCCGTTGATAAATATCTCACGCGCCCCCTTGCCTCCCGGAACCACAAGAAGCGCATCCGACGGAACCGCAACATGAGGCAAAACATCATCAACCTCAAACGTCAGGCCGTTCACGCTTCTGACAGTCTTTGTTTCGGCTACCGTTTTGATTTTAAGCGAGGGATCAACGTTGTTTTTCACCCGGGCGAATACGTCCAGGGGGCCTATGTAGTCGAGCTCCAGGAAGTCCGGGAACAGTAGGAAAACTATTTCGTTAATTTGCGCCATGATAGCAATTGTTGTTTTCTCTAAATATCCTCTTCAGGAGGAGTCCTCGGCCGCCCGACGTTAAGGCCGATGCCGTAGATTGTGTCGCGTCCTAGTTGTCTTATTGCGGATGTTATTCTCATTAGTGTCCAGCCGGGTTGTACTTCGGATGCCATGGTGATTCCGCCTGTTTTGTCTATTTCGTAGTTTGCGTGGCCTTCTATTTTGACGAGGTATGGTGTGCCGTTTTGTAGTATGTAGCCGTCTTGTATTGCGCGGACTAGTTCTGGGGGTGTGGGTGCTCTTTGTAGTCCCCATGTTATTTCTGTGCGGCCTACTCCCATCAGTCCTTTGGGTAGGCGGGGTGTTATGTTGGGTGATTCGTGTTCGTCTGTTTCGAAGTGGGTTTGTTTTTGGGCGAATTTTGAGAGTATCATGTTCATTGCGTTTGGCGTGAGTGTTGTTCCGTATTCTGGTTTTTGGGTTAGTTCTCTGTCTGCCCAGTTTTGGATTAGGCGTGCGTGTTTGCTTAGTGGGTTGAATATCATCGGCGTTTTTTGCCCGAATAGTTCTGTGAATGAGGGGTATGTGTTGAAGTTGGCTACTGAGTCCATGTAGGTTAGTACTCGCACGAATTCTTGGTGTGTGAGTCTGCCGAATGCTACGTGGTCGAATATTCCGTCGCGGGGCAGAAGCGGGTCGCCTGCGGGGTGCGCTAGTCCTAAAGCGAGTCTTCCTTTTTGGCGGTAGGCGTTTAGTTCGTCAAGTAGGGGCCATGTGTCGCCTGGGATGGCGAGTGCGGGTACGCCTCTTTTTTTTCGGGATAGTATTGTTTGTTGGACTTCTTGGGCGGTTTGTGGGTCGGAGAACCATGCGACTACGTGGAATCCTCTGGGTTTGTTTTCTCCTATTGGGATGGTGATTTCCGCCGCGGGTATCATCGTTATGTTGGCGTGTTGGGCTTTGTCTTGGGTTATGTAGTATGCTTCTTGGTCGAAGTTGTTGTGGGCTGTTATTGCGCCGTAGTCGTAGTGGTAGTACATCATTTCCCGGATTTTGTTTCGGTCTGTTGCTATGCCGTCGTCTCTGACTACGAGAGTTGTTTGCTGTCCGTCTTGGTGTTTGATTGCGAATCCTATGTGGGTGTGCGCTTCGAAGTATCGGACGTTTGATGGTTTGGTTTGGGATGCCGCTTCCGCTGCGGCTTTGACTCTTACAGCCCATTCGTCAGGGGTTTCTGCCGGGTTGTATACTAGTTTTATGCGCTGTTCTTCAGGGCCGTCTTTTGTCCAGCCGGGGTTGGTGAAGTAGGCGACAGGAGCTTTTCCTGTCGTGTCTACGAAGACGAAGAAGTTTGATGTTGTTGCCGACCCCCTGTTGAATATGACTTCGCCTTCGTTCACTATTTTACGGTCGGGGTCGCTTATCCTGCTGTATCCTGCGACCGCAAGAAGTACAGTCAGCTTGTCTACGCACTCCCTTTTTCTGGCGGCAGAAACCGCGGCCATCTCCATGACTAAAGGCACTATGTTGTCGGAGGATGGCGTTAACACCGCGCCTCCGTCTGCGTTGCCTACAACGTTGGAAGCGAAACGCGGGGGATTCATCCATTATTTTTAGGTAAAACGAGGGTTTAACATCAGGGAGACGGGTTTAGGCCGCATTGTTTAATTAGTTGACTAAGGCAATAGTTCCGTCAGGGGATTGCTATGAGCATTGTTCAGGAGTTTAAGGATTTTGCCGTTAAGGGCAACGTGGTTGACATGGCGGTTGGTATCATAATTGGTGCCGCATTCGGGAAGATTGTCAGTTCTCTGGTGAACGACATGGTTATGCCGCCTATCGGGTTGATTTTGGGGAACGTTGATTTCTCCAATTTGTTCCTCGACTTGTCTGGGAAAGGATTCAAGACGCTCGCCGAAGCGAAAACCGCAGGCGCCCCAGTCATAGCGTACGGCTCATTCATAAACGCGATAATAGACTTCACAATAATGGCGTTCGTCATCTTCATTATGGTGAAGCAGATTAACAAACTTAAGAAGCATGAGGAAGCCAAACAGGCCGCAGCCCCGCCTGAGCCGACTGCTGAAGTCAAACTTCTCACCGAGATTAGGGACGAACTGAAGAAGAAATAAAAGTAAAAAAAAAGTGTGGGAGGCCGCTTTTTTTATGGCGGCCTCTGTTTTTTGGTTTTTATTTGTACATGTCGTTGGCTAGTTCTATTGCTGTTTCTATGTCGCCCATGTCTTTTGCGCCTCCTTTGAGCATTCCTCTTATTTCTGTTAGGTATGTTTGGGGTCTTGCGCTTCGGGCGTCTTTGGTTGCTTGTAATATTGCTTTTAGTGCGGCTACTTTGGCTGGTTCTCCGCCTTGTATGTGGGCTAGGTCTGTTGTGGATATTCCTTCAAGTAGCGTTTTGACTTCGCCTTGTGGTCCTGTTGGTACGAATGCGAGGAAGGCTCTGATTACTCCTTCTGCTGTTTCTGCTTGAGGTGCTGCTGTTGCTGGGGCTGGTGCAGGCGGTTTGACGGTTACTGGTGGAGCGGCTTGTTGCGGTGGTGCTTGAGGTCTTGGCGCTGGCGCTTGGGCTGGCGCTTGAGGTCTTTGAGCAGGAGGTTGAGCGGGTCTTTGAGCGGGTGCTTGAGGCCGTGCGGGAGCAGGTTCAGGGACGTCTCCTCGCCTTGGTGGAGGCTCAGGTTTCTTTTCTGTCGGCGGTGCCGGCGTGTGAACAGTTTCGTCGCCTTTACTTGAGTCGGTGAGCTTTCGAGTTCCTTCTTTGGGGGGCATTTTAATCAGACCTCTTTGGTGTTGTTATCTACGCGCTTTTTGCGGTAATAAATCGCTTTTCCCTAAAAATGTGATTATGCGGGTTTCTGCGCCTCCTGCGGTTGACGAAGCCGTCGTTGGAGGCGAGGAGCTGCCTTCTGCCTTAGACCGCGTTCCAGCCATATTACTTGATGTCGCCGTTCACGCTGGCACTGAAAAATCAAGGATTTTCCTTGCGGAAACCGAAGACACGGCAGAATCCGAAGACCGCTATAGAATCCGGACTAGAATCCAAAAGGAGGGACCTGACGAGTTCCGTAGGGCGGCGGTCAGGGAGGGCTTCAGGAGGCGGTTGGCTTCGTTGTCGGATGAGGAGAAAGTTGATTTGGCGGTTCAGCTTGTTGACTACGTGAGAGGAAACCACAATAAAAGTCCTCTAGTAGCCAAGGCGGCTCTTGAACAGTGCATTAATCCGGATTTGATGGGGACGGTGGATGGGAGTGTTTTGTCTGGTTACGTTGCTTATCGTGCGCGGCCTCATGGGTATAGGTCTTCATCGGATGATGGGGGGGTGAAGCGTGTGTTGGCTAAGCGGCCGGGGGGGGAGGCCAGGGAGGTTAAGTGGGGGCTGGACCGGGGGGGTGATGTGGGGGGTGTTCGGCGGCAGTCCG
>CABMCB010000053.1 GCA_902384455.1 uncultured archaeon
GGTTACGTATGTGCCGACGAAGCCGCTTCCGCCGGTTATTGTTACCTGTTTATTTGACCAGAATGCCATTGCAGCTCGTCGTATTATGGGTGGGCGTTTAAAATAAACGGTTTATGTTTGGGCGGCGAATAAAAGGGCGGGTTGTATATTCATAAGGTGCGAGGGGTTGTATATGACTGAGGAAGAGGTGGTTGCGCGGGAGAGTGTTTGGAGAAAGATTGCGCGTGTTGTCGCCCTTGTCGTGTATTATGGTTTTGTTTGGAAGATTCCTCGTTTTCCGGCTCCTGTGTTTGCCTGTAGGGTTCGGGCGGCCGTTTGCCGCTTCATATTCAGTAAGTGCGGGGAAGATGTGTTTATTGAGAAAGGCGTGTTTTTTGGTTTCGGAAGCGGCATTGAAATTGGTTCCCATTCGGCGCTTGGAGTCCGCGCTGAAGTTATGGGAGCGGGTAGATGCGGTGGGCGGCTGATAATTGGGGATTACGTCCAGATGGGGCCGGACATCGCTTTCCTAACCATTGAGCACACGCTTGAAGATTTCCCGTATAAGCCGGATACGCCGCATAGGGCATTGAAGATTGTCGTTGAGGATGAGGTTTTCATAGGTATGAGGGCGATTATTCTTCCGGGTGTTACCATAGGCAGGGGTGCGGTTGTTGGTGCGGGTGCTGTCGTCACTAAGGATGTTCCTCCTTATGCTGTTGTCGGCGGCGTTCCGGCTCGGGTGATACGGATGAGGGACGCCGCGTCTCGCATACGGGAGAATTTAGTTTAGGCCGGCTTCTTTTGGCGTTTGTTTTTAGGCGCTATTTATTTCGTGACGTGCTAGTATGTCCGAAGGTGATGTTGTGTTAGGGTTGGTTTTGGGGATTAGTGTTTTGTCTTTTGTCTTCGCGGGTTTTTTGGCTTATTCTGTGTTGAGGAAGGATTGCGGGACTAAGGAGATGCAGAAGGTTTCTGATGCGATACGCGAGGGAGCCAACGCGTTCATAGTTAGGCAGTATACTACAATCGCCGTGTTTTCGGTTGTTTTGGGTGTTTTGATTTTCTGCGTCTACGCGTTTTTCGGTAAGTTTGATTTTGGGTTGAGGACTTCAGTCGCTTTTCTTTTTGGGGCGTTCTGCTCTGGTTTGGCGGGGGTGATTGGATTGTGGATTTCCGTGAGGACTAACGTGAGGGTGGCGTCTGCTTCCCGCAGGAGTCTTGACGAGGCATTGAAGATTGCGTTTAGGGGCGGGGCGGTTTCCGGCGTGCTTATCGTAGCCATGTCTTTGGCTGGCGTCGGAGTACTTTACTGGGTTTATTCTGTTTCTTTGCCTGTGGCTGAAGTGCCTTTTTTGGTTGTGGGCTTTGGATTTGGGGCTTCTTTTGTTGCTTTGTTCGCTCAGTTGGGCGGAGGGATTTACACTAAGGGAGCTGATGTCGGCGCAGACTTGGTAGGCAAGGTTGAGAAGGGCATCCCCGAGGACGACCCCAGAAATCCTGCAGTCATAGCGGATTTAGTGGGGGATAATGTGGGAGACTGCGCAGGCCGCGGCGCCGACTTGTTTGAGTCTACCGCCGCCGAGAACATCGGCGCCATGATTCTGGGCGTCGCACTGTATCCTTTCTTCGGTGTTTCAGGCGTATTGTTTCCTCTTGTTGCTCGGGCGTCTGGATTGATTGCTAGCATGATAGGGATTCTTTGCGTTTACAACAAGAAGGGCGAAGACCCGATGACCTCATTGAACCGCGGATATTACATTACCGCGTTCTTGGCCGCGTTGTTTTTTGCCGCCGCGACATACTGGATGCTGGGGGATTACTGGTTTTGGTTTTTCATGGCCGGGTTGGTTGGGATAATCACTTCGGTTCTCATCGTCTGGATTACCGTGTATTATACCGAGCAGTCGTATAGGCCGGTTAAGTCTATTGCGAAGGCGTCTCAGACGGGGAGCGCCACCAACATTATGATTGGCTTTGCGGTGGCTCTTGAGACAACCGCTTTGCCGGTTGTAGTGTTGGCGGCAGCTTTGCTTTTGACTTACAACTTCGGCGTCAGATCTGGTGTGCCGGGAGGAGGCCTTTATGGGACGGCTATTGCGACTATGGGCATGTTGAGTACTTGCGCCTTCGTTTTGGCTATGGACACTTTCGGGCCTATCACTGATAATGCAGGCGGCATAGTTCAGATGTCGGGTCAGAGCGAGAGTTACCGTAGGATTACTGACCGGTTGGATGCCGTTGGCAATACGACTAAGGCTTTGACTAAGGGTTATGCTATTGGTTCGGCCGCTCTTGCTTCTTTCCTTTTGTTTTCGGCGTATCTTGATGAGGTCGCTAAGTATGCGGGTAGTGTGCCTGTGGTTGACTTGTCTCATGTGCCTGTTTTTGTTGGAGGCATGTTGGGTGCGATGCTTGTTTTCCTGTTTACTTCGTTCGCGATCAGGGCTGTGGGTCAGACGGCTTTTGAGGTAGTCAACGAGGTGAGGAGGCAGTTCAAGGAGATTAAGGGGCTGTCGGAGGGCAGGTCAAGGCCGGATTACGCCAGGTGCGTTGACATATGCGCTAGGACTTCTTTGAAGGAGATGGTTTTGCCGGGAGTTTTTGTTGTGGGGCTTACTGTGGCTGTGGGAGTTCTGCTTCATGCGGAGGCGATGGGCGCCTACTTGATGGTAAGCACTATTACGGGCATACTTATGGCGTTGATGCTGAATACCGGCGGCGGAGCGTGGGACAACGCCAAGAAGTACATTGAGGAGGGCAGTTTCGGCGGAAAAGGCAGCGAAGCGCATAAGGCGGCAGTAATAGGCGACACTTTAGGCGACCCGTTTAAGGATACTGCCGGGCCGTCTCTTCACGTTTTGATTAAGTTGTTGAGTACTTTGACTTTGGTTTTGGCGCCGCTGTTTGTTTGATTTCTAGGGGTTATTTCGCGGCGTTCTTCAGTTTTTTTGTGTAGTCGGAGAGTTCTTCGGCGAGCTTCTTTTTGCTTTGGGAGTTTTTTTGGATTATTGCGACAAGTGCGCTTCCGACTATTGCGGCGTCCGCCCCTGATGCTATGACTTCTTTGACGTGCAGGGGTGTTGTGACGCCGAATCCGACTGCGACTGGAACTTTGGGTTTTGCCGCCTTTATTCTGCCTACGTACTCGGGGAGTTCTTTGTTTACTGCCTTTTTCTCGCCGGTTGTTCCCAGGTGGCTTACCGCGTATATGAATCCGCCTGCTTTTTGGACTACGGCCTTAAGGCGTTTGTCGGGTGTTGTTGGGGCGGTAAGCAGTATCAGGTTTCTCCCGTTTTTCCTTAGCGCCTTCATCAGAGGCTCCGCTTATTCAAGGGGTATGTCCGGGCAGATTAATCCGTCTATTCCCGCCGTCTTCATGTCTGACGCGAATTTTTCAAGCCCGCGCTTAAGGACGAGGTTGTAGTAAGTGAGGCAGACAAGCGGGGTCTTAGGGTGCTTCTCGTGAACCTTGGATACGAACTTGAAGTACCTGTCGGGGGTCATGCCCGCGTTCAAAGCCCTTTGTCCTGCCGCCTGAATCGTTGGTCCGTCCGCTACGGGGTCGGAAAAAGGCAGCCCCAGCTCAAGCACGTCCGCGCCGCCTTCTATTACCGCAGACGCCGCAATCAAGCTTTTGCTTTCATCGGGGTCGCCGGCGATTATGAATGCGATTAAACCGCCCTCACTCTTCTTTTTCAGCGCAATAAGCGTTTTGGTGAGACTGCTCACAGTTTCACCCCCAACGCGTCCGCAACAACATGAACATCCTTGTCCCCCCTGCCAGACAAGTTTATTACGACGACCTCATCCCGGCCCATCTTAGACGCGACTTTCACCGCATGAGCGACCGCATGAGCGCTCTCAAGCGCCGGCAAAATGCCTTCAGTCCGACACAACAACGTCACCGCCTCAACCGCCTCCCTATCGGTAATCGAGGCCTCAGTGAGACGGCCACATTCATGCAGGTTGGCAAGCTGAGGGCCTACTCCAGGGTAGTCTAGTCCTGCGCTTATGCTGTGGCTTTCCTTTATCTGGCCGTATTTGTCTTGTATTACGCGGGTGAACATTCCGTGGAGCACTCCGTCCGTTCCTTTGGCAAGTGTTGCTCCGTGCTTTCCTGTGGCTATTCCTTTGCCTGCGGCTTCCACTCCTATTAGCCTGACTTTTTTGTTTGGAATGAACTCGTAGAACGCGCCCATCGCATTGCTCCCTCCGCCCACGCACGCTACCACCGCGTCAGGCAGGCCGCCGAATCGCTCATTGCACTGCCTCTTGATTTCACGGCCGATTACGCTCTGGAAATCGCACACCATAGTGGGATAAGGATGCGGCCCCATCACGCTGCCGATGACGTAGTGAGTAGTCTTGACGGTTGAAATCCAGTCGCGAAAGGCCTCGTTGATTGCGTCCTTCAACGTCTTGCTTCCGGACTCCACTGCGTGCACGCGGGCGCCCATCAATTCCATCCTGAAAACGTTTAGGCGCTGGCGCTTCACGTCTTCTGAGCCCATGTACACTTCGCATTCTAATCCTAGAGCAGCAGCCGCGATGGCGGTTGCGACCCCGTGCTGGCCGGCGCCCGTCTCAGCGATGACCCTTGACTTGCCCATCTGCTTTGCAAGAAGAACCTGCGCCAAAGTGTTGTTTATTTTATGCGCGCCCCCGTGAAGCAAATCCTCGCGCTTCAAGAGAATACGGGCGCCGCCCGCTTTCTTCGTAAGCGCCGGAGCGTCAGTCAAAGGAGTAGGACGCCCTGCGAACTGCGCAAGCAACCTGTCAAGTTCCCTGCGGAACCCCGCCGACTTCCCAATCGAACCATACGCTTCCTCAAGCTCAAATAAAGCAGGCATCAAAGTTTCAGGGCTGAACCGTCCGCCGTACTTTCCGTAGCGCTTAGGCATCGTTTAAGGCCTCCATGAAATTGCGTATTAACAATCGGTCTTTAACTCCTGGCGCGGATTCTAGCCCGCTTGAAGCATCGACAGCATAAGGCCTTACTGCGCGGACTGCTGCGGCTACGTTTGTGGGCTTCAGTCCTCCTGCGAGTATTACCGGTATTTTGACGTTTTGAACTACTTTGCGGCTTATGCTCCAGTCGTGGGGTTCGCCTGTTCCGCCCCGCCCGGAATCCAGGAGTATTGCGTCCGCGCAACTTGCGTATTGCGCCGCCTTAAGCAAAGTGTCTTCGCCCACCACAGGCACAGACTTTATGACCCTGAAACCCTTCGACTTCAGTCCGGCGATTAATTCAACCGGCTCGTCTCCTGCAAGCTGCAGAGTGTGCGCGCCGGATTCCTGCGCTATTCTCGACGCCACCTCGACCGAGTCAGGCATTATAACCGCCACCGCTTCCACGAACGGCGGCAGATTCTTGAATATGATGTGGGCCTTTGACGCAGAAACCTTCCTGGGCGTATCAACAGGCACGTCTATTACGCACCCTATCGCGGAGGCTCCCGCCTCCACCGCAACCTGCGCGTCAGAATTCCTCGTCACACCGCAAATCTTAGCTCTAACAGTCATGGCGCCGCAGTAACAATGCTCCTGACTGCCTGCGCAGGGTCAGGCGAATCCATGAAATGATTGCCCACAAGAAGCCCGTACGCCCCCTCTTTCATAAGCCGGCGAGCATCCTCCGGACCAGACACCCCAGACAAAGCCAGCACCTTAGACCTAGGCGGAAACAACTTCTTCACCGCAGAAAAAACATTAGGATTAATCTGCAACGTAGACAAATCCCTGCTGTTAACCCCAAAAAGAGGACTACCAGAATCAACCACCGCATTAATTTTATCCGAAGAATTAAACGTAGCATCCACCTCCACAATCGGAGTGAGATTCAGCTTAAACGCCTCCTGAACAAGAAACTTAATTTCATGCGGCCTCAAAATCCGAGCCATAATCAACACCGCATCCGCGCCGTAAGCGGCCGCCTCATACAGCTGGAACTCGTCCAAAATGAAGTCCTTGCGCATCACAGGCACAGGCACGGAAGACTTGATGTCAGACAACAAAGACAGGCGGCCTTGGAAATAGCGCGGCTCGGTCAAGACGCTTATTGCTGCTGCTCCGCCTCTCACGCACGCCGACACGTAGGGTATGCTTGCGGTCGTCCTCCTTGCTTTCCCGGGCGAAGCCGGCTTGTATTCGGCTATCACCGGATTCAGGTTTCTCCTGCGGACGCTCTCTAAGGCGGCAGTCAGATTTCTTTTTTCTTTAGCGCCTCTCACGCGCTCCCGGGTTGACGCCACAACGTCGTCGAGGAAGGACATATTCAGTTGAAACGGGAATTTCACCGGCTTGCTTTAGCCGACTTGAATCGTTTGTTGAACTCTATGTACTCGTTGAGCTTCTCAAGCGCCTTCCCATCAGAAAGGACATTCCGCGCCTTAGTCACTCCGTCGGCAAGATACTTTGCCTTCCCGCCGGCAACAATCGCAGCCGCAGCATTAAGCAGGACTACATCTCTTCTTACGCCAGTGTCTTCGCCCGAGAGTATGCCCCTCAGAATTTGAGCGTTCTCCTGCGGATTCCCTCCCGCAAGGTCCTGTATGTTAGCCCTCTTCAGTCCGAAACCGTCCGGCTGGATGGAATAAGTGCGTATGACACCTTCCGCCAAATCCGCCACCTTAGTTTCCCCGCACGTGCTGAACTCGTCAAGACCCGGCTCACCATAGACGACGAAAGCCCGCTGCACATGCAGCATCTTAAGGACTTCAGAAACAGGCCTCAAAAGCTGCGGCTCATAGACGCCGATGACGTGAGCCTGAGCGCCGGCAGGATTCGACAGGGGACCCAGTATGTTGAACAGAGTTTTCACCCCCAGACTTTTGCGCGCGGGCATGACATGCTTCATTGCGGTGTGGTAGGCCGGAGCAAAAATAAACCCAAGACCCACGTACCTGATGCTGTCTTCAACCTGCTCAGGAGGCATGTCGATGGGCACGCCCAACGCCTCCAAAACGTCTGCGCTCCCGCTTCTGCTGCTTACTCCGCGGTTCCCGTGCTTAGCTATGGGAACTCCGGCGGCAGCCGCAATAAACATGCTCGTAGTCGAAATGTTGAACGTCCCAGCGTTGTCTCCGCCAGTCCCGCAAACATCCACAAGAACATCATTAACCACCGGCTTGACGCTAACCGCATTATCACGCATGAAAGAAGCCGACGCAGCAATCTCCTCAGGAGTCGGACCCTTAACCGAAAGAGCCATCAAATAACCCGCAATCTCAGCGTCCGACGCCCTACCGCTCATAATCTGAGCCATAGCCGCCTGCGCCTCAGCATAAGTCAAATCATACCTGCGCGACAAACGCTCCAAATAAGGCTTAAGCACATGAGAATGAACCTTCACAGGCAAAACATCAGAAGAAGGAACAACCTGCGAACCAGAAGAAACATCCGGCAAAACAACCCCGCCAACAGAAGAAACATCCTGCGCAACAACCTTCCTAGGACGACCCCTACGCCGAACACCCAACAAACCCACAACCTCAACCTTACGCGGCCTACCAACACGGCGAACCCCGCGATCTACAGAGCCCACCCTGCGTGCGACAGACTTAGGCGGCCTTCCCCTGCGTTTTTGCGTGCTGTTTGTTTTGCGTGTGGGTTTGCTGGTTTTTTTCAGCGCGTGTTTTTTTCTGGCCGCTTTTGGTTTGGATTCTTTTTTTGCGCGGTTTTTTCCTTTTGTTTGGCGTGTTTTTCGTTTCTTCATTTTTTGATTGCGAGGAAGTTTTGTATTATCCGCATGCCTTGCGGCGTCAGTATGCTTTCCGGGTGGAATTGCACTCCATATATAGGATAGTCTTTGTGGCTTAAACCCATTATCTCATTGTCGTCTCTGCTTGTGGCGGTTACTTTAAGGCACTTTGGTAGGTTTTTTTGGTCTACTACGAGGCTGTGATAGCGGGTTGCGGTGAGCGGTGTTGGTATTCCTGCGAGCACTCCTTTTTGGTCGTGGTCTATGAGGCTTGTTTTTCCGTGCTTAAGCGTGTGAGCGCGTCGGATTTTGCCTCCGTACACGTAGCCGATGCACTGGTGGCCTAAGCATACGCCTAAAGTGGGTATTTCAGGGCCCAATTTTTTTATGACCTCGTTGCTTAAGCCTGCGTCCTGAGGCGCTTTGGGGCCGGGACTTATTACTATGTGGGTTACGTCATGGGTTGCGAGCAATTCTTCCACGGCCTTGTAGGGTTGGGTGTTTTCTATCACCAGGGGGTTTCCTTTCTGCACTCCCACGTATTGAACTAGGTTGTAGACGAAGCTGTCTATGTTGTCTATGAACAATGTTGTTTGCTTTTTCATTGTCTGTTGTTTACGGCGGCAAGAAGTGCCCCCGCCTTGTTGAGCGTTTCTTCAAATTCCCTTCTTGGGTCGCTGTCGGCCACTATTCCCGCGCCTGCCTGAACAGTCGCCTTTCCGTTTTCTATCACCACTGTGCGGATTGTTATGGCGGTGTCTATGTTTCCGTCTGCGCTCAGGTATCCTACGGCTCCCGCGTATATTCCCCGCCTTGTGGGTTCAAGTTCTTCTATGATTTCCATCGCCCTTACCTTGGGCGCTCCGCTCACGGTGCCCGCAGGGAAAATGCTTTGAAGGGCGTCAATTGAGTCTTTACCTTCTGCAAGCGTCCCTTCGACCTCGCTGACTATGTGCTGAACGTGACTGTATTTTTCAGGCCGCATGAACTTGGTGACTTCGACGCTCCCGTAATCGCATACTCTGCCCAAGTCGTTTCTGCCCAAATCCACGAGCATAACGTGTTCTGCGCACTCCTTCTCGTCGGACAGCATCTCGCGCTCAAGGAGCGCGTCTTCCTGGCGGGTTTTGCCGCGAGGCCTAGTTCCGGCGATTGGGTAAGTTAGGGCTTTTTTGCCTTCGACCCGCACGAGCATTTCGGGGCTTGCTCCGATTACTTGGCGGTCGCCGAAGTCAAGAAAGTACATGTAGGGGCTGGGGTTATGCTGCTTTAGGTGGTGGTACACGCGCAGTTGGTCGCCCGAATATTCGGTCGTGAGTCTTTGGGATAATACTGCCTGAAATATGTCTCCCGCCTTTATGTATTGCTTTGCCTGCCTTACTGACTCCTCGTATTCATGGCGGGTCACGTTTGATTGAGCCTCGGGTTGCTCTAATGAATTTTCCTGCGATGGGATGCCGGGCAGCTTAGACAGTCTTGATGCTATTTCCATGAGCCGACCGCGGATTTCTTCCTCGTCGATTTCACGCGGGTCTCCGAAGTGGTTCTCGGTGATATATGCGACCTGCTTTTTGTGGTCGTAAATGATGTTGTTTTTTGCCAGAAGAAAATGGGCGTCAGGATGATTTAAGTCGTCTTTAGCGCGATTAGGCAGATTGACGTGGTAGCGGACTAAGTCGTAGGCCAAGTATCCGGTGAGGCCGCCTGTGAATCGTGCCAGAGGTGAGCCGCCTAGTTTGAGGCTTTTTGTTATTGAGCGCAGGGCTTGTAGGGGTTCGCCGGGTATTTTTATGTTTTTGAGTGAGGGCTCTTTTGTCGTGTATTGCGCCTTTCCGTCTTTGATTTTCAGTTCGGCTGTTGGATTGAATCCTATGAAGCTGTAGCGGGCCATTTTCTCCCCTCCGTCGCTTGATTCCAAGAGGTATGTTCCGGGTTTTTTCAAAATGGCGTATGCTGCTTCCGGCGGATGTATGGCCACTGTTATGTGGATGGGTGTGATGGTAGTTGCTTCTTTTTTTGTTTTCATCTTGGAGTGCGTTCTTTGCCAAGTATAGGATTACACTAACTAAGAATCATGTATATAAAAATACATTTATGTACAGTTTTATACATAAATTATGCTAAAACAACGACTTCCTTAACGCCCTCAACCTTAAGCACAACATCAATCAAATCTCTTGGCACAGGCTTAGACGTAACAATCAAAAGACGAGCATCAGTAAACATCGGGTCATCAGCAATAACCTGACGAACAGAAATCCCGGCGTCAGCCACAATACGAGTCACCCCCGCAATAATGCCGGACGCAGAAGCGTCCTTAGGCACAATCTCAAGAGCCCCATAACCCAAAGCCCCCGCAGCATCCCTCAACAAAGGAGTCGTCGAAATACGAGTAAAAATATCCACCAAAAGAGGCTTCTTAAGAATCTCCTCAACAGCACCCACAACAACACGCCTATCAACGCCAACCACAGCACCAACCTTCGCATAAGCAAGCTCAACACCACCAGCAAAAAGACCGCCATCCGCAGAAACACGTATACCATGACGCAACAAGAACTCGGCCACCTTCAACTGGCCTTTTTTACCGCCAAATTCGCCTTCTAAGTCCATAACTCAGCATTTAATATAAAGACTATAAAAGTAGCTATAACACTAAAGAGCCGCAAAAAAAAACTCTGGGTGACTTAACATGCTGGACGGAATACTAACTTTTGACGACTACGACTTCAACAATAAGACAGTCCTAATGCGCGTAGACCTAAACGCGCCACTTGACCCCAAAACAGGGGAAATACTAGACGACCGACGCTTCCGCTCCCACGTACCCACCATCCAAGAACTAATGGACCGCAACGTCAAACTCGTACTCATAGCACACCAAGGACGCCCAGGAGAACCCGACTTCACAACACTCGAAAAACACACAGCAAAACTCCAAACCCTACTCAAACGCCCAGTCAAATACGTAGACGCCCTCTTCTCGTCAGACGTCGCAGCCAAAGTCCACGCCATGAAACCCAAAGACATCATACTGCTGGAGAACGTCCGACTATACAGCGAAGAAGTCCTGCAACGCCCGCCGGACGTCCAAGCAACCACCATATTCTGCAAAAAACTGGCGCCAATGTTCGACGTATTCGTAAACGACGCATTCGGCACAGCACATAGAAGCCAACCCTCCATCGTAGGATTCCCCCAACTACTGCCATCAGTAGCAGGCCGCCTACTTGAACGCGAATACCGCACAATCACCGACTTGCTTAGAAACCCCAAGAAACCGCTCACATTCATCATAGGAGGCGCCAAATCAGACGACTCCCTTGCAGTAGTCAAAAAAGCGCTTGAAAACGGAGCAGACAACATACTCATGGGCGGAATAGTCGCCAACATATTCCTTGCCGCAAAAGGATACCGCCTTGGAGAACCAAACATAGAATTCATACGCGGGAAAAAAGCCATAGACCAGATAGACCTGGCAAAACCCATACTCGACGCCTACGAAGACAAAATACATCTCCCAGTAGATCTCGCAATAGACGAATACGGCAAACGCGAAGAAATATCCGTCAGCAACCTCCCCACAAACTACAAAATCTGCGACGTAGGACACAAAACAGTCGAAGAATACGTGAAAATAATCTCCAAAAGCAAGACCATATTCGCCAACGGAGCACTCGGAATATTCGAAGACAAAAAATTCGCCTACGGAACAGAAGAAATAATCAAAGCAGTCGCCTCAGCAAAAGGATTCAGCGTAATAGGAGGAGGACACACAGTAGCCGCAGCGGAAGGCCTGAAGATTTCCGAGAAAATCACCCACGTCAGCAGCGGCGGCAAAGCCTGCATAGACTTGCTGGCAGGATACAAGCTACCGGCCATTGAGACGTTGAAGCAGAGCAAGATGGGCAAGCCCGCGGATACTGAATAGACATATTTGTTTAAAATCAGACTCTTCACGGCAGGATTCCGGCCAGAGACATGCATACGACTATTGTCGATGACACGAAAACCGCCGGCAGGTAAGGATACGCATCGTCGCTCCCAAAGTGCTTGAGTATAGGCGACAAAAGCTCCCCCACGACAGCCAAAAATATGAAATAAGCACCGGCCGAAACCGGCGGCAATGCGGCGGCAGTCGCCGCGGCGGCGGCCACGTCCATTGGTGCAATCGACAATAGACGAATAGTTAACGCAAGAGACGAAAACGCAAGTATCAGAATCCATTTCACTATGAAGGAGATGGGCAAAAGTTCTCCGGCGAATAGAAAATACGCGTCAAGAGAAAGCAGCACCGCGACTGCGGCAACCCACACTTCCGCGAAATCGGATTGGGCTGCCATCCTCCTCAAATCGGATAGCGCCGCCACGCAGTAGCTGCCTGCGAGGAAAATCAGGGCGTAATTTTGATATATCGAGATATGGTAGGGAAAAAGACTCATCGTTTTTAAAAGGGAATGAGACATAATATATTGGGGAGGGGAATGGGGTGTCTGTATGGACACCACAAGTATTTCACCAACCATCCACCTTACACCCACCCTTGTTAAGGCGGCTTCTATAGCAGTTGTAGGCGCTGTTGCTGTGTATTACGGCTACAAAAAGAGACAATCTGTTGTTGACGTGCTTCACGTCCACGTGGATCCGAAGACCAAGAAAATAGCACTTGGGATACGCAACAACAAAGCAGAAAATTTGTTCGTCCACGGCAGCCTAAGGATAGTCCGGGAACGAAAGGAAACCGGCGAAGACGCAAGGGAGGCCGCGTTCAGCGAGCTTAAGCTTCCGGTTCACTTCGGCGCTGCAACGACGGTGCAGGTGGGGTACGACCTTATTGCCGAAGATGGCAGGCCGAGTACTCTGGGGGGTTTGAGCGTCAATAACCTTACTTATCCTCTGCCTCCTGACGTTGATTTGACTGGGGGGGAGAATGTGCGCGCCTTCGTCTTCTACGGTGAGGACCCGGAGGACATGAGCCGCTGCATAGACGTGACGCTGCCGTTGAACCTGCGCAATCTGGGAGGGGGAGGAATCCAAGCCGCCCAACAGAACCTCGCATTCGTGTGCGCAGGTGGAATGTGCGTGGGCGAAAAAGACAGCAGGCAACATTACTACTTAAGGGACGTAGGCAAGCAGAACCAGTTTTACATCAAATCAAATAACAGAGAAACAATAGCGTGCGCCCGCTCACTTGACGAACTGCACAACTACCTGCTTTCGACGCCGGCAAACGTCTTCGCATTCCACGCCCCCTCGTACGACTTCAGCAACTGGGTAAACAGCGTAATCGGCGACAAAGAACTGGCAAACCAAATATCAAAAATAGAGCACGACGGAGGCCTAAACGCCAGAGCGAAAACCATCGAAGCATTGGGAAGCAGAGTCCGCGAACTAAAGGCCGCCGCACCGGTCGGAGCAAGCCTGAGGCCGTACAAATACAAGTTCCGCCGCTGATTGCTTTTATTTTCCCTCGCTGTAAGGCATATGAAATGAACTACATCAAGCAGATTGCGTTAGGGCAGAAAATAGACCCCCGCTTCCACTCCAGATTCACCCGATTCAGCCGAGGAACATTCGACGGGCCAATCGCCACCCTAACAGTTGGCAAGACCGCCAAAGTAGTCGCATCCTACGACTACGTCACTATGCTTGGCGGAATACTGATGGGCGCATCCAAAGGCCCAACTTCGGTAACGGGCGTAGTGACAGCCAAAGAAGAACTTAAGCCCATATTCAAAGAGCTGGGAATTCCGGCGACACACAAAAAAAGCGGAGGACTCTTCACTGCAGAAATCAAGGATGCTTTGGAGGCCGAACATCTTTCTAGCCTTTACAGGGAAGTTCCGCATGCGTTCGTGATGCTTTCTTTTTCGTCTGGCGCGGGGAAGATTGCGACTAAGAAGAAGCTGCCTAAGCCTGGCGGCAAGGTTGAGGCCGATTTTGTTAAGGCTGATTTCAATCTCAACGAGCTCCCTATTGTTCTTGACGAGATATTTTTTGGCGCTGAAAAAGGCGTTAAGAAGGCTACTGTCTCGAATGCGTACGTCATAACGGAGTTCGTGGTTCCCGACGGCGTCACAGACCCCGCCAAAATAAGGATTGACGCCTTGCGCAAGGGAGTTGTGAAACGCACTCTTGAGGCGGACGGTAAAACTAAGACTGCGGAGTTTCCTTTCGCAGTCTGAACCCCGCGATTGTAGCCCCCCTGTAACTCCCTGCCTCATTGATTGACCGATTGGTCTTCTGCTCTCAGCTTAGAGTGACCCAAAAAGGGGGCGATAAAGAAGGGGGAACTGTTTGTTAAAAACACGGCCGTTTTTTAGTGGCCTCTCATATACCTAACTTACGTTTTCACATTGGGTGGCTTAAATGAGTGACAGCATTATTAAGGCGGTCGTTGCTCGCGAAGTCTTAGACAGCCGCGGCAACCCCACGGTAGAAGCAGAACTGACGACAAACGCAGGCGTGTTTCGCGCAATAGTCCCTTCCGGAGCATCAACCGGAACCCATGAAGCAGTTGAGTTGCGTGACGGCGACAAAAGCCGCTACGGCGGGAAAGGCGTGCTTAATGCTGTGGGCAACGTGAACAAAGTCATTGCCGCCAAAGTTGTGGGAATGGATGTTCTTGACCAGCGGGGCCTTGACAATGTGCTTATCGGCCTGGATGGCACCCCGAACAAGGGGAAATTGGGCGCTAACGCCATTTTAGCCGTCAGCATGGCTGCGACTAAGGCGGCGGCCGTGTCTAAGGGAGTCCCTTTGTATGCTCACATAGCAAGGATTTCCCAGAGCAAGGGCGTTGTTCTTCCTGTGCCGCAGTTGAACGTCATAAACGGCGGAAAGCACGCCGGCCTGGAAAACGACATCCAAGAAAACATGTTCATGCCAATTGGAGCAAAATCTTTCAGCGAAGGCCTTCGCGCAGGAGCCGAGACTTACCACGTCCTAAAGAAGATTCTGAAAGCGAAGTACGGCGCAGGCGCAATAGGACTTGGAGACGAAGGCGGATTCGCCCCGCCCATTAAGACCCCGCAAGAGCGCCTTGACACACTGGTGAAGGCCATTGATGAGGCGGGCTACACGGGCGTCATAAGCTTGGCTTTGGACTCCGCAAGCAGCGAGTTCTACTACAAGGACAAGGGAAAGTATAATGTGAGCGGCAAGGAGTATTCTTCCGCTGAGCTCGTGGACTTCTACGCTGATTTGGTTTCGACTTACCCTGTCGTCAGCATCGAGGACGGTATGGCTGAGGATGACTGGGAGGGTTGGGTTCTTTTGAACAAGAAGCTTGGAGGCAAGATTCAGCTTACAGGCGACGACCTCCTAGTGACTAACGTGGAGCGCATTAAGACGGCGATACAAAAGAAGGCCGCAAACAGCGTTTTGATTAAGGTTAATCAGATTGGGAGTGTCAGCGAGAGCATTGACGCCGTTCAGATGACTCAGAAGCAGGGTTGGACTGCGACAGTAAGCCACAGAAGCGGTGAGACGGAAGACGCCTTCATCGCAGACTTCGCCGTGGGCGTGGATGCGGGTCAGCTTAAGACTGGTGCGCCGGCTAGAAGCGAGCGCCTGGCTAAATACAACCAGCTTTTGAGGATTGAGCAGGAGTTGGGCGGTAAGGCGGTTTATGCCGGAAGGAACTTCAGGAAGCTTAAGTAGGCGGATTTTGTGGGTGCGATAGGTATTTAACACTGAAAATGCTATTGAGGGTGAAATGGAGATAAAGAAAGTTCATAAGGTCCTCATAGGTTTTGCTGTAGTTGTTGTTGCGGTAGTTGCCGTTCTTTCCGTGCTGTCGTCAAGCAAAAAAAGCCAGGACAGCGTAAATTTTTTTTACGGAGAAACATGTCCGCACTGCAAGGCCGTTGAGCAGTTCATAGCAGACAACAACATTAATGCGACTTTAAACATTATTGGGAAGGAAGTCTCTTCAAACAGAGACAACCTGGCTGAAATGTCTAGTTATGCGCGCAAATGCGGGCTTAGCGGCGATACTCTTGAAGTGCCTTTTGTGGCTGCAAACGGCAGATGCTACATGGGCGAGGAGGAGGTCACCTCTTTTTTCAGGAGCAAAATAAACCAAACTAAATGAAAAAAATATTTTCATTTGTGTTTTTTTTCCTGGCCGCACCAACCGCCTCGGCAGTCTGTCCCGTATGCACCGTCGCAATTGGCGGGGGAGTTGGGATACTTAGGGTTTGGGGGGTAGACGACCTGCTTACGGGCATATGGGTCGGCGGACTATTGCTTTCAAGCTCTTTTTGGCTTGTGGACTGGCTGAGGAAAAAGAAACATCCCTTCAAGCACATGTACATCATCACCACCGCCTTGATGTACGCAATAGCCTTACTTCCTTTGTACTACACCGGGTTCATAGGGAGAAACGTTCACAGCCAGATTTTGGGGATAGACCGCCTCCTTACCGGAACAGCCTTCGGCACAGCAGTCTTTATGGCGGCGCTCGTCTTCGACATGTACCTTAGAGGCATTAACGACGGGAAAGTTGCGTTTCCATACCAGAAAGTAATCCTGCCAGTATCCTTTTTAGCGATAACGACCGTCATTATTTACTTCATCGGCACGATTATCTAGGTGACAAAAATGAGCAAAGAGGAAGACATCAACAAGCTAATAGAAAAAGCGACGAAGACGGCCAAAGACAATAAACTCGACCTTTCCGCGGACGAGGACCTAAGCATCGGCATAATGAACCTCATTAGCATAGAAGAACACCTCTTTTTCACAGCCCAAAAAACAGGTAAAGACGAATACTACCTTCTGCTTAAGGAAACCAGAGAGATGAGGAAGGGGCTGCTTAAGGAAATCGTAAAAGACTATGAAGGCGAAGTCTGGTGCATAAGCAAGCACCTTCTTGCAGCCAGCATGCGCCTGATGGAGGTTGGAACTAAGGAACTTGGCAAAGGCAACGACCAAAAAGCCAAAGAACTCTTTTCTAAGGCATACGACCTCTACACAATGTTCTGGGGCATCAACCTAAAGATGCTCGACGGCAAAGGCGTTGACAAAAAACAGGTCATCAAGGAGTCCGTGAAGGAAAACTACCTTACCGCAGCCGTCGCGCCCGACGAAGAGAAGAAGCCCGCATTCCTCTCCAAAATGCGTGAAGCACTCACCAAGGCGATAGACTGCTGCAAAGAATAGTGAAACCGCCTCTTTCTCACCAGATGCCCATCGCGTTGGCATGCGGCTTTCTTGAGGACGGAGGCCGGATTCTGACTCTTACTCGCAGGAGCGCGTCCGGCGGGGAGTACTTTGAGGTGCCTTGCGCGCTGCTTTATTCGGGAGACGACCCTGTTGCCGCGCTTGTCGATGTCTTTAGGAAGAGTGCATGCATTGACGCGGAAGTTCATGAGGTGTTGTTTCAAAGGCAGCATAATTGCGGTTCGCGCAAGAGAAAAAAATGGATTTCCGCTTTGGTGTTTAAGGTGACTGCTAAGGAGCGCGTAGCTAAGCCTGCCGTGCCTTACGTCGGATTCAAATGGATTCCGCTTAAGGACGTGGGGAAGTACAGGTTTTCAAGGGACTCCGAGTGGATGCGCCCTAAATGACTTTGTAGAGCGTGACGTCGGCGTTTTGAGCGTAAATGACGAACTGAGGTTCGCCCAGCCGGGTCTTTAGGTCGTAGAGCGGCTTGCACACGTCAGAGTTGCTTTTGCAAAGCGCAGTGCAGGAACTGTCGCATAATATGAAATCATAGCCGGCCTCCTTCATGACCCTGCTTATTTCAACGGCATCGGGGGGTTTAGTCTTCAGCAGTTGGATTAACTCCGCCGTCTTGTTTTCCCACGACGCCACGCTCAAATCCATACCTACTACGTACGCCGCAGGCAAACACACAGGCAAAACACTTGACCCCTTAGGCAAACCAGAAAGCACCTGATAATTCCCCGAAACGCCGTACAAACTCAAGTCAGTCGGCCACTGACCGTCAGTCTGAACCACCGCCTTAGGCCAAGCGGACGTCAGAAGTACGCCTGCGCAGATTAAGCCCACTATTATGCGGCCTCCGGCTGCTTCGTGGCGGGCTGTGTAGTCGATGAATGCTAGGCCGTATGCTGCGATGTATGCTGCGGGGAATGCTATTGCGCCCCACATTCTTGGTGCGAGTGTTGTGGCCGGGTGGCCGTAGCTCATTAGTGCTATGGCGGTTAGTGTGAGCCATGTTAGTGTTAGGGTGGTGTTTTGGGTTGACGCTTTTTCTTTGAATGCGGGTGTGTCTTTTCGTTTTAGGGTTGTGTATGCTGCGGTTGGTAGGGATATTAGTAGGAGTAGGAAGTATGTGGTGCCGAATCCTGTGTGTAGGTATATGTTGCCTTGGGGTTTGGCTATTGCGAGTTCGTATAGGGAGTATGTGTTTTCTTTGCCTTGGATGGTGTAGTTTCCTGTTACGAATTGTTTGCCTGCGTTGTCTATGGCCGGCAGTTCCCAGCCGTATGTGCCCATTAGGTAGACCCAGAATGTTAGTCCTAGGATTATTCCCACTGTTGCGGCTGCGATTGTTCTGCGGCGGTTTGTTTTCTTTTCGGGTATTGCCGCAAAGAGTATGATTGTGAATGCGTTTATGATTGCTAGAAATGGTTGTATTAGGAGGGCTCCTGCGGCTGGCAGCGCTGAAGCCATCATTGTTTTCCTGTTTATGTGCGCTTCCGCGAGCATTGTGAGCGCGGGGTACAGTGCGGTTAAGGCGTATGTGTGGGCCCATATTGCGTGGGTTTGGTATCCCGGCAGGCATGCCGTAAGTAATGATGCGTAGAAGGCTAGCGTCCTGTTTTTGCTCAGCCGGTATGCCAGCAGGTACGCGAATGCTACGCCTAATGCCGCTATCAGTGCGTTGCCTGCTTTGAGGGTCCATGATATTGAAGGGTTAGGTTGCGCCGCAACTCCGATTAATGTGTCGTAGAATGGCGGGTAAGGCATCAGGTAATGGCTGACGTAGACGCCGGAGGGAGGAGTGTATGAACCGGTCTCACGGACGTAATACGCGCCTGCGGCATGCTGCCAGCTGTCGCCGTCCTCAAGGAACCACTGGTTAAATGCGCCTAAAGTGAACAGCATTAAGAGCGCAAGCGCCACCGCCAAACAGCCATAGAACGGCGCCTTGTCTTCGGACAGTTTTTTAGCCGGCCTCTTAAGTCGCGTCCGCTGCGCATAGGTTATGAAAGGTATGAGCCAGCAGACTGTGATGTAGATATACCACCTGTGGGGTATGCCAAGCAACTCGAATATGAATGCGAGAAAGGGGAATGATGCGAGCCCGACTCCGATCTCCAGGAATATTCTTTCTCCTGCGCTCCAAAAGTCGGATTTGTATGAGGATAGAATTGCGGATCCTAAACCTAGAGGAATCCCCAGAAGGAGGATTACGGAAGCTAACCGCGCTAAACTCGAGGGTTCGCCTGCCGGGAATAAAAGCAGGTCACCGATTAGAAGAAGACACAGCAAGTAAGCCCATTTCTTCATCTCGTCAGAGAGTAAGGATTTCGCGCTTAAGTTTGGCTTGTCTGGCAGAAGTAAGTGATAGGGCAGACTAAATAAGATTTCTTAGCCAGTCGTATAGGCGGGTGTTTATCTGCGGCTGAATCCTCGTTTTCTGCGTTGGCGTCGTTTGCGTTCCAATGCTTCAAGGAGGTATGGTTGAGGTTCGGCTGTGCTTATGAATTCTTCGAGCGGCGCGTCAAACCCTTCTTTGCCCCATTGCTTGAGCACTTCGCGGGTGAGGATTTTGTAGATGAGTGCGAGAGAGTTCTTTCCTTTGTTGTTGCTTGGTATGACGAAGTCGATGTTCTTTAGGCGGGTGTTTGTGTCGCAGATTGCTAGCACCGTGATTCCTGATGCTGCCGCCTCCTTTATGGCTTGCTGGTCTGCGGTGGGGTCTGTGACTATAAGTAGTTTGGGTTCAACGTACGAGCGTATGTTTGGGTTCGTGAGTGTGCCTGAGACGAAGCGTTCTGGAACTGTTTTTGCGCCGGTGTATGTGGCGAACTTTTTTGCCGGCTGCCTGCCGTAAACGCGGTTGCTGACTACGAGTATTTCTTCAGGGCGGAACCTGGCGATAAACTGGGAAGCAAGCCTTAGGCGCTCGTCAATCTTCTGGACGTCGAAAACGCAAAGCTTGTCGCTCCTAATCTTGTATATGAACGGACGCATGTCGGAGGTCCTGTATTTGAGGCCTACGTGTACGCCGTTGCTTAGGTAGTCGTCTAGTGAAACCAGGAGGTTTTCAGATGATGCCTTCGGTTGTTCAAGCAGTTCGGCTTGCGTCGTGGCGGTTGTTTCTTCTTCGCTCATTTTCTTTTGATTGTGAGGGGAATTACGTCCTTTTCGTATTCGAGTTTTGCGATTTCAAGTGTCGTGAGGGCGATTGCAGGCAGTTTAGCCAGTACTGGCGCGCCCATCTTGAGTTGGAGGGCGCGAGCGCCGATTAGGCGGGCCTTCTCGTATTTGGTTAGTTCCTCTTTCATCCTCTATACCCTCCTGTACTTCATTATTTCATCGACGATGTCGTTGTGGGATATGAACATCCTGCGGCAGCAGTAGCGGCTGTAGCCTAGGTTATCGAGGACTTTGGCGGGGTTTTCTCCTCCGGTCGAGCGCTTCTTGTATTCTTCCCAGTGGTGGGATATCGGCTTCCCGCATGTGAAGCAACGCATCGGTATTATCATTTTTTCTATCTGTAACTCTTCTGGCGCTTGTGGCGCGGGCCCTTGCTGCTTTGGCTGGGCTTGTGCGGTTCAGTCAGCCGGCTGTCTCCGGCTATGAGCGTTCTGTTGAATGCTAGGTAATGGGACAGCAGCGCTTCGCCTCCGGTCCATTGGGAAAGTCCTCTTGCTATGCTGTTTGCTGCAGCTTCTGCCTGGCTTATTACTCCTCCGCCTTTGACTGTGGTGTCTATGTTGATTGCGGACAGGTCAACGTGGTCTTTTGCGAGTAAAAGCACTTCTTGCACCAGCATCCGGGATACGTCTGTGCCGTATACGGGCAGAGGTATCTTGTTTATTCGGACTACGCCTTTTCCGGACTGTATTGTCGTTCGGGCTATGGCCTTCTTTCTTTTTCCGGATATATGCAGTATTTTTTCTGGCATCAGTACTTCCCTCCGAGTTCTTTGCAGAGTGCCCCGACAGTTATGTAGTTTGCTAGTGACTTAGGTTTCATCGGCGGATTAATCTTTCCTTTTGTTACGTCAACGTCATGCTGCTTTTTAATTTCTTCTTTGGGTACGCCCATGTACACCATTATGCGCGAGAACGCTTCTCTCCCGCGGCTTTTCTCGTAAGGCAGCATACCTCGAATAGCCCTGCGGACATAGCGGTCAGGGCGGCGCTGGTGAAACGGACCCCTAAGGGGGCTGGCGTTGTTTTTTATGCTGAGCTTTACGCGCCCTTCTTCCACCAACATGTCGGGTTTACCGGACACTAATGATTTTTCCGCGTTGACTATGATTATCTCTTCCTTTGTTGAAAGAGCCGCCTTGGCTACGTATGCTGCGAGTCGGCCTAACGTTTGGTTTGTTGCGTCTACTATCATTTTTTAGCAGATTATTTTGATGTTTGTTCCGGACGGGTTTTCTTTTGCTATGTCGAGTATGCTTTTGTGGCTTCCTCCGGCGGATTCTATTTTGATTTTAGCTCCTTCAGTGAACTGGAAGGCGGCTACTATTACGCTGTGGTCTATGTCTCCGTCACCTAAGACTTTTCCAGGCACGACTATTATGTCGCCGTCTTGAGTGAACCGGTTGATTTTGTGGATGTTGACTTCCCTGCGTTGGCGTCTGCTTCGGGACAGTTCCTTGGCTACGCGTTCCCATATGGCGGAGTCTTCCTTAGACGCCTTCTTCAGTTGCTGGATGACATCCAGCCTCGCCGGGTTTTCGTATCGAATGGTTCTTACCATTTTCTTATGTTATGAACGTGATTGGGGATGCGGGGGACGAGGTTCGAACTCGCGTAGGCCTTCGCCACACGGCCCTCAACCGTGCCCGTTTGACCACTCCGGCACCCCCGCGTAGGCATCAAGCGATTTTTTCGCTGAATACCTCCATCTTTTCGTTGAGGACTTTGAACGCTTCCAAGAGCAATTCTTCCACAGGCAACTGGCCGAATGACTCCACGAAGGCGTCTATTCTGCCGTCCTGTTTTTGCTCGTAGGACATCAGTCCTGCCTGCCATTTGATGTGTTCGCGGCCGGTGCCGAGTCGGGCTGTGGCTTCGAGTTTGATGTGCTGGTCTGCGTTGAGTTTGTTTATGAGTGTTGTCGGGTATACGGGTGTTATTTCTGGGTCCTGAGGGTTTAGGTCGCTTGCGTGGACTATTCCTGGGCCTGTTATGTCGAGTGTGAATTGTGCTTTTTCTAGCGCTTTTCCTTTTCCTTTTGTTTTTTGGCCGGGTAGCGCGTAGTTTTTGAGGTCTGTTTTTAGGGGTGTTAGTCCTAGGCGGTGGGCGAGCATTTCGTCGTTTAGGGCGCTTGTGTTGTCGTGGAATGTCACTTCTTCTATGGCCATGACGGGCACTTCGCTTATGACGATTCGCCTTAGAGCGTTGATGACGGCCGCGTCTGCGCCTTTTACGGTGAATGTTATGACATCACCTTTCTTTTTCAGGTTTGTGACCTCCATTTTTTATACTCTCCTCCCGCGTTTTCCGCCTTTGATTCGGCAGCCGTCGTGTGGGATGGGCGTGACGTCTTCTATGCGTCCGATTTTGATTCCTGCTCTGGATAGCGCGCGTATTGCGGCTTGGGCTCCTTTTCCGGGGTAGCGGGGGCCGTTGTGGCCGCCTGGTGCTCTTACTCGGATGTGGACGCCGGTGAATCCTTTTTCGCGTAGTGCGTCGGCGATGCCCATTGCGGATTGCATTGCTGCGTATGGGCTGCTTTCTTCTCTTTGGCTTTTTACCATCATTCCGCCGGATACGACTTTGATTGTTTCTGCGCTTGTGATGTCTGTTGCGTGGAGTATTGTGTTGTTTTTGCTGCTGTATATGTGTAGGATGCCCCATAGGTCTTGTTTGGGTTTTTGGGCTTCTTCTGCGATTTCTTCAGCTGGAACTTCTGCTTTTGCTTCTTCGGCGGGCTCTTTTTTCTCCGTCTTTGTTGTTTCGCCGCTTTCTTCAGATTTCTTTTTTCTTGCGCGCTTTGGTTTTTCCTTGGTTTCTTCGGTCGCCTTGGCTTCCTTGGGCTGTGCGACTTCTTCCTGCGCGTCCTTCGGATCTGTTTCGTCGGTCATGTTTTTGAATCGGATTTTTATTCGGCAGTTTCTACTGCGATTGGAGCCGGCTGCTCAACAGCGGGTGCTGTCGGGTGGGCTTTTTTGGTTGCGGCTTCTTTTGCCATTGCGGCTTGTGCTTCTTTTATTGCGAGTATTTTTTCGACCAGCTGGATTTTTCCTTCTTCTTCGGTCGAGACTATGTATGTCGGCATGTCGACTATTCTGTCGCCGACTTTGATGTGCCGGTGGATAATGAACTGGCGGGCTTGCGCGATGGTGTTGGCGAGGCCTTTTCGGTATACGACTGTTTGCAGGCGTCTTTCCAGCAGGTTTTCTATGGTTAGTGCGAGTACGTCGTCGAGGGTTTTGGCGTCTGCTATTCCGCTTTTGCGCAGGATGTCCAGGAGTTCTTTTCTTTCTTTCTGGGTTTGGTCTTCAGGTAGGCTCAGTAGTTTTCGGGCGTTCTGTCTGAAGCGGCGTATGGCTTGGTTTGCGCGCCATATTTCCTTCATGCTCCTTAAGCCGTATTTCTTTTTTGTTTCTGTCTCCTGTACTATGCGTTCGCTTTTCCAGGGGTGGCTTGGGTGCGAGTATTTTTTATGTGCTTTTCGTGGGTCTCCCATTGTGAACCTCTATTTTTTCTCCGTTGAACCCGAACCTGTTGATGCGGGTTGCTCTTTCTTTCGGACGACGCCGATTGCGCCTCCTTTGCGGAATGTTGAGCGTGTGCGTTGGCCTCTTACTGGTTGGCCTGTTGCGTGGCGGAAGCCTTTCCAGCTTCTTATCCGCTTTAGTCTGGCGATGTCTTCTCGCACTGCGATTTCGACTTCGGGGCCGATTAGGTGGTGGTTTCCGCCGTCTATGGGGTCTTTTCGGCGGTTTATCATCCAGTTGGGCACCGCTTGGCTTATTGAAGAAATGATTGCTTCGAGTTTTTCTACGTCGGCTTCAGTTAGGGTTCCCAGCTTCTTTTTCTGGGGGTAGCCGGCTTGCCGCACTATGGCGGTCGCTATTTGGGGGCCGACTCCTTTGATTCGTGTGATTGCGCGGCGTATGTCTAGGTTTCCTTCTAGTACTACTCCTGAAACTCTGACTAGGTGTGTGAATCCGTCTTCTGTTGTTTCGGCTGGTTTTTTAGCGTGTCCGCCTTCTGGCTTCGGCTTGTTGGCCTTGGCTTTCTTTTTGGCGTCTTCAGGTATTTCCAGCGGTTTGGTTTCAGGTTTTGGCATCGTATTCGTTCGAAACGCCGAGGTTGGGATTTGAACCCAAGAGGCCTTTCGGCCACGGGTTTACTCGTCTTTTATGGATTTCAAGACCCGCGCGATAGACCGGACTCCGCCACCTCGGCTTTTTTATTGTGCGAAGAGTTACCGTCAAGGGCGCAAGGCCCGACTAAACCCACTCTTGGGCGACCAGTTTCTTTCGAAACCGTAGATGTTATAATGGGCATACGGACTATATAAATGCATGGTTTTAGGCGAATCTTTGTCTGCGGTGCTGTTTGACTTGTGGAGGACTCTTGCTTATTCGGACGAAGAGGGTAGGCAGCGTGATGAAGAAAACGTCGTCACATTCCTCAAATCGTTTAATCCTGCCGTTGACATCGAGATGTACCGCGGTTTGCGCAAGAAGTTTCATACGGACTTGACGACCGGGAAACTTTCTCTCAACGAAGTTAACGCCCGCATAGCGGAAGAAATCGGCGCTCCACCGCAGGCGGCAACAACGCTCACAAAGGCGGTTGAGGCCGCGGTAGTCCGTAATGTGCGGGCTTATGATGGTGCGCATGATGTTTTGGATGGGCTTCGTGAGGAGGGTTTGTTGTTGGGTTTGGTGACTAATTGTGCGGGCGATACCTTGGGTTTGTTGAGGAAGGTTGATTTGGATTTGTTTGATGCTTATGGGTTTTCTGATGAGGTTGGTGTGCGTAAGCCGGATCCTAAGATTTATGTTAAGGTGACTGGGGAGTTGGGTGTTGGACCTGAGAGGTGTGTTTTTGTTTCTGATGAGATTGAGGATTTGGTTGGCGCGAGTAAGTTGGGGATGAGGACTGTTCATGTCGTCCGCGCCAAGGGCGGGCGCATTTTTGACGTGGATGATTATGCCGCCGATTTTAAGCCTGATGCGTCTGTTTCGTCTCTTTATGCGGTTTATGACGTTGTTTTGGGGTGGGTTGATGAGGGGCGTTGACGCTGTTTTGTTTGACTTGGACGGCGTGTTGGTTGATTCTGAGGCTTATTCGCTTACTTCCACGAGGTTGTTGTTTGAGGAGTTGGGTACGCCTTGGAGGGATAGTCTTTTTGAGGAGACTTTCGGGAAGAGGACCAGCGAGAACCTCGCAATATTCAAAGGCAAGTACGGTTGGAAGCCGAGTGTTCCGTGGCTTGTGCGCAGGAAAAACGACATTTTCCTTGATTTGATTCGAGGGCGGCTTAAGCCTCTGCCCGGAGTGGTTGCACTGCTGAAGGATTTGGAGGCCGCCCGTGTTCCTTTGGCTGTTGTGTCTGCGAGTCCGAGGAGGCGGGTTTTGGGTAGTCTTGATGAGGCTGGTCTTGAGGGTTTTTTTGCTACTGTTGTTTCGGGTGATGATGTGTCGTGTTGTAAGCCCAGTCCTGCGCCGTATAGGCTTGGTCTTAGGCGGCTTAAGGCTTCGGCTGGTAAGTCTGTGGCCATTGAGGATACTGATTCGGGTGTTGCGTCTGCGACTGCGGCGGGGATTGTTTGTCTTGGCGTGAGAAGCCCTAATACTTTCGGGCAGACTCTTGGGGGCGCCAACAAGGTGGTCGGCAGTCTTAAGGGAGTTGACGCTGAGTTTCTTTGCGGGCTTGTTGCGCGGCGTAAGGGTTGAAGCGGCTTTTTTATTCGGCGTCTGCCGTATTGTTACGCTATGCGCATTGCAGTCGTAGATTTTGAGCGGTGTCGTCCTAAGGACTGCGGTAACTTCCTTTGCGTTAGAGTGTGCCCTGTCCTTAAGGCGGGGGTGGAGTGCATAGGCGAAAACAAGGAGACTGGCAAGCCGTTCATAAGCGAGGAGTTGTGCACAGGCTGCGGAATCTGCCCCAAGAAGTGCCCGTTTCAGGCGATAACAATAATCAATCTGCCGGAAAGCATAGGCGACCCGGTTCACCGCTTCGGACTAAACGGGTTCAGGCTGCATAATCTTCCCACGCCAAAGGAAGGCATTGTCGGGCTTGTTGGAGCCAACGGCATCGGCAAGTCCACTGCGTTGAAGATTCTTTCAGGAGAACTCAAGCCTAATCTCGGCTTCTTGGAAGGAGAAGTCGACTGGCGGCGCATCATAGAAAGATTCAGAGGACAGGAAATCCAGAATTACCTCGAACAGCTTTCAGCCAAAAACATCAAGGCAGTGTACAAGCCGCAGTACGTGGATTCACTGCCTAAGCACGTGAAAGGAAAAGTCCGCGCGATACTTAAGAAGGCGGACGAAGAAGGCCGTATGGATTCTATTGTTGATCAGTTGGATTTGGGCAGTGCGCTTGACAAGAGTATGGATGAGTTGTCTGGCGGGGAGCTTCAGCGTGTTGCTGTGGCTGCGGCTTTGGGCCGTAAGAGCGATGTTGTTTTGTTGGACGAGCCTTCGAGTTATTTGGACGTTAAGGAGCGGCTTAAGCTTGCTCGTCTTGTGCGCGCTCAGGAGGGCAAGAATGTTTTTGTGGTCGAGCATGACCTTGTCGTGTTGGATTATTTGTCTGATTGGGTGCACGTTTTCTTCGGGGAGCACGGCGTCTACGGGATAGTCAGCAACTCTTTGGGGGTGCGCGCGGGAATCAACGAGTATTTGTCCGGCTTCTTGACGAGCGAGAACATGCGCTTCAGGCAGTCCATCAAGTTTGAGGTGAGGCCGCCTAAGGATTCTACTCATAGGGTGGTTCGTTTTGAGTATCCGAGTATGAGTAAGACTTACGATGGTTTTTCCGTTGATGTGGGGGCGGGTGTTATTCGTGCGCCGGAGATTCTTGGTATTCTTGGTCCTAATGCGACTGGTAAGACTACTTTCGTTAAGATGCTTGCTGGGGCGGTTAAGCCTGACGGCGGGGAGGTGGATTTGGGTTTGAGTGTTTCTTATAAGCCGCAGTATATTCAGCCTCAGGATATGCCTGTTGCTGCGTTGCGCATTAAGGAGGATTTGAAGACGCTTTTTGGAATCAATTATTTGTTGGAGAGGAATCTTACGGAGCTTTCCGGCGGGGAACTGCAGAAGGTGGCGGTTGCGGAATGTTTGAGCAAGCAGGCAGACGTTTATTTGCTGGACGAGCCCTCCGCCTACTTGGATATAGAAGAGCGCCTTAAGTTGGCCAAGCACCTTAAGAGGTTCGCCTATGAGAACGCCACAAGCATAATGGTCGTAGACCACGACATCCTGCTCATAGACTACCTGTCGGACGCGCTGCTCGTATTCGAAGGAGAGGCGGGAGTAAGCGGCCGCGCCCAAGCGCCTCTTCCTCCGCGCGAAGGAATGAACTTGTTTTTGAAGCAGATGGACGTGACTTTCAGAAGAGACCCCGACACAGGGCGTCCTAGGGCTAACAAGCCGGGCAGCGTCAAGGACCGTGAGCAACGCGCAGCAGGCGAATACTACTACGGGTAAATGTTTTTTGTTTTAGGTTGCGTTGTATTGTTTTGTGGAGAAGCGTGTTTTGCGCGGCGGAGACTTCAGGGAACTGGAGGAAGTGCATCTTCCCGCGGGAGTTGAAGTTTGCAGTCAGACTTTTTTCGGCCGTCATTTTTGGGTTATGGATTGGTTGAGGAGGAATCCGCTTGGTTTGGCGGGCGACGTTAATGTTGCGGATTTGGGCGGCGGGTGTTCTCCGGCTGCGGGCCTTGCGCATTCTAACGCTAGGGGGAGGCGTTTTAGTTGGGAGCCTCTTGAGATTTTTGATGCTCTGTCTAAGGCGGGCGTTAGGGCGAATGTTGACGTCTATGACATTAGGTCTGTTGTGGCGGAGGTTGTTAACGGTCAGGGGGCGGTTTTTGTTTCTCGGCTGGATAATCCTTCGCGGGATGCGTTTCCGCCCGGTTACGCGGACGAGTTTCTTCTCGGCTGCAAAAGCCACACTCATTCGCAGGCTTTTCTTGACGGAGATTTGGTGAAGGGGCTTACTGTGTCTCACGCGAGGACAATAGAGATTCCGCCTGAAATCAGGGAGAGGATAAACGGGTTTGCCGCGGACTACACACGAGAAGATTTCTTTAGGCCTGATGGGCGGGAAAACCACTACGACTTAATCGTCCGGTTGGGGCCGGGATTGCGCAAGGAGGTGGGGGAGGAGGTTATGAATCAGCCTAACGTTAATGCGGTGTTCAGGGCTTTGAAGCCCGGCGGACGCTACCTCGTAAGAAGCGACTTCGATGCGGGCGGACTCCCGTGGGTTCGCCCGGATGTTGCGGCGCCCGCTGGCTACGTCATACTGCAGAAGCCTTAGGCGTACTTAATCGAATGCTTGCAGGGGTTTGCAGAGTTTGCTGTCGAATTCGCACAGTATTGCGTTTGCGGCTATTTCCGGCACGCAGACTACGTTGTGGGCTCCGGCCATCTTCATTTTTTTGACTGAGTCGGGTCTGTTGGCGCGGGCGTATATTTTGGCTTTAGGGTTCATTTCTTTGGCGGTCAGTATTGTGAACACCGTTTCTGGGTCGCTGTTTAATGCGATTATTACTGCTGACGCCCGTTCTACGCCCGCTTTTTTGAGTACGCCGGATTCCGTTGATGTCCCCTCGACTATGGGGTATCCTGCGTTCAGTGCTGCTTCTACTGACGCATCCCTGTTTTCTACGACGACTACTGATTGTAGCCCAGATGCTACGCGGGCTCCTACGTCTCCGTAGCCGCAAAGCACCACATGGTTTTTCATCTTCTTTATTTTGTCTTGCATTTGCTCCATCTTGAACACCTCAATCATCTTTCCTTCGAATATCGTTACGGATACGGCCGATAGGAGGTAAAGGTATGCTCCTACTCCGAGGGGGATGAACATTATTAGGAATATTTTGGTTTCGTGGCTGGTGGGTGTGATGTCGCCGTATCCTATTGTGGATAGTGTGACTACTGTGAAGTAAAGTGAGTCCATAAGCGACAGGTGTTCTAGCCGCGTGAAGCTGAACGTCCCGATAAGTAAGACGAAGAGTATGAAAGCTATTGCTCCCAGTAGGTGCCGAAACGACCTGTGCAGGTGCTGGAAGAGCGATGTCGGACCGAATTCCATCATTTTAATTATGGGGAGGAGGGGTTATTATTGTTGATTATGCGTCTTGGCCTTGGGCTATTTCGTAGTCGCATTTGCAGTGGCCGGGGTTTTCTTCGTCTCCTTTGACGAATATGCATTTGCCTTGTGGGCACGCTAGTCCTTTGCAGTCGTCTTGTGATGTGGCGTTTGTTTCTCCCCAGCAGTATTTTTTGGTTGGGGTGGATGTTTCTGTTGTGTTGCCGCAGGCTATTGTTGTTGAGGAGGATATGCATGCGGGTTCTGTTGTGGTGGTTGAAGTGGTTGTGGTTGTCGTAGTCGTTGTGGGTGTCGTAGTCGTTGTTGTGGTTTCTTCTGTTGTGGTGGTGGTTTCTTCAGTGAGGGTTGTTGTAGATGGTTCGTTTGTTGTGGGGGTTGCGGGTTCGTTGAGTGTTGTCGTTGACGCCTCAGATGTTTCTGGCGTTGTTTCTCCGGCTATGAGTCTGGCGGCGGTCGCCCTAATGTCGTTTAGAGTCGGCAGCGTCGGCTTGCCTGAGGACAGAAGAGAGACGATGCCTAACGTTATGGCGCAGAACAATACCAGCGTAAGCACAAATAAAATGTGCCTTATCACCCCTGCCATACCGGTTAGAAACAGGGACACGTCCGTTTAAAATCCTGTTTTGACCGGCTTTCACACAGTATATTTCGTTTTGCTTCCCATATTTGACTGGATGAAACTCAGGAGGGGGGGCGAACAGAAGGCAGGCAGCATCTCCGATATGCCTGCGTCGCCTGCATGGAGGGACGAACTCCTTAAGGTGCATGACGCCATAGAAGGCCCTCTGCCCCAAGTGAGGAATCCTGTGTCGCCGGAAGAGCTTCAGGGCTATCTTGGCCGCGACGACGTTGCTGGCGCTCTTGGCGTTTCCGGGCATGACTTGGATTTCGCGCGCGCATTGGCTTCCGCAGGGAATGCGCCTCTTAAGCAGCTTGGAGTCTCGGTTAGGTCTCATGAGTACCGGCTTGCTTTGGCGGTTCATCTGGAACGCAGGACAGGCATCAGCTTTAGGCCGGATGGCTTTCTTTCTGTTGACGCTGATAGGCTGGATGAGGCCGACAATATTCTTTTTGCTCCGAACACCAGTTTCATGGGCCACTCAGATTGGAGGATGGCCCTTAGCAGAAGCGACGTCAAAGGAGTGTTCCAACACCAGGACGGTTCCGTGCGCCCAACTTTTTTCGGCGAACCCCTTACTTCAGTCGCCAACGCGAATTTCTTCCACGTGAAAGTCGGGGACGAATTCCGAAGCATGCAAGGGGGAATACTCCGCGTTTCCCCCGAAAAAGGCGTGATAGTCCCGATTGTCGGAGAATTCATGGGAGAAGACGGCCCCATACCCGACGAAAGACTCGCCCAACTTGGAATAGAAAGAGTCCGAGACACTGAGGGGAGGCCTGTGACTTACCCTATGTTCGCCTCCACAGCCCGCTCTCTGATTCAATTCTGCAGCTTCCAAATCCACGTGCCAGTGGTGGACGGCCGCCCTAGGTTGTTGAATGGTCCTGAGGCTATTCTTGATGTTTTTAGTATGTTGGGGGATGAGTCAGCTGACGGTTTGAGGGAGGCGGCTAGGATGCTTTTGGACGGGGCGTATGAGGATGCGAAGCCTGGGATGCCTAAGGAGGCGTTTGTTGAGAACCAGTGGGGCAAGGCGCTGACTATGGCTGGGACCACTGTTCTTCAGAATATTGATGCTCCTGAAGTCACTGAGTATCTTACTTGGATGAGTCTGCCGGTCTGCGCGGTGCAGTTTAAGGGCGGCGGATGCGTTCATTACGACGGGAACTACGTGACGTTGACTGAGGGGGAGGTGAGAAAGCATCCTAACTTAAGGTTTAAAGAGCGTAGGGGCGATTGGTCTTTTGTCGTCGACAGGCGCCATGAGGGGCAGCAGGGAATCATGTTGTCCATACCTCATCAGCCGGGTTCTATGGATCCCGTGGGCGGGGCTCCGACTCTTGAGGCGATAGGATACGAGAGGGAGCAGAGGATTCTGGAGCACGGCGGAGTGCTCTCTGGAGTGACGATCGGGGTGATAAAGCTTTTTGACGACACTCAGGTGCCGGACCTATGCGTGCCAGACGCCGCAGTGACGGTCGTCGCAATACTAGACGACACAAGGAGGGTAGAAGACTTCATACGGACCGAAAGAAACCCCAAAGCAAGAGAACACTGGTACAAAGAGGCGGTAGTTGAAAAATACGGGCCCGCCCCGCCTGAAGTAAAAAGCGGCGATGAATGGGAAGCGTGGGTTGACAGCCAATTCATCGAATGCAGGGAAAAGCACCTTGCGCAACTGTGCTTAAACCTCGGCAAAACAACGAGAGCGACATTAGAGGCAAACCTCACCAACCCCAGAAACCAAAACCTCATGGGCAACATAAGCTTCGCAGGAGGCATAACAGACACAAGGGCGCTTGCGGAAATGACGGACCCAAACCAATCATATAGCTTCATAACCCACGTAATAGAAGGCCTGAACGATTTGGCTAAGGTGGCGGGAATCCAAAGCGGCGAAATATTCAGGACGCCCCACTTCCGCTCTTTTATTACTGAATTCATTGGGGAAGATGCAGCTGCGCCCGTACTGCAGTTCATTCAAAAACCCTACTTCAGAGTGGGGCAAAGATTCGACGACCAAATACAGGAAAGCAAAATCATAGGCCTATCTACGGACGCGTGGGTCAGAAAGCAAGGAGGAACTCCAACAGGCGCATATCACACAAGCGATGTCGACTTGACCAGACTTCTTGCTCGAGACGAGTCTGCCCGCAAAAGAATCGGCATGAATGAAGGCCACGCCATAACATTAATCGCCTACCTTTCAACCCCTACGTTGATGTTACATGGCCCAGAGGGAGTTACAACTCTAGAAGAAGCCCTTGAAATCCCCAGAGCGCTTCTTGAGGATAGACTTGGTAAAGTCCCCACAATAGAGGAAAACGCCCGACTACTAGAACAACAATGGTGGGGAAGAGCCGCAAAAGGAAGAACGCAACAGACTACTTAGGGCGTCAGTCTCGTTCTGTCTCTGGGCCAAAGCACCGTCTCGCGGATGTTCGGCACTCCCGTGAGCACTTGGGTTATTCTTTCGCTTCCTATGCTCCATCCGCCGTGCGGAGGCATACCGTACTTGAACGCCGACAGGTAGAACTCGAAGTTCGCGGGGTTAAGGCCGCGCTTCTTAAGTGCTGCGACGAGTTGGTCGTGGTCGTGTATTCGCTGTGCTCCGCTGCATAGTTCCAGGTCGCCGAGCATCAAATCGAATGCGCCGCATCTTTCGGGGTCGTCGTCGTATGGGCGACTGTAGAATGCGCGGACTTTGGTGGGCCACGCCTTGATTATGTATGGGCCTGTGAATTCGTCTTTCAAGAGGTGGCATGCTTCGCTTGAGAGGTCTTCGCCCCACGGCATCTTCATCCCTTTTTTATTTAGGATTTCGAGGCATTCGTCGTATGTGACGCGCGGCAGAGGAAGCTTTGGGACTTCTAGGTTTCTGTTGAGCGCCTTAAGTTCCTGGGGGCATTCCTCAACGACCTTCTTGATTATGTGGTACGTTACGCCCTCCAATTCCTCCAACACGCCTTCTTCGTCGCGGATGAAGGCCTTCTCAATGTCCATTTGGTATATTTCGTTTAGGTGCTTTGTGGTGTTGTGGCTTTCGGCGCGGAAGACGGGAACTGTCATGAAGACTTTGTCGAATCCTCCCGCCAGAATCATCTGCTTGTACAACTGCGGGCTCTGACAGAGGTACGCCTCCTTCTCGAAGTAAGTTAAAGCGAAAAGATTCGTGCCGCCTTCGCTTGCGGCCGCTATGATGCTTGGCGGGTTGATTTCAATGAACTTCTTCTTCAGGAAAAACTCCCTGAAAGCCTCCTGCACCTTAGCGCGGATTCTAAACACCGCCATGACTTCAGGTTTTCTCACGTCCATGAAACGGTTGTTTATGCGCGTATCCAAATCCGCGTCAACCTTACCTGTGACGTCCAAAGGCAGAGGACTCTGCGCCGAAGCGATTACAGTAATCTTAGACGGAACCACCTCAACGCCGCCCGGCGCCTTAGCGTTCTTCACCACATTTCCGACCACAACCACTACGCTCTCGCGGCTAACTCCCTTAAGAGAATCAATAACGAGAGAATCCGCAACACCCTCCTTAGCAGTAACCTGAACGCGGCCTTCCCTGTCTCTTAGCACCAGGAATTTTAGTTTGCCTAGGTCGCGTATTTCATGCGCCCATCCTGCGAGTGTGATTGTCTGCCCGTCTAGGGCTTCTGTGACGGCTGAGGAGTAGTGCGTGCGGAGGCTGCTTGCGGGTTCGTGCGTTTCGCCGTGGTGCGTGTGGGCCATCGGATGGTGCGGGTTTATTTTGTGAGGAATATCTCTATTGAAGAGACTTTGACTGGTCCGTTTTCGCCTTCTACTTCTTCGGTGGTCAGGCGTATGTCCTTGTAGGAGACGTCCGTCATGAATCGGTTTCGGACTATTTCTGCGACATCTACCGCGCAGCTTATGGAGCGTCCGCGGGCTTTGATTGTCACTTCGTTTTGGCCGTTGTTGAATTGCGTTACGACGGCTAGTACGTAGCTCATCGGCTTTTTCTTTCCTATGTAGACTGTGTTGTCGTTGGCTTCCATTGGAATCACTTTTTGTTTGATTGTTGTTGGTTGTTTTATTCTTTGATTGCGGGGGAAGGGGAAAACAGGTAGTATTTGCTTTCTCCTTTTATTTCCTCGATTATTTTTTCTGCTAGTATTGTTACTGGGTCTGGCGTGCTTTTGAGGCGTGCGCGCATGTCTTCGAAGCTTGTGAATGGGGTTATGTCTCTTTCTGTGAGTATTTCCTGGCGGTGTCTTTTGCCTATCTTCGGCAGTGTCTCCAGTTTGTGTAGGCGGGGGCTTATTATGCCGCATGTGTTGTAGAAGCCCACGAACCTTTGTTCGTCTTGCGTGATTATCTGCTGGAGCACTACTGGGAGTTCGCTTTTTGCGACTGACGTCAGCCAGTCGTGTTTTAGGCGGCGTTCTATGTGGTCTATCTTGTCTCTTGGTCCTTCGCCTACGTATACGCGTTCTCCGAGAGTCAGGTTTATGCCGGGTTTGGGCGATACTTCAAGTAGGGTGAAGTATTTTTCTCCTATGCCTTGGGCTATCGGCTTGCGTTTGTGCGACGGCAAGTCTGATTTGCCTTGGGAGAGGAAATCTAGAATACGAACGTAATCGTCTTTTTTTATGTCCACTACTGCACCCCACGTTGTTATTGTGTCTGATATCACCTGATTTAGCGGTATTTGGCCACCAATTCGGTGATTTGCTTTATGTCCTCTTCAGAGTACTTGAATCGCTCTTTGGCGAATATTGCCCTGACGTCATCGACGTCTGCGGGAAGTAGGTCGACGATTTTGACTATTGATTCCTGAGGAAGCGAAAGCGACAGTTCCTTGAGTTGCTTGCTTAAGTCTGCGGTGTCTTTCGCGGAAAGGCGGGCGAATTGAGTGGAGTGCTCAAGCGCGCGGCGCTGCTCGTACAACATTTCCTTGCTGTCTTGGCTGTATTCCTTCTCCTTTCTCTTGAGGATGCCTTTGACTTCCGCAAGGGGTACCGGACGTTCGTCTTGGACCTTCATTTTTGCTGTTGTGGCTTAAGGTGTTCTGGGTTCACGAGCACAGTCTTCTGGCTGTTTCCGTCTCTTACGCTGATGTAGTATGCGCGGCCTTGTTTTCCGACGATTACGCCTGTTTTTCCTTGGAAGCGCTTGTGCGGGACTGACTGGTAGCGGGAGTCTATGACTATGGACACCGTCTCGGCTTCCTCGAACTGCTGGAGGTACCGGCTGATGCTTATTTTGCCCCTACTTTTGGGTTCCACATGGAAGTTGCGCGTTCGCCGTCTAGGTCCGTTGCTGCCTTTCATTGTTTTGATAGTGGATAGAGTACTCTACCCTAAAGGAAACTGAAGTAGTATTTAGGGCTGTGGAGATTAAAAAGGTTTAGGAAGCCGTTCTGCCGAATTAAGCGCGTTTAACCGCTATATTTCATGCGGCATGAAAGGGCTTCACGGAGGTTTTTTACCTTAGAAGGAGTATCTACTTGTAGGGGAAATGGGATTTAAGACTAAGGTTGCGGCGTTGCTTGCTGGCGGGACAGTCATGCTTGTCGTCGTCGCAGTCATCGCCCTGGTCGTTCTCGGAGGGGTTATCGCCGCCGCCTGGATGTACTTCGGGCATTCTTCGCCCACGCCCTCCAGCGGACCACCTTCCACATACAAGACTACTAAATCGTCTTCCACATTAGGAACGACTACGACAACTCTTCCGCAGGCCCAGAATGTTCCAACAACTACAACTGAGCCAATACCTACCCAAACCACGACCACCGTTTCGCCTCCTCAGACTGTAGAGGCAACTACGACAACCGTCGCTTCTTCTGGCAGCCAGCAGCTTATGGCGTCTTGCGTGAACCAGTACGGAGTTTCCTCGGACACCGTCCTTTATTTGTACACCAGACACTGCTGCGACCCGACTGTCACCAACATGGTGAATGCGGTTGAAAGAAAGGGCTTTCCCTTCAAGCACATAGACACCGAAAACCCAAGCGACACCGACGCCGACATAATCGCCTGCTTCATCCAGAAAGGCAACAGCATATACGTGCCCCAATTCATATGCCCCGCAACGCAAGGAAGCTCCATCATGACCAACCCCGCCGGAATGCAGGCGGCCATTGAACGTTTCGCTGAAGACTGCGTAAAGCAGGCTCGAGGAGGAGCCGCAAACACAGACTCTGCTGTTTCCGGCGAAGTGAAATGCCGGAACAATTCTGACTGCGGGGTCCTTAAGACTTCTTATATCTGCGTTAACGGCAACGTTTACTTGAAGAAGGAACTTCCTATATGCAGGAATCCTGGAACGCCTCAGTCGACATGCGTCACCAACATAGGGGGGATGAACTCTGCGGTAGACACCTGCAATGATAAGGAGCGGTGCGTAGCCGGCCAGAGCACGTGCCAGCTGATTGACACTGAGTAAGTTTTTACCGGCTTTTTATTGCCACGTGTATTTCTTCGCCTTGGAATTCCAGCGTCGACTCTCCTTTGACTTCTGCCGCGGCAAGTTCGTCTGCGCGGGTTTCTGTGAGGATTAGGCTCTTGTATTTTCTTAGCATGCCTTCGACGGATTTTGTGTCGGACAGCTTCACCGTTATCCTGTCAAGTTCCGCCAGGCCGTGCTTCTTCCTTAGTTCCTGTATGTGTCGGATTACTTCTCGGGCTAATGCTTCGGTAAGTAGTTCCGGCGTGCGTTCTGTGTCCAGGTATACAACGCCTGAGCCGGAGGGTAGTGTGAAGTTTTCTGCGGCGTATTTTTCGGGGACGTTCACTCTTATTTCAGTGACCGTTTCTGGGGTGACCGTGAGTTCGCCGAGCGTCAGAGTCTTTCCCTCATCGAATGCCTTCTTTATCTGCCTGCTTCCGGCGGTTATCGCCTTCGCTATTTCAGGCGCCTTCTTCCCGTACTTGGGGCCCAACACCTGGAAGTTCGGCACGGCAGTATAAGTCGTGCCTTCGACTTCCGGATGGTACTCCACCTTCTTGGAGTTCAGCTGCTCCTCAAGTATTCCCGAAAGCTCTTTAACCGCCTTCTGAACACGCTCCCCGCCTGCGACAGTGACTGAAGCCACAGGATGACGAAGCTTAATCTGAGCCTTCTGCCTAAGGTGAGCGGAAGACTCGAATATCGCGCGCGCAACCGCCATATTAGCTTCAAGCTCAACGTCGGACTCTTGAGGTTGAGGCCATGTTTCTAGGTGGACGCTTTCTTTGCCTGCGATGAGGTTTTGGTATAGGTGTTCTGATAGGAATGGTGCGAATGGCGCAAGTAGCACTGTTAGGCGGTGGAATGAGTGGCGCAGCGTCTCGTATGCGGCCTGTTTGCTTGGGTTGAGTTTGTCTGCTTCGTCTTCAAGCCATAGTCTGTCACGGATGAGTTTTATGTACCAGCGGGAGAGGTCTTCTATTACGTAGTTGTTTATGTGTCCGTATGCTATGTGGTAGTCGTTGTGGTCGAGTGCTTGTGTGACGTTTTGGACTAGTGTTTCTGTGGTTGAGATGAGCCATTTGTCTTCCGGCTTTAGGTTTGCGTAATTTATGTTTGCTGGGCGTTTTTCTTGCTTGTCTAGCACCATGTATCTTGTTGTGAATTCGTAGCAGTTCCACAGGGTTCTTAGGAACGGCAGGACGCTTTCGTTTAGGCTTTCTTTTCCGAATCGCCTTGCGTTCCATGGGGCTTGGCTTACCATTTGGAGGCGTACTGCGTCTGCGCCCACGTTGTTGAATAGTTCCCAGGGGTCGAGGATGTTTTGGTTGCTTTTGCTCATCTTCTCCCCTTTGTCGTCAAGGAGTAGTCCGCCTACGACGCAGCTTTTGTATGCGGGCTTGTTGAATAGGACTGTGCTTTCGGCAAGCAGTGTGTAGAACCATCCGCGCGTCTGGTCTGTTGCTTCGCTTATGAAGTCGTAGGGGAAGTGAGAGTTGAATTTCTCCTTGTTTTCGAATGGGTAGTGGAATTGCGCAAACGGCGCTGCTCCTGAGTCGTACCAGCAGTCTATGACGTAGTCTAGGCGCCCTTTTGTTCCTCCGCATTCGCATTTGAGTTTGACTTCGTCTATGTAGGGGCGGTGCAGGTCCAGGTCTTTATGAAGGGGCTTGACGGATTTTTCGTTGAGTTCCGCGCGGCTCCCTACGACGTCTTTCTTCTTGCATTTGCCGCACTGCCATACTGGAAGCGGAGTGCCCCAGAACCTGTTTCTGCTTAAGCTCCAGTCGCGGATGTTTTCAAGCCAGTTCCCGAATCTGCCGTGCTTTATGTTTTCAGGGTACCAGCTGATTTTCTCGTTGTTTGCTAGCAAATCTTTTTTGGCTTTTTCCATGGCGATGAACCAGCTTTCCATCGCATAGTACAAGAGCGGGCTTCCGCATCTCCAGCAGTAGGGGTATTCGTGCTCGTACGGGTAGTGGGCAACAAGCGCCGTCTGATCATCGAGTATTCTGACTATTTCAGGGTCCGCATCCTTGGCGAATTTCCCTTCAAGTTCAGGTATTTCCGGGCCGAATGTTCCGTCTTCTCTTATGGGGTTTACGAGGGGTAGGTCGTTTTCTTTGCCTACGTTGTAGTCGTCTTCTCCGAAGGCTGGTGCTATGTGGACTATTCCTGTTCCTTCTTCTGTTGTTACGAAGTCTCCTTTTATGATTCGCCATGCGGGTTTTTTGAGTTTGCTTCGGTAGTGGTTGAATATGGGGTGGTATGTTTGCCCCAGGAATTCCTTCCCTTTTTTGACTTCAAGCACGGGGTCGTCGGGGAATCTTTTTTCTGCTATCGCCTTGGCGAGAACAAACTTCTGGCCTTCATGGGCGATTATCGCGTAGTCGACGTCGGGGTGTACTGCGAGCGCGAGGTTAGACAGGAGCGTCCAGGGCGTGGTCGTCCAAGCGAGGAAGGAGTAGTCGTGGTCTGTCGCCCTAAGAGACACTATGACTGTTTCCTCCTTCACCGTCTTGTATCCCAAAGCGACTTCATGGCTGGAAAGAGGCGTACCGCATCTTGCGCAGTAGGGGACGACGCGGTGGCCCTCATAGAGGAGGCCTTTATAGTATATTTCCTTTAGGCTCCACCATACGCTTTCTATGTAGTCGTTGTCCATGGTGACGTAGGGGTCGTCCATGTCCACCCAATACGCCATCCGTTCCGTCAGCTTGTTCCACGCCTCTATGTATGTGAAGACGCTTTCCCTGCATTCCTCAACGAACTTGTCCACGCCATACGCGAGAATGTCTTTCTTGCTTTTGAGGCCGAGCTTCTTTTCGATTTGGACTTCGACTGGTAGGCCGTGACAGTCCCATCCGGCTTTGCGGGGGACGGTCTTGCCTTTCATGTATTGGTGGCGGTTTACTAGGTCTTTGAATACGCGGACTTCTACGTGGTGTAGTGCTGGGGGTGCGTTTGCTGTTGGTGGTCCTTCTAGGAAGCTGAATGTTTCGCCGCGTTTTTCTGTGAGTGTTTTTGTTGGAACGCCTGTTTTGCGCCAGCTTTCGAGCACTGTTTCCTCTATTTTTACGGGCTCGTATGCGCCTGCTGGTTTTATTTCGCGTTCTTGTTTTGGGTGCATGGCTGGTTTAATAGTGTGGGTGGTGGATTAAAAAATGCCGCTGTTGCTTCATTGCTGCCGTCAAGCGGGTTGTCTTGTGTGAGTCGGTTAAATCCGCTTGTCTGAGTCGAGGATTTTCCGGTAGAGCACAAGCCACCAGGGGAATATGTTTCCCCAGTCGTGTGCTTCCGATTCTGCGCGGGCTTCAATTGATATTCTGGCCGCCTTTGAGTTGTCTGATATGATGCGGTCTACTGCGTCAGCGATTTCTTTTGGCTTTGCGGTTTGCGTGAGTATTCCGGTTATGCCGTTTTTTATTGGTGCTTCTTTGTCCCATGCGTTTACTGCGATGACGATGGCGCCTGATGATTGCGCTTCAATGAAGCTTACGGGTCTGTTGTCGTATTTGACTGCAGACAGGAGTATGTTGTGGTTGGCGTATAGTTCGTTTATTTTAGATGGGGAAACAGGCCCCGTGAATTCTACGTTCCCCAACAGGTTCAGCGACGTCACCTTTTCTTTTAGGCGCTTGCTTTCAGGGCCGTCTCCCGCTATTGTAAGGCGGGTTGCGGGGTATTTTTGGCGCAGTATGTCTGTTGCTTCGATTAGAACGTCGGTGTTGTAGTGTGGGTATAGGGGGCGCGCCGAAAGCATTTGAGGGACGGTAAAGTCTTTTTCTTTGTAGGGAAATTTTGATGTGAACAGGCCGTTGACTATCAGTTCCGGCTTGTATCCTTTTTCTTCGAACTGTTTTTTGACTGCCGGCGAAGGCGTTACTATTGCCGCCGCGCGGGATAGCATCATTTTTCCTCCGGCAACATTCATCAAGTCGTTGGCGTTTCCCCCGTGATAATGCAAGATGAATGGTTTATGTAATATTACGGCCGCAACCGCGGGAGGTAGCGACCATAATGCCGCCTTCTTTGATGCCACGTGCAGGTGGACGATGTTTGACTTGGCGACAGTCAATAATGATTGTAGGGTGTAGTTCGGCGCGGAGAGCTTGCTTGTCGGATAACTTAATCGGACTGCTCTGAATCCGTTCCCTTCAAAAAGTTCTGCGAGCTCATTTGCCACTGTCGCCATGCCTCCGGTCACGGGAGGAAACCAGCTTGCAGAACACACTATGGGGGAGGATTCCACCATGAGGGGTATTTATTCGACCCCCCTAAATAGGGGTGAGACATGCGGATTACATGGGTGACTGGACACTATCCTCCGGACGTTGGAGCCGCCTCAAACAGGTGCGCAGACTTCACCCGCATCTGGGCAAACTTGGGCCATGAAGTCACCGTAATAGCGCCACCCCCCGTTTACCACAAGGAAACTTCTGAGTCAAATGGACTTTGGAAGTGGGAGCAAGACGGAAAAATCCGCGTGCTTAGGGCATTCAAGCCCGCCTCAGACTACTTGTTCATAAACCGCGCCGTATCCGAGGCAGCGTACGCCGCGATGGTTGCGGCCTCGACTTTCCGTATGACCCGGCAGGATGTTGTAATCGCTTCTTCGCCGCCTTTTCCAGCGGCGTTTGCTGCGTTTTTTCTTGCTCGGCTTAAGGGTGCGCGCTTTGTTTTTGACGTGAGGGACTTGTATCCCGAATCAGCTGAAGCGGTCGGCGCAATCAAAAGCGACTTGATTATCGCAATGCTCCGCTACTTGGAGGGCTGGATTTATAGGCGCGCATACCTCATCGCAGGAACTTCCCAGGCGTACGAAGAGCACGTCAAAAAGTCCGGCGGAAAAGACGTAGCGTTCGAATACATTCCAAACGGAGTGTGGCCTCCAGTTAGGAATCCGCCTAAGCACGGGGGCGAGCTCTTCAGGAAGAAGGTTTCTGCGGGCGGGTGTTTTCTTGTGGTTTATGTTGGGAATGTTGGTTATGCTCATGGTCTTGATGTGGTTTTGAGGGCGGCGAAGAAAACGGGCGGCAATGTTCTTTTCGCCGTTGTGGGGGATGGGCCGCGTCGCGCCGAGATTGAGGATTTGGCGCCGGATAATGTGGTTTTTGTTTCAAAGAAGCCGCGCAGGGATTTGGGCGAGGTGTTTGCTGGCGCGGACTTGGTGCTTGCCACTCAAGAAAGCGATGCGGCGTTCAAAAAGGTTCTTTTGAGGAAGGTTTTGGACGGGTGGGCTGAGGGGAAGGCCGTAGTCGCTTCTGCCGCGGGTGAGACTGCGCACGTCATTGAAGAATCAGGCGGAGGCATAGCAACTTCCCCGCAGGATGCTTCGGCGCTTGCTAAATCAATACTTCGCCTTAAGGCTAATCCTTCTCTCGCCCGCGAAATGGGACGGCGCGGACGACTCTACGTCAAGGAGCACCATAACACCGAGAAGCTGGCTAAGAAGTACCTCCAGCTGCTTATCAAAGGCCCCCGGAAGCGTATGCGACTCGGTTTATAGGATAAACTTCATATAGGTTTCTACGATGGAGCTACCGTGGACTGAAAAGTACAGGCCGAAAAAGCTTTCTGATATGGTGGGGCAGGAGGCGGTTGTGGAGCGCCTCCAGGCGTATGTTGAAAAAAAGAGTATGCCGCACCTTCTTTTCGCTGGCCCCGCAGGAACCGGCAAGACGACCGCCGCGATATGCCTGGCGAACGCTTTCCTGGGTGACATTCACCACGACTTCCTTGAGTTGAACGCAAGCGACGAACGAGGCATAGACGTGATGCGCACCAAAAGCCAGCAGAGAAACGAAGCCACAAGCCTCAAAGACTTCGCACGCACCCGCCCCATAAGCGGAGACTTCAAGATAGTGTTCCTCGACGAAGCGGACGCGTTGACGTCCGACGCGCAGACAGCGCTAAGGCGTACGATGGAAAGCTACACCACCACATGCCGCTTCATCCTCAGCTGCAACTACTCAAGCAAAATAATCGAGCCGATACAAAGCCGCTGCGCAGTATTCAGGTTCAAGCGCATAAGCCGCGAAGACATCAAGAAACGCCTCCTCTACATCTGCAAGCACGAAAACGTCGCCCACACAGAAGAAGGAATAAACGCCATAATATACGTCTCAGAAGGCGATGTCCGCCACTCAATAAACATACTCCAAAGCGCAGCGTCACTAGGGAAAGTCGACGAACAAAACGTCTACCAAATCACATCCCGCGCCCGCCCAGACGACGTCAAAAACGTCCTCGAACTCGCGTTAGCCGGAAAATTCCTTGACGCAAGAAACCTGCTTGACAAACTAATGATAAACCACGGCCTCTCCGGAGAAGACATACTCCTCCAGATGAATAGGGAAGCAATGAGCCTGGAAGGAGTCCCAGACGTAACCAAGGTGGGAGTAATAGACCTCGTCGGAGAAGCAAACTTCGCACTCGTAGAAGGCGCAAACGAACGCATACAAATCGAAGCGCTCATTGCCCGCCTAATGCTTCTTACGAAAAAACACTAAGAGAAACAGCAAGGTTGACTAAGTGACAGAAAGACTTTTCGGAACATCCGGCATACGCAGAAAAGTAACGGAATTCCCACCCGACTTCGCCAAAAAACTAGGGCAAGCAGTCGGCACAATAACCCAAGACCAGGAAGTCGCAGTAGGCCGAGACACACGCGCAAGCGGCCCCACGTTGATGAAGGAGGCCGTTGAAGGATTGGCTTCGACTGGAAGGATTGTTGTGGACTGCGGGATGGTTCCGACACCTACTTTGGGCGTTGCTGCCGCCAGGTACGGTACGGCTGTGATGGTTACGGCAAGCCATAATCCGGGGGACTACAACGGATTCAAAGTCTTCAACCATAAGGGCGCTTTCAGTCCGATTGAGGAGGATGAAGTACAGCGTGTGCTTGAGGACGGGAGATTCAAGAAAGGCAAAGTCCGTCCGATACGAAAGGAAGATTTCATCGAAGAACACATTCAGCTAATTCTCAAGCGCGTTCCTAAAGCAGACGGCGTCCGAGTTCTTTTGGATTGCGCGGGAGGCGCAGGAAGCGCGGTGACCCCGAAACTTCTTGAGCAGATGGGCTGCGAAGTAACAGTCATAAACGACAACACCGACGGCAAATTCCCTCACCCCCTGGAACCCACCGCGGAAAACCTAGCCCAAACCAGCCGGAAAATGATAGACGGAAACTACGACGTAGGATTCGCCCACGACGGAGACGCAGACAGAACAGCATGCCTATCATCAGACGGACGACTTGTAGAGTGGGACAGCTTCCTTGCGGCGCTCGCATACGAGATGGACGTCGTCGTCACAACAGTGGACGCCAGCATGCGCATTGAAGACGTCGCAAAAAAAGTCATCCGAACCAAAGTAGGCGACGTAGCGGTAGCAGACGCCATACGCAAAAACGGCGCCCAATTCGGAGGAGAACCCAGCGGAAGCTTCATATTCCCAGACATACACTACTACCCCGACGGACCAGCAGCAGCAGCCAAAGCAGCCGCAATGGCCGCGGAAGGCCGCCTTTATGATGCTCTTGCGAGAATAAGGTCTTATCCTATGGCGCGGCTTAAGTTGCCCTGCGTTGAGGCGAAAAAGAGTAAGGTGATGGAGAAGCTGCCGTCTGTTCTTTCGGAAAAATATTCGACCGTGGACGGAGTACGTATTGAAAGAGCAGACGGGTGGGTGCTTGTGCGGCCTTCGGGTACTGAGCCTTTCATGCGCATCACTGCTGAAGGGAGAACTCAGGAGGCGTTGGATAAGATGGTTTATGACGCTAGAGGATGGTTGAAGAAGGCGGGACTTTAGGGTTATAAGTCCAATAGCACAGTAGCTTCGTATCCTCCGTCTTGTGTTTCGTTTAGTGCTAGTCCGTGGTGCGTCACCGCTTTGATTTCTGTTCCTATCCCGTGTTTGGCTGGGACGTGCGGTTCGCCTTTGGCTGTCGCTTCAAGGACGTACTTGTCTTTGTCTTCTTTCACTTTCACTGTGAATGTTGCCGGGACAAATCCGTCTTCCATAAGGAGTATTATGTCCATTAGGAATGCGATGAGCAGAAGCTGCGGCTCCCATGCGGAAAGCTTTATTGTTCGGGCTTCCTTGGCTTCTGCCTTAACGTCCCCGTATGCGACGGCAAGCACCGCCGAAGCGGCGGCTGAGAAGCATTCCCCAATTGATGGGCCCCACGCGTGGACTTTGACGTCTGCGGTGTGGTCCAAAAGTTCGAAGCCCGCCTCCATTAAGGAGAAATAAGCGGCGCGATATAAAAGAGCCTTTTTGAATCAAGCTGCGTCTTTGTCTAAGACGCTGATTATCTGCGTTTTCACGGGCGTCTTGCCTCCCGTGGGTTCGGCGATAATCTTTTCGCAGGCCAGGCACTTGACTTTGGTCGCCACCGACCCGAAAATAACCTGTTCGTTCCCGCAGTCATTGCATTTGACGCGCAGGAAGTGGCTGCGAGTGTTGTTGGTCATGAAGTCACCTCAATCGGTTTTTTGGTTCTTGCTTCGAATATGCGCTGGTGCTTCTTCTTGCAGTTGGAGCACTCAAGTATTAGAACAGTCCGCTTCCCCACCTTATACACCGGCTTCTTAGGGGTCCTGGGGCTTCCACCGTACCCCTTCTTGACTTCGGTGTATTTTCTTCGGCCTCTGCTTAACGTTGATTCTTTGCCTTTCCTGTTGATTCTGACGTTGTGTATGACGTGCTTATGGCATGACGGGCAGTTGGCCGTGATTTTGTCTGGGATTTTCATTGTGTTACGTGAGGAAATACGTGGAAAGAGATAGGGTAGTTCGAGTATTTAAATGGTTGAGGGCACCGGGTTATGGGCTTCCGCAGCCCCTTTAGACAGAAGTAAGGCGGCGATGGACTCCGGAAGGCTTGCCACGTCTCCTTCCTTGTAGGGGCCGTATGTTTGTTCTTCGTCTGCGACTTCGGGCAGAGGCCGTATTATTTTGACTGAGACGTTTATTTTGGGTCTTGCCGGTTCGGGGGTCTTGGAACGGGCTGAGGGCATGGACGGCGCAAGGATTCTTTTTCTGTGCGTGGATAACAAAGCGTACGCGTTTTTCAGCAGTTCCTCCTCGTCTTTAAGGAGGTTTTCCGGCGTTTTCTCGTCCGTCCTTAATGCGGCCAGAAGTATTTTGTGTTGGCGGCGGCTTACTACGTCTGCGGCGAGTTTTTTTATGTGTTCGCGGTGGCGTTCTTCGCTTTCAGCCAGCAGCACTGTGATGCTTCTGTAGAAGTCGTCGGGCAGCCTTTGGAGTACGGGCGTCTTTCTTTCGCGGTGGTATATGCTTTGGAGTTCTTGGTATGACAGCATTTTACACGTAGCTTTCGCCCATTTTTCCGTACTCTGGGCTTATGATTTTGTCGCGTTCGATACCTCTTAGGACGCTTCCGTAGCGTTCCTGAAGCTGGTACTCAATCGGCTTACTTTCTTCTATCGCGCGTTTTATTAAATCTTTTGTTATTAGTTTGAGGCCGTCTTCTACCGCCATGTCGCCTGCTGTTCTTATTACTCCGCCTAAATCCCTAAGTCTTAGTGTTAGTGCTCCGCGTGCGTCGTCTATTACTTTTGCTCGGCGGCGTGCTTCTTCCATTAGGGTGTAGACTGCTTCTGAGTCTGCGTGGGGTATTTTTGTGTCTTTGACTATTTCTTGGGCGACGAATCGGGCGATTAGTCTTTGGTTTTCTTCGGTGTCTGGCATTGTTGTCTCAAGGAGGATTTCGTAGCCGTTTCCTAGTATGCGGCTTCGAAGTGGAGAGAGTATGTCTTGCACGTCCCTTATGTTGCAGGCGCCAACGAACAGGAAGTCGCAGGGGACGTCTTCGACTCTGACGCTTGCTCCTGCGCTCTGGGGGTTTCTGCCTGTTATTGTGAATTTTTTCTCCTGCATCGCAGTGAGTATGAAGTTTTGCAGGTGCTCAAGGTGAGGTAGCTCGTCGATGAAGAGCACTCCTTCATGCGCGTCGTGTATTGCGCCTGGCACCACACGCAAGTACGGCGGAGTCCCAATGTCAGGGTGGCTGCCGTAGGGGTCGTGGCGGACGTCTCCAAGCAACTCGGTTTCAGATGCGCCGGTAGCATGGACGAACGTCTTCCTCTTTAATGGAACAAGAGCTATCCTCTGCGGAAAATCAGACCTGCCTCTTCTAAGACCCTGCTCGGGCGCGTTCCCGCCCAAAACTATTCCATCCTCACTTCGTCGGTAAGTAACACCCTCCTCAGTCCCAAGCCGGCTGAACCGAGTGGTCGTAATCTCCTTCTGAGGAGAAAAACGCCTATACTTATCGGCCTTACAAACAGGACAAACTTTGACTTCAGGCATGCTCACCGCCGCGCACGCGCTGCATTTGAAACCCAACTTTTCTGCCACATACGCAGGCACCTGATTAGGATGAACCTTCTTCTGGGCAACCGCGTCCTCACGAACCACTTCAGCCAGAGGCCTCTGGGGGTTCTGCGGGTTGTTGACTACGTCAATCTGCTGTGTGGGAGGCGGCATATGCGCCGACATAGCCTGCGCAATCATGCTTTTGCCTATTCCCGGCGGCCCCACAAGAAGGAGATTCCTTCGCTGCTTCAAGGCTATTTTAGCCCTCCTCACGGCGACAGGCTGACCAATCACCTGGTCCATCATGTCCTTGGGAACTTTGATTTCGCTGGTTAAGTTGAAGTCCAATATGTCGCGGCCTTTCACCGTCTTTTTGCCGGCTTCGATTTGAGTGCGCTTTGGGGTGGACTTGGTCATTTACGTTTTATGATGAGAGTTTAGGGGTAATTAAGCCCAACGGTTTCTTTTGCAGAAAGGATTTGTTTTGCGCCGCTTTTGCGTCTGCCATTTAGAAGTGCGATTTCACCCTATCCTTAGCGGAACGTCCAGAGTTTGTTCCCTATGAAGTTGACTATTGTGGCGGCGATTATTGCGGTGAAATTGGCGGCAGGCTCCCAGACGCTAAAGTGCTCCACGAGGATTACGAGCACCGGTATGCGCACCACCAGCGCCAGAAGGCTTATAGAAGCGAACTGGACAAACTGTTTTTTGGAGTAAGGGGTGCCGTCCGTGAACGTCCAGCGTTTGTTCAGCACATAGTTGTTGACTACGGCCACTGAGAATGATAGTATGGAGGATAGTATGTAGTGTATGTGCAGTAGTTGGTTTAGGATGGTGAATATGCTTAGGTCGATTATTGTGCCGACTCCTCCGACGGCGCAGAATAGGATGAATTGTTTTTTTGTTGACGCCATGTTATAATCTCACTGTTTTTTGTCCTGCTGCGCCGTGTTTTGTGGGGGGTGTTGTTTTTCGGGTTTTTTTGCCGCGATGTCTTGCGTGTCCTTTTCAATGTCTTCAATCTCGTTTTCCGCCGGTTCCGGCAGGGACATGATGTCTGCCGGCGGCAGCTCGTCTTCTTCGTCTGGCGGCACGTCGATGAGGTAAGTGTCCTTGAGTTGTTCCCGGATGTCTTTGGCTTTCTTGAGTATGTCCGGCTGGAACTTTAGGTTGTTGGACCGCTCGTACATTAATGCGGCTGAAACAAGGTCTCCGGCCTGTTCGTGGACGGACCCCATTATCTTGTATATTTCTGGGTTTCGGGGGTCGGAGTGCAAAGCTCTCTCCAGGTCTGCTTCCGCTTCGTCCGTTTTCCCGTGCATAGCGTAAGCAAGGCCCCGTTGAGTATATGCTTCCGTCGAGTCTGGCGAAATATCAATAGCCCGGCTGTAGTATTCTATTGCGGAATCGTATTCTTCCTCCAGTGAGAGGCAGTATCCCAGAAGCAGGAGTGCTTCGAAGTCTTCGGGTTTGTGCTTCAGGTACTCCTGGTAGGCAGGTATTGCTTCTTCGTAGTTTTCGCTAAGGCGCAACGCGTCGCCTATTAGCCAGTGCAGCGTCGTTAGGTTCGGGTTTTTTGCGAGGGCTTTCTTGAAGTTTTCGATTGCCGCAGGGTATTCTTTTTTTTCGAGCTGTATTAGGCCGAGCATGTAGTGCGCTTTTGCTGGTGCGTCTGATTTTGACGCGCTTTTTTCTAAGTGGTCTTCTGCTTCTGCTGGGCGGTTAAGCGCTATGAGGGTTTTTCCTGCGCCAAGTGATGCTTCGGCGGTATTTGGCTGTTTTTGGATGGCGAGAAGGTAGTTGGTCAGTGCTTTTTCGTAGTTTTTTTTGCGGTAGCTATCGTCGGCTTCCGCAAGCAGAGTTTGGGTTTCTTTGTCCAATGGTTTACCCTGTTGAGGTCGTGGTTTATTTTTTTTGCGGCTTTAGGGTTCTTCGTCTGCCCAAACCAGGCGTGCGTCTTCTTCTTCCGGGTTTTTGACCAGGAGTTCTTTTTGGCGCTCTATTTTTTTGTCTCTGCGCTGCATGCGGGCTTGGCTTTGGTTTCTGCTTTTTTTGCACAGTTCGCATACGCCTTGCGGGTTTGGGGTCGGCATGCCGCATATACCGCAGTTTATGAGGTACATTGCGGTTTAAGGATGGTCGCTGTTGTTTATAAGGGTGCGTTGCGGGAATATAATAGGATTATGAGAAAATATTTCATAATCATCATGGGATTAAGCATATTGTTCATAATATCGCTTGTTTGGTTGGGGTTAGCTCAGACGCCGATTATAACATCCACAGGATGCACCCAAGACCTAGACTGCGGACTAAGCTTCTACACAGGAGAACCATTCTGCCGAAACAACACAATACAACGCTGGTTCATCCTAAAACAATGCAAGCAAAACAACTGCGTAACCACCCTCAAGACAATCAACACCACAGACTGCCCCGAATGCCAAAACCTATCTAAAACATGCTTTCAACCCAAAACAACCAAAATGCCCACATGCTTCGACGAAATAAGAAACCAATTCGAAGAAGGAGTAGACTGCGGCGGACCCGCCTGCACACCATGCCCCACATGCACAGACAACATACAAAACCAAGGAGAAACACAAACAGACTGCGGAGGACCATGCAAACCATGCGAAACATGCTTCGACAAAATAAGAAACCAAAAAGAAGAAAGCATAGACTGCGGAGGACCAAACTGCTAACCATGCCCAACCTGCTCAGACGGAATACAAAACCAAGGAGAAAC
>CABMCB010000054.1 GCA_902384455.1 uncultured archaeon
AGCGCCGCCGCCTGTGTACGACGCGGTACGCTGCGGTAACTGGCGCCCGCACTCAACGTTGACCCACGGCTTTGGAATCGATGTATTGTTAATATCGAACGCGACGCCGCGCTCAAGCCACGACAAGTTAAGCAAAGAAATTGCCGCGTTGGTGGCGTTGGCACTGGCTGATTCCACAGTCGCACCGGAGTTCTTCAAAACCAATGTTGTTGAGGTGCTTGAGGCGCAAACGAACGTGCCGTTATTGTTGGCACCGACGAAGCCAGTGATGACAAATGGGACGCCTTGAAAAGCGTTGAACTCGCCGCCGGTAATGGTACCAGTATATATTGCGATGCCGCCGCTAGAAGCAGCGACCGCAGTCAATGCTAGATTTCCGGTTAAGTTTGGCGGAAAGACAGCAGCATAGTCTTGCTGATAAGAGTTCGAATAGAAAACCGGAGGAATAGCCTCGTTCCACTTATGAGGAAATGGTACCGCGCAAATTGCATTAAATACATCGTTCGCAATTGCCAGTCCAGGGAGCAACGACGAACCGGCAATGTTCAGAGCGGGCTCGCAGTCTGGCATCGCGTTAATGATGCGGAAGATTTGACCGAGCGTGATTGTCGAGAGATTGCTACTCATAATTTACTGTCCTGGCCCGAAGGTGCCCGGGGTTCTTGAATTCTGCGGATATGTCGCGCATGCTACGGGCGCGCCTGACAGACGAGAATCCGTCGGCGGAATCTTCGAATTACTGCTTGTCTGCACGTCATAAATCAGTGTGCCATTAACGGAACGGCTCATCGCAGAATTTGGCGCGGCTGTGCGACTATCTTTATGTGAGTAAGGATTCGCCATTTAGAGCCCTCGCGCAGCCGTTGGTATGCTGTCGCTTTGAAATGGGGGAATGCAGCCGTAGGTCGTTGGTTGCGCTGTCTGGGTGGTGGCTACTGAGGTCATCGTCCCTCCTTTTAAAAGAAAAGGGGCTATCTTTGAATAGCCCCCGGGGTTAATAAAACTTATACTTGGAAGTTGGCGACGTCGGTGCCTTCCGCTGTCTTCGGGACCGTCAAGTCCTCGTTTCTGCGCATAGGAACTTCCGACCGACTCGGCAAATTGGTTGACTCAGCGCACATATCGAGCGCCTCGTTCCAACCGATGTTCGTCCAGTTTGGAATCTTGCTCCCGTTACGGTCGATGAGTTCTTTCGTGTCACCTGGGCGCCACTTCATGCTGCACGAGTTGCACTTGATGACCTGGTCGCCGTTGATGAAGGTGTGGTGGTAGACGTTGTAGTCGATGTTCTGCTTACTACGCTTTCCGCCTGTCTTACCCTTTCTGTGCGAGCAACCTTTCTGCTTGGCGATTACTGCCGCTACGAACTGGTTGTTGTCGCGACGGGCCACTGCGTCCTTGGCCTCGTAGGCTTTCGCGAGAGATAGGTCTTTCTCTCTTTCGCGCGCCTTGTCGATAACCATGAACTCAATCAGCTTCAAAAGTACTTCGCCGTTGACGTTCGAGGCTGCTGCTAGCTTATCGCTTTCTTTCAGAAGCCCTGTCAGGTCAGTTCCGAGGAACTGTTCGCTTGTAGTGGGCTTCTTTTCCGGGGTTTGTCCCGTTTGATTTTGTCCTGCCATTGTACTTCTCCTTTGTACGCGGGAGTGACTTCTTCCGTCGCGTTTCGCCACGCACCGATAGCCTCGTGGTCGAGGCGTGTTGCATCCGTCAGTTCTTCTCGTCTTCGGGGTCAACGTACTTTTTACCGTTGCGCTTCTCCCACAGACTTTGAAAATATCTGGCGGAATTCTCGTTCGGAGCAGGCACGCCAAAAATTCTGTGCGCTTGTAACTCCGTAATAATTTCTTTTTCGACTAGTTGCACAATCACCGTGCGCCAGCCTCTGTATCCCTCACCATCCGGAATACCGTGACGGTCAAGGTTCAGGATGCTCCACTCATACATCGCTGGAATCTGCAAATAGCAGACGTAGCGAACGGCATCCAATTTTTCGGGCGGGGTGGCCCACAAAGCAACAGTGCCTCTCCAGCCGTTGTCAACAGTGAAACACTTTACTCCGTTCTTGCGAAGCTTATCAATAAAAGCTCTCGTGCTAATCGGGTTCACTTTACGCCCAAGGTCAGCCAAAATGTGCTGGTCATGCCACTGATATGCTTCGGCCATTGCGTCCGATTCTTGTTTGTGAGCAGCAAAATTCTCTTTCACGAATTCTTTGTAATCTTCCGGGTGGCTCACCCAATCCGGGGTACCGTCCGCGAGAAGCTGTTTAATAGTTGTGCGTGTTGTTGATAAGTCGTGATACGCCTTGATTGGGTCCTTGTCGATGCCCAAGCCGGGAATTGTCTGAATTCTATTGTCAACCATTGGATTGTCCTTTGTACTTTCGTACGTATTGAATTGCTGACTGCAAGATTTCTTCTGAATCCTTCGCAAGACCTATGATTGTATTGCATCCTTGACAGAGGATGCCTCGATTACACTTACCACAAGTCTTACGCCGCGAACAACAAGCATGGTTGTGGTCAACAACTGGTCTCTCTAATGGCTTTCCACAAATCGCACATTTGCCATCTTGCTCAAT
>CABMCB010000055.1 GCA_902384455.1 uncultured archaeon
CAAGAAACGGACGTGGAAGAAACAGACGTAGAGGAAACGGACGTGGAAGAAACAGAAGTGGAACTGGTCGTGGAAGTTGAAGTTGTTGATACGCAGCATGACCCGCTTCCTACGCAGTTCATGGGGGGGTTAACCATGAAGTTTGGGAAGTGATAGCAAACTGCCATGATGCCCGTATCGACTTGGAAATCGTCGGTGCATTGGTCGAAATCGCTGCAACCCACGGGGGGCTCCTCGCACATAGGTATCGCGCCACTACCTGTACAACACTGGCATATTGACGTTGTCGTAGTTGAGGATGTGGATGTGGATGACGTTGACGTTGATGTGGAGGTAGACGTGGAGGTGGAAGTAGAAGTGGAAGTAGACGTAGAAGTGGAAGTAGACGTAGAAGTAGAAGTAGACGTAGAAGTAGACGTAGAAGTAGACGTAGAAGTAGACGTAGAAGTAGACGTTGTAGTTGTCGTAGTGGTCGTGGTTGTAGTCGTAGTCGTAGTCGAAGTTGTGGTCGTAGTAGTCGAAGTTGACGTAGTTGAGGTGATTGATGTGGTGGTCGTTGTGGTGGTTGAGGTTGAAGTTGTGGTGGTCGACGTATCGGGTTCGCATTGCGCCACCCACTGGCACTTTATGAATTGACTTTTGACGCAGCCGTTAGGCCAACCCCAACCGGAGGGCAAATCCCAGTATTTTACTCCTGCGTCAATGCAGCCGTTATCTTGCCATCCGGCGAAGTGTGTGCCGGGAGTGAGGCAGCATGGCGCCAGGTTTGATGGGCAGAAGTCTGGTGCGTGGGGGCAATCTCCGTGGACGTACGCGCTGTGGCAGCCTTGAATTGTGCATATGCTGTTGCACATGCCAAATAGGAATGAGAATTCGTGGCCTTCGCATCTTGCGTCGAAGTTGGCTTTGCAGTCGCATATTGGGTCGCATGTTTTGGAGCATGTTTGTCCTCCGTTTGGGTCTGCGCAGCATAGTGGTGCGTTGAATCCGAATTGTTGGAAGCAGGGTACGTGCCAGCAGTTTGCTCTGCATAGGTCGAAGTCTCCTGTTTTGTTTATGTTTACGTGGCAGAAGTCGTATGTGCAGTCGTTGTTGTCGTTGCAGTCGTCATCTGAAGTGCATCGGGGGTCTTTGCATACGCGTCCGACGTAGTCTGTGGTGTCTGTTGGGTCGTCGGGGTTGTGTACTGAGCCCATGCAGCAGAGTTGTTTTTGTCGGGGGCAGTTGTCTATGCATGTTTGGTCGTGGCATGTTTCTTTGCATCGGGGGTCTGGTGGACAGTTTGGGTCGCGTGGGCAGTTGCCTACGCAGGTCGGGTCTTTTGGAGCGCCGGCTACGCAGAGGGGGTCTCTACATGTGCCGATATCGCAGTCGACAAAACTTACTCCGCCGGGTGGAGGATTACAGTAGGTGTTTATGCATTGCTGCAGACTCATTGGCGGCCATAAGTTAGGGTCTACGGGGCAGGTCCATTGAATCCATGTAGCGTCTGCCGGGCAGCCAGCTACGCATGTAGGGTCTGGGGGGCATGGTCGCTGCCGGGGGCAGCTGTCTAGGCAGCTTTGGTCGTAGGGACAGTTGCGCACGCACCAAGGGTCTGGGTTTGCAGAGTCTCCACAACCTTCCTGTAGGCAGTCTACGCAGGCGCACGCTGGGTTGTCGTTGCCTGTGGGGTTGGGCGGCCATCCTTCGCATTTTTGGTTGATGTATGGGCAATCGCCGTGAGCATGCCCGCCAGCCGTCAATGTGCAGGGTGAGCCGCAGTTTTTGTTGCATGCGCAGTTGGAGAATGCTTCGGCGTTGGCGTATGATGTTAGATCCCAATTTTTGCTTGTGGTGTTCCAGTTGTATGTTGATCCTCCTGCAGTGTTCCAGTCGCACCACATTCCGGGGTATCTGCCTGGAGCGTATGATGGCGCGCATTGGTTGCCGTGGCATTGAGAGGAGTATAAAATAATGCTGCTACTTTTTCGGTTGTCTACGTTGTTGAAGAAGGTGTAGAATTGGTCGCTTGACATTGGGGCGCACATTCCACTCATCCCTCCCCCGGGAGCACAGCCGGGATTGTTATTATTCCACCCATTATCCAAGTTTATTGAATTGTCTGAGGTGCAGTCTGCTTCTTTTGTGGGCGGCACTGTAGTGGTGGTTGTTCCTGGGGGTAGTGATGTTGTGGTTGTTGAGGTTGGGAGAGGCGGCTCCCGTATGTGCCATTCCGTGTGGCAAGCGGCGTTATAGTTTCCTGAGCAGGAGTCTGATGATGACCCAGATTGGCTGCCGCAGACATTCATCATATCATTACAACTTGATGATCCGCTTCCTGATGCTGTTGCTCCGACATTGCATGTCATTGAGCATGACGACGTGTCGCCAAGGGGTATTCCTGGTTCCCAACAGTTTCCGGAGTAGGATCCAGTGCAAACTAGGTCACTCCACCAACTGTCGGATGTTGACGTTTTTTCCGCGCACGTCTGGGAGCCGGACGGACAGTTTACACACTCAGAGTGGCTCGTAAATGTTGGGGAGTTGGTAGCTGTACACGTCGCTGCTTGCCCCATCCCCATACCCCACCAAAGCATGGCATTTACATCATATGTGCTTTGCCAAGGGCAGCTTGAGGAATAGTCGCATGGGTCTCCACAGTGGTTCATTGCAAGAGCCCTGCATGAGTGACTCCAACTGCCGCTTCCGTCCCATCCGCACGTGCCAGATTGGGAACAAGGCGGATCTGAGTAACCGCATGGCCCAAACATACTGCTGCAGTCTGGAGGCGGCGGCATACATGGTGGGTTGGGGCATTGCGCCGATGTTTCTGTTACTGCGGGAGATATTATCAGGATTAACGCCTGAAACAGAACTAAGACGGTTAATGCTGCAGCAATCCGGAGTAGAGGGTGACTTTTATTGGAGTAATATGGGAGTTTCACTCCCGCACCCCCTTGAATGTTTCACTTAATGAGGAAAGGCAGAGGGAGGGGCATAAAACGTGTGATTGACGTATTTGAGGCCTGCTACACCGCATAGTATTATCCCACATTGTACACTTCATCACATAACCCGCCTATGCCGACGTATAGTTATAGTAGGAGCATGGTTAAAAAAACCCAGATGAAGCCGCGTCAATCAAGGATACTTCTCCTGTGTGACCGCATCCTTGATAACGCCAAAATCCGACCCCTTTCTTCCGCCCTTAGACTTCAACTTAATGTCCAGTAAAAACGCAAGCACCACCACAAGAACCGCGATGACGATAGGCAACGCCGAAAACCAACGAGAATAACCTTCCGGTTTAGCCACCGCATTCCCAGTATTGACAGACGAATAATTGCTGACCGGCAGAGGAATAACTTCAAACGGAGGAGTAGTCACGTTTTCATCAACAGGCACATCAAGCGACGAAGCAAGTACCGGCTCCGCAGAAGATGAATCGCCAGCGTAAGAGCCAGTCAAGTTAACCTTAACCTCAGAGGAGTTGCCCGAGCCGGGAAATTGAAAGCTTACGTTGGGGTGGAAAGGAGGTTGGAACAACGCAATCAAGACTACTACGTCGTTATTAGACGCAACATAAGTTTTAGAGGGGGTTCCCAATCCCGCCTCCGAATTGACCCTGAAGTAGACGGCAACAGAATCATTCCTCATCTCGCAAGGTGAACCGGTTGCGTAACACTGCGGTATTACTTGGGAAAAAAATCCGCTGGAAGAGTTGCTGAATGGAACAATGGTTCCGCGCAATGCGTTGCCGCTGTAAACACCCAGCAACATACCATCTGTCCACTTTGATTCGTTATCTGCCGAAACCCTAATCTCAAAGATATTGCTTGATTTTGTTTCACGGCGCCCCTGAAGCTCAAAAGGAACGTTTGAGCCATTGTAGACGAAGTTCGCCGGAAACAGAGGGCTGTAAGCCTTAACAGTCACTTGCACAGCAGGTTCCGCGCCGGCAAGTGACGAGCAGAAGAAAGCAATCAGAACAAACCCGCCCAACATAAACCGACGTCGATCATTCATTATCAATCAGAGTCCGACACCAACCCCGCATTTAAATAAATAGGGGGCTAATTTAAAATAGAGATATGGCTAACGGCAACAGAAAGGTGAATTACGCGATTGTGGTCGTCATCTTGCTGATTGCCATCCTCCTTTTGGTTTGGTTTATGAACCGCGAACAGCAGCCTGCTGGGTTGCCTGCGACTTCGACGACAGTAGCCCCAATTCAGATAAAAACCACAATCACTTTTGTTACTACCACCACCAAGGTAGTTGTTCATGAGCCGCTTGTTCTTCCGTCAGTATACACTACTTTAACGTATGTTGAAGGCATGGGGAAAGGCAACTACATTGTGGTGCCGCCTAATGAAACGCAGAAGAACTCCGGTAAAGGCGTGACCCTCATGTATCTTGCTGGCCCGGAAGACTACGGCATCACCAACATCAGTAACGTAAAGGAGAACCTCAGCGCCGGAGTGACTTTAGTCGGAGGTAAGAGTCAACCGCCGATTATGAATCAACCACCATCTTGATACGCGTTTACCGTCGTTTTCATTATCCGACTCGATGGGCATTGATGCGTCATCAGGACCGTCGGAGAGTTATTTAAGGGCCTTGTATTAACTATATAGGTAGGGATTGGGGGGTAAGTGTGGTGGAATATTGGTATGAAGCACAACGTCAATTACGTCCTATTCGGACTATTGTTGGTAACATTGATGATGATGGTGATTTTGTCGTTATACTACAGAATCACCTATGAGCGGCTGAACGACAGGTACACGGAGGCGCGGCAGAATGCCTTGAACGTGGCCGGCAACCTTTCGACGACTCTTACTGATGTGCAGGCGAAGGAGGCTGCTCTTAATGAGCGTGAGAAGGAGCTTTTGGACATCATAAATCAGCTTAACATTTCAAAGACCCGGGAGCAGTCGTTGGGGAATTATTATACGGACGTGCAAAGCAAGACTGAGACCCTGCAGCTTATGCTGAACCAGACTTCGCGGGAAAGAGACATGTACATAAAGAAGTCGCAGGATGCGACTACTGAGCTGACGATGTGTCAGGCGGAGTATGGCGTCGTCAGCAGGAGGTTCGAGCAAGTCAACAGTTCTCTTAATGAGGTTAAGCAGTTGAGTTCTGATTTGGCGAGGGACGTAAGTAGCTTACAGGCAGGGTATGATGAGGCTTCGGATAACGTGGGCATAGGTTATGACCGGCTTCTTGAGTCATTGGATACGGCAAGCGACATGAGGAGTCAGTATCCCGCGTGCTCGGGCGCGATTCAAAACATTACCAGTCCTTTGTCTGACGTCAAAACCAGGTTTAATAAAGTCAACACTGGATTGGACAACATGGCGAGGTACATGAACCTGTCTGTTGCGGAGGCACGGGAGCTTAAACAGGCGGTGAGCACCTGATGGACGTAACAAGGAAGATTAGGGACGTAAACAGGACTCTTTTGGTGTCGGAGTTATTCCAGATTATCCTCAATTCCCTGATAATCTTCCTCACGTTAAGCATAATACTTTCCATACTGGGCATAACGCTTTTTCTGGGACTCATAGTCGCAGGAATGGCCTTCATCATCATGGTCGTTTGGGATGAGGTTAAGAGGGACCCGTTAAAGAGGATTAGTGAGGTTTATCCTACGCTTAAGGAACGCGTAAGAACCGCCTACGACAACCGCCACCGCCACAACCTAATCACGGAAAGCCTCAATATAGACGTATATAAGCGCATGGATTTGATGGAAGACGGAAGGTTCGTAGACGACACCCGCATAATATACAAGGTGGTGGGCTCGTTCATACTCATATTCCTGCTTCTGACCGTCACCGTAATCGACCTCCACGGAATACTCGCAAACATAATAGGAAGCGACGGCCTACTTAGGAATCAGTTGAATCAGGCAGTCGACCGGGTTACGGGAGGACAGTTCGACGTGACGGGAAACAAGGGTTATGAAGGCAACGAGAACTATAAGACGGATCAGGAGAAGGAGAAGCTTGGCGCTGAATCCGGCGGGGATAGGCCGGGGTACAACGAAGGGCCTATACCCGGTAAAGGCGGGGGTGTGGGTTCGGATGGCACGCAGGATATTTTCGGCGAAGCTTCTTCGGCCAACTTGAATGGGAAGGATCTTAATGTTAAATTGCATCCGGAGTACGGCGGAGACATAGATATTGAGGAGGTTGCCGGAGGAAAGAAGGCCGGTGACTTCGTTATCGGCGAAGTGCAGTCGACGCAGGTGTGCGAGGAGTGTGCCGTAGGGCCTGAGCATGCGGAGATTGTGAGAAAATATTTTGAAAGCATACTGGAGGAAAAATAATGGTAGGAGGAAAAAGTCTTTGGGACTCTGTCTCAGACAAGGATACTAAGAAGAAGGACAAGGAACCTGAGAAGGATAAAGGGAAAGTCTCGGAAATCAAGAGTTTGCTTGGCGACGACAACAGCCCGCGCTTCAGCATAAAATCCGGGGGAGACGACAGGCAGGCGCTCCTTTATGAGACTTACAACAACATCCAGGGGATAGTCACCGGCATACGCCAGGAGGCGGCTAAAGTCATCATCGGCCAAGACGACGTTTTGGAGCAGATGCTTATTGCCATATTCTGCGACAGCCACGCTTTGCTTGAAGGTTTTCCGGGGTTAGGAAAAACTTTGACTGTCAGGACGCTTTCTTCGATCATGGACTTGAAGTTCAGGAGGATACAGTGCACTCCGGACTTGATGCCTTCAGACGTAATGGGAACCTACATCGTCGACGCAGACTCAAGCGGAAGAAAAAGCTTCCGATTCGAGGAAGGACCCGTCTTCACAAACGTGCTTCTTGCCGACGAGATAAACAGGGCGACACCCAAATCACAGTCGTCTCTGCTTGAGGCCATGCAGGAGAGGCAGGTTACTGTGGGCAACGAAAGCCGCAAGCTGGACAAGCCGTTCTTCGTTCTGGCAACCCAGAACCCCATCGAAATGGAGGGCACTTACCCTCTGCCTGAGGCGCAGGTGGACAGATTCCTACTGAAGATTATGGTGAAGTACCCCACATTCGAAGACGAAGACTTGATTGTCAGCAGGTACGCCATGGGCTAGCAGCCGCAGATTAAGACTGTCGTAAGCAAAAGCCAGGTTCTTGCGCTGCAGGAATTGACCAAACAGATGCCTCTTTCAGAAGAACACCGCAAATACGCCCTAAAATTAGTCTCAGCCACACGCCCCAAAGAAGGCAACATAGCATCACAATACCTCGACTACGGAGCAAGCCCCAGAGCAAGCATAGGACTTGTGCTAGCAGCCAAAGCCCGCGCACTAATACAAGGACGAAACTACGTCAGCCAAAAAGACGTTGAAGCCATGGCATACCCAGTCTTGCGCCACCGCATAATACTCAACTTCGAAAGCGAAAGAAAGGGAACAAGCCCAGACGAGGTCATAGAGAAAATTATTGGGGGAGTGTAGTGCCAGTCGACGCCGGCTTCCTCGAACAGCTGAAAGAGCTTCAGCTAATAACCAGAAAGAAAGTCTCAAGCGCCTACTCTGGAGGCCGCGCCAGCATTACTTACGGCAGGGGCATTGAGCCTGTTGACCACAGAGAGTATTTTCCGGGAGACGACTTCCGCCTTATCGACTGGAAAGTGTATTCGCGTACCGAGAAATTGTATATCCGCCGGTTTGAGGAGGAGAGGGATTTGACCCTCCACATTCTTGTTGACGCCTCAAGCAGCATGGATTTCGCTCACAGGGGGATGAGGAAGTTCGATTACGCCGGAAGCTTAGCCGTCGCGTTTGAGTTCGTGCAGATTAACGCCAACGAAAAGTTCGCGCACGCCCTATTCTCTGAGCGCCTAAGGGACGTGCTTGCGCCAAACAAAGGCAAGCACCACCTGTTCAAGGCGATACAACTGATAAACCACGCCACTTTGTCTGGTTCCACAAGGATGGACGTGTGCGCCGCACAGTACACGAAGATGATTAAGACCAAGTCGTATATCGTAGTGCTGTCGGACTTCATGGAACCCCTTGACGCACTAGAAAACGGCCTATACCGGATGGCCAAGCACAGTAAGGAGATGGCTATTGTGCAGGTTTTGGATCCTTCTGAGATTGAGCTTGCTTGGGGTGATGACGTCAAGTTCGAGGACATTGAGACTGGTGCTGCGGATACGACTTATCTTTCGCCTCACTTCAAGAGGAATTACCACAGCAAGGTTGAGGAGCATAATGCCGCAGTGCAGGGCATATGCGAGGACATCGGAGCGGATTTCCATCAGGTCACCACTGACCAGCAGCTTCTTTCGGCGTTCATCGGCATAATGGGGGGAGGCACTCACCATGGTTAGTGTGCTGGGGCTTCTTACGGGGCTTTTCAGTTATCCTGCAGCACTTCTTGGGGCGTTCCTCATTTTCCCCATCATACTTCTTTACCTGCTTAGGCCGCGCCCCATCGTCGTCCGGTTTCCCACCATAATGTTCATCCAGAAGACTGAGAAAAGCAGGCGCTTCAACACCCTCTTCAACCGGTTCGTCCGCGACCCCCTGCTGATAATCCAGATACTCGTCATACTTCTCCTAACACTTTCCGCTGCGGGACCGTTCATTCCCCTTAAGGAACCTAAGACTGGTCCGGCCGCGGTAGTCCTCGTTTTGGACGCGAGCGCCAGCATGAAGTCGACTGTTGCGGGGCAGACGTACTCGCGGTTTGAGGCCGCACGGCGTAAGGCGGTTGACGTGGTTAAGGAGCTTCCTTCGGATAGCACTGTGACTTTGATGCTTGCTGAGAATATGCCTATTACTGTTGTCGCCGACGCTGCGCCGGAAAGGGCGATTGACGCATTAAGCAAGGTTTCTGCTTCCGACACAAAGACTAACTTGGGCGACGCCATGCTTTTGGGGCGGGACACTTTGTCCAAGTCCACTCTCGCCAGGCAGATGATAGTACTATCAGACTTCGGGCCTTACCAGGGGCTGGACCCGTTTGTCGCAGCCAAAATAGTCGCCATAAACAGCGTTGAAGTCTCGCTTGTGAACGTGGGCGAAGGCGAAGACAACATCGGAATCATAGGGTTTGAGGCCAAGAGGATAATCACAGACCGCACTAAACTCTCTGTTTCCACGGCCGTCGGAAACTTCGGTCCTGAGGGGCGCAAGGTTGACGTCACTTTGACTGTGGACGGAAGCATCGTCGGTTCGCAGCAGAAGACCATTAAGTCGGGTGATGAGGAGTTCATCTATTTCAGCCCCAACGTAACCAACGACCCGCATGAGGTTGTTGTTTCGGCGTACACCGACGGCGACCTGCTGAAGGTGGACGACGACGTCCGCGCAGTAATACCGGCCGTAACTTTCCACAGGGTTCTTTTGATTACTCGGGAGGATGGAGACAAATTCCTTAAGGACGCTTTGGCCGCTATTTCCACGATTAAATTCGACGTTGTGGTGCCGCCTGTGCTGCCTGCGTTTTCTAACTACGACACAATCATTATTGGTGACGTAGACCCCACCAAGATTCTTCCAGGAACATTCTGGAACCTTAAGAACCACGTGGACAACGGCGGCTCCGCCATAATAATGGGGTCGGACGGACTGGGCGGCATTAGAAACCGCGACCTAGAAGACATACTTCCCGTGCTCGTCGGCGAAAACGTCGTCAACAAAGACGGAGTAACGGTGAAATCGGCCGCAGACCACGACGTCCTATCCGACGTCACATTCAAGACCACAGCAGTCAACCGATACTACCTCACAATACTCAAGGAAAACGCGACAAGCCTTGCGGAAGGCAAAAACCAGACGCTCATATCACTATGGACTTACGGAGGCGGCCGAGTCGCATTCTTCGGTGTGAATCCTACGGCCAGCTGGAGCAACTTCCATCTTAGCTCGTCGTTCCCGATACTTGTCGCCCAGCTTTTGGATTACTTAAGCAGCCCAGCCGAACAGCTTTCGGTGCATTCGTTGAATACCGGCGAGTACCTTGCTTTGCCTCGCGAAATGAACGTAACCACCCCCGCAGGCAGGGAAGTTAGGACGCGGAACTTGTTCGCTGACGCCACGGGGATATACGTGATTAACTTCGGCAATAGGATTGATTCCGTCGCAGTCAACCTTCTTTCGCCGGCGGAATCCAACATAACAACGCCCACAAACAAAGACCTGACTTCAGCGGAAAAATTCACTCCAAAGACAGAGTTGACAGAAGTCAAAAAACCCCTTTACCCGCTTATTGTGGCGTTCGCGTTAGCCGTAATATTCATTGAAGCCTACCTTTACAGGCGTAGAGGAGCACTATGAACCTCAACATCACGTCACCTCAAATTTCAGGGATAGCCACAGGAACAGCATTGGACACAATACTAAAACTAAGGTTCGA
>CABMCB010000056.1 GCA_902384455.1 uncultured archaeon
GATGCGCGGTTCAATAATGAGCATTGAGGGGAACACAAGCGGGTATGAGAGTTATTACTCTGTGGATGTTAACGGGGATGATGCGCGTGACAGCGGAGCGCAGGTGACTTTTCAGCTTGATGGCGTCGTAGCGGTAGAGTCATCCTTTTATAATCCTGGTTCGTTTCCCGCTTCGCTTAATCTTACGATGCCTAGTATGCGCGGCGATGTAGTGATAAACGAGTTTTTTCCTGGCGTTAGCGGGTGGATTGAAGTTTATAATAATGGGACGTATGCAGTCAACCTTAAGGATTGGGTGCTTGATGACGGTCCGGGCGGATTGTCGCCGTATACTATACCTTACTCTGCTCCGTTACCTTCACGTGGATTCGCATTTTTTTACGCGAACGAAACAAGCATAGTGCTGCCTGATGCGGGAACTGTGAGGGTAGTCAACCCGAACGGAAACGAAACCGACAGAATTAACTACAACAGCACCGACCTTAATCCTTCATGGACCAGTTTCCCGCCCGGCGTGTCTGCGGGCCGTTACCCTGATGGGAATTTTTCTTTTGTGGCTTTGTGGCCTACTCCGGGTGAGCGTAATAGTCTTGTTCCTCTTGTTAGGTTGGGTCTTTTTTCTGGTTGGAATTTGTTTTCGGTTCCTTTGCAGTTTTAGTTTGGGTTGTTTAAGGGTTTTTCTTTTCTGTTTCTTTAGTTGTATCTTATGGTGGATGTTGTTACTCGGACTGAGTTTTCGGGTGTGCCTCTTGTTGCTCGGGGTAAGGTTAGGGATATTTATGATTTGGGTGATAAGCTGCTTCTGGTGGCGACAGATAGGTTAAGTGCGTTCGACGTGGTTTTACCTAATGGCATTCCGTATAAGGGTGCGGTGTTAAACCGGCTTAGTGAGTATTGGTTTAAGCAGACGCAGAATATTGTTCCAAATCACCTCATAACTACCGACGTCAAAAAGTATCCTGCTGTGCTTCAGCCTTATGCGAGCATATTAAAGGATCGTAGTATGCTGGTGAAAAAGGCGAAGCCTCTTCCGGTGGAGTGCGTTGCACGCGGCTACTTGGCCGGAAGCGGTTGGAAGGAGTATCAGAAGTCGCAGTCTGTGTGTGGAAATAAGCTTCCCGTTGGCCTTAAGGAGTCTAGTAAGCTTCCGTCGCCTATTTTTACGCCGGCGACAAAAGCGGAGAGCGGTCATGACATCAACATTTCTTTTGAGGAGACTGTCAAGATTTTGGGTAAGGATAGTGCGGAGAGGATACGCGATTTGACGCTTAAGATTTATTTGGCCGCTAGTGATTTTGCGGCTTCTAAGGGGATTATTATCGCAGATACTAAGTTTGAGTTTGGGGTTTTTGACGGCCGGATTATTCTTATTGACGAGGTTTTGACGCCTGATAGCAGCCGGTTTTGGCCTGCTGCTGGTTATGTTGCTGGTAGGTCTCAGAAGAGTTTTGATAAGCAGTTTGTGCGGGATTATCTTGAGACTTTGGTTTGGGATAAGACTCCGCCGGGTCCGGTTCTTCCTGAAAACGTGGTTTTGGAGACGAGTCGGAAGTATTTGGAGGCTTATAGGGTGTTGACTGGTAAGTCGTTGGGTTAGCAGTCTGTGGTTTAAATCCATTTTTAAGACAATACTCTACTATACTTAACCCTACTGTTTGTTCTGTAGGCCGGGGGTGGGGGTTTGATTTGAAAGCGGTTGTGTTAGCCGGAGGGTACGGCACCAGGCTCAGGCCTCTCACTTTTAGTGTTCCTAAGCCGATGATTCCCCTTGTGGATCGGCCTATGTTGGAGCATATCATTAATTATTTGGGTGCTTTTGGTGTTGATGAGGTTATTATCACCACCAATTACCGTAGGGATGCGATTATCAATTATTTTGGTGATGGTGGTAGGTGGGGCGTTAAGCTTAGTTATCCTGAGGAGTCGTTGCCTTTGGGTACTGCGGGTTCTGTTAAGAATGTTGCGGGGAGTTTGGATGACACTTTTTTGGTTATTCAGGGGGACAATATCACTAATATCGACTTCAACAGCGTTCTTTCTGTTCACCGTAGGAATGGGGCGTTGGCGACTATTGCGGCTTACCCGGTTTCTGACCCCTGGAATTATGGTGTTTTGGAGTTGGATGGGGATCGTGTCGTCAGGTTTCATGAGAAGCCGCTTGTTGACGAGTGCTTTAACAACCTGATTAACAGCGGGCTTTATGTTGTTGAGCCTGAGGCTCTTTCGTTGGTGCCTGACAGGACTTTCTTTGATTTCAGCAAAAACCTTTTTCCGCTGCTTCAGCAGCAGGGGGCTTTGTATGCAGCTAAGTGCGACGGTTTCTGGGTGGATACTGGTCAGCCTGATGGGTATCTTACGGCCAAGAACTGGGTGCTTTCAAATAAAACTCCTTTCATTTCGTCGACTGCGGCAGTTGACGGAGCTTACGATGGAACAATCTACATCGGCGATGATACTGTTATTGAGCCGGGCGTTACTCTTACGGGTCCGTTGTACATCGGCGACGGCGTAACAATAAAGAAGGATGCTGTGCTTGGCAGCGGAACTGTCGTAGGCAACGGCGTCTTAGTCGGAGCGGGTTCGCACCTTGAGGGGGCGGTGCTGTTCGAAAACACCCGTGTGGGCGAAGAAGCATTGTTCTCTGAGGCCATATTAAGTCAGAACTGCAGTATGAGTTCGCAAATTGTGATTAGGGACGGTGCTGTTATCGGAAACAACTGTGATTTCGGTTCTTGCGTTTCTGTTACTGAGGGGTCGCGTGTTTGGCCTTACATTCAGGTCGCTTCTAACAGTCTTATTTCCGGGACTTTGCGTCGGTTTGTTGCCGGCGAAATTCCTAGTGGTGATTCGCCTCATATTTTGAGGAGTCTTTCGGCTGATGAGGCTTTTTACTTCAACATGGATAAGGGCCGCCATATTCTTTATACTGGTTATCGTGCTGAGTCTCTTAGGGATTTCCATTCTATTTTGGCTAAGGTTGACGGTGATAGTATTCGGTATCATTTGCGTGGTAATGTCAACGACTTTAAGGAGTGGGCTTCTTCTGTTTTGGGCGATAGGTTGTTGGCTCATCAGTTTGATCATGCTAAGAGTGAGGCTGGTGATCGTGTGGATGAGGAGGCTCGGAATGTTCTTTCCGATGTTACTCGCAGGCGGATAAACGAGCTTTTGAAACTTTCTCGGCGGCAGTAGTTTTTCTCGTTTGGAAACAGATAACTAAGTTGATTTGTGAAAGACTGTGGTTCGTGTGTTGAATCGGGCGGTTGCGACGCGGTTATTGTCCGGTACGGCGAAATTTTCCTTAAGAGCGAGCCGGTTAGGTATCGTCTTACCCGCACGTTGCTTACGAACATGCGAAGCGCCTTCAGGGCGGCTGGCGTAAAGTTTAATTTCTCGGTGACCCGCCACAGGATAATAGTGAAAACACTTCAGGCGGAAGATGCGGCATCCGCGTTATCTAAGGTTTTTGGCGTGGTAAGCGTAAGTCCAGCGTTAACCCTTCCTGCGGATTCGTCGTCTTGGGGTCCTTTAGCTGCAGAATTCGCAAAGAGCTCAATGAAACCTAACTTCTCTTTTGCCGTTCGAGCCCACCGCCTGCACAAAAAGGGACCTAACACGCCCCAGATTGAGCGGACGGTGGGGTCGGCCATTCAGGTGGCTACTGGTGCGAGGGTGAATCTTACCGCGCCGGACGTTGTTTTTTATTTGGAGGTTTATTCTGATGCGGCGTATCTTTTCACTGAAAAAAGGGGCGGGGTCGGTGGTCTTCCTTATGGTACTCAGGGGAAGGTTGCGTGTCTTCTTTCTGACTCGGATGACGTTTTGGCTGCGTGGGCTCTTATGCGTCGGGGTTGTGTGGTCTGTTTTGTTCATCCCGGATCTTGGGAGTCTGCGGAGCAGTTGCTTGGTCTGATTTTGCCGTGGTTTCCGTCTAAGCCTCAGGTTTATGTTTTTTCGGGTGAAATTCCTGCTGAAGCGGGCGTGGACTGGCTTTCTGGCGAGCAGTTTAAGGCGGGTTTGCTTTCTGGTTTGGCGCGCCGTCGCAAGATTTCTGCTGTTGCGGCTGGTTATGGATTGCGGCATCTTACTTACTTACCTGTGATTCGAGGCGGGATTCAGTCGCCTGTTCTTACGCCTCTTTTGGGTGCTGATGAAGAGACGTTACGGCGTTGGAGCGCTTACTTGGGGTTTTCGGGCGGGCAGTGCAAGAGCGCGCCTTTAACGCCTCAGCACGGAGTTAAAGAGCCGTTTGACGCCGCACATTTAGCCGATTTATTAACGCTCGCGTAAGTTACTAAGGATGGAAGAAGTTCTGGACAGCTACGGTAGAGTAAAAATATTGTCCCGCGGCAAGGCAGATTTCCCTAAATACGTTGTTTCTCTCCCTGAGTTCACTGACGTAGAACAGAAGATTATAGCAGACAGCAGGTCGCTAATCAAAGACATCCGCCCCATAACCGAATCGTTAAAGAGCATCCGCACCAACGAACAGAAAGAGGAGTACCTGAAAGACTATATCCGCGAGCGCCTAAAGGAAAAGAGGTCAAAAATCACCAACCTAGAGGAACTCGTAACCACCATAGTAGACAACACATTCATGGGCTACGGCCGCATTTCTCCTTTGATGCATGATGACCAGCTTGAGGAGATTATGATTAACAGCATTAATCAGCCTGTGTATGTTGTTCATCGTAAGGCTGGTATGTGTGAGTCTAATATTGTTTTTGAGGATTCTGCGTCTATTGATGAGCTTATTGGCTGGTTGGCTAAGCATGCGGGGCGTGATGTTAGCGATAAGATGCCTCTTTTGGATGCGCATATGCCTGATGGTAGCCGGGCGAATGTTGCGGTGCCGCCTGCGGCGCCTAATGGTCCGGCTATTACTATCCGGAAGTTCAAGAACATTCCTTTTAACATAATCGATTTGATTCACCTTAAGACGGTGAACCCGGAGGTTGCCGCTTTTATGTGGCTTTGTGTTGAGGGTTTTGGGATTAATCCGGTGAACATGATTATTTCAGGTGGTGCTGGTTCCGGTAAGACCACTTTGTTGAATGCGTTGGCTATGTTCATTCCTCAGACTGAGCGGGTGGTCACAGTCGAGGATACGCTTGAGTTGAATTTCCAGTTCCTCAGGAATATTGTGCCTCTTGAGGCGACTCCCAGCGTCGTTACGGCGGACAATACGCTGTCGATGCATTCTCTTTTGAAGAACAGTCTGCGTATGCGTCCTGACCGCGTCATAGTCGGGGAGGTCCGCGGCGAAGAAGCTGAGACGCTTCTTGTGGCGATGGACATTGGATTGCTGGGGAGTATGGGCACTATCCACGCTAACAACGCCCGTGAGACTACAATACGCCTTATGGAGGAGCCGATGAACGTTCCCATACGGATGATTCCATTGATAGACATCATAATCGTCTTAAACCGGATTTACGACCGGCGAATGGGCATGATACGGCGTGTGACGCAGGTCGCTGAAATCGGCGGCATAGAAGGGGAAGTAGTCCAGATGGGAGACGTATACTCCTGGGACATAAACACGGACGCCATACGTCGCACAGAGTTCCCCATAATACTGCTTGAGAAGATTGCGCGGGCGGTGGGTATGACCAAGAAGCGGATTCAGACCGAGCTTATAATCCGCCAGAGAATCCTCGAGTACATGGTGGCCACAAAGGTGGAGAAAAACGCCGACGTATTGCGGTTCTTCCAGAGCTACCACAATGATCCGAGACTTGTCATAGACGAAATACGCTCCAAAAACCACCCGATTGAGCAGCCTGAACTAACGCAATAAAAGCGGGGGGCAAAATCAAATTGAAACTCACCCTCCACTCCAAATTCTCTCCCGCCGGAGACCAGCCTAAAGCAATAGACTCCCTCTCTAAAGGCGTTGCAAAAGGACTGCGCCACCAAACGCTGCTTGGCGTCACAGGCAGCGGAAAAACATACACCATGGCTAAGGTCATGGAAGAAACCCAAAAGCCAGCGTTAGTCATAAGCCACAACAAAACGCTCGCCGCCCAGCTTTACGGGGAATTCAAGGAGTTTTTCCCTGAAAACGCAGTCGAATACTTCGTCAGCTACTACGACTACTACCAGCCGGAAGCCTACATACCCCAAAGCGACACATACATATCCAAAGACGCCGACATAAACGAGGAAATAGACCGCCTAAGGCACAGCGCAACCCGAAGCCTGCTCGACAGACGCGACACAATCGTCGTAGCATCAGTAAGCTGCATATACTCCCTTGGAGACCCCAAAGAATACAAGGCAGAAAGCATCCCCCTGGAAGTCAGCCAGTTAGTATCTCGCAGGCAGCTTATGGAACAGCTGGTCTTAATCCACTACACCCGAAACGACGCCGCATTCGAAAAAGGAACATTCCGCGTCAGAGGAAACCGCCTGGACATAAGGCCGCCGTACGGCGAAACTTATTTGCGGGTCGTGGTTGAGGATAGGGTGGAGGGTTTGGAGGTTGTTCATCATGTCACAGGCAAGACGCTTAATGCTTTAAGCAATGCTCGGATTTATCCTGCAGTGCATTACGTCATGAGCGAGGAGCAGAAGAAGCGGGCGGTAAAGACAATTGAATCCGAGCTTGAAAGTAGGGTTTCGGACTTTCAGCGTCAAGGCAAGCTGGTTGAGGCTCAGCGTATTGAGCAGAGGACTAGATACGACTTGGAGATGATTAATGAGATGGGTTACTGCAGCGGCATAGAGAACTACAGCAGGCATTTTGACGGGCGCAGTCCCGGTGAGCCGCCGTTTACTCTCATGGACTACTTCCCCAATGACTACCTTCTTTTTGTGGACGAAAGCCACATGACGCTGCCTCAAATCAAGGGGATGTACCGCGGAGACCGCGCCCGAAAAGACATACTGATCGAATACGGCTTCCGCCTACCTTCGGCGGTAGACAACCGCCCACTAACCTACGAGGAATTCTCATCCAAATTCAACCAAGTCATATACGTTTCCGCGACCCCCTCAAAAGAAGAGATTTCACTGTCCCAAAACGTCGTCGAACAAATCATAAGGCCGACAGGCCTCGTGGATCCGGAAGTTGAGGTTAGGCCGACTAAGAATCAGATTGATGATTTGATTGGGGAAATTAAGGCGCGTGCTGTTAGGAAGGAGAGGGTTTTGGTTACGACGCTTACTAAGAGGATGGCTGAGGATTTGGCTGATTATTTGGCTGACGCTGGGGTTAAGGCTAATTATTTGCATAGCGACGTTGAGACTTTGGATAGGGTGGATGTTTTGCGTAATCTGCGGTTGGGGGAGTTCGATTGCGTCGTGGGGGTTAATCTTTTGAGGGAGGGGCTTGATTTGCCTGAAGTGACTTTGGTCGCTATTCTTGACGCTGACAAGGAGGGGTTCCTAAGGAGTGAAGTCAGTCTGATTCAGACTATTGGGCGCGTAAGCCGTAATGTCCGCGGCAAAGTCATTTTGTACGCAGACAGGAAGTCTAAGGCGATGGATTTCGCTTTGAGGGAGACTGCCAGGAGGAGGGCGTTACAGACGGCGTACAACAGAAAGCACGGCATTACGCCGGTGTCTGTTGAGAAGGCGGTGCGCGACAGGATTGCTGTGGATTACGGCGAAGACCGCCGTAGAGTAGTGGTTGAAGCAGAGGGCATCGACTTGGCTGAGGATGACGTCCGCCGTTTGATGACGGAGGCGGCCGGTAAGCTTGATTTTGAGGGGGCTGCGTATTACCGTGATTTGTTGAAGAAAAGGGGGGGTTCTCTTTAGGATGTCTGTTTTGCCGGGTTTGGTTAGGGCTTTTGGGTTGGTTGCTTTAGTTTGTTGTTTCCTTTTTTTTGTTGATTTGAGGTTGTTTTTGGTTCAATCTTTGGGGTTTAGTCCTGTTTCACCGTATTTTGGGTTTGAGCTTTTTCTGGCGGTCACGTTAGTGTTTTTCTTCCCGGTGGCTTATCTTAGGGCGGCTCTTGACTGGCGTTTTAGGGGGGTAAATTTTGTGGAAAGGTTGAAGCGTTTTTTGGTTGTTTTTTTGGTTTTGGCTGTTTTGATGGCCTCCTTTAGGCATCAGCAGGATAGCAAGGCGTTGTTAGTCCTTGCGGGAAATGGCGGCGTTTTGGTTGACGGAGATGTTTATGTTAACGGGTCTCTTTTGGGGAGCGCTCATAAGGGGGTTGTTGCGGTGGATGCTTCGCAGTTGAAGTCACCGTCTAATCTGACGGTCATGTGGCGGATTGAGGGTGAACCTTATTTCTCAACGTTTGAAATGGCCGGCGGCGAAGGTAACGTGGGCATATTGACTTTACGTTTGAATTGACGTTTTTTTTTCTTCCTTAATGGAGCGGCAAGAATTTTATTTGGCGAGACCTCCTATTACCACTCATGGATGCGACCGCGTTGTTTAAGTCTCGCAGTAGCGTTAGGAAGTACAAGCCGCAGGTTATTGCCGACAAAATAATCGACGACATACTCGACTGCGCCCGGTTAGCGCCCACTGCAAGGAACGTTCAGCCGTGGCTTATCGGCGCAGTAACAGACAAAAGTCTGCTGAAAAAGTTGGGCAGTATGGTGGAAACAGGCCCTTTCATAGCAAACGCGGCAGTATGCTTCGCTGTATTCACACAGAAAAACGAGAAGTACTACTTGGAAGATGGTTGCGCGGCCACTTTGAGTATTATACTGGCGTGTCAGGCGCATGGACTTGGTTCGTGCTGGGTGGCAGGCGACAAAAAATCGTATATTGAGGATGCGCGCAAACTCCTAAACGTCCCGGAAGGTTATACTTTGGTGGCGCTTGTTCCCGCAGGTTACCCTGCTGAGGCGGCAGCCCCGCACCCTAAAAAGCCGAAGGAAGAAGTTACTTTCAAAGACAGGAAGATTTAAGGCAGACTACTTAATTCTCGGTCTTCTGCTCTATTCCGACTATGACGGGTTCAGTGTCAAAGTATTTTTGGACCACCCTCTGGACGTCCTTGAGCGTTACCGCCTTAATCTTCTCTGTGTAGTTCAACGCCTCGCTAGCGTTGCCTGAATTATGGAAGAAAGACAATGTCTCAGCCAGCCGCAGAGGATTCTCATGAGACAGTATCCACTCGCCAAGTATGTACCGTTTGGATTCATTAAGCTCCTTGGAAGTAAGCTTCTTCAGGCGCCTAAACTGCTCGTCAATAAGGTCCCTCACTTTGTCCCAGTTTTGTTTTTCGGTGTTCACGTAGACGCTGAAGCTGCCTGTCCGGGGGTCTGTGTTGTGTTCTACGCCGCAGCTGTAGGCGAGGCCTCGTTTGCCTCTTACTTCGTCGAATATCCAGCCGGATTGTTTTCTGCCTAGTACTGCTTCTACTGCGTCTAGTGCGTATGAGTCTTTGTGTGAGCGTGGTACTGTTCTGAAGCTGTATGTGAAGTATGATTGTTGTATGTTTTTTTCTGTTTTGTAGCGTCTGTTTTTTGGGAGGGGTTTTAGTGGTTCAATTGTTTTTGGTTTGTTTTGGGTTGTCGGGGTGTTTTTGAAGTATTTTCTGACTTTTTCTGTGGCGTCTTCTACGTCTCCAACTAGGACGACTGTCATGTTGTTTGCCGTGTAGTGTTTTTTGTGGAAGTTGGCGATGTCGTTTCTTGTTATTGATTTGATGCTTTTTTGTGTTCCGTATAGGATGTTTCCTGCGGGGTGGTCTGGGAAGAGGTGTTTTTGCGTTAGGACCCAGATGTAGTATTTTGGGTCGTCGGTTACCATGCCGGCTTCGTTGAATATGACTTTTCTCTCTTTCTCAACGTATTCCTTCTTGAACGTGCTGTTGATTAGCATGTCGGAGAGGACTTCTAAGGCGACGTTTACGTCTTTCTTCAGCACCTTAGCATAGTAGAATGTCTGTTCGTTGTCTGTGGCGGCATTTACGTCTCCGCCCAGGCTCTCTATGGCCCATGTAACGTCGTAAGTTGATTTGCGCTTTTTCGTGCCCTCAAAAATCATGTGCTCTAGGAAGTGGGCTATTCCTGCGTTGCGGTCTGTTTCCTGGTACGAGCCTACTGCGACTGAGACAAGTACTACGGCTGCTTCACCTTTGTTTTTCTCGGTGATTACTGTCAGCCCATTAGGTAGTACTGTTCTTTTCATTGTTTGTAGGCGTCCTGACTAATAGGTGGTTGCGTGTTAAAAAGTCAGTGCTTGTTTTGACTATTGCTTCTTTTCTTCCGCTTCTTTGTTCTCCTTCTGTGCGACGTCCACGTTAATCTGGCCTGTAGCAACCGCTTTCTCGTCGTCCTCATCTTTCTCCCGTATGCCCTTGTAGGCCATCATGAAGACGACCATGAGCAGGCTCAGTAGGAATAGGACTATTATGCTGGCTACGAGAATGAGCGTTCCCATTGGTATCGACGAGCCTTCATCAGCCGGCTTGACCGGTAAGGTAGTCGTCGTAGAAGCCGTATTTACGACTTTGACTGTTGTTGTGGTTGTTGTTGCGGGCTGGGTTTCTTTTGTGCAGTCCCAGTCTGTTACTCTGCTGTCCGGGCAGACGCATCTGGGTTTGGGGCATCCTCTTGGCGGGAAAGGTATCTGCTGCACTATTCCTCCGGTGTCGGTGCATGCTTCTTCAAAGTTTTCGGCTGGAATCACTACGTCGCAGTCTGATGGTATTGATGTGGTCGTGGTGTCATCCTGTTTTTTGATGGTGGTCGTTGTTGTGGGAAACGGGTTTATGGCTTCTCCTGTCACCGTCACGATTCGGCTGTCCGCCCAGTATTCGTTGCTTGATTGGGCTACGGATATGTTGTATGTTCCCGGCTGGTAAATCTGGTATGCCGCGCCTACCGGCCGAGCTGTAGTATACGGATTGGTTTCTGTTCCGTTCAGGTAAAGAATTTTCACTCCAACCCCTTTCGGTTGGTTCAGGATGATTTTGTCGCTAGTCGTAATCTGAGAGGGCGGCCAAGTTATTCCCCCCTTCGAAAGCTCGTCTTTAACGTAAAATGAGATGCTGCCGCAGTAAGGTGAAAACTGGGGTTGCTGGCCTTCTCTTTGAATCGTCATTCTGTATGTTCCAGGCAGCAGCGGTTTGAACACTATGACTCCTTCTTCGTCGGTTTCCTTAGCGGTTAATTTTTCGCCCACACCCAGCCGCAGGAAATTCACCACAAGCCCCTTTTGCATTGCGCCTCCGGTTTTGGTTTTAAAGTACAAGTAAATCTGGTCGTAAGGGTGAACGCGGTCTAAGTCCCCCGTCATCTTCGGCCATGAGCAGTCGTCCGCTGAAACTGTGGGAGTCAGCATTATCGCTGCCGAAAGGAATATGGCTAAGAAGAGTTTGACTACTCGCACCTCCATGGTTATCATTTTGTACTAGCTCCCCTATATATTTTTATTATATAAGCTTTCCTCATTATTGCTTATGGCTGATGCTCCTGTTGTCAAACCAAGGAAGCCGAGTTTGATTGGGGATTTGGTTATTTTGCTGGTTTTTGTCGGCATTGTGTTGGGTGTGGGGTGGCTGGTAGCCAATTCAGTAAAATCCGATCCAGCCAAAACATGCACATTCGGAATGGGCCCCGCCAAGGAGCCGACTCTCTGCTACATATACACGCAGGTGACTTCGTACGGCACTCAGCCAACTTGAACGTAACCCGACAGGATAATATCCTCCCCGCAAGGTTCGGCCGAAAACTCCCTTATTCTGTAGGCTTTTGAGAGCGAGGCAACGCCTTCTCCTCCTACAGCTGGTTTGGAGCGTCGGCCTCCGATGATTTTCGGGGCCACATAGAATACGACTTTGTGGACTACCTTTTCTTTTAGGGCATCTGCGGCGACTTCGCTTCCACCCTCAATAAGTATTGATGTGATGCCGAGTTTGCCGAGTGTTTTTACTGCGTCTTTAATGTTGGTGCGGCCGTTTTTTGCGTTTGTTACTATGATTTTTGCGCCTTTTGATTCAAGGTGGATTCTTTTATTTGGGTTGTGTTGTGGGGTGGTGAATATGATTGTTTTTCCTTCTTTGAGTATTTTGGCTGTGGGAGGGGTTCTTAGGTGGCTGTCTAGGATGGCTTTGAGGGGGTCTTTTTTGCTTATTTTGTGGGTGGTTAATGTTGGGTTGTCTTTTAGGATTGTGTTGACGCCTACGATTATTGCGTCGTTTCTTGCCCTCATTTCGTGGACGTTGCGCCTGCTTTTTTCTCCTGTAATCCATTTGCTTTCGCCGGTTGAGGTCGCTGTTTTTCCGTCTAGGGTTGTTGCCATCTTTAGCGTCACATAAGGCGTCTTTTTGGTCATGTAGTGGATGAAGGCTTCGTTTAGTGGTTGGGCTTCTTTTTTGAGGATTCCGTGCCTTGTTTTGATGCCTGCCTTATTCAATTCGCGTAGTCCGTTGCCTGCTACGAGGGGGTTGGGGTCTTTTGTTGCTGCGGCGACTTCCTTTATGCCTGCTTTTATGATTGCTTTGGTGCATGGGGGCGTTTTTCCAAAGTGGCAGCAGGGTTCTAGGTTCACGTACATTGTTGCGCCCTCCGCTTTTTTTCCGGCTTTACGTAGCGCTTCTATTTCTGCGTGGGGTTTGCCGGCCTGTTTGTGGTATCCTTCGGCTATTACCGCCCCGTTTTTGACTATGACTGCGCCGACCATGGGGTTTGGGCTTGTGAATCCTTTTTTGGCGAGTTTAATGCATTGCCGCATAAATAGTTCGTCCTTTTTTTTAGTCATATCAGAGTAGGTGCCCCATCTTCTTTTTCTTTGTTTCAAGGTATTTTCTGTTTATTTTGTCCGGCTTGATGATGATGGGTACTCTTTCTACGGGGATGCTGTGTTCGGTGAAGCCGCGCAGTTTATCGGGGTTGTTGGTGAGAAGCCGTACTTTTGCGACTTTAAGGTGTTTTATTATTTCGTAGGCTGCGTCGAAGTCGCGGTAGTCGTTTAGGAACCCAAGTTTTTTGTTGGCTTCTACGGTGTCGTATCCTTCGTCTTGGAGGTGGTAGGCGCGGATTTTATTGAGTATGCCTATGCCTCGCCCTTCCTGGCTTGCACCGTAGATTATTACGCCTTCCCCTTCCTGCTCTATCATGCAAAGGCTTTCTTCCAGTTGCAGGCGGCAGTCGCAGCGGCGGCTGTGGAAGACGTCGCCCGTGATGCATGCAGAATGAACCCTAACAAGCGCGTTTTTCCCGGCAACGTCCCCTTTTATCAAGACAACATACTCCTGGCAGTCGGGGCTTCTGTATCCTCTGATGCGAAATTCGCCGTATTCAGTGGGAAGAACGGCCTCATCAACGTACTCTATTTTGGGTTTATACTCGCCCATGGGTTAAATACGGTCTTGGGGTTTAATAAACAAGTAAATTTCAGTTACTGCTTCTCTAGTCGTTAACCAGATAGTACCCCGGATTTACGGCTTTTAGGGTTGTAGTCGTCTGGTTCGCGTTGGGTGCCTGGCTTCTAAACGATTCTGTTTTGCCCATAATCCATCTAACGATGCTATCCTGTTGTTCAGGCGCAACAAAAAGTATCTCAGTCCCATGTACAGTCCCGGCTACTTCAGTGATTTCCCCTGCGCCGGCAGCCCTCACGCGTATGGCCGATGTGTCGGAATACTCGTCGTCCTTGCCTACTATGATTAAGAGGGATTTGTTTCCGTATCCGTATATCGCTGGAATAAGCTCCAGCCCCATGTAGTTCAGCCCGGGAGACAGCATAACCACGTCCTTGATTGAATTGTTTTTGCTGGCGTAGATGTAACCTAAGTTGGCTCCGACGTCTGAGCCGACGATATGCACCTTATCCAAAGGAATATGCTCCACATCCCTAAGGTAGTTTTGTGCGGCCGCCAGGTCCTCTTCCATGGGCGGATACTCTTCCGGAGTAAAGTCGTCTATAGAGATGTTTCTCCCATCCTTTGTTGAAGTGCTTTCCCCCATCCCCCTAAGATCAAGTCCAAGCACAACGTACCCTTTTTCGGAAATTTTAGCCGCCAATTCAAACATATTCCGCCTTGTCTCAGCCCTGCCGGGAACCAAAATTACGCCTTCACCGGTGGCGTTGACTCTTGGCGGAGGAAGAAGGACGCTCGCCGCAAGAATCACGCCGTCCTTAGTAGTAAAACTCCTAGTGTCACCCCACAGCTTACTGGGATACTCCGGCAAAACAAGCCGCACAACACGAATCTGAGCTCCTACGGGTATCTCGCTGCCGTTGCTTTCGTTACCCTCCACGACCACCGCCTCAGGCGGAAGAAGAACATCCCCCGGCGGTATCTCAGTCCTATTAACTGTCGCATTAGGCAAAGCCGCCTGCTTCTGCGTAAGGCAGAGTGGCACCGCTGAGACCCCTAAAATCAAAAGCACTACGCACACACTACGATAGTTCATGCCCAGTTTTAATTAGGCGAACAGCATATTAAATCCACTTTCTTAATGTAAGGAGGCCGATGGCAACAAACCGTATTTTCGTCAAGGGTGCGCGGGAGCATAATCTGAAGAACATTGACGTAGAGTTCCCCAGAGACAAGCTTGTGGTCATAACGGGGTTGTCGGGCAGCGGAAAAAGCAGCTTAGCATTCGACACATTATACGCTGAAGGCCAGCGCCGTTACGTTGAGTCTTTGTCTGCTTATGCCCGCCAGTTTCTGGAGCTGATGGAGAAGCCGGACGTAGACCACATTGAGGGGCTTTCTCCTGCGGTGAGCATTGAGCAGAGGAATGCGAGCCGCAACCCCCGTTCTACGGTGGGGACTGTAACTGAGATTTACGATTACATGCGGCTTCTTTATGCGCGCGTAGGCGACGTCTATTGCTGCGGAAGGAAGCTGACGCGGCAAACTAAGGAGCAGATCACAGACGAAGTTTTGGAGAAGTACGCCGGAAAGAACATAAGGATTCTTGCGCCAGTAGTCATAGACCGGAAAGGCGAATTCCAGAACCTCCTGGACGACCTCCTGTCCGACGGATACACGTCAGCGATAGTGGACGGAGAAGAAAGGCCATTGAACCAGGAGACGCCTCTTGAGAAGTACAAGAAGCATTCTATAAGCGCAGTAGTCGATTCAGTGACCGTATCTTCCTCGCAGCGGCTTAGGCTGGCTGAGGCGGTCGAGTCGTCTCTCCTTCTTGCTAAGGGCGTCGTGGAAGTTATGCCTGAAGGCGGGAAGTCGGCGATGTACAGCGAATTTCTAGCGTGCCCCACATGCGGCAACAATTATCCCCAGCTTCAACCCAGAGACTTCAGCTTCAACAGCCCCCACGGAGCCTGCCCTGAATGCCAGGGGCTTGGAACAAAGATGGAGTTCGACGAGGACCTAATCATCCCAGACAAAACCAAAAGCATCCGTGACGGAGCGATAGCATGCTGGAACTCCCACCTCGACGGATTCTACATGACCCTCGTAGAAAACACCGCATCCCACTACGGATTCAACCTCAACACCCCAATCAAAGACCTGAAACCCAAACACCTACAAACCATCCTCTACGGAAGCGGCGAAGAAAAAATCAGGTTCAAACACATATCCCGCGACGGAGAAGGCCGCTGGGAGTATCAGGGCGCTTTTGAGGGCATCATACCTAATCTGGCGCGCCGCCACAGGGAAACGCAAAGCGAGGATGTGCGGGAGTGGCTTGGTCGTTTCATGCGCGCAACACCCTGCCCCGCATGTAAGGGACTTCGGCTTAAGCCTGAGAGCCTTAAGGTGCAGGTGGCCGGGAAAAACATCGCGGAAACGTGCAAAATGAGCATCAAGGAGGCTTACGAGCACTTTAGGAGTATGCAGTTTTCTGGCAAGCAGGCGACAATTGCGCGCCAGATACTTAAGGAGATTAACGCCCGCCTTAAATTCCTCATCTCGGTAGGGTTGGACTATATTACTCTTGAGCGAGCTTCGGCTACTTTGTCGGGCGGGGAGGCTCAGCGCATCCGTCTTGCCACTCAGATTGGAAGCCAGCTTATGGGCGTGCTATACGTACTGGATGAGCCAAGCATCGGTCTTCATCAGCGCGACAACAGCCGGCTTCTTGACACTTTGAAGAACCTTAGGGATTTGGGCAACACGGTGGTGGTTGTGGAGCATGACCGCGACACAATACTTTCTGCGGATTGGGTTGTGGATTTGGGTCCCGGAGCGGGTCGCGACGGGGGTTACCTTATCGCAAGCTGTCCTCCTAAGCAGCTTTTGAAGGAAAAGAAGTCCATAACCGGGAAGTACCTCACCAACGAGTTGACTATCCCTGTTCCCAAGCGAAGGAGGGAAGGAAACGGAAAAAGAATAACGGTCCTGGGGGCGCGCGAGCACAACCTCAAAAACATTAAGGTGGAGTTCCCGTTAGGCAGCTTCATAGGAATCACAGGGGTATCCGGCAGCGGAAAAAGCACATTAATCAACGAAACACTGGCTAAGGCGCTTCTTTACCACTTCTACGGCGCACTTGACAAGCCAGGAGAACACGACAAAATAACGGGTCTAGAAAACATAGACAAAGTAGTGGTCATAGATCAAAGCCCCATAGGCCGCACTCCCCGAAGTAACCCTGCGACTTATACCGGCGTTTTCACTCCTATTAGGGACCTTTTTGCGGAGTTGCCTGAAAGCAGGCTTCGCGGATATGGGCCGGGTAGGTTCAGTTTCAACGTTAAGGGTGGGCGTTGTGAGGCGTGTCAGGGTGACGGTAGCATTAAGGTTGAGATGAATTTTCTTCCTGACGTTTATGTGACTTGCGATGTCTGTAGGGGCAAGCGTTATAATCCTGAGACTCTTGAGGTGAGGTACAAGAACAAGACCATCAGCGATGTGCTTAATATGACTGCTGAGGAGGCGCTGGAGTTTTTTGATGCCGTTTCGTCTGTGCAGAGGAAGCTTAAGGTTCTTGTGGACGTTGGTTTGGGTTACATGCAGTTGGGGCAGCCTGCGACCACTTTGTCTGGCGGGGAAGCTCAGCGCATAAAGATTACTCAGGAGTTAGGGCGCCGTGACACGGGCCGAACCCTTTACATTCTCGATGAGCCTACGACTGGTTTGCATTTTCACGACATAAAGAAGCTTTTGGAGGTCTTAAACAAGCTTGTGGACTTGGGCAATACTGTGATTGTGATTGAGCATAATCTTGATGTAGTCAAGACTTGCGACTTCATTGTTGATTTGGGGCCTGAAGGCGGGGATTTAGGGGGGAGTGTTGTCGCCGCCGGGACGCCTGAGGAAGTAGCTTCAAACCAAAAAAGCTACACGGGTGTTTACCTTGCGAAGGTGCTTGAATCGGCGTCTAAAAAATAGCCTTTTCTGTTTTCTTTCATCAATCTCATCAAAGGATGGACATCCCAAATGCGGTTTCTAATTCGCCGGAGAAGCCCGGAGTCTACATCTGGAAGGGAAATGACGGCGAAATCCTCTACGTAGGCAAAGCCAAGAACATCTTTTCCCGCCTGAAATACTACCTGGACCCGCAGGACGTCAAAACCAAACTGCTGATGCGCGACGCCGCCTCAGTGGAATACATAGTCACGGAAAACGAGGTTGAAGCCCTCATTCTAGAAAGCACGCTCATAAAAAATCATGAACCATACTTTAACGTCCGACTTAAGGACGGAAAAAAATACCCCTACCTCAAAGTCACAGTAAACGAGGAAGCGCCCGCAATATACGTCACACGAAACCCCACAAACGACGGAAGCAAATACTTCGGCCCCTACGTGGACACTTCTGCGATGAGGCAGGCGCTTAAGGTGGTGCGAAGGCAGTTCGGGATAAGAGGATGCAGGGGAGACTTCGATAAGCTGCGCTTATGTCTTGATTATCACATCAAAAACTGCAGCGGGCCGTGCGAACACAAAGTTCAGCCTGAAAAATACATGGCTGACGTAGAAGACGCCTGCCGGGTGCTATCCGGGGACTCGGAACCCCTTCTTAAGCGTCTTAACGGTGAGATGGCGTCTGCTTCAGCAAACCTGAAGTATGAGGATGCGGCTAAAGTCCGGGATAAAATACGTTCAATAGAATCAATTACGCGGCGGCAGCACGCTGAGTCTTTCGAATTTGAGAATCTCGACGTAATCGCATACTCGGTGAAAGGCGCAAACGCGGGGATTTCAGTGATTTCAGTGCGAGGCGGAAAGATTCTCTCAAACTTCTTCTACCGGCTGGCGGGAGAATACAGAAGCGACCCCAGCAAGGCGCTTTCATCATTCATTCAGCAGTATTACGAGCCACTAAGCTCACTCCCAACCCGCATAGTCACAGTGACGCTCCCTGAAGACTCCGATGCATTGGCAAGGTGGTTTATTGAAACAAAAGGCGTCAAAGTGGACTTCCTATCCCCCAAAGATGAAAATACGGCAGCGTGGGCGAGAATCGCGCAAACAAACGCCTCAGTCGGGCTTGCGGCGGCCGAAACAACGGTTGAAGACGCCTCGACGCGACTCCAAAACCTCATTAAGCTTTCGGATTCGCCGACACGAATAGAAGGATACGATGCCACACAGCTTTTCGGCGCCCACCGCGCAGTAAGCATGGTGGTGTTTGAAGACGAAGAACCGGCAAAAAGCGAATACCGTCTATTCAACATACAAACCCAATCCAAAGACGACGCAAGCTTCATTAAGGAAGCGATATCCCGCCGCGCAAAACATACTGAATGGCGCACCCCCGACCTTATACTCGTAGACGGAGGACTACAGCAGCTTGCCGCAGCCCAAGACGCACTATCAGAAGAAGGACTATCCTGGCCTGTGGTGGCGCTTGCCAAGCAGGAAGAACTAGTCTACGTTCCAGGCCGCCCAGTTCCCCTAAAGCTTTCTCGCCGTGACTTAGGATTGAGGCTTCTGCAGAATGTCCGCGACGAAGCCCACAGGTTCGTCAACGCCCAAAACAAGAGATTACAGAAGAAGGAGGGCCTGTCGTCAGCGCTTGACAGCATAAAGGGCGTGGGACCCGCACGGCGCCGCCTGCTTCTTGAGCGGTTCGGAAGTGTTGCAAAAATCGCGGCCGCCTCAGTTAAGGAACTAACGGCTGTTCCAGGCGTCTCCCCCAAAACGGCCGAAGCAATAATCGCCTACCTGAATAAAAAGCGTATTTAACGTTTCTCCTACTTACATCCTACAATCCAATGGCTGAATACGTCGACGCTTGGGTTCCCGGCTGGACGCCGGAAACAGACGGAATACTCAAGGAATTAGGTTACTCTGCCGCCGTAGCCAAAGCCCCAACAAAAGCTAAAACATCCGCCGCATGGATTGACGCATCAAACGTCCAGCAGGCGGCAAAAAAAACGCTCGACTCAGGAGGCCGATTGGTGTATGCGGCTGGCGGCGCGGAGTCCGTCAATAGGTTGATTGTTGAGTCTCATGAAGTCGACGTCATATGGAATACTCATGAATCTGAAGTCCGCGACCTATTGAATTACAGAGCAGGAGGATTGGACGACGCGGCCGTAAACATTATGGCTGAACACAAGATTATGATGGGCTTTTCTCTTTCATCTTTTTTATCTGCTCAGTATGGTCGGCAGCGCGCTTTTTGGCTGGGCAGGGCGCGTCAGGATGTGAGGTTTGCGCGCAAAAAGAAGGTGCCTGTTGTTGTGGCAAGCGGCGCAGCCGACGAATGGGGCATTAGGGCGCCGATGGAACTTATCGCTTTCGGGATGCTTTTAGGGCTTAACCAGGAGGAAGCAGTGAATTCCGTCTTAAAGAACCCTCTTTGCCTGTTAAAGAAGGCGGAAAACAGAGGTGACCCAAACGTCATACTAAAGGGTCTTACTGTCACTTCATGGGGCAGCACAAGCCAGCCAAAATCAAAGCGCCAGTACGGCTGGTACTAAAACCCTAGTAAGACGGTTGCGTCTCGACTTCCTCGCGCTCATCGATTGGGACGTAAGGCAAGTTTCTGGGCCCGACATAAGATTCGCGAGGCCTTATCAGCCGGTTGTTTTTGTATTGCTCAATAAGGTGGGCGCTGTATCCTGCTGCGCGCGCTACCGCGAACATCGGCGTGAAAAGGTCGAGAGGTATTCCCACGGAATAAAGGAGCGGCGCGCTGTAGAAGTCGACGTTTGGATACAGGTTTTTCTCCTGGAACTTAGGCTTGCTCCTGACCACCTCCTCGACCTTCTTGGCCATATCATACCAGTGGTATCCGCGGGTGTGGCTGTGGAACTCCTCGTTGAACTCGCGCAAAGCGACGCTCCTGGGGTCTTCGACCTTATAAACCCTGTGGCCGAAACCCGGGATGCGTTTTCCTTCAGCGAGCATGTCTTCTACGACAGGTTTGACATTCTCCAACTCCTCAATCTTCAAGAGAAGCTTCATGACGTCCTCATTGGCTCCTCCGTGCAGCGGCCCCTTAAGCGTACCCAATGCGCTTGCGACGCCAGAGAAGAAGTCGCTTTGCGTCGAAGACGTGACTCTGGCGCTGAAAGTGCTTGCATTAAGGCCGTGTTCAGCGAGCAGTATCAGGTATCTGTCGAGTGCTCGGGCCGCTTCAGGCTCGGGTTTTTCGCCGGTGATTATGTACAGGAGGTTGGCTGCGTGACCTAGTTTGCGGCTGCTTTCAATCATGTTGTGGCCGTTGCGGGAGCGGTGGAATGCGGCCACAAGAAGAGGCAGCCGAGCCAACAGTTCGTTGCTTCTCCTGCGTTGGGCTTCTATGCTTTGGTCTTCATGGCTCTTGTCGACGGAAGACATGTAGGACACAGCCGTTTTCATGAAGTCGATTGGCGAGGCGTCTTCAGGGAATAAGATAAGGAACTTGTAGAGCGACTTGGGAATCTCCCTGTTCCTGATGAGCCTGTATGAGAAAGCGTCCAACTCCTTCTGCGTCGGCAGGCGGCCGTGCCAGAGCAGGTAGGCGGTTTCTTCGAATGTTCCGTTTCGGGCTAGGTCTTTGACGTTTATGCCGCAGTAGTAAAGCTCGCCCCTATCTCCGTCTATCTCGCATATGCTGCTTTCGTCGACGTAGATGCCGTCGAGGCCTTTATAGACCTGCATGGTACTCATACTCATTTATTCCTTAAGTATATATCGTTTCATAAAAAAAATGATGAATTCCGTAAACTTCGCATATTTTTGTGCTAATTTACTCTAATCGGTAGACTTCTTAAGCGGTATTCATTAAGTCTTATCTAATGTCTCATTTTAAATTGGCGGCAATTTTGCTGCTGGTCCTGCTTGCCGCAGGTTGCCTCACAATAAAATACGTGCCGGACGCAAACGAAACCGCCATAAAAAAAACCACAACCTCATCACCCACTTTAACATCAACAACCACATTGCCTAATGAAAACACGCTTCCGCCTAAACCCAAACCGACTCTGCCACCAAAACCCCGACCAACCACAACCACATCCATACTCCCAGCAAAAAACGAAACCGCTTTATCCAGTTGCCCAACCGAATGGCCCCTCAACTGCACAACCGATTATTCGCCCGTATGCGCCCGCCTGGAAGGAGGAGGTCACCTTAAGTTGGGTGTGGGGCGCTGGGAGACGTTCAACAACAGCTGCATGGCGTGCGCCTCAAGCAGCCGGATGTTCATCATAAGCAATTACAAGCAGGGCGGTTGTCAAGGCGACGAAGGAGTGATTGTTGACGGGAAAGCGTGGGTGGCAGTCGAGCCTATTCAATGCGGAATGAACGTGTGGGAAAAGTGGTATACTGCGCAGCAGAACAAAAGCGACGACATAGGCGAAGCAGGCATACTCAAACAGTTTTTCCTAACAAACTATAACGCAACAGTTTACGCGGTGAAATCCATCAAGAAATACGAAGAAGTCTGTATGTCCTGTGGTTGTTCGCGCGGCGACGAACTTAGGCTGCTTGTAGACTTCAAAGACTTTGACTTATACAAAAAGATGGAATTCAAGCTAACGGCCGCAGAAAGCGTTTGCGCAGTGAGGAATTTGTCGGCGTGCGTTAATGATTCGGACTGCGTTTGCGGCGGGAAAGATGTGCTTACTGGGGCATGTTTCATTGGAAATGACGCTTATCGCCGCGACTGCGTTGATATGGCGTCGTTCTGTCCGGATTTCTGCGCTGGGATAGCGGGGAACTTGAGGACTGCGTGCGTTGAAGGGCGTTGCGCTCAAAAGCCGAAGTAGTTTTTATCGGCGCAGAAACAGCCAGTATACGATGGCGTTTATCGCGGTTAAAGGTACGCCTATTTTCGCGAACTCCCTGAATGAGATTGTTTCTCCTGACGTTTCTTCAGCGTGCTGGATTATTATGATGTTGCTTGCAGCACCCAGAATCAGGAGGTTTCCTGCTATGGTGCTTCCTGCCGCCAAAGCAAGCATTCCCTGCGTTGTCGCGCCCGCCTCCCGCAGCATTGGCAGATAGAGGGCGACAAGAGGGACGTTTGATATGAATTGGGACAGAATTATGCTGACCGCAAGAATCATGGGGGTGGAAGTTATGTCTACGTTGAGGCTTTTGATTGCGTTTTGGAAGAATCCCGTAGTCCATACTGCTTCCATCAGGATGAACATGCTTGCGAAAAAGATGAGTGTATGCCAATCGACTTTACGCATTATAGTGAACCGTTTGGACGAAAAAATCAGTATCGGCAGGCAAGCGGCTAAAGCTATGTACGTCAACTGGATGTCTCTGCCGGTGTTTAATTCAGCCGCAAGTACCTTCGCCACAACCAGCAGGATAATGACAGATAGCGACAGTTTCGTAAGCGACGCAAGAAAAGGGTCTTTGGACTTTTCGTCGGTGTAAACGAGTTTTACGCCGTTAAACTGGTCCCTAAAGAAGAATTTTAACACAAGATAACAAACGAAAAGGTTTATCAAAGTGGGAATGAACAAAGCTTTAAAGAAAATGAGAAAAGGATTTTCCACTCCGCCGTTCAACGCAACAAGCAGGTTCTGAGGGTTGCCTATCGGACTCATTACGCTTCCAGTCGTCACCCCAAAAGCCAAAGCCAAAAGAAGAAGCTTAGGGGAAACCCGCTGAGTCCTCGCAAGAAGCAAGACAATCGGCGTGCCAATAATAGCCAAAGTGTCGTTCAAAAGAAATGCAGAAGCCACGCCGTTCACAAAAACAACCGACAAAATAAGCGAGCTTACGGAAGACGCACGCCTAAACACCTTATACGTAAGATGAGCAAGATAGCCGCTTTCCTCCAAAGCAGCGCCAACAACAAACATGCAGAAAAGAAAAAGTATGACATCATAATCCACCGCATAAAGCGCCTCAGAAAAAGTGATGCTCTGTGCAACCAAGACCGCCACACAACCGCCCAGCATAATCTGCCACATATGCAATCTAACGCGGGGAACATGCCTTCTGACCGCAATCAAAACAAACACGACGGCCAAAACCGCAACCGGAAACAACATTGAAGTATGAGATAAACTTTTCGGAATAAAAAACGCTGGTTAATTATGCCCAAATTCAAGCGTTTTGGGTCCGCCATTTATTTATTTCAGCTTCCAGTTTTTTTTAATGGGTGCGAAAGTTCTTGAAGATTTAAAACAGCACAGGAACCACGTTTTACTTCTGATTCTGACGGGAATATGCGTAAAGTTCGCCTTGTTTTTTTTTGCTTGGGCATTTCCCGTGGCGCCCATAGGGCAAATGATGGGCGTTAAACCGGAGTTCCTTTCGATTAACCTAAATAATTCATCTTCCGACACGATACCGTTGGACGCCAAGATTCGTAGGGCGTTCGACACTGCCGTATACATTGACATAGCTCAAGAGGGCTACTCGGAAGTCCCAGGTAGAACCAAATTCCTTATGTACTCTTCGAGTCTTTCCGCGTCCACATGCGCACATATGTGGCTTTTTCTCTATCCCCTTGCGATTAGATTGTTGGCTTCACTTGTCGGTTTTGTGGCGTCCGCGATTTTAGCCTCAAATTTCTTTTCGCTTACGTCCACAATCCTCCTCTACTTTGTGGCCCTTAAGTACGTCGACGACTCTTCGGCGTTTCGCGCCGCCATCCTCTTCTTGCTGTATCCGCAGAATCTGGCGTACGGCACCGGAGGATACTCTGAGCCATTATTCATGACGTTCGTATTGTCTGCGTGGCTGCTTCTGGAGCAAAACATTCTTCTTTGCGGAGTACTCATAATGCTAGCGTCTCTAACCAGATACTTCGGACTGCTTTTGTTCCCATTATTTGCCTTAATCAACGCAGCCAGAAAACTCCCCGATAAAGAGCTCAAAAAGGCGGCAGCAGACGGCATCCTACTGCACCTGTTTGCGTTGCCTCTCCTCTACTGGCTGTTCATCCAAGTTCCAAACGACACCGGAATATCGTTTTCTCAGATAGAATCTATGTGCGCCCACGTCTCATTCGGAATTCCCGGCTCATCATTACTGTTTCTGCAGCCAATCGGAGCATTTTTCCTATACGCAAGCATAATCGCAGTCTGGCAGCTATGGAAAAACAACAAGATTCTCGCCGGCTACTCAATCGTCTTCCTACTCTCCTTTATGTCGATTAACGGCCTAACCGCTGTTTCCATAGGAAGGTACATCGGCATAATCTGGCCGCTGTTTATCTTTTACGGCAGATACTTTGCTTGGAAGGACACGTTGGTATTATCTGCGGGTTTTTTCCTTTTAGGGGCGATTATGTTCATCTTCCACGTGAACTTAATTCCGACGACCTTCTGATTTTCATTTGAGAATCCGTCACTTGTGCAGCACTTTCAGTAGGTCTGAGTTTGTGATTATGCCTTGCGTTTCCCCGTGCTCCGTGACAAGGGCTGCAGTATTGTGCTCCAGCAGAACGGACAGAACTGAGATAGGCGTCTCTGGCCTGACGGTCGGAAAAGCGTCCTCCATGATGTCGCGAGTCTTTCTGGCAGACAAAGCGGAAGCCTTAGTTCCAGAAGCTATGTGCGCAAGAATGGCGCGCTCGCTAATGCTCCCAATAATCTGGTCGCCGTCGTAAACAGGCATCTGACTGACTCCAAACTCCTTCATCTTAGAGGCAGCCGACTCCAATGGATTGTCCGCCTGCACGCCGACGACGTCGCCGGTCATAATTTCAGCCGCAGTAACCTCCTTACCTTTCATCCCCTCTAAGGCGGTAAAAAGGCGCACTACCGTGTTGTAGCGGGGGTCAACTGAGCCGGATTCAATCCTCGCCACCAAGCTTTGACTAACTCCTGCTTTTTCAGCAAGCTCCGTCTGGGTGAGGCCGAGTTTTTTTCTGCGGCGTTCAATATCCTTTAGGTCTGGGAACATCGTATGCGTTTATGAATAAAACGGCGTCCAATTTATTAAGCTTTGTTTGCCTTTTTATCATTCCTCATCAAATGCAAAATTTTTACCTGCTTAAGCCGTGCAAGACAAGCGCCGCCTACGAGGCAGTACCCAAGAACCAGCATCTTAGGCTAAACCTTACTGAGGCGGCTGAAAAACTGAAGAGGGAGGGTTACTTGCTGACGGCTGAAACCCCTGTTTTGTTTATCGCAGAAAAAGAATTTCCTGTGACCGTTTTCCCTCACGGCAAACTCCTTATCAAAAACGCTACTGAGGAGGGGGCGCAGCGGCTAGCCGACGACGTTTATCGCATACTGGGAATAACCGGCTGAAAATTCTTTTTGTCTAGCAGTTCCTTCCTATAGTCTTCCATAAAAAGGCGCGTCTTCTCTCCCGGCACAGCGCTTCCAATTGCAGTCTCACCGACGGAAGCCACAGGTAGAACTCCCCTTCCTGTGGATGTGATAAAGCACTCTCTCATGGACTCTACGTCGTCGGGAGACACAGCCTCCTCAACAACCTTAATCCTCCTTTTTCTAGCAGACTTTAGGACTACGTCCCTTGTTATTCCGGACAAAACAGTTCCGTCAGCCGCAGTCCACAAAGCGCCGTCACGGTCGACAAAAAAGAGGTTGCTGCTTGCGCCCTCAGAAAGCCGCCCGTCAGGCGTCAGAAGAATCGCCTCATGGGCCTTGACGCGGTGAGACTCCATTACCGCAAGCACGTTGGGCAGAAAATTCAGGCTCTTAATCCGCGGGTCAAGAAAACGCGGGTCGCGGACGAAATCAGTCACATGCACAACAACGCCCTCATCATAAAGAACCTGAGGATAAACACGGGGACGAAAAGAGGCCACGACCGTGGGTTGCTCAGGCAAATCCGAACCTAACGTCCCGCCTACGCCGCGGCTCACGGTGACCCTTATGACCGCGTCAGAAAGATTATTCTCCGTCACAACAAGAGAAAGCATTTTCGCAAAATGCTCCGAATCAAAAGGCGCATCCATCCCAACCAAATGCGCGGACTGAAGCAGCCGCTTCAAATGGTCGTTAGGGCGAAAAACTCGTCCGTCAAAAACCCTCAGAGTCTCATAAACCCCGTCTCCATACAAAAAACCTCTGTCGAAAGCCGAAACATGCGCTTCACCTGCGTCCAACATAATGCCGTTGACGTAGACGCGGCCTTCAGGCTTCATCCTTAGTCCTTCCTCTTTTCTTCTTTAAATTCGGTTTTAAGGGCTTTTTGGAGGGCTTCTGCCTTGTGCAATGTTTCGTGGAACTCGAATTCAGGGTCGCTGTCTGCGACTATGCCCGCCCCAGTCTGAAAGTAAGCGCGCTTATCGGCAACCAATATGGTCCGGATTATGATGTTTAGTTCCATGTCGCCGTTATAGCCAATCCACCCGGCCGAACCGGTGTATGGGCCGCGACGTACGGGTTCGAGTTCGTCTATGATTTCCATGCACCTTACTTTTGGGCAGCCGGTGATTGTTCCTCCGGGAAAGACTGCGCGCAGTATGTCAACGGCATCGACGCCTTCCCTAAGTTTCCCCGAAACGTGGCTTACTATGTGGATGACGTGGCTGTAGCGTTCAAGAACCATCAGCTCATCAACCTTAACGGACCCATAATTGCATACTCGCCCCAGGTCGTTTCGTTCCAAATCAACGAGCATAATATGCTCAGCCCTCTCCTTCTGAGACAAAAGAAGCTCAGCCGACAAACGAGTATCCTCCTTTTTTGTGGCACCCCTTGGCCGAGTGCCAGCTATAGGCCGAGTCTCAATCGAATTGCCTCGCACTTTGGCAAGTAGTTCCGGCGAGGAGCTTACCAGCGTGAGTTCGGGAAACCTAATGTAGCAGGCGTAGGGCGACGGGTTTATCTCGGTGAGGCGCCGATACAAGCTCAGCGTGTCTCCGTTGAATCCGACTGAAAAGCGCTGGCTAATGTTCGCCTGAAATATGTCTCCTGCCGCAATGTACTTCTTCGTCTTAATCACGGCTTTCTTGAATCCTTCCTTAGAAAAAGAGCTAAGTAAGTCTGAAGACGCCGCATGTTTCCCCTCCGACGGAAGAGGTCCTTTGAAGGCGCACTCAATAAGAGACTTTGCGTCTGCCTGCGTTGCTGCGTAAGCAGTTGCCGTATTCCCTACGTGGTCTATGGTAATCCAACTGGACGGCTCCATAAGATACGCCGTAGGCAAACTCAAGTCGTCCGCAGAATTACCCGAGAAATTCACCCACCCCCTAACCAAGTCATAAGAAAAGTAGCCAACAAAACCCCCCGAGAAGCCGCCCGACTTCCCAGCCGCCTTCCTACCTGCGTTTTTTCTTAGAAACGCCTCCCATCCGCCGGGAACAACACGCCAACGTCCTCCCTCATAAACCTCTGCTTTACCCTCCTTCTCCCGCACCACCCGCTTAATCTCCGCCCCCAGATACGTCCGCCTGCCGCCTTTAGCGCTCTCAAGAAGGAAACAATACGGCCTTCCCCCAGAAATCCTTTTGAAAAGGCTGTACGGGGTTTCTTTGCCAAGCGGCCTGGTAGCGGAAGAGTAAGCCACGATACTAATGGGGTGCGCCTATATTTGTACGGGAGGGAGGCTGCAAACCCTAAGGACGTAACGGATGAATTCCTCCCTAGTTCTTGTTTCCCGTCGCATCTGGTTCCATATGCGGACTTTCCTGCTGTAAAAGCCATGTTCAACGGCGGCTTGGACTGCGGTTTCCTGAAGGTCTTTGAATATTTTAGGCGGGGCCGCGCACGAGTACTTGTCTCTCAGTTGAGCGTTTACCGGGTTGAAGGGGTAAATCCTGCACAGCATCGGGTGGTAACCGTGTACCGAGCATCTTAGGACGCCGTTGTTTTGCCGCGAAAAAACGCAGGCTCCGTCCTCCCTGCGCTTAAGCACCATGTAGTAATAGCCGTCGTCAAGCCGAATGTCCTGCTGCTCGCTTTCGATTTTAGCGACATCGCAAAAATCAACATACTCCAGAGGACTCAAGTCGGAAGCAGCAAGCCTGCGAACGTCAGAGTCGGAAACAGGAACAAAGTACCTCCTGCAGCAGGCGCCATCGCAGTTATCGCACCCGTCCATCATATCTTTTTTGGGAAGGAAGATGAAAATATACAATCCTATGCCAGAAAAAACCCGGCAAAACGAAATAACCGAGGCAGACAAGAAACGCAGCCTCAAATACTCCATATACGACGGCTCAGTATGGGGAATAATGACGGGTTTCGGAGACCAGTATGTAACGCCCTTTGCGGTAGAACTAGGCGTTTCAGCGTTCGTCATAGGCCTTATAACGTCGATTCCGGCTTTGTTCAGTTCTTTCGCCCAGTTGTTCAACGCGGCAGCTACAGACTTGCTTCATAGCCGGAAAAAAGTCATTCTTGTGTGTGTTTTCCTGCAAGCCTTAATGTGGGCTCCGCTTGCTCTCATACCCTTTATAGTTCCGCAGGAATACGTGGAACCGGTGATTTTGCTGTCTGCTATTGCGCTGTTAGTCTTCGGAGGCTTCGGGGGTCCGCCTTGGGCAAGCATAATGGGCGACCTAGTGCCTAAAGAGACGATGGGGGAATTCTTCGGCAGAAGAAACAGGATAGTAGGGGCGGTCACTTTCACCTCAATACTTACGGCTGGATTCATCCTCGACATATTCAAAACAAGAGGCTCGGCACTATACGGGTTCAGCGCGCTGTTCACAGTCGCCCTAATAGCAAGATTACTGTCGTTCTATTTTCTGACAAAACACGTAGAGATGCCTTACCGCTCGCCTAAAAGCGCGCACTTCTCCTTCCTGCAATACCTGATAAAACTACCCAAAACGAACTACGGACATTTCGCAATATACCTTGCACTAATGAACTTCAGCGTCAACGTAGCAGGCCCATTCTTCGCAGTATACATGCTTAGAGACCTCAACCTGAGTTACGCCGAATACACGATAGTAACAGTCGCAGTCACCATCACAAGCTTCCTTACCATGACTATGTGGGGGCGGGCGGCAGACAAGTTCGGAAACAAGCACATACTCAACGTAACCGGCATGCTACTTCCGCTTGTTCCAGTAGTATGGCTTTTCGGTTACAGCGTATCGTACCTCATAGTCATCCAGATGCTTTCCGGATTCGTCTGGGCCGGATTCAACCTTTCGACATTCAATTTCATATACGAAAACGTCCGGCCGACAAAAAGAACTCGCGTAACAGCATATCAAAATGCGATAAACGGGGGGTCCATATTCGTCGGAGGAATAATAGGCGGTTACCTGGCTATCCATATCACCGACCCCTGGATATTTAAGTCGCCCCTACAGTTCCTCTTCCTGCTGTCCGGAATACTGAGGCTGTTGATATCCCTCCTGATGCTACCTCGCATACAGGAAGTCCGGGAAGTAGAGGAACCGCGGATTCCAATCATACCTTGGAGATTAGGGCTCTCCAGAAGCAACTTGGGGCTGAGGCCTATATTCTATCCGATACAGACGTCTCAGCCAGTCCGAAACATCTCAAGGATTATTCGCGAGGCTCCGGAAGGAGTTTCCAAGATGATTCATGAAGCGCCTGATGAAGTCTCAAGGATTATTCGCGATGCCCCGGAAGAGGCATTATACCGGCTTAAAGTCAGGCCTAAATCAGACGGCAAGAGGAAGCAGACTAATCGTCGCTGACTAGGTAGTCAACAGTCATGTCGCTTTCCTCAACTGGAATATGCGGCACAACCTGTTCTTTGAATGCTACCCCTATTGTCGGCGCATTAATTTTTGACAGCGCTCTGTCGTAGAATCCTTTGCCGTAGCCGATTCTGGCAAATCCTCTCTTGTGCGGCGCCCAAGCAAGCCCTGGGACTATCACTACGTCGGCTGATGTTATGTCTGCGGGCTGTGCGCGTCTTAACTCTTTTTTAGGCTCAAGAATGCCGTATTTCCCCGGCGCAAGGTCTGAAAAATCCGTCACATGAACCCAACCAAGATTACTCCCGTCTACATACGGGACAATAACTTTTTTCACGCCTTCTGCAACCTCTCTTTTTATCAGGGATACAGTCTCGACTTCACTACCAAAGCTAACGTAGAACGCAACAGTCTTTGCGGAAGAGTACGCAGGATGATATTCAACGCGCTTCATAATCCGCGCGCTCCTTTTGGCACGCTCATCGGAGGGCAAAGAATCCCTCAAAGAACGCATTTTAGAACGCAAAACCGCCTTCGCACCGCTAGTCTCGGCGTCCACAATTAGCATTTAAGGAAGCACTGCACTTATAGCTACCGTGAAAATCTCCATTATCGGCGCAGGCCGCGTAGGTTCGACGACCGCTTTCATGCTCATGAACGAAGGATTAGCCGATGAAATCGTCCTAATCGACGTAGAAAAAGAACGCGCAGAAGGAGAAGCGCTCGACCTACTGCACTCCACGGCGGCCATGCGCAGACGCGTCAAAGTGACCGGCGGCGACGACTACGCCCTGACAAAAGAAAGCGACTTAGTCATTTTGACTGCTGGTCTCCCCCGTAAGATGGGTGAAACGCGGTTGGATTTGGCTAAAAAGAACGCCGAAATCGTTTTGTCCTGCTTGGCTAAACTCAAGGAACAGAAGCCTAAGGGCTTGCTTATGGTGACTAATCCGGTTGATTCGATGACGTACATAGCGGTGAAGGAGATGGGTGACGCTAAGAAGGTTTTCGGGTTGGGGACTACGTTGGATTCTATTCGCTACAAAAGCTTGGTTGCGGGCGCATTCAAAGTCAGCGTGGACAGCCTTGACTTATTCATCCTGGGGGAGCACGGCGACACCATGTTCCCTTACTTAAGCCACGCAAGCGCAGACGGAATAACGCTGGCTAAATTCCCCAACTACAAAAGCAACAAGCTCACAGAATTATTCGACCAAGTGATCACGGGCGGCATAGAAGTCATAAAGAGGAAGGGGGGAACCGTTTTCGCTCCGTCTCTTGCAATAGTTGCGGTGGTGGAATCGATGGTCCACGACAGAAGGCGCGTCCTACCGGTAAGCGTCTACGACCCGACTAAAGACGTCTGCGTAAGCGTACCCTCAGTAGTAAGCAAAGACGGCGCAACACCCATAGCAATAGACTTGGACGAAACAGAACAAACCAAAATGCAGGCCTCAATAGACGTCATACGCCACACAATAGAAGCATGCTATCCGCTAAGATAGCGTCACTGTATTAGTATACTTGATTACCTCCCCGGTTACCGCATCTACAAACATAAGGTTCTTATTTAATGTCGACGGAGAACTGTCTAGATTGACTTCAATCGGATAAATATCGCCGACGAAACCCTGCCTCCCCTGCGAAGAGTTAATGTAGATAATCCACCAACCATGCCATGGCTTCTGAATGAAAGTTCCCCTTAGCTCCCACACATTAAACAAAACCCAATCATTATGATTCTCAATGAAGGGGTCAAGTGGAACAGTGGTCGCAGCCCTAGGTGGTAAATACCCCACAACAACACCCCCACCCAAACGCGCAGCCTCATCCTTAGACACATGCTACCCAGCAAAAAGAACGCTAACCTGAAAAACAAGAAAAACAACAAACAAAGCGCAGGCCACAGAAAAAAACACAGTCCTTCTATCCGATAACAAACCCCTGAAATGCGGCCGAATACCAAACAGGCGGCCCATCACCCACGCGCTCCAGCTTACGCCCAACACAAGTCCGGTCGCAAACCTCACTGCGTTCAAGCTCTCCCAAAGAAAAAGGCCCTGACCCAAAACGTCGATGATTAGCGGAACCATCCCAGCCAAAAGGAAAAAGATGCCGTACTTTCGCCCAGAAAAAAGCCCCCAAATCAAGCCCACACAACAACCCAAATAAATCCCGGCATCACGCGAACACATAGCCAAAGGAATACCCCCAAAAAGAAAAGAACGCTCAGGCATCTGATGACAAGCATAAGACAAAGCAACAACCCTATAAACAACCGCGGCCGCAGACCCCAAAAAGCCGCCCTGACCTACCGCCAAATGAGAAACCAACATGGCCAGAACGCAAAAAAGACACGCCAACAAAAAAGTAAGCAAAACAAAATCAAACGCATTCCGCCATAAAATTCGGCCGAAACCGTCAGAATTCTTTGTAGACCGGCTCTTCTTTATCCCTGTTTTATTGGGCGTTTCATTCACTGTCTTACAGGGGGACTCCGTACTTGGGCTTGAAGCTGCTAAGTGGGCAAATCAAAGGAACCGCCAGATTCTGGCATTTCAGCCTCAACCCGTAGTCCTCAATGAGGGTGCATACGCGCGGATCCAGCCGGTGGAGGTCTATGAAGTCCATTATGCAGCGGTCTCGCACGTCAGTTGCGTTGATTTTCTTGCAAATCTCAAGGTCACTGTTCCTGCTTGAGAAAGCGTAAAGGCACCAGTCCCTGCTTTTGACGTCGCCTATGCTGTCGCATGCGGTCACGTCTTTAGTCAAACTTGACAGGCACCTCATCCTAGAGGACTCTGAACTGATTGAGCTGCACAGGGAAGCGTTCCTAACCCTCACCGCCATGTAGTACACGCAGCTGTCTTTCTGAGCGGCTGCCGAAATCATAAAGCACGGTTGAGGGTCTTCAGTCTCCCGCGCAGCCCTAAAGAAGCATTCTCCGACAGTAAAGTCGTCTCCCGCAAGCAGGCAAGGGCTGCTGTCGTTGGACGCCGAAACCGCAGTGATTATGCAATCGACTTTCTCGGCGCTGCTTACGTTATCGCTGCAGCCGATTTTATCCAAGCTCTCAGGCGGCTCCTTAATTGTGGGCTTAACCTGAGGCGGATATGTCGCAGAGACCTGAGGTTGGCCCTCCGAAGATGGCGCCGATGCGACAGTTGATGTGGGTGGCAGATTGATGTACTCTCCCGGCGCGACTGTAGGCTCGCCAGGACCCGAGTTAAAGACAAAAACTGCCGCTGCAAAGACTAATACCAACGCAGCTCCTACAGTAGCCCACAAAATCTTTGAAGCCATCACTTAAGGTTTCAACTGCGTCGTCATGTTGCTCAAGCTTAAAGAAAGCTTCTTGTTTTCCTCATCAATAGCCTTCACTTGAGTCCTACAATCACTGCGTAAAGTCAGATTCACGATGTTCATGCAACGAGACTCATCCACCTCATCCTTAGCGACATCTATAAAGCAAAGCTCCGCAGGGTACTCGGCCGTTATCTTCCGGCATATGGTGATGTTAGGCGCAAACGCGTTGACTCTCTGGTAGCACCAGTCTCTGCTGTTGTTTTCGCTTATGCTCACGCAGAAGCTTACGTTCTTTTCAACTATGGCTTTGCATCTTAAGCGGGTGTCCTGCGTCTTAATCAAGTCGCAGACTTCGGTGTTTTTTGTCGCCGTCGCGGAAGAAAACAGACAGCTTTCCTTCCGTCCAGAATCGGCTATATTGTCGCAGAAGCTGCTGTTCTTCAAAGTAGTCCCCAATCCAAGGAAACACTCATCCTTCTCGAAAGCGTCAGCAAGACTCTCGCACAAAACCGGATTACCAGACAAAACCGCAATGTTCCTGACGCACTCATCCTTCAGCAACTGAGCGCTCATTTTAACGCACAAAGACTGATTCAACGCCTCAGCAGCCGAATCATAATAACACCGGTCCCTGTTAACCGAAGTATTAAACTTCAAGCAATCATCATCCAGCTGCGACACATTGACTACGGGAGCGCAAGTAGGGCAGACTCCGCCGCAATCAACACCCAACTCCGTTCCATCCATAACGCCATTAGCGCAAGAAACGGAACTGTTCCCGCCACCGCTAACCACAATATAAACAGACAAAACAAGCAACAAAACAATCAAAGCCCAAAAAACCTTAAGCCCCAACGAAGGAATAAAAGAACAAGACGGCAAAAAAGGACACGAGGACGCAACATCAACCTTCTTCTCACTCATCACCATCTTCTCCCGTGAAACACCAACAGTCCCCCGGACTTCCTCGACGGATTTCGTCTTCAAACTTTCCTCAACCTCTAACTTCTTAGAGGCCTTTTTCTTAGTTGCTCCTACTTTCTTTGTCATGTATTACCCTCCTTCCGTATAATTCACTGCTGTAATCGTGATATTAAACACTAAAGATTCACCCGCAAGCGGATGATTGAAGTCCAAAGTGATAGTGTCATTAGAAACATTACGCACCACCGCAAGACCAGCACCAGTAGAAATAATAGTCCCCACCTTAGGGTCAAGAGGCCGTATGACGACGCTTTCCACAACACCCGTCGAATTCAACTCAGCCAATATCTGGTCCAAATCACCCGCCACCTTAAGGTAACCCGTATCGCCCAACGGCTCAGCCTGAAGATTAGACGCCTCCTCATCAACCCTCTCCTCAATGCTCACCACAGCCGGACCCAGATTAGTGTCCACGACCTGCCCAACCTGCGGGTCATGACGCAAATAAACAGTGCCGTTAACAACAGCAAGAACAGTCATAGGCCACTGCAAATCAGGCAAAAGAAGAGTCTCATTCGCATTAGGCTGCTTGCCAACATCCTGAACGAACCGTTCAACAGAAGTTGAAATAACCCTCGGAGCCCACTGCTCCCTCGGAGCCGGCACCAAAGCATCAGCTTTGCGCTCCCCAAACGCCTCCTCAGGCGCCAAAAAAACCTGCTTAAAATCACCCACCCTCATACCAACAAGAGCCGCATCAAGACCAGAAATAACCTTTCCGTCACCGACAACCACAACAAGAGGCCCATACTGCCTTTTAGAGTCATAGATCCCCGCCGCATCAGCAACTTCGGCAATACTGGAGTCAAATATGCTCCCGTTAAGATACGCCCCGACGTAATTAAAATAAACGACGTCCCCAACCCTGATGGACGGAAAAATAGACGTCTTAACCGGAAGTTGATGATAAGCCAAAAGCAAAACAACTAATACGGCCAAAAAAATAGAGATACTTTTGTAGGATAAGAGCCCACTTTTCAGGCTGCCGCCAACCTCATTTCCCGTTTCTAACGTCGAACTCCTGATTCCTTTAGCCATATATCTCCCTCCAAAAATTTTACGCTTCAGAACAGCACGAACCTTTTTTATCAACACCCAATACAACAAACATGTACGGCGTAACCTAACAATTCATAAACACGTACGTCTTTAAATGCTAAGCATACGTATGGCAGTAAAATGAAAATCGGCACAATACTCACAATAACAACAGTACTGTTTTTCTCCCTATGCATGTCCACCCAAGACGGCCAGACCAACCAAAATCCAACTGCTGCACCCCCTCAACCCGTAAAAATAGGAGAACGCGTCAGAATAGGCGACATAGTCAGCATATCATCGACAGTACGACTCCAAAACGGAACAATACTCGACACCACAGAACGCGCCATAGCCGAAGCCAACGGAATATTCAACGAAAACGAACGATACGCCCCAATAGTCGTCCGAGTAGGCCGAGGAGAAATAATACCCGGAATAGAACAAGCCCTAGTAGAAATGCAAGTAGGCGAAACAAGGAACCTGACCGTGCCACCCGAACTAGGCTACGGCTTCCCAGACCCCCGGCTATACAACTGGGTACCCATAATCGCGGCCTTAGACTCAACGATGGAAATCAACCGGACGTTAATCGAACAAGAAAACTTGACGGACATTAAAGTCGGAGAAACCCTATTGCACCCGACATTCGGACTCAGAGCAAGCGTCATCAACGTAACAAACGAAACAGTAACAATACAATACGTGCCAGGAGTCACATCCTACGTCAACACGGAATTCGGAAGCACCACATTCACCGTAATCAACGGCACAACAGTCCTAATGATACTGCCCAACTTAACCGCCGGAGACAGAATCGAAACCCAAACCGGCTACGCGAGAATAGCCGAATCCAACAAAACACACTACCTAATAGACGAAAACAACCCCTACGCAGGAAGAACACTCGTCTACGAAATCAAAATAAACGACATAGAAGGCTAAATTACGGCCTAACAACTCCCTCCTCAACAGCCTTAATGCGCACAGCTTCAGCCACTTTACCCGCCACCTTCTTATCCAAAGGCGAAGGCAAAATACGCGTCGAAGTCGGCTTTTTAACCAAAGACGCAAGCGCAAAAGCAGCAGCATTCTTCATCCCATCCGTAATCCTGACCGCACGAGCATCCAAAGCACCCCTAAAAACACCCGGAAAAGCCAGAACATTATTCACCTGATTAGGAAAATCGCTGCGGCCAGTAGCAACAATAGCCGCCCCAGCATTCTTAGCCGCAACAGGAACAATCTCAGGCTCAGGATTAGCCATAGCAATCACAATAGCATCATCAGCCATCGACTTAACCATCTCCTCAGTAACAACACCCCCCTTAGAAACACCAATAAAAACGTCGGCACCCACCATAGCATCAGCCAAAGAACCCAACTTATTAGTCCGGTCAGTACCAGAAGCAATCCTCTGCTTATACGAATTCAAATCCTTACGGCCGCGATAAATAATCCCTTTGCTGTCGCACACTATTATGTCCCTGAAAGGCCTGCAAAACCCGTCTTCACCAGAGAAATCGCATATCCTCTGGACAATGCTGTATCCGGCGGCGCCCGCGCCGTTTATGACGACCTTAATGTCGTCAAGGCTTTTTCCCACCACTTTAGACGAATTCAAAAGAGCAGCCCAGACGACGATAGCCGTCCCATGCTGGTCGTCGTGGAACACAGGTATGCCTATGTCCTGCAGCTGGTCTTCCACGTCGAAGCATCTGGGCGCACTAATGTCCTCGAGGTTTATTCCGCCAAACGACGGCGCCATGCCTCTGACTGAAGCGACTATCCCCTCGACGCTCTGGTCCCTTAAGACAATCGGTACAGCATCGATTCCTCCGAATTCCTTAAACAAAAGGCATTTACCCTCCATGACGGGCATGGCCGCCTCAGCCCCGATATTGCCAAGCCCCAACACTGCGCTTCCGTCGCTGACAACCGCAATGGTATTGCCCCTGCCGGTGTATTCATAAGAAAGCTTCGGGTCCGAAGCGATTCGCCTGCATGGCTCGGCCACACCAGGAGTGTACAAAAGACTTAAGTCGCGTTTAGAACGCACTTTCATCTTTGGGGAAACAGAAAGCTTGCCTTTCAGCTTCCTGTGAAGCTCTAATGAATCATCGTAAATTGTCATCCTCAACACCAATGGAAAAACTCAGAAATAAAGATGACTGGTTTTAAAACAAAATTAAAGACGTATTTATTCACAGCATCATGGATTCTAACTAAATGGCCTCCACGCAATTCCAGCAAATCCGGGACAAACTATTGAAGACAGTAGAATCAGCAGTAGCCCAAAGCATAGCCTCGGAAGAAGTGCCTCCGCTTAAACAATTTAAGCCTGAAAGACCCGAAGAAGAAAGACTCCCCGCAAGAGAACAATACAAACCGACAACACCCGTAGCAACAGTAAACGAACCAGTCGCAGAAAAAACAGGCAGCATACTCTCACTACAAGAAGACGCCGAAAGAATAATCGCCTCACTAGCAACAAGCCCCCCACAACAAAGAAAACTACTGCTATCACAACTAAAAGAACTGCAGATAGAAGCATCAGCAATAGGACAACAATTCTGGGCCGACAAAGACCTAGCGGCAGACCGCCTGACACCCGAAATAGGTCAGGACACAGTAATACGAAACCCCTCCTTAGCAGGAAGCCTGCTGAAGGTAATCGGCCGGCCTGACATCGCCCAACGGATGGGCTTCGCGACAGAACCATACGCAGCAGACATCACAACCGTTACACGCTACGCAAACCCCACAGACGTACCCGAACTAGAAACGTTCTACACTGGCACCCAAGAAACGTTAGAACGACTAGAGCAACTAGACCCAGAAACAGCAAGGCAAACTCCTGAAGCCCAGAGAAAAAACCTCTTACTACTGGCCGCCGCAATAGTGAACGCCGCAGAAAACCCCCGCCTGCCAAACGCTACCGAACACCCCATAGCAGAAGGCGCACAGGAATACCGCCGCTTCCTAAGCAACCTCGACGACACCCAAAAAGACACACGCTTCGCAAGAGCAGGCGTCGACGACCCAAACACAATAGCAATGGCCGCTCTCTACATAACAGACCACACATCCCCAGACCGCATAACAAGCGACCCACCCGCAAGAATAAACGACGCATTCAAAGACCCGCAAAAACTCCTGGAAGCAGCCGTACTACTATCTTTAATCCGAGAAAACCCCGCCGAAGAAACAAGGCAGTTGGCGGCGTAAAAACCCTTTTAACGAACCACCCCCATTAAATACCATGCTGGCCGACCTCCTCATAGAGGCCCTCTGGTTCATACTACCCGCCTACATAGCCAACTCAACCGCACCCGACGTAGCCGCACTAACGCGATTCAGAGGAAAAACGCACCCGATAGACGGAGAAAAGAAATTCCGCGGCCAACGGGTGTTCGGAGAAGGGAAGAGCTGGGAAGGATTAATCGGCGGAGTGTTGGCTGGAACGATCGTTGGAGCAATACAGATGGTCGTCCGACCGCAAGCTCAGGCGATTTTCACATCAAACGTGTCGCCTGCGATAAATCTGCCCACACACTCCATTGAACTCGCCTTTCTTCTGGCTTTCGGAGCCCTCGCAGGAGACATAGTAGGAAGCTTCCTTAAGCGCCGCGTGGGAATGCCGCGCGGAAGCCCCGCCCCACTTTTAGACCAACTCGACTTCGTCTACGGCGCAGTCATACTAAGCTGGCTGGTTTCGCCGATAAGACTCGACTACTTCGGAATACTCGCATTCATAACCCTGCCCATACACCTCATAAGCAACATAATCGCCTGGAGAATCAAAATCAAAAAAGAACCCTGGTGAAGGGTCAATATATTTCTCTAAAACTTACGTATACTACCTGATGCATACTCAGCGAACAGGAGAAGGCGGAGTTCCATTACCACCGCCCTCCCCGTGGGTCGGCATTCCAGCCATACCCGAAGACGAAAGAGACGCCCTCAAGACGCCCTCGGCCGCATTAGCCTTCATTTCAGACGGAATAAAAGACCTTAACCCGCGGAGATTCCTCATAAGAGAAAAACCCTTTATACTCGGGCCCGGAGAACCCCGCGAACCTACTGTCCGAAGAGGCTACTCGCAGGCCGTGAAGGACTTAGACACAACCCTACAACCCACACTAAACCTCGCAAACTTCATTGAACTAGAAGTTTCAAAGCCGATAGCTCAACTGCTAAACGGCGGAGTCCCACTTGAACTGCACCGAGGAAGCCCAGACGACTGCATGGCATCACTAAGCCAAAGAGGCTACACCAGATTTTACGCCGTAAAAACGCCCATAGGACCCCCACTATTCCTCGCGGCCTCACGCGATAAATACGTCTTCGCCATGGCCGGCCTGTTCGGAGACGACGTTGTTTTGCACTATGAAGCTCTTGCGAAGTACCTACAGGTTAGGCCTACTGATTTGGATGTGTTTGATTACGGAAGAGACTATCGCGCTTTGGTGGAGGGAAGTCTTGAGCGCCATTCAGTGGAACCTGACGCTTTCATAATCGGCGGCTGGACCGGAGGAAAGATACTGGAGGTCAGAGAACAGTTAAGAAGGACTTTTTCTCAAATAACAGACCACTGGAAGACGTTTGTGCATGAAGGCGAAGAGGATATGCCGCTAAATCGGGTCATATTAAGGCGCCTAAGAGAGCCGTTAGACGGCCCTCCCGGAGAAACCAAGAAGGACCGCAATGTCCGAGGCCATTATGGTGACGTGTATGATGAATTACATGATTTTCTTGCCTCTCAAGAGACCGATAGGTTGTTCACCACGCCGGTAGGTGATATCATCAAAGATGGGCGCCTTTGCCAGAGGGCATACGATTTGTGGGAAAAGCTGAAGGGCCTGGGGAACCATAACACTAATGTTCCTGAGTTGCCTCAAGTGCGAGAAATAAAACATCCTGGCGGCTCCAAGATGTCTGTAAGAGCGCTGCCTTTGGATTCGACTAAAGTACTTGAGACTCTCACCGCAAATCCTCTCTCCATCGGCGTTCTCAAATACCGTGATTCACACGGGGACGTTAGGACTCTGGCCGTATCGTCTTACCCCTATGGAGACATGTCCAGATACGTCACTGACGCCATTATCCCCCTGCACAGCCTCAAAACCCTTCTTTTTGTGGGAACAGCAGGCTCTATCCTAGGCGGAGACGATCCGCGGGACAAAATTCTTGTTGGAGACATTGGCGTGCCCATGAACGTTTTTTCCGACACAGGCCGCCTTCTTAATCCTACTGTAGAAAACGGATTTCTGGAATACTTGGAGGGAGACATCAAGGCAGACGCGGGAATTTCAGAGCCCGCCGTCCTACCAAGGAGTGATTCCCGAAGAGAGAGGTTCATAGCCACGTCTCACGTTAACGTCGAGACGCCGTTCTTTGAGACGAAGCCCCACGTTGAAGCATGGAGAAGAGGGTATTTCGATTCAGTAGACGTGGAAGTCGGCGAAATATTCCAGGCCCTCGAATCCTCACGAGGAAGACGGCCTGCGTTTGGGGCGCTTTTGTACATGAGCGACGTCCTCGGAGCGCCAGGCTCCACGTTGGGGGAAGTTGAGAGAACAGCTTTAAGTCCCTCACGCTCAACTATCCTCGACGTCATCGTTCGGTACCTAGACGTCCAAGAAATACTGCCTTGGAATGAACCAATCACCCTCCAATGAATAAACCAAAATCACTCATATTTGACCCCTTTCCTCAGCGGAACCATGCTGTAATTTGGGACTACGCCCTTCCACAGCGCCTTCCGGCCGGCTTCTAAAAGAACATTCTGCATGCCCGCGTATTCAGCAGCCGACTTCACTCTGCCGGTATCGTACACCCCCCTAAGTTTCTCGCGGTAACCTAGGTCCCTAAGAAGATGATGGTCCAATATCAGTTCACCACCAGTCTCATCAATAATACGTAGAATGTTCTTTCCAGCCTCAACAAAGTCGCCCAAACTAAACACATGACCTAAAAGATACGTCGGAGGCCCGTCCATCACTATGATGTCCGGCTTACATTCCAATACCCACTCCGTTGCTTCATCTGAAATAGGGCCTTGAACGTCCGAGCCGAAAACAAACCTTTTCTCGCCGTCGTCGATTAAACACATCAAAACAAAACCAAGCTTAGTTCCTTCCGGGCCGTGGGGAAAAGGAGGGGAAAAGTTTATGGTTAAACCGCCGAATTTGAATGTTTTACAGTCAGCAAAACGAAGTTCGCAAACCCCTTCAACTTGCTCCTTAAAATATTTTCCTCTCCCCCGTTGACTGAAGTTTATGCTGCTGGCTACGTCTTTGGCCAACACAGTCTTTCCTTTGTAGAATGTTTCATCAGGGTCATGATGGTCGTAATGGTAATGAGTTACCACAAGAACGTCGGAACCAAGCGCAACATCATGAATCCTATTTTTAGCCGCCTCAAGAGCATTCAACTCCTGCCTCGCAGGAGGCAAGCCAAAACGTGAAGGCCCTAGTGCGGCGCTGGGGTCAATAAAAACCTTTTTGCCGTCCGCCTCAACGAGCGTGGCCATGCTGCGCACGCCCATACTTTCGAAGGCGATTGGGGTGACATTCATATCTCCTTACGGGGGCATCTTACTTGATTCCCAGTTGTTGCCTTGCTATGCGTGCAGGATCGTATTTATCGTGTTCGGCGACGTACTCAAGAATCCCGGTTGCGCGCTCAAAAACGCCATCCTTACTTCCGGTGTGCGCCGACCGTATTAAGGCAACTGCTCCGGCAGCGTTAGCGCGCACTGTAGTCACATATTTACCCGTCTTTTCGGCATCCGACGCCCTAAGCGCCGTATCCAAGTAATCCAAAGCCGAGGGATTCCTGCTCCGCCCAAGGTTAGACGCGGCTGACTGCCTCACAGTAGTAGTATGACCTACGCCAGTAAGCCTTTCCCCTATGAGACGCACGCACTCATCCGAAAACGCAGGATTATACGTGCCTCCAGCAGCGGAACCCAACATATCAAGGGCATGCCTTCTTGAAGAATCATTAGAACTTTCAAGAAGCTCCAAAGCATGCTCATAATCCCTTCTGTAGAACTCATCAATAACAACAGGCGCAGGCAAATTGACGGATTTTCCGCCACCCCCAGCTTCCGCAAGAACCATAAAATACAAATACGCTATTCAAAAAGAAAAAAACAAAGAAACCGCCACAGAAGACGCCTGAATATATCCGCAGTTGCAGTATAATACCCCATGGAAAAGGTTGTTTACAACGGCGAACCCCAAAGAAGCAACCTAATAGAACTAATAGCGCAAGTCTCACTCCAAACCATCGGAGCCTCACCCCAAACACAGCAAAAACGCGGAAGAGCATCATTTCTCATCAAAACAGACGGCTCAATCTCAGAAGTAGGCGGAGCAGAAACATTCGCAAAAGCAAACAAAGACGACGTTAAAGTTACTGTCTCAGAAAAAGGCGTTTGCTCGGCCAGAATTCCCGGCGAAAAAAAGGCGGCAACATACGAAGTCGAACTGGTTTCGCGCGAAGATAAACTAGAAGATGCCGTACGCAGAATGGCATCTGCTGCGAAAGTTCTCATTGAAAACGGCGTAGACCCCGAAAAAACATGCAGAATTCTTCACGGAACAAAGAAAGACAATGCGACCGCTACCGAAGAACTATTCCTCCAAGACGGAGAACTCAAACCCCGCCCACACTTTCTAACGCGCATATTCAAACGCAGAAAACTAAGTAGGCCGACTTTAGGCGAAATTGCGAATCTCCCGAACATAGAGTAGCCAACATAAAATACGACAAATACACTACCCTCTTTTGACTAGAACCCTAGGTTTGCTCCCATCGCAAGAAGCGCATGAAGGAAAGCTAAAGCCAACGCTATTTTAGCAACATGCTTATGATGCTTGAAAGGAATCCAACGAATCCCTCGTGTATAGAAGTAGCCGATAGAAAAAGTCAGGCAAACCATCAAAAGCGTAGCAATCCCCCCCCAAACTATGACCGGCTGACCCAAAACCACTTTGTAAGCCAATTCTCCGACTACCATGAAAGACAAGTAGTAACGTAGCATTAAAAAAAAAAGGTTAAGCCGGTTTTTACCCTGAAAACGCCCGTAATTAACAAAATGCAGGTTTACCGCCCGCCAGACGAACAGGAAGTGCAGCAAAACAGGGTTCTTTTGTGCCAGCGTTTCGCAGACGCGATAGCACAAAAACGACAGACTGAAACGGTAGGCCGTCCGCCTAAGTTGGTTGCCGATGAAATTAAAGCGGATGAAGGGCTTATTGCGGCGGTTGTCGCACACACTCCCGCCAACGTTCATTTTGATTTGATTGAGAAAGTGCTTGATGCCTCAAGGTTTATCGCTGATTCAGACCGAGGAAGCACAAGGTTCATGTTTTACCACGGAGTAACCCGCTTGATCGAAGCAGCCGCCTCCCACAGAAATCCGGCAAAATACGTGGACTCAAACAGTCCTTGGGCTTCATGCCAGAGAGTGGCACTTGAAAGTGAAATGAAACATCCGTACGACGTCGGCATCCCCTCTTTAACAGAAGACGCTCAGAGGACTCTGCACGGAATGCTCCTGTCGGTCGCATTCATGGACCTAGACGAAACCCTCAAATCAGCCTTCAGCCCAGACCCAACGCAAGGATTCGACAGAAGATGGGACAAATTAACCCGACGCTGGATTCAAGAATCAAACACTATGCCAGGCAAACCATTCACTCTGCCATCGGAGACGCAGTTCAACAGGATACTCGCCGAAACCCGCCTACCCCGCACCCAAGCAGACCTACCGGACCTAAAATAAAAACCAAACAACTACCCGTTTATTTCCACAAAATACCCAAAATAAACCATGAACACCGTCGTCGGAGGAGGCGGAGACCGCACTGAAGAGTCGATGGAAAGATGCCGAAGTTTAACGCAGTCAATAAAAACAATAAGACAAGACGAAATTTTCGGGCGGCCTGCCGAGGTTGTAGCTGATGAAATCAAATTGCACAGTAGACTTCTTAGGGCGGTAGTTCAAAACCTTCCGGTTGAAACGCACTTTGACATTATGGAGAAGACATTCGACGTTCTCAGGTTCATAGAAGACAGAGGCGGCACAAGCGGACGATACATGTTCCTCGACGGATTAAGCAGTGTCATAGAAAAAGCCGGACAGCAAGACGACTCATTAGGATACGTAAGAAGAAGCCGCCCTTGGGCGTCAACCAGACGGGTCACCGTAGAAATGGAAGGTCAGGAACCTTACGAATTCCCCCAAGCTCAAATACCCAAGCAAATAGAAAACACGCCTCAGAACGAACCCGGCAGACGCGCTTTCCATACTATGCTGCTTGACACCGCCGTCGGTGACGTACACGAAACCCTCCAGGAAGCATTCAGAACCAAAATGAGCCAAACACCCCCCAGCAGAAATTTAATACTAATGGCCCTAGCCACCAACACACCAGAAGATCCCGGAGGGATACCGCTAACCATCAAAGCACCTCCTGAAATACCATTCCAAAGCTTCGTTAGAAGATGGGGCGGACTAATAGGCCAATGGACAGCCGCTTCCCAAACCACGCCTGAAGGAGACCTGCAGCCCCCCGAAAAACAGAAACTTACCGCAATTCTCTCCGACACCAAAGTCCCCCGGAAACCCGGCGGACTGCCCGAAGTAATGGTGTAAACGAGAGTGTTTTATGAATCAAAAAGACACAGACCCACCAGAATTAAGGCCTCTTGACAGGCGGCTTAGCGAATTGTTAGGCGGAGACTTCAGGCAGCAGACTGTAGACCAGATACTAGCTACAACCTCACGAGTATACCCTAGAGAAGACGTGTCCTACAGAGACTTGTTCTGGATTTACGAACACCTCTTAACTACGCAAGACTCTGAAAACACGCGCAAACAAGTCGCCGCCCAGCTGAACGAAAAACACACAAACCCAGAAACAAGAATCAAAACTGAAAGTACTGTCAGGCTCCTCTCAGAAGGAAACCCCGCGTACGAAGAGATATCAGTAACAAAAATCTATGTCCACCTGAACAAAGACCTGCAGGCTCTAGCCGCAATACAACGCCACCACTCAGACACAAGAGCCAGAAACGCAGCAGACGTTATGGGATATTCCCTTAGAGATGAGGGATTGGACATAGACCTCATCAGAAAAAACCTCGAGCAACAAAACACAAGGGGCCCAAAGAAAATCCATTAACTCCCCCTCAAACCACAAAATTCAAGGCAACGAAAATAACCCCAATCAAAAGGAAGAAAAACAGCCACACAAAACGATTCCAATTCCTAATGTCATATCCATCCAGACTTCTAAAAGGCAAAATCTCGGCCATAGCCCATAAGCTAGACGTGACATAAGCCATCTGAA
>CABMCB010000057.1 GCA_902384455.1 uncultured archaeon
CAACACCCGCACGAGACGCTTACGTTACTTAAGTGAGTAACCATGGCACTACCCCCAAACCCATTCACTTTTAAACGATTTACTCTTCAAACGCCAGTGGCGAAACCGATAGACTGTGCTCACTGCGCGTTTATCGGCGAGCCAGTTTATTTCGGCTCAGAAAGTAGAGCATGCAGTAAAACCAAAGTATCTTGTTTCTGTTGGAGCGACAAAACTGCAGAAGCCAATTGCGCTACGCGCCAATTATACTCGAAAGGTGGAGACGATTGGGTACCGAGCAAAATATCTTAGATAAGCTCCGAGAGATTGACCCGAAATTCGGCAAAGTTAAGAAAACAAAGGAAGCCGATGTAGATTGGGGAAAGAAAAAACAGCCCATCAACCCAGAGACCCCCTTCACAGTCTACGGTGAAAACGAATATGCCAACATCGAAGATGGAACTATCAACAAAGAGACAGCCAAAAAGAAAAGTCACGATGAATTAAGGGAGATTGACGTAGACGTTCCCGCCGACGAAGTTGAAGAATCATGATTACTGCTCAATAGCCGGACTCAAGCACAGAGGCTGGACCACTAAAGCTATAGAATTATTTTTGGGTGAGCCAGACAAAACCGACGTCAATCCGCACTATCGAAGCGCGGCACCCACAAAGTTGTATCATTTAGGTAGGGTTATTGACGCAGAAAAGAGCCAAGCCTACATGGACTTCATGAAGGCAAACGCCGGCAGGGTAGAAGCGTCTAAGCGAGCAGTCGACACAAAAAAAGCCAAGCTCATGAAGTATATTGAAGACTGCAAAATTACGGTTAAACAGAAAAGCTATGAAGACGTCGTAAAAGAAGCTGTTGAAGCCCACAATGAATTCAAGGCAGAAATAGCTTTTGAGCGGTCCCTAAGAGGGCAAGAAACCGATTATCAGGAGGCAACTATTGATGATGAGCCAGAGTTTCTTGAGCGCATAGTGGTCAATTATCTGAGGCATCAGTTTACCCGGTATGAGAAGGAATTAGCCGCTATTTTTGGTAAAGTTGGGACCCGTGAGGCATACGTAGCGCTTAATCAGAAAATCTACATTGAGATTGCACGAGTTTACCCTAACCTGAAGGGTGAATGTGAGAAGCAACTTGCGAAAAAAATGGGGCTTCCCCCAGCGGATATACAGTCGCAGGGCATTATACCCGAGAAAAAAGAGCAAACACGGCAAACTACGCTTATATAACGAAAAAATCGGTATATACCCAAAAGTTAGTCAATTTACAAGTAATTGACCGCAGTTAACCCATTTACCATGCATAAATTTTACGCATTGATGCTTTTTCCCCAAGGGGTCAGTAAAATGTTGATAGCATCCAGCGTTGATTTCACGGAGCTTTAAAGCGTATTGGTAGCGCTTACAACGGTAAGAAGGGCTACAAATAGCTGATGCCGCCAGCTTAAAAGTAGCACGCTTTGGTTTCTTCTTTTTAGGAACTGACAGAGGGTCATACCCATAGTTTCTAGGTTTGCCCTTTCGGCATTTAACAGGGCAAGCCACATAGAATCGACAGGCACCCATTCAGGTTACACCAGAGTAGGGAAGATAGCCGCACTCTCTGATACTGGCACATCGTAGAAATGTATCTTTTTCTTGATTACTTCGCGTGTGTAATCGATGCCTGAGCCAAAACCAAGCTCATATCCTATGCTGTTTCTTCCGTCTTCATATGCCACTTTTGCGGTGGTTCCTGAGCCTAAGAAAGTATCAAGGACATTGTCGCCGGGGAAGGTGAACATTCGAATTAGTCGACGCGCCAGTTCGTCAGGGAAGACGGCGATGTGGTCTATTTGGCGGACACCATTGAATTGCCAGATACCATTGAATAGTTTACGCCATTCTTCTTTTGTCATTTTTGCTTGAGCTTTTATTTCTTTGGACGGTCGAGGGTCTTTGCCGAGTTTCTTGAATATTGCGATGTATTCAAAGTTGTAGCTCACATAACCATTGCGAGGATAGGGATAGGAACCCATGACGCTCGCGCCGCCAGTGGTTTTTGTGTTGGGGATTTTTTGCCAAATAATACTACCCAAATAGACCAAATTATCGCTGTGGTGAGCCATGATGTCACTGACAAGATACGCATGGAGCGGCAAAATTTGGTACGGGGTACCTTTTACGGCTCTAACATATTGGTCGCCGATGTTTATGCACATGCGTCCCCCGGGACAAAGTGCGCGGATTGATTCGGTCCAGACATTGCCGAGCTTGCGGTAGTATTCAGGGATTGAGTCATAGAAGCCTATTTGGTCAGGGTTGCCGTAATCTTTGATTGTGCCGTATGGGCATGATGTGAGCATCAACTGCATAGATTGGCTTTTGACTTGAGGCATGCTCTGAGAATCTTGGAAGTAAACGTAGTGTGTGGTAGTCATGCTGGAATCGCCTGTTTTTTGCCTTTTTTGAAGAATTGTTTGTAGTCGCATTTACCGGCGTAGAAGCACCCGGTTTGGCATATTTTGTATCCGCACCATTTGGCTTTGCTACAGTGTGGGAAACCTCTATCGATTACAGGTTCATTTGTGCCGTTAATTACTTTGGAGATATGTGGACAAACGTTGAGGGAGTGTTCGCCGACGCATTTGTGACGTCTCTTGATTTGAAGGCATTCTGAGGTTTCGACTTCGTCGACAGTTAAGTTGCGTTTGAGCTTATCGCAGTAGTATTCTTCAACCAATTGTTTAGCCCTCTATAGAGAGTTTTTGACCATTGTTGTCTACAAACACGTAGAGCTTGTCACGACGGTAGTCAACGTCGAAGAGAATGAATTCCAAGGTTGGGTCGTTAGCACCGACTTTTGCGTCGACTAATTTCTTGAATTCGGACCATGTTATTTTTTCAGACATATTCCAGCACCTATTTTTTGTATGTTTTTTGCAGAGTTTTTAGGATGCTCATATCTAAGCAAATTAACTGCACGGGTAATCGATGGTATTCGCATTGTTTTTTGCAGAACCAATCGATGTTTTGGTTTTCTTCGTATGCTTTCTGTAGTTCAGGGCAAAAAATCACGGCGACACCCTGATTTTTAGGGCTACAGTTCGTCGCTATCATGGTCATTATTTCTTGTGCAAGCTCAGGGGCTGTTTTAGGGATTTTTTTAGCTTCAGTCATTTTGTGTTTCTCGTTGTTTTGTAGCGTTTGCTACTTCTTTGTGTGACCAAACGATTTTGACAGTTCCTTCATGAGTCGCCACGTATTCGACTTTGTGACCTACACCTTGTTTGTCGAATTCGAAAGTGGTGGTTCTGTTTCGATTATTTTCATGGTGGTTACGGTCTCTTTGGTCTCTTAAGCGCTCTTTTTCAAAGAGTCTGCGCATGCGTGTGGAGAGGCCGTCTGCACTCATCAGCTAGGTGCTCGCGCCAAGTTTGTTTGTCGCCC
>CABMCB010000058.1 GCA_902384455.1 uncultured archaeon
GAACTTCACGGCAACCTCGACGACCAAGGCAATCCGTCTGTGCCTTACCTCTCGTCCAACTGGCGTGATTTGCCGTCCAACGGTCATGGTCAGGGTCTCGGACAACTTGTCGGTCCCGACCAGCAAGTGGAAAAGGGCGTTCTTTGCGCCTATCTTGACATTCTCAGCTTCGTGGCGAAGCCGTCATACGTCCGCCAGAAGCCGCTCAACCAGCCGGGTCAGAATGAAGTCGTTGACTTGGGTAAGATTTTCAGCGTCGAGGGTCCAGTTGACGAATACATGAAGCTACTCGACCAGCCTCGCATTGACGGTAACCTCGTTGCCGCCATTGAGTCGGCAAAGGCATCGGCTGCCCAAACTTCGGGTGCGAGCGAATTACTCGGCATGGGCGGCACCGTTGGTGCCGGTCGTGGCACCGGTATGCGTTCAGGCACAGGTTCCGAACTCGTCGGTCAGGCTCAAGCGGGTCGTATGGACGGCCCCATCTCCAAATTCTGCCGTCAGGTGCTTATCCCTTGGCTCTACATCATGGACCGTATGAACTTCGAGCGTTTGCCTACCCGCACACTTCGTGAAATCCTTGCCAAGGATGCCAAGAATTACGAGGGTCTCGACCACATCGCATGGCGTAATGCCAAGGTTGATTTCGAGGTTCTCGCCGGTGCCGGTTTGGGTGCCCGCAAGCAGATGGCTGCCTTTGCTCCTCAGCTTGCCGCCATCATCTCCTCGCCCGCCGTCATGCAAGCTGCCGATGCCGCGAACCTCATTTTCGAGGTTGAAACCTACCTCAAGTTCACGGCGGACTTGGCGGGCTACAAGTACGTCAATCCGTTCTTCCGTGAGCGCACCGATGCCGAGAAGCAGGAAGCACAACAGAAGGCAGCGGCGGCTCAGCAACAGAAGAACGCCGGAGCCATCCAGTTGCAGACCCTCAAGGGTGGTCAGAAGGCTCAGCAGATTGACCAGACCCAATTGGGTAAGGCTGCGAACGAACAGCTTCGTGTGGGTTTGGAGAAAGAGTTTGAAACTTCGGGTGAAACTGGAGAGTCATTCTAAGATTCCGACTACCGGATACTATCTTATATGCCGAACTCAAGACCGCTCCACAATCTTAACGAGGCTGAAATCCTCGAAATCAAGCAGCTTACATCCCATCCCGGATGGGCTGCTTTCAACAAACTTCTACTCTATCAGGTGGAGTCGGAGACGGCGGATTTTGTCGGTCGTGATTTGATTGACGACAAGGAAATCGTCAATAGATACAAGGATTTACGTGGCGTTCATAAGGCAGTTGGACAGACCCTAACGGTCATCAAACTACTCGTGGAAACGCCAAAAGTGGAAGATGCTACAGAGGGCGGAACCGGAAACCCGTTTGACCTGCCCGAGTATCGTCCACAAATCTAACTACGGAGTGTTTTAATAGCATGAGCGAAACAATTACACCTACTCAGGTGGTTGTGGAGAACGCAGTTCCTCCCGCAGCTACTCAGCAAACGGAGCCAGAGGTTGATGCGGCGTCGGGCAAGAAGGTTTATTCCTATCAGCCCTTGGACGCCGATAAGCAACCAATCGGGAAGCCTTACCGTTTTCTTTATACGGACTATCCCGACCTTGTGAAGCAGATTACGGAAGCCAAGGAAAGCGGCGACCGTTACATCCACGAGGTTAAGACGGGGAAACGCCAAGTTCAGGGCGACCCTGCGGTCCCTAAGCCGGACTTTAAGACGGTTGAAGCCACAGACGAAGCAGACAAGAAGCGTCGTGAGCAATACCGCAAAGATTTTGAAGCAGAGATTGGTGCTCCCGTAGAAAGTGTCAAGGCACGCTTGAAGTTCGCCGATGACATCCGGGACTACCAGATTATGAGCGGTTGGGCACTTGACAAGCAGGAAGAAGGTTATGTCATCTGCCAAGAAAACTACCGTGCCATCAAGGGTTACATGGATGAGCACAAGTTGGAAATCGCCAACGTCAAGAATTTGAATTTAGCTTTCGATGAATTGGGCGACAAACTCAAGTTGTCCAAACCGGAAGCAACCAGTAGCACCGAAGTTACGAACTCATCGTCTTCGCCGACGACTGCCGCACCCGCCGCACCGTCAAAGCCCGCATCGGGAGTCCGACCGGGGCAGTTCGAGGGACAACGTCCTTCGACAGCCACGGAGAACACGCCGCTGTCGGCTAAACGCTATCGTGAAATTAAGCTGATGTCGTATCCCGAGTTCAAGAAACTGGAGCGTACCAACGCGAAGGAATACTGGGCATTCGTGGAGATGAAAGCAGCCAAAAACACCGAAGCGTAAACACCATTTTCCTAAAGGGGAAAACACATGGGAAACTCTCCGTCTCAGGCATCCAACTCGGTTGCCAACATGGTGCAGGCGCAAATCACGGAGTTCGACAAGAATTTCATTGACAACCTCAAGGGCGGCACTCCGCACCTTCGTTGCATGACGATTCGTGAACAGTCAGAACACGCTGGTATCAACCACGCACTATTCATGTATCAACTCGCCGTGCCTTCCGGCTCGACGAATCCTCCGGGTCAGGGATACGTTCCTCAGCAAGTTGCTGACGGCACCATCCAGAACCCCATCAGCTTGACGGTCAACCAGCAAAACTCTCAGCTTGGCGAATACGGCGATTTTGCGACCGTTTCGGCATTCGGTCAGTTCGCTGCACTCGATGACGCTACCCTGAACACGGGTAAGGAACTCTCGTTCCGTTGCGCCCTCGGCGTGAATGACTTGGCTCAGGCAACCGCCGATACTCTGAACAACACCGATTCGACCGTGTTGACTCAGATTACCTCCGGTTCGGTCCTTGACCTTGGCACGCTTCGCGGCAACAAGCAGGAACTTGAGTTCCGTTCTTGCCAACCGGTCCGTGGCGGCAAGGGCTGCGGCGTCATCTGCCCTCTCGTCCTTGGCGACTTGTGGAACGGCACCACTGTGAACAACAGTGCTGTTGACTTCTGGAAGTACACCGAAGGCGGTCAGGACAAGTTCGACGACATGGCTGGTTCTCAACAGGACAACCCGATTGAGTTGCCCGGCACCAACATCGTCTTCTATCAGTCACCCTACGTGACTCAACAGGCGAACCTCAACACGCACGGTATTGCATACCGCTCCTACGTCTACATGAAGGATGCGGTCGTGGCAATCTTCGCACGTGTTCCCGGCGACGTGAACGTGGACGACGGCGACTACCGCTCCATCAAGGTTGAGTTGATTCGCAACCTCAAGGGCAGCGCGTTCGACCCGCTCGCAACCATCGGCAACATCGCAGGCTACCGCTACCACGTGGCGTTCAGCATTCCGCCCGACACCACGATGCGTTCGCGTCAGTTGGACTCGGTCTCCGCGTTCAGCTAAACTCGACTCTTTTCAAACAGCCTTCCAA
>CABMCB010000059.1 GCA_902384455.1 uncultured archaeon
CCGTCGATTTGAGCGACGTCACAATCGGCGTCACAGCATTCCTGCGGTATCCGAGACTCGTGCAAGCGCTGAAAGGCATCGCACACTTCTTTCCGGAGTGCCAATCCATCGTTGCCTCAGACGGCAATGAAAACATTCCGTCACACAAGGGCACGTCGATTCACATGGTGTTTGATTCCGGACTGTGCGCAAAGCGGAACGCGATAGTGGGATGCACCAAGACAAAATATCTTCTGATGTGCTCTGACGACTACGAGTTCGCCAGCGCACGGTCAGGCGTTGAGAAGATGAAAGCGGTTCTCGACCGGCACGCTGCGCTCGACGTGGCAGGCGGACGCGTGAACGGACGGCTCTACGAAGGCTTCCTGGACTATCATCCCGGGAGTCACATCCGCGAGATTCGGCTACGGGAGAACTACAACTACAACGTGGAGTTCTACCGGTGCGACATCACCGCGAACTACTTCCTGGCGCGGACCAACAGGCTGCTGCCCTGGCCGGAAGAACTAAAGATTGGCGGGGAGCACGCGTACTGGTTTCTGAAAATGAAGCAGGCGGGGGCCTTGACATGCTACGTGCCGGATGCTAATATAGACACTCAGCAGCATGCCGAGACGCCTGACCCTGCGTACGTGGCTTACCGCCGACGTGCGTACGAGGGGCATCGTCGCATGAAGGAAATGCTGGACATCAAAACATACGTGGACTTTGACGGCAGGGAATCATGAGAAAAAAGTATAGCGAGATGACCGAGCGACAGAAAAGGTTACAAATAATCGCTTCTCAAAAATACCAAGCCTCTCCGAAAGGTAGAAGGCGTAAGCAGAGCGCCCGTGTCAGAGAATTGAATAGGATATCAGTTCGCAAATATCAAGCTTCTCCAAAAGGTCGTGCAACAAGATTGGCGTACAGTAGAACAGAAAAGCACAGGTTCTATCAGAGGTTGTGGAATAAGAATTTCACGACGGTGGAAAAAGATAGAGCTATTCTAGCATGGAAAAATTTTGATGGGAAATGCTACTGTTGCGGGAGCACAAGTCCCGGGCACAAAAACGGTTGGGTTATTGACCACAAAGGAAGAAAATTTCGCGGCATCTTGTGCGCTGGTTGCAATCTCGCTTTAGGATTTATTAAAGACAGTGTTGAAAGATGCCAAAACTTGATTTCTTATTTGAAGGAAACAACATGTCGATAATTATCTTTGGAGACGTGCATGGCTACACGAAGCAGTACCAAAAGTATCTACGCCAGAATCTTGACCCGTCCCAACGGACAATCCAAATCGGAGACATGGGTCTCGGATTCGCAGGTGTCGGACTACATCCGATGGCTGAGAACCACAAGTTCTTCCGGGGTAATCATGACAGTCCCGCGAAATGCCGAGCGCACAAGAATTATCTCGGAGATTATGGCTATCTTGAACTCGACGGAATATTCTATCTTGCTGGTGCCCGGTCTATTGACCGAGCGTACCGCACCGAAGGCGTCTCGTGGTGGGCCGACGAAGAACTCAGCTACGAAGAACTCGGCAAAGCGATTGACCTCTACAAGCAGGTCAAGCCGCGCTTCGTCCTGAGCCACGAGGCTCCGGCAATCGCGGGAAAGGTTTTGCTGCACAGTCAGCTAGGACCGTACTTCACCGCGAAGCTGGCGTGCTCGATGAGCCGCACGGCTGAAGCGATGCAGCAGATGCTGGACATTCACCAGCCTGAGAAGTGGATATTCGGGCACTACCACCTGCACGAAGAGTTCTTCGCGCCGGGATACACAACAAGGTTCATCGTCGTAGGCGGACAGATGGACGGAATGGACGTACCTAAGACGTACGAACTGAAGACATGAGAAAAGTCTACCTGATAACCGACACGCATCTGAAGCACACAAAGGTCGCGACGTACTGCCAGCGGCCTGAAAACTTCACGGACATGACGCACAAGAACATCATGGACACCGTGAAGCCGGAGGACATCCTTCTCCACCTCGGAGACATCGGCATCGACAAAGCCGAAGGTCCTGAAGGCTTCATGAAGTATGTTCGCATCTGGCCCGGAACGAAGTGGCTCGTTCTCGGCAACCATGACCACAAGTCTGCACTCTGGTACACCGAGCACGGATTTCACTTCGCTGCGGACGGCATACTGTTCCGTGGCGTATGGTTCACGCACAAGCCTGCCAACGCGTTGCCGGAAGGCGCGAACATAAACATCCACGGTCACCTGCACAACGTGTGGGACGGCTTTGGCAAGGACGACCCGGAAGCCGGGAACTCTGAATTTCACGATGCGTTCCGCCTGCAGCGGCTGAAGTATCCCTGGCAGCGGCTGCTGTCTCTTGAGTACACGAACTACATGCCCGTCGAGATGGACAAGTTCGTGGCGAAGGGACACCGGCTGTATCAGTCAACCGGACCGAATCAAGAAACCAAGGACAAGAACGAAGCACGCGGCTGGCTGCGTCAGGCAGTCGAAAGCTGCTTCGACGTTGACCCTGATGTGAAAGGACTGATAGATGGCATTTGAACGCAACTACTACAAGCCGCACGCGACCTGTCCGAAGTGCGGAAGCCTGGACCCGAAGCCGAAGTACGTGCCGCAGGACGCCAAACGGTATTATGATGCCATGACGAACTGGCACCACTTGAAGCACGACATAGCTCGAATAGAAGCAACGATGGGGCCGGTAGACTGGGTTGGTGAACTGCCGCCGGAGCCTAGCACGGATTTAATCAAGCCTGACCGCGTTGACTGCTTGTGCATCTGCGGCTGGCAATGGAGCGAAAATGGCACTGTTTGAACCGGTAGTACAGTGGGTGCTGTACCAGGAAGACGACCATCGGCAACCTGGCAAGATTGTGAACCTGGGAGACGGCGCGGGAATGACGCGTCTCGGCATCACGTCGAACAACTTCGGTGCTTACGTCGCTCCGAACTTTTTCACGGACATGTCTTTCACAGCCGCAGTCGTTCAGGCCAAGAAGGTCTACCGCGAACACTTCTGGAATCTGTTCCACGGAGACAACATCGTGGCGAACGACTGCGCTGCGGTACTGCTGAGCAGTTCGGTCAACATCCGTGGTGGAGTTTCACATTCTGTGAAGATGCTCCAGCAGGTTCTCGGCGTGGAACAAGACGGCATTCTCGGACCAAAGACCGTGGACGAACTGAACTCCAAGGACAATCGCATCGTCGCGAACATGTTCAGAGGCGCGTGGGAGAACTTCTATCACGAACTGGTAGCGATGAACCCCGCGAAGGCTCAGTTCATGGACGGCTGGAAGGCTCGTGTTTGGTTTCCTTTCCCATCGGATAAGGTACCGGACATTTATGAGTAGCCGCTATCTCGGCGAACCCGCGAACTTCAAGCCGACGCACGTCTACCGCTGCCCCAGGCTCGGCTGCACGTACGAAGTGGCGGCGTACACCACGACCGGCATGATGCGGCTCGCGGACGAACACCGCTTGCAGCATCAGCGCACCGACCGCGAGAGACAGTTCAGAATCACGACGATGCCGCCGAAGTCACCGGCTGAATACGAGATTTTGAAACTGACCTACGTGGACATGTGCTTTCTTGTGACGCGAGGCATTAAGGTTCCAGAGGACACCGTGCTGGACACTTCGAAGCCGAAACCAGTTTGGGCAGAAGACTACAAGTGGATGAGATATAAACCGGAGGACTAATGGACGTTAAGGAACAGGATTACGCATACAGCCGAGGATTTTTAGAAGAGTGGTTGAAGAGTTCACCGACACAGGTGACGGAGAACTTGAACATTCTTTTTGAAGGACTCGAACTGTACCGCGACGGATACAACGACCTGCTGAAGAAGTACAACGAACTGACGGCTCTATCGGCCACGTATCTGTCGCTGATTCAGCAGCAGAAGGCAATCATCGACCAACAGTTGATTGAAAGCCAGAGAGAGTTCCACCAAAGAGAAGATGAGACTAACGTGGGACGAACAGAATAGCTACTTCCTCGCCGAGCTAACGCCCGGTGATAAGTGGCGCGAAGACATGGAAACTGTCAAGGCGGCGGGGTTCAAGACTACCGGTCCGCCGTCTTGGCAGTGGTACGCGCAGAAGGCAGCACCCCTCAACAAGCTACGTGAGAACCGGCCATCGAGCGGACTCACGCTCACCGAGCTAGCACTCCAGAAGTATCAAGACATCAATTCGAAAGAGGAAGCCAAGGCTGCGCTCAAGGCTCAGCTTGTCCTGGCGCGGAAGGAAGCGGAGAAGCAGGTCAAGAAAGAACTCAAGTGCAAGGACGACAACGAGTACTACTTCGATGAAGACATTCAGTGCCGGTGCATCGTGGTCCGGCCTGCCGAGACACCCTCCGTTTCGAAGTTCGTCCGGCCCGAACCGCCGAAGGAAACCTGCATGATTTGCGATGACCCGCTGTATCTGTACGAGTCCAAAAATATCTGTATCTGGTGTGAGCATGAATTGGAAAAACAAAAACTATAACTCGTGGTACAGTAAGAAAAATCGAAAAACTTTTCGTGTCTATCACAAAGAGTATATTTCTAGGGTGAAGAAGGCCGTATTCGGTTTTTACTGCGGGGGAAAAATTCGATGCATGTGCGAAGGATGTCCGATTAGACACATTGATTTATTATCAATAGACCACATCGTGCCTATTCGAGGAAAACGTTACGGCGCAGGTCAAAAATACGGCTGGAACTTGTGGTTGTGGATTAAGAAAATGGGATATCCTAAAGGCTTCCAGGTTCTTTGCATGGCTTGCAACAAGGCTAAGGGCACGAATAGGTGCTGCCCGAGGTATGGCAAAAAACATTAAATAAACCCTTGACACAAAATCGGCAATCTAGTAGACTCTCAAATGGGCGGTCCTGCTGTGAACCGTTGCATGCAGGGGAGCGGGATAAAGCGCGGCAAAGAGAAGCGCACAGGACCAAAGGTCCAAAGATGCCGACGGGTACGCCGCCCACGATTTTTAGGAGGAACAATGAAGAAAATCTCACTGCCGTGGCTTTTGCTTTTGATTGCAACGCTGACTCTTCTCCTGGTCAACATGTACCAGAGCAAGGTCATCGAGCAGCAGCGTCAGGAAATTCGTCAGTTGTTCAAGAAGGCATTCGGAGGAAGCTTTGCTTAAAAAGAATACCAGAGACCACTTCGCGAAGAAGTCACCCGGCTCGGCGGAAGTATTCGCCAAGCAGCGCAAAGAGCGGAACGCTGCACGACCAAAGCAGCGATGGGTCGGCGGGTCTATCAAAGAAGGCGGATATTGGACTCGTGAGCATCGCGCATAACTGCAAGCTGGAAGGCAAGCAGGGCGAGTATCTTTATCTCTGCTCGCGGTGCGGACACTGCTACGTCTGCAGGCACAAAGCGGTCTGTTTCGGCGACGGAACCTGGACCTGGAAGTGCAAAGACGGAAAGTTTAGGCCTGTCGTCAACGACGGCAAGCTAAAGGTTTCCTAGGGTACCCGCCCCGGCAGTACGGACGACGGGCAAGGAACTCCGTACGTTCTGGTGCCCTAGGATTGATTGGAGGAAAAATGGCGATTACAAAAGACCTGACCTGCACCACGCATCCGAAATACCGAGCGATGCGAAAACCGACTTCTAACTGCCGAGACTGCAAGCGGCTTTGGAAGGTAGCATCCATCACGAAGTCACTCTTTGAAATCTGGAAGAAACAGCGCCGTGGAACTGTTTGAATTTCTCTTTTGTCCGGCCCATGGCCTCGTGTGGAAGTGTATTTTCTTCTTGACACAGGTAGACTTTTCTGCTACACCCCACATGTTGCTAGCAGTGAAATCTAAATGGAGGAAATAATGAAGAAGTTCTTTCTTGCACTCGCTTTACTCGCTCTGCCTCTGTCACTCAAGGCGCAGACCGACCTGAACGGCGACCAGGTTCAAAGCCAGCAGTACGAGGCTTCCATCGAAGCCAAGTAGGTTGCGGAACAGTCTGCGGAAAAGGCCAAGAACAACCTGACCCGTATCCAAGTCGAGGCCGAACAAGCGGCAGCGGCTGCTAAGGGTAAGGCGGACGCGGCAATCGCATCGGCAACCGGTGAAGCGCAGTCGGCTTTAATCGTTGCCAAGGCGAAGGCTGAAGCACAGCGCCTGCAGAAAGAAAACATCACTCCGGAACTGATTCAGATTCGGACGCTCGAACTGCTAGGGAAGAACTGGAAGGGAGACTTTCCAGAGACGTTCTTCGGCGGCGGTAGCGGTCTGAACCCGGTGAGCATCATCCTTCCTCAGCCGACGCACAAAGCGAAAGCTGAAGACAAGCAGTAAGAACTAGCGGCAGGGGCTGGCCGGGAACAGCCCCAAAAACTGGAGAGCGAAATGTCAAAATGGCTAGCGGTTCTCGGTCTGCTGTTGGTCGGTGCAACATCAAGCTTGGCTCAGGGTCCGGCCACGAAGGACCAGGTCAAGGCGAGCGACTACGTCGAAGCCTGCCTGACCGGCCTGAAGGCCAACAGTGAAAGAAATCCGGACGAACTCGGCAAGGACCTAGCCGCGATGGGCATGTGCTACGGGTACACGCTCGCCAGTCTGGACACGCTGTACGAAGGCCGTGTTTCCATCACGGACAAGGGTGACAAGTATTACATTACTCTCATCGGCGGCATGCCGAACTCGGTGGACTTCCTCGCAGGCTTTCTCTCGTTCATGATGCAAGAGAAACAGATGGACCTGACCAAGGTCTCAGCCATCAACGCAATCTCGTTCTACCTGGTCAAGATGGACATGGCGACTGCGACACTTATCGAGCGCCACGCGGAAACCCAATAGGAGAAAAAAGTGAAAAATATAGCTAGACACGTGTTCGAAATGATGCTGGCGGAGGGCAGTCTGCGCGTGTCTCACAGCGGTAAGGTGATGGTAAAGGCGGCTGTCGCGTACCATCAGCAAGAACCGACCGAGTTCGAAATGCTCGACCGGTCGTTCGTCGTGGAGCGCAGCCTCTAATGCTACTCGTTAACCTATCAGGCGGACTGCACACCGGCAAGAGCACCGTCGCGGCTGCGGTCTATGCCTATTTGAAGACTCGCGGTGTCAGCGCCGTGCTAATCGGCGAGGACCGCAAGAACCTGGCACCGTTTCAGTCTCCGCTACTCATGAACCACGTTCACGAAGTGGGCAGGATGTATGACCTGATGCAACAGGCTCAAAACCTGGACTACGACGTGGCAATCGCGGAAGCGCCTCTGTCTCTGATGGCGGCTTACTCCTACGGTCAGCCGTATCACGCACAGCTTCGAGGCCTGGTCGAGGTCATCGACAGCCAGTTCCCGAACTCGTTCAACGTGTTCATCCGTCGAGAGCAGGACAATAAGCAGGCCGACACCTGGGACAGCAGAGCGCTGGACTTCATGCCATCGGTGCAGTACGCCACGTACGGACCGAAGGCGGAAGAAATCTCCGAAGTGGTGTTTCACAGATTTCAAATGCAGAAAGAAAGTGCTTGACAGGGAAAGTGAAAAATCGTAGAATGTACTTCCTCAGTTATTCCGGGACAGCGGATATAACCTGGCCCTGTCCCGGCTAAACTTGGAGGGCATGTGAAAGACCGAATCAAGGTGGGCATCATTCTTTTCGACTTTGCGATGTTCTGCATCGTCGTGTATCTATTGCAAGGGGCAAAATGAAACTACGCTGGAAGATTCTACTCGTGATTGCTGCGGCGGCTCTCTGCGTTTACGCGTTCGGTGCGACACCTCGCGCCAACATGAAAAAGTTCTACGACGGGTACAACGAAGAGTACTTCGCTAACAGTCTGCCGGACGCGACGGTGTCCTGGGGCGACCTGACATCCATCGGAGACATCGCGGTCACCTACCTTCACAAAGACGGCACGATTGACATCATCGTCGACAGGCGAAAGAATCCGAGCACGCGGCAGGCGCAAGCTTCCTTACTGCATGAAATGTGTCATGTGGCAACGTGGCCTGCGTCAGACGGACCGAAGGACGACCCGGACCACGGAGCGAAGCACGAGGCGTGCATGCTCAGACTCGCGGAACAGGGCGCGATGAAGGGAGTCTGGTAATGCTCTACTGTGAGGCATGCCGAGTGTCAAAGAAACTGAACCGGCCTAGCACGTTTCCGTATCACAATCACTATCTAGCGGCGTGCGAAATCTGCGGCAAGAACGGCGACTGCTATGACTTTCCCGCGCTGTGGGCACGGCAGCGCTCGACCTGGACGTCGGAAGATATTCTACTTGACAAGCGTCTGCAACAGGAGTACATGTATAAAGCGGAGAGCATGATTCTGCCGGTCGTAGGCGGTAGTCACGCCGGAGCGGAGAACCCGACCAAGACCGCGATGCTCAGAAATGCATTCATCAAGGACCGAAACACGGGAGACGTTGACTGGTATCAGACTTACGAACTGAGAAAGAAAATTCAAGAAGGATTCGACAAACTAAACAGGAGATAACATGAAAATTGGAGACAAGGTAAAGGTGGTTCGCAAGGCAACGTCGTACACTCAAGGTTGGCTGAACACCTGGGTTCATGACATGGACCAGTACGTCGGCAGAGTGGGAACCGTTTCCCGCGTGCTGGCGGACCGCAAGGAAGTTCAAATCGACTTCGGGCACTGGCGCGTGTTCGGCTTTCCGGAGTCGGTCGTGGAATCAGCCTACCCGGCTGCAGGCACGACCGTAAAGATTGACTATCCCGATGGCCGGACCTGGCACGGCTTTCGCGGCATCGTGAAGGATGTTACTCCGGACGGATTCGTCCGCGTCATGATGTCCGAAGGTCCGCACAAGGACAATGCTGGCGGCTTCAAGCCGGAGCGTCTGACCGTGGTTCCCGCGATTGACAAGATTGTCGCGGACTCCGCAACGACCGCGACCATCAAGCCTACCAACCTGATTCCGGTCATCGGCTCCCGCGTCGAGATTCCGCGCCGCGCCGTATGGGCCGGTGAAGGAACCGTCGAGAGCGTCAAGAATAACGTGTACAACATCCGCATGACGACCGGTCAATACGCCGGTCAGCGCGGCGGGTTCTTCTCTGACGAGTTCGATGTACTGACCGTACCGGTTGAAGTCAAACAGACCATCTATGCACCGAAGTATGACAAGGTCACGATTCGTCCTTCATTCAAGCCTGCGACCGCACCCGCGTCAACGCAGGACAAGGTCACCGAATCGTACGGCGGAACGTCTGCGCTCGGCTACGCTCGCAGCGTGGCTCGTTCAATCGCGAAGGCGAATACTCTCCGCCGCGTCACGGCTGACCAGGTTCAGGAGAAGGTTCTTGAAGCCGGTTACGACCTGGGCAACTCTGCTGGCAGCATCTTCAAGGGCGGCAACTGGAAGAACACGGGAGTCACCGTGAAAAGCACTCGGCCTGGAAACAACAGCCGCCGGGTTGTGGTTTGGGAATACGTCGGATAATGGAAAAGCGAATCTACGTGGCTGTGGCGGCGACCGTTCAAACTCCCGCCACGGTTCTCCAACCGTACGGACGGCAGATTGCGCAAGCCTGCCACGTCGTGAGTAAGCTGCGATACCGCGAGGGACACAACACGCAGTATCCGTTTCAGCCGGTGACGACAATCATCCTGCAGGCTCGCGACACGAAGGAACTGCTGCACATTTTTAAGATGGCGGCGAACGCCAGACTCAAGCCGGTCTCTTTCTTGGACCACAACCCCGGAGCCTACGGCAACATCGGGTTCCACGTCACAGCGGTCGCGTTTTACGCAACGAAGGAAAAGAACGTAGCAGACTACTTACCTCTTTGGGGGTCTTGATGCGAGACGTGTATTTCTATAAGGGTCGAGCGCTTTTCAGTCACGACGGAGAAGACATCCCGGAAGCACACAAGCGGGAGTTCCGTCACGCGGTGGATGCAAAAGAAGAGAAAAATAAATCCAAGGTGAAAACGATGGACATGCAGACGGCGGTGTGGCAGACAGCGAATAACGGCACGAAGTTTGCGAGCGTCGGAAAGACGACGCGTGAACTTCCAGCCGGTGAATATATTTTCGAGGAAGATTCAAACGGTCGCACCTGGGCATCGAAGCAGAAGTCAATCACGGACAACCTGATTGACCTGCCCGGACTGCCGACGCAGTTCATCCTGGACCAAATCAATATGTTCTGGTCCAAGGGTGAAGAGTATGCGAAGTACGGCTGGCTGCAGAAGCGCGGCATTCTTTTGTACGGAGACCCGGGCTGCGGCAAGACGAGCATCATCGCGCTGCTGAAGCGTCAGCTTATCGGCCTGAACGGATTAATCTTCGGCATGGGCGAAGGCGGCTACTCACAACTGACCGGCGGACTGAAGGAAGTTCGCGACACCGAACCCGAGCGACCGGTGATGACCGTCGTGGAAGACATCGAGACGTATCTCGAAGGCTCGAACGGCAGCAACGTGGCGCGGCAGGAGAAGGATGCGCTGGCGCTGTACGATGGAGAGAACCAGATTAACAACGTGGTGCACATCGCCACGACGAACAAGCCGGACGTTGTCGCGGACCGCTTCATGAAGCGTCCGGGCCGGTTCGATTTGGTCATCGGGCTGCACTCGCCGACCGAGGCCGCACGACGCGTGTACCTGGAATCCATCTGCAAGGGCAACATCAGCGAGGCGCAGATTGATGAAATCGTCACCGCGTCAAAGGGATTGTCTCTCGCGTACATGCGCGAAATCGCCAGCACGTATCTCGTGCTCGGCATTCCGCTGCAGGAAACTATCGCTCGCCTGCGGAAGAACTCCAAGCAGAACTTCACCAAAACCAACAAGGAAGGATTTGAAGTCGGCTTCGGCCTCAACAAAGAATAATGGCACCCTGGTACATCACGCAGAAACAACAGAGGTTACGCTACGGTTGGTGAGTCTAAAAATACTCGAAAAAAGTTCTTGACACATATCCGCATGTAATATATACTTAATTACGAGATGCCTAGACCTAGACCATTTGTTGACCCGAGCAATCCGATATGCCTCATTTGCGGGAAGAATCCGGTGCCGTTTTACGCTGAGAGACAAGCTTTCTCAGGCCGGTGTCTGGAATGCAGCAAGGCGCATGACAAAAAATATCGAACTGAAAACCCCTTGGGGCACGTTCTACGCCGAATTAAAATGAACGCGAAGAAGCGAAACATCGTCTGCACACTGACTAAAAAAGACCTTCAAAAACTGACAATCCCCGAGGCCTGTCCGGTTCTAGGAATACCCATGAAGACAACAGTCGGAGAAGGAACCAAGGACAACACACTCAGCCTCGACCGCATTGATAACACAAAGGGTTATGTTATTGGAAATGTGGCCTTTATTTCTTTCAGGGCGAACGTTCTGAAGAAAGACGCCACTCTGAAAGAATTGATAGCCTTAGGAAAATTCGCTGAAAAATACTCTTGACAAAGACTTCAAACTGCATTACATTTGAATCATGCTTAGCGAACACATCGGAATCTTTCTCTACCTGGTAATCGTCGGCGCGGCCATCTGTGGTCGCATCGTGCTGGTTTACAAAGCGAGGAAGTCATGACACTGTCCAAGTCAGTTTCGAAGCGCCTGAAGGCTCAGTCGTCCGCGCCAGCGTTCCGCGACGTGTACGCAGCCTGGTTCAAAGACGGCTGCGAGCGCAACCTGAACCCGTTCCGACCGGCCACCGCGAAATCCTACAAGTCTCAAATTGAGACGAACGTCCTGCCTGTCATCGGCGACCTGCCGGTGGATACCGTTGGAAACATTGTACTTAAAGACCTTGCCAGCAAAATGAAAGCGAACGGACTCGCTCCGGCCACGATTCACCGTAACCTCAACAATATCAAAGACATACGGAAGTTCCCGAACGATGGGGAGAAATCACTCTACCCGTACGACTGGAACTCGCGCATCATAGACGCGCCAGCGATTGACAAGAAGGCTCAGAAACGCCCGATTGCCAGCGCACAGGCGGTCCAGGCCGCGCTTTCCTGCCTCTGTGGGACTCAGGGCACCAAATTGCTGTTGGCCGTCCTGGCAGGCTCCGGGATGCGAATCCAAGAGGCTTTGGCTATCGTCAAGGTTGACCCGGCCATCGGAGACGGCGTGGTTGGAAACGTCTGGCTTCCTGAGAAGTCTAAAATCCTGGTCAACGCTCAGCGGGACGGTGCCGCGTTCGGCCCCACCAAGACTCCCGCAGGCATGCGCGAGGTTGACCTACATCCTCGGCTGAACGCTCTGATGCTGTCTGAGTTTGACGGCACCGGCTACATCTTCAACCGCCCCGAATCCACATACCGCGATGATTTGATTCGCTGCGGCATCACTGGCGGCTTTCACAGCCTGCGCCGGTTCCGCGTCACGCATCTCAGGATGCAAGGCATTCCGGATTCTTTGATTCACTTTTGGGTCGGCCACGAAGATGCCAGCGTGACCGGTCGCTACACCGAAGTCGGCATCGAGATTGAGAAACGCAAAAAGTTGGCCGAGCAGGCCGGACTGGGGTTTGAACTATGATTCCTGACATCTTTACATCGCGTGCATTCATCGTCGGTTCAGGCGTGGCCTTTGCTATCGGCGTGTTCGTCGGACTGTGCATCGCCAGCGCCATCGTGTGGGGCCTCGGATGAAAAAGAAAACTCTACCCAAGAGCTACAAATGCGCCTGCGGGAAAGTTCACGTTCACCCGGCGTACCTGTACGCACACTGGGATGAAATCATCACGCACACCTGCGACTGCGGACGCAAGAACGATTTGCTGCGAGGGAAGAAACTGCCATGAGCGAACTGGTGACAGGCCGCGTCGAAGTGCGACCGGTTGAAGTGAAGAACGAGAAAGACAAAATCAAGATTGAGTACGAACTGGTGCTCGACGGCCATGTGCTCGGCACGTCCAAGCTACAGTGCGATGCTCTATTTCACGGCTACGCCATAGAGCGCAGCCTAGGGAGTGGAAAACGATGAACGACTATCTGGTAACATTCACGAAGGTGGACAAAAGCTTCATCATTGAGAACGTCCGGAATGAAGCGGACGCAATCAACGACGCGTTCACGAAGCTGGCGTTCAACTATCCTGAACTCTACAAAGAGCAGGAAGACTACCAAGTCATCTGCAGCAAGCTTCCGCTCGGTGGGCGGTGCTGCAAGTGAAAAAAGTCCTTGCATGGACGGCAGCAGTTGTGATATCCTTGCTGCTGACCTATGCTGTCTTCGAAATAACGAGACAGCTTGTAAATGCAATTTTCGCAGTTCGGACACCACGCTACAACGTGATGCCAATTCAATAGGAGGAAAGATGCTTACGTTAACGGTACCAAAGTCTCAGCGGTCGTTCAGCAAGAGCAAGCTGTACTACGTCAGTTCCGAAGAGAACCCCGATGAGAAGTACATCGTGATTCGCGTCGGCGGAGCAGGCCTGTACAGCAGCAAGTACTTTTGCAACTGCAAAGACTTCTTTGTTCGTCGATTGGTGGACATGGTTGAATCCACGTACACCACCGAGCCTTGCAAGCATGGCCGGTTCGTCCGCGACATCGAACAGTCTCTGCCGTCCGGCGTCGAAGTTGTCTCTGCAGTTCGCGAGACCATCAAGACCGTCCCGGCTCGATGAGCGCGATTTACGCAATTCAGTATTACCTGAGGTACCTGTGGAACGGACTCCTGCACTACACCAAACGGTGTGACGCCTGGTGTCCGCTCTGCTACACCGAAGCGGAGGAATGGGATGAAAACGAAAGATAACAACCTGACGATAACCTTGCTGTTTGCCATTTTCTCTCTGGCGTTCTTGCTTCTTATGGCAGCGCCTATCATCAGGTCATGCATCAAGCCATATCTCGACCCGGGTCCGCCACCTGCACTCAAGGTGGTGGGTTCGCCGTCGTGCTGCGGGGATTCAATCTGCCTATTGGAGCGCCATCATGAATAAACCATTTTGTGAAGCAACCATCGACGGCTTCATCTGCAACCGGCGTGCCGGTCATACGGGTGACCACATGGACATGCACGAGAGCGGCGGCAAACTAGGATGGACCAACAAGTCTGAATCAGAAAAGCTTCAAGACCAGCTTGAACCTCTGCCTGGTGTGCCGAGCTATTCTAAAATTGTGGTTGGATAATGTTCTGGCTGAACACAGCGCCGACTCCGCAGCATACGTGCATGCGTTGCGCGACAGGATATGACCATCTGTTCCCAGGTCCTTACTGTCCTCTGTGTTTGAAAATCGTGAAGCGAGAAATCGCAGCAAGAAAAAAGAAGCCGGTGTACGACTACACGGTGTGGATTGAGTCCGTGGACCTGCCTGAAGAAATCAAGCAGCAGTATAGAAGGATGCTTTCGTACAAGAAATAAAACTTGTACACTTCTGTGCAACTACTCAAAATCTCTAGAGTACCGGCCACTCGGGTCGATGGTCGGTAGCATCTTCCGCAGACCCTCGATGCGTTCCTGAATGTTCCCCCGATTCTGAAAGATGTGAATGCGGTTGTAACCGGCAAAGCCAATGTGTCTGCACTTCGGTGTCTCAGGGTACTTCGCGCCGAGGCCGTGCTGGCGAGCTACGCGGCGGACCAGGCCGTCGTCCAGGTGTGAACTCTCGTCCATGGGTCCAAAGGTTCGGTCCTGATAGCCTCTCGGGTCGGCGAACAACTCGTCTTTGATGTGTTTGACAACTAAGGCAAGCTTGTCCCGGCGGAAACAGCTTCCCGGGTTCTGATACAGCCGGTAGTCCGGATACCGAGGTTGGATGCGCCCGCAGGTCGCGATGAAGTCTCCTGCGTCGGCCTGGGCCTCGTGGTGCCACTTGAAGAAATCCGGATGAACCAGGACGTCCTCTTCGACAATGTAGATGTGAAGTGCGCCGGTATCATACCCGGCTTTGAGAGCGTGAAGGATGTTCCACATTCCAGACGGAGCGTAGATGTGTTGCGCAGCGTGGAAGATTACAGCGTGGGGATAGTAGGTGTCGCGGACGTAGTCAATCTCATCGAGGTTGGCACCATGGTCCGCGAAGATGCGAACGTCAACGTCGGCCTGAGTGCGGTCCAAGGCTTCAAGCGCAAGGGCGAGCATTTCAGGCCGAGCGTACGTCGGCATTACTACGACTTCAGAACTGCCGTTGTTCGAAATCATGAGGGAGAAAATCCTCCGCCGTCTTTTCTCCGTTGACGCACATCTTGATAGCGTCCCGGACCGGCACTGCCATCAGGCCAATCGGGTCGGTAATCTTCATGTACACGAACGGAACGACAGCGGCATACTTGAACTTAATCTTCTCTAGAATCGGATTCTGGCTCATCGGACGTCATCCTTTGAAGGTTCTCGGGTAGCGCAGCCTCTTCTTCCGCAGACAGTTTCTCCGGCGGAGTGCCGAAGTATGCGAACGCGAGATAGTTTTCCCGGGTCGGTTCGACGCCGAGTTCTTTCATCGTTTGCAGGACTATGTCTTGGCTCATTGCTGACTCCCTAGTGCCTTGATACCAGCTTCAGTGTACTTCTTTTTGGCTTCCTTGTCAAGCCTCTTCTGCTCTTTCTCTGCGGCCTTGCGTGCAGTCTCGGCTCGCTTGTCCGATACCTGCTGCTTGGCGTCTTCAGAGATTTGCATGACCTGCTGACGCGTGTCTTCCAATGAAGCCTTTCCGTCTGAGTACTTCTTCCACACCTTCTTAACTTGCGCTTCTGCCTCAGGCGACTTCCATTCAGACGGGAACATTTCACGAACGTGTTCCCATACGACTGACTGAAGTTCGCGAGGTAGAATGCCTAGTTCTTTCGCGGCGATTCTGTACGCGTCCGCGTAGAGCGGATACGTGCCCATGGTGCCGGTGCCGATGTGCTTACCGGCTGCTCCGAAGTTGTGCAGCACTTCCTTGGCGCTTCCGCCTAGAGGCTGAATCAATCCCGCAGCGACCGCGTGCGTGTCAATCGTCACGTCCATGTTGTTCGTCGGGTCGATGATGTTGTTGTAGAAGTTGCGAACCTTGTGCATGCTTCCAAGACGTTCAGAAATGTTCTCTCTAGAACCGTCCTTCAGGATGCTCAAAGCGTTGTCAATCTGAGGCAATCTGCCCCATGCAACCTTGCTCGGCGTCACACCGTCTGCGTTCATGCGGAGACCCTTGTTGTCTCCGGTGCCCGGGTCGATGTAGTGAAATTCACGAGGGTTGTGCGCTTCGTCGTACATGCGAACCCATGCGGCCTGGGCCAACGGGTTCTCAACCTCGGAAAGCTTCTTGCCTTCGAACAGAGGAATCATCTTCTTCAATTCTTCGTTCGCGCCGGTCTTCTTGATGATGTCATGAGCCTTCGCAATCATTTCCGGAGTGGCAACGGTGTCCTGCTGCTTCTTCCAGATATCCGTGATGCGTCGGGCCAAGCTGACGTTCATGTCCCAGTCTTTTTGCGGAGACTGTGTTGCGATGACGCCTGCTGACTGCGGCTCACTGATGCCGTGTTCAGAAGACAATCCCTTCGCAAGCTTGTTCGCAGACACGTACCACTTCGCGTTGTTCACCTGCTTTTCAGGAGACGCATCGTGATACAAGAACTTCAGATTGTCCTTGACGTGGTCCGTGAACGCGTCGAACACCTTGCCGATGTCCTTGATGTTTTTCGGAATCTTGACACCAGGATATTTGCGAACGGTGTCCGCAAACTTCTGCTGTAGAGCTTCCGGAGCACGCATCAATGCTTCGCGGCCTACGACCAGCGGGTCACCTTCTAGTGCATTCTCTGTAGCATTCTTTCCTTCCGGCTGGCGCGTTGATACGCGGTCAGTCGCAAGTGCAGGCTGCGGTCCTTTCGTGGCTTTTGCCGCCGCATACTGCGCTCTGCTGTTCTCTAGAGACTGCTTCACTGCTTCAGGTGTGACGTCCGGTGCTTTCGGCGCCAGCGTCGTGCCAGAGGTTGGGTCGTGGAATAATACGGTGTCTGGATATTGTACGGTCTTGCCGGTTACCTTGTCGGTGTATTCGAAGCCTTTCTGAACTCCGCCAGGAATTGCTCCCGCAGACTTGATTGCTTCGTCGTGCTCACCCGCAGTGCGCTCCGGCGGAATGCCTAGCGCTGGTTGTGGACCGGCTGGTGCTGGCTGAACCAGTTCGGCTCTGTTCGGTGTTGCAGAGACAGAGTACTTGCCCTGCTGGACGCCTCGTGCGCCGATGTCAGCAACGTCCGGCGTGCCTGCAGTGAACTCACTTCGCGGAACGCGGAGCACCCGCAGGTCGGAACGGTTGCCGCTGATTGGCACAGCGCCTGAGCGCATTGCTTCCTCAGGACTGTTTGCGAACCAACTTCCGGCGCGTAGCCCTTCTTCCTGAATCTTCGGAACTCTGGACTTGTCTACCGCGTGATACAGGTACTCGTCTACTGGCTGCTCTGCGGGTTTAGACCCGGAAATGGCAGGCTGGACGGATTTAGGTCCGGCTGGCCCGACGCTTTCGGTGCTAGCGTTTGGTCCTTCGGCTGCTTTGGCATTCCCGGCAGGTTTTTGCTGCTCGCCAGAAACGCCTTCTTTAGCAGTTGCTTTTGCGGCTTCGCCAGTTCCGACTCCTGGTCCTTTAGCTGGCTCGTTAGTCCGTCCAGCATTTCCTGCAAGCTTCCCACTGTTCTTCGGCTCATTCTCTCCACCTATTCCCAAATCTTCGTAGATTTGGTTCATTCTCTTTTCACTTACGTGATGCGATGATGCTAGTCCGGGTTCGCGTACTGCTGCGTGTGATTCTATCACATCCTGCCATCCATCGGCAGTAAGAATCTTTCGAGCACGCTCGGTTGCTGCTGCGATTGTTCTGGACTGGTCGGCATCAGACAACCCAACGGTGTCCATAATTCTGCGTAGACCCTTCAAGTCCGCGCCTAGGCCCTTGTTCTCAGTGAACGGAACATCGTGCCACAAGTCGTTGGCGACTCCGCCAGCGACGAACGTGGTTGCGATGTCGTCAATCTTCGACGCAATCTTCTTCACATCGAAGTTTCCTTCTTCGTCCAGGTATTCCTTCCAGTCAATCGGCGCAAGCATGTCGGCATTGTGAGCCTTCGTGCCAGCGTGTTCGTGTGACCATACTTCATCCATCATCGGAAGGCCTAGCTTCTTGCCTACGACGTTGTGCACAATCTCATGGGAGATGGCCGCAGGAGTTGACATGCCGTTCGCCAGAGCGCCAGCTTGTAGAACGCCTTCTGCGTTCTTCGGCAGAGACGCCTGTGGTGTAGGATTGGTGATTTCACGTTCGGCAGCTTTCTCGTTGGCGTTGCGGATGATTTCTGCATCGGTCATGTTCTGCTCGTTCATCCGAGCCAGAATCTTCTTTTCAGAAGCGTCCAATGCCACACCGTAATCCTTCTTGTCGCCGATGTCTGCAAGGAATCTCTTTTCTAGGTCCTCGTAGGTAGATTCATTCATGTGCTCGCCGTAGTGCGTGGCAAGTTCTGAGTGCAGCGGAGTCTGTTCACGCATCAAGGTACGAACGTCGTCCGGAGACAACTGAGAGCGAACCGGAGGCGGTAGGTCATTCGGCAGCGGTCGTGCCGGTGCCTCGGTGATGCTTCCTAGAATTTTAGACGGGTGAGCCGCGTCCGCCGCGTTAATGGCAATCTGGTCTCTGGTCAAGTCTCCCGGAGCAATCGCTCGGCCCAGTCTCTCCGCAGTCTTGCTAGCGAACTCTCCGTGCAGCAAGCGGCTAAGCATGCCGAAAGGTCCGGCCTTCGCCGCTGCTACAGCGCCGATAACCGGTGCGCCTCTGTGAAGAATCTTAGCCGTGGCGGCACGAGCGCCTGTCTCTGCTGCCGTTCCGCGAACCTTCTGCGTTGAGCCGGAAAGCTTTCCTTCCATGGCGTCACGGACGTTGATAACCGCAGCCTGTAGTCTGCGAGCATCTGCCGTGCCCTGAACGCCTTGTTCTTCAAGTCCGCCGGATACTCCCTGTCGCAAACTGTCCACCAACGCAGACTTCGCCGCGTATTCCGGATTGTTTGCCAAGGCCGTTCGGTGGTCCCAAAACTTTTCTTTTCTGGTACCGCGAAGCTGGTCATTGAGACGCGTAATCAAGTCCTGCGCCTCTCCGATGGTCATATCCGTCAGATTGAAGTTCTCTATAGACGCTAGGCCTTTGTTGGTCCAGCCTGCTTCCATCTGGTTTGCAGGACCTAGAGCATCAGCAACGTCCTGAGTCGGGTTTGTAGTAATCGGCTGATTTCTGTGCGGCTCAGAAACTTCTCCGACGCGTCGGTCGATTCTGTCTTCCGCGTCGTTCAAGTACTGATGCAACTCGGAAGCCTCCGTTACCGGAACCGCGCCGTGGTCTTCGGCAATCGCGCCCATTGCCATGTTGAACTGCTGAGAATCATAAGGCGCTCTTGAAGTCGGAGGAAATGCCTTCTTGAAGTGTGCTTCGGTCTGCTGAGAGGTTTCTGCACCGGGCTTTTCGCTCACCTTCTTTGATGTGCCCTGGATTCTGCGTGCAGTCTTGCGCATCTCAAGTCCAGCCTGGTCTCTGGTTTCCTTGATGTTGGCAAGTGCCTCTTGAGCCTTGGTCGCGTTCGCACGAGCGGCTGAAGCCTTCTCTTCCATTTCGATAACAGTCTGGCGAGGTGTCTGGCCCTTGGAGTTTAGCTGTCTCGAAATTGCTGCTTCCTGTTCTGCGGCCTGCGCCTGTCTCGACGCGTTCTCGAACTCACGGAGTCTGCCCGTGTAGTTTCTCTGTGCGTCGATGTAGGTGTTGGTCTGCGTTTCGAATGCATCGAGCATGTGAGAGTGCCCGACCATCTTTCCCGCAGAAACGATTCCGGCCACATTGCCAATCAGTTCCGCAGTGTCGTTGTCAGCGCCCATCTTCGTTGCGGCGCTGTACGCGACCTTGCTGGTCATTCCGGCGATTGCCATGAACGGCAGTGCTTCCGGCTGAGTAACGGCTGCTGGACCAAGAATCGTGCCGACTCCGCCGATGATTTCATTAGCGCCCTGAACCGGGTGCTCCGGAGCAATCATCGCTCCGTGTCCAATCATGGCCGGACCATACAACGGTCCGCCAATCAAGTGACCGGTCTCCGGAGAGACGCCGTAGGTCAAGCCTTTGGCACCGGCCTTGCGCATCAGCCAACCTACCCATGTCTGGTCGGTTCCGTTGTCAAGGTCGCCCTTTAGGTCTTCGAACCAGTTCGCCGCACCCGCACGAGAAATGCCTGTCGGGTCCGAGAATGCCGTAAAGACATCTCCGAAGCTTCCCTTCTGTCGAGGACCAATCGTGCCGTGCATCGCTGCGTTTGCTGCGGCTGTTTCATCCGCTGGCTTTGAAACGACGGTTCCGCCGAACTGCTTGAAGAAATCTTCCTGCGGTTTCTGCGGTGCCTGTTGTGGTTGCTGTGATTGCTGTGAATCCGGCTTTGAAACGACCTGTCCGCCGAACTGCGCAAAGAAATCTTTCGCAGGTGCCGGGGATTTCTCCGCAGCAGCCTGCTGGTTGTCTTCGCTGAACGGACCTAGCGCCTTGCCAGTCTTATCGTAAGCAACACCGTCTTCGACTTTTGTCGTCGTCGGATACTGTGTGGTGCTTCGGTCAAACTGTGCAGGTCCACTACCTTGCTGTTGTTCGTCAGTCATTGTCTACCTTACTTGGTCTGTACTGCCACTGCGCCAGCTTGTAGCGCGGCGGGAACGTTGGCTTCCGGAACTGCTGCGATGTTTCCTGTCTTCGGGTCCTTCAGGTACTGCGTACCCTTCGGTGCCGGACCTAGTTTTGCGATGCGGTCTATCTCAGCCTTTGCCTGACCTGGTGTCTGTCCCAGTTCGTTCACGCTCTGGCTGTCGGTGATGCTGTCCGGGTTGATACCGAACTGGCGAAGGATGACCTTCGTGTTCGGCTGCAGCAATCCAGGGATAGCGTCCTTCGTTCCCATGATTGTCTGATATCGACCATTTATAGCGTAACCGCGACCCGCGACGATGTGAGCCATCGAGCGCATCGTGCTCTGCATTTCTGCAGGAGTCTGGTCTCTGTTAATCAATCCGGCTAGACGTGTTTCCTCTTCTGTCGGAGGTACGTGACCGTTGTTGATGAAGTTTAGATATTCACTCTTCACGGCCTCGGCCTTAATCATGAAAGCGTTCGCTTCTTCAAAGCCGACCGCGCCCTTCTTGATTGAGTTAATGGCCTTGTTCGCTAGAGGGAATTGGCTGTTGCGCAAACCTTGGATGTCCACGTTCGCGGAAGCCAAGTGCAGACCAAATCTGTTCAGAGACTCAACCTGTCCGCCCATGCTGTTAGACTTGTCCGAAGCCAGTTCCTGCTGCATGCTGTATCGCTGCTTGTACTGTGCTTCTGACCAGTTCGGGTCACGTCGGCCTAGCTCCGCGATGAACGCAGCCTTCTGGTTCTTGCGCATCGTGTATAGCTTGTCCGGGTCCAGCTTGTACGCAGACGCCATTGAGACTAGCTGAGGAACGTCATCCATGTCGAGAGCGTTCTGCTGAGCCAGCTTTTGCTTTTCTTTTTCAGCATCATAGTCCAAGCTTGCCTTTGCCGCAGCAGCCGCCTGGTTCTTCATGTAGCGAAGTCTCGGCAGGTTGCCCGGGTCGGTTGCCGGGTCGGCAATCATGGCGTCGATGTTCTTCTCCATCGCAGCGGCCTCTTCACCGTGCGCGGAATCAACCTTCTTCTGCATGTCGATAATCAAGTTGCCGCCTGCTTCAATCTTGTCCTGGTACTTCTGAAGCATCTTATCGTAAGAACCCTTGCCGCCTGCAGCATCGACCCATTGACGGATGTCGTTGTCCAGGTTTGGATACTTCTGAACGATGTTCGGGTCCTTGAGCATGGCATCACGAGCCTTCATGATGTCGCCGTTCGGAGCGTGTGAAAGAGCGTTGACCATTTCAGGCGTTGCCTGAAAGTCCAACGATTCTCTCGTGCGCTTGATTTCATTTTCCTTGACGCCTGCCTCGACCAATCCTGCATCGCGTGCTAGGTTCATGGCGCGGGTGTCCGCAGCGTGCTGCATCGCTAGATTGAACTCGGTGCCGGTGAACGTTTGTGGTCCGCCGTCTCCCCACTTACCGCCGTTCTTCGGTGGATTGTAGGTGTTCAGTTCATCCAGGATAGCTTTCTGCTTCGGGTCAGTCGGGTCCAGTTTGACGTCTGGCGGCACGCCCATCAGGGTGTACGTCATGCGTCGAATTGGGTTTCCGTTCTTATCCGTACCGATGACTTTCATTCCGTCCGGAATTGCAGTCTCTTTAGCCGGGTCCATCTTCTTGTCCTTGATGAAAGTTGTAATTTCATCAGAGGTCAAAGACTTTCCAAGAACCGGTGCAGGAGATGGCTGCGTGCGGTACATTTCAATCTGTCGCTGTCCTGATGCGACGGATTCGTTCTGTGCATCCACGTCCATCTTGTGGATAAGACGCTGTTCATGCATCATGCGGACGTTGGCTTCCGCCATCATCGTAGCTTCCTTCTGCTCGCGAGCAAGACGCTCGTTGCGTGCGCCTAGCGTACGAAGTGCACCGGATAGAGCGCCGCCTCCCTTGGGAACTGGTGCGGTTGCAGCAGCCGCGTCACCAAGGCCTGAAGCGATACCGCGAGAGATATTCTCTCCCGGTGTCAAAGGCTTCGGTTGTGCCGGTGTGGTGTCGTCAGACGGTTGCTGTCCGCCGCCGAGCGCTTGAATGCCGCCAGCAACGATAGCTCGCAGAACTCCGCCCGGTTGCGCAGCAGCCTGCGGGTTCTCCGCGATTGTCTGCGTGACAGCGTTCGCGATAGACGTTACGTGCGGAGACTTCATCAGTCCGGCGCGGAACGCAGCAAGCTTGTTCCCGTGCACGTCGCCTATCGTGGTGCGCGTCGGGTCCGGTCGCGGCTCGTTGACCATGTTCGGAACGTCAGACTGGTCATCGTTGGCCGGTCGCGTAGCCGAGTCCTGCGCAGTTGGTTGAGGTTGTGCCATAGGAGCGAGAATCGGGTTGTTCGGATTCTGTCCTTGCAACATCGCTAGAGTTCCTGGTAGCGCCTTCGGGTCCATCATATTCTCCGTTTACTCTTATACGTTGGTTGGGGCAGGTGGCTTCATAAGGCCTTGAATACCTGTCCGCCCGGTAGGAAGTTCATTCCCAAACCGACGGCACCACCGACGATATCTGACATCATCTGATTCTTTTCTTGGCTGATTTCGCTCTGCATCTTGAACGATGCCTCGTTCGCTGAGGATGCTTGTGCGCCGTAAGCCGTTGGGTTGTAGTCTCGACCAAGTGCTTCAAGACCTGCAGTAGCTTGCGTCCAGTTCTGGCGACCTTGTGCGTAGTTCGCTAGAGTGATGTTCTGCTGCTGCTTTGAACTTTCTGCCGCTGCGGCTGACGCAAGAGAGCCGGTCAAGGCTGCTCGTGCTCCGGTCGGCAGCATTTCGCTACCGCCGCCGCGTGCCGCCAGCGTGTTGTTCAAGGCAAGGCTTGCCTTTGAATAATTTGCCGCAACGCCCTCGCGTGCGCCCGTGCTCAACGCCGCCAGTTCGTTCGCTCCGAAGCCCTGCTGGTCAGGGCCAGCTTGAGCAATCGGCATAAACATGCTGCGCAGGCTACTCAAGACTCCGGACTGTTCGCCAAATCTCTGTCCGTAGTTCGCCGCCATGGTGGTAGCAAGAGAAGACTGTGCTCCTGCTGCCGCTGTTTCACCGCCACTAGGTCCGCACATTAATCTACCTCGAAGGTCTTGATGTAATCATCATTACCCGTTGGAACGAATGCAAACTGCCTCTGCATAAAACTGATGAGAGGTTCACTGACTGATTTGTAGACCAGTCCTTTCAAGCCCTGCTCTTTCGCGTAGTGTTCCATGATTGGGACCGCCCAAATCAGAGACTTCGCTGAACGAATCTTGCTCACTTCGGACTCCGGCGCAAACTGGCAGTGCATCCTTAGCAGTTCGCCATCCTTGTCCATTCTCGCGTACATTGTTGGGCCTTCTGAGTCCGATACGCAAAAACTCAGTAGACCGTTTCCGGTTAGCCACCAGAGCGGGTCCAGACAATCCTTGTGGTAAGGGTCGTTCTGAATCCACTCTGTTAGCTGTTCGACATCCTGTTGAATCGTTTCTGTGATGTTCATGTTAGAACGGATACGTCTGTCCTGTCTGAGCGCCGCCGGTATTCGGAACCGGATACAACTGTCCCTGGTACGGCTGGCTCAAGCTGTTAATCCAAACTTCTCTTGGAAGAATCCAAACGTTCTTCATCCACGTTGGGAACGGATAGCTGCGGTGCATGCTGTTCAATATGTTGAACGCTGGCGGCGGAGTCGTCACGAACGCGAGCACCGGTTGAAAGTCACCTATGTAGGTGAAGTTCGATTCTAGCGCACCGACTGCCGTCAAGTAGCTTCCGTTTGTGTCTCCCTGCCCCTGGCCGAATGTAGCTGCCATTTATTCCCACCTTATACCGGCTGCTCCGGTGGTTTGCACAACCGGGTCAGTTCGTTGAAAGTTTCTAGACATCAAGAACGTGTGAATCGCTCCATACATATACGCCGATTGCAACGTGCCTTCTGCCGTGTCGTTCTGCTTCATGAAGACGCAACCCAACAACGGGCTTGCTAGATATCCCGGGGGATTTGGAAACACCGGAAGAACCGGTGCCATTCCGTTATACGCCAGAGTGCTTCCGGTTGCCGCTACCGTGCACCATCCTATGTTAAGCTGCTGAGCACCGGCGGGGATTACTCCACCGTTTCCCGGTTTGAACAATAATTGCTGGCCGCTCGTGTTCTGGCCGTTCGTCGCAAAGCATACAGTGGTGAACGAGTCGATGCTGGTTCCGAAGTTATCCTTGGCTCTGTCGAGTACAAGGATGCAGGCTCCGTTTCCGTTTGGTCTCCATAGCATCATGGACAAACTTCCGCCTGCAACATCCACGCAGAAATTGCTCTCATACAACGTCGGACCGCCGGGGTTGTTCGATGACGTGACGATGGTTTCTTGATATACCGCTGCCGAAGAGAATGTGTTCCCCGTCGGCCAAGCGTTACTGAATGAAGTTGAAATTATGAAGTTGATGTTCGGAATCAACAACGAGTTGGTCGCGTAAACGAATCTCATCAGTATCGGACTCGTAGCCGCCGAAGCATCAGTCATCTGCCAGACTTCGTAGTTGTATGGTGTCCAATGAACCAAGTCTAAACTTGGTATGGTGTTTTCTGTTGCAAATGCGCTCGCCTGGTTGGTCGTGACTCCGCTGGCGTTCGCCACGCCTAGCATGCCGACCGAGGTCAACGAGTTTGTGTTGTGAGAAGCTAGAACCGTGAACGTTCCGTTGTCAGCAGCGTTGCCGCCGCCGAATCCGGTCATCGTATAGCTGTGGTTGATTACGCCGTTGCTTGCCCAGGTTGCGACCGTCGCGTTAGCAAAATATCCGGTGTTGTTCGCAGAACTTGTTGCAGTTCCCGCAGCGGTGACCGCTGTTCCGAACGCGTTCGATAGCGTCAAGACTGTCACCGTGCTGGTCAAGCAGATGAATGTTCCGTTGTTGTTGGCGTTCGCAAAGCCTGTGATTACGAACACAAACCCCGCGAACGCGTTAGCCGCTCCGCCCGTGATGGTTCCGGTGTAGCCGGTAGAGCCGCCAGACGCTGCGGCCACAGCAGACAGAGTCAATGTCTGCGCAGTGTTTTGAATGACTGTGGTCGTTGCAGCCAATGCCTGCTGCGTTGACAAGATGCAAGCGAACGTCAGTCCGCCGTTTGTAACCGCTTGAACGTTTCCAATTGAAGCAACAGAAAGTCCGGTATACGCCGTTCCGCCGACCCACGCTCCATTGAACGTAAAGTTATTGGCTTGCGGTATGCGCTGCGGAACCGTAACAACGTTGGCCCAGGTGACCTGGCCCGGGTCCGAAGACTTAGTCCAGCCTAGCGCAGTAAGCGCCGTGCCGATTCCCTGCGCCCACTGCTTGTAGTTGGCTACCGTGCTACAGTCGTATGTCAGAAACGTTTGATACTTCATCTTACTCCCATCTCATGATTGGTCTTGATTCCGCACCAGGTATCTGCGGATTGAATCCGTGCGCCCACAATCCGCCAGTGCAAAACAAAAATGTTCTAGTCTGTCCGTAGAAACCAAACTGCATCGGAATCGACGGCATTCGGTCAACCTGAGCCGGTCCGCCATCAACACCCTGAAGGCACGCCAACAACGACAGCGGATTTCCACACCAGCCCACGAGTGGAAAAATTGGAAGAAGGAGAGCCTGTCCGGCCACAGCCAATCCCTGATAGATAGAACTCGTTCCGCCGAGCATACCGGCACTACCTAGCGTACAGATGTTCGTCATGTTCGTTCCAAGTATTTGTGCTCCGGTAAGGAACAGACTTACCTGGTTCGCAAATCCGTTGGTTCCGACACCGCTAGCCGCTCCGCCGATTACCAGCGTCACGTACTGGTTGTTGTAAACCGGCGATGCGGTCACCGTGCCTGAAATGCTTCTCTCAACACAGGCGAGACTTGGAAAGCCAGAGCCTGACCATATCATCGCAACAAATCCGGCTCCGTTTCCGGGGCCGGAGAAGAACAGAGGATACAGAGTGGTTCCGCCTTCTTGCGCGATAGAACCGCCACTCGTAAGGTTGAAGCTGGAAGTAGCGTTCACAAGTGTGCCGCTTCCGTCCGAACTGCGGCCAACCTGAACGCTCAAACCGGGAGCGCCGCCTGCGACACCACCACCGGCTGAATAGCTCCACTTGACAACATAAGAAGTCAAACCGTCGTTGCTCTGCCACAAGTCGAACACGACCACGGAAGGAACTGCAACCATGGTGTTCCAGTTTACCTGACCGGTGTCTGCGGTTTGAACGTAACCGAGCGCAGCCATCGCTGTGCTGATGCCTTGGCCCCAGGCTTTGAACTGCGCCACGGTCGTCGTGTTGTACTGAGCGTATTTGGTTATTCTCATCTTCTTATTCGAATAGCATGACGGGGTAGCTAAACGGTTGGTTTAAAGAGCCGTTCTGCCACCCTTGGCACGCCGTTGACGCTTGTGTCGTCACGTATGTGTGAGTTTGCCCATACACCGTCGCCGTGGTTGTGCTGCCTTCGTTAATACCGCCGGGAACATCTCCCGATGCCATTCCGGCGAATATGGTGCACGGATTATCCAGTGGCGCGACAGTCGGAAACAAAGGAAACAATGGAGTGTTCCCAGTCGAAGGGGGGATTCTGATGGTTGCTCCGCTTGCCACGGCGGCAGTCATGACAGCGAATGCACAACCTATTCGTACGGCGTAAGGAATGCTTCCGCTTAAAAATATGCTGTGCGTCCTAGTCGCGCTGAACCCTGAGTTCGATTGCGGAGTCGTGTTGGTTCCGTGGCTTCCGCAAATCGTTGTGATGTAGCTTCCTCCATACGTCGGAGGCGCTGTCGGTGCCGTGATGTTTCTCTCGACTCCGAAGTACATCATTTCTGGTGTTCCGGAGGCAATGGCTCGAAACATCATGAATCCCCAGTTTGCAACTGTTGGGTGATTGTACAAGTTGTAAGCCGCCTGAGAGTTCACTCCTATACCGGGACCGGAACTATAGTTCAGCCACTCGATAAATCCTGAGCCTAGGGTTGAACCGGTTATGCCGAGTATGTTTCCGAATCCGTCCGAGCCTGTTCCGAACTGAAGACGCAAGCAGGGAAGGTTCTGGTCGGTGTTTCCATAGTCTATTCTGAAGTAGTACGACAACAATCCGTCATTGCTCTTGTAGACTTCGTACGCACTCGGGTTAACCGGAATCATTACCGCGCCGTCCGCAGTGCCGCCGTCCGTATTTTGAAAGTTGGCTACCCATACTAATGATGTGGCAGTCGAACCTGCGGACACCGTGAACGGTCCACCGTTAAGCCGTCCGCCGTACACAACGCTGCTCTGAATGTTGAACGTGTTTCCGGCCACAAAAGCACTCGCGGTTGTGGTTCCCGTGACGATGTTTCCAGCCATCGCGATAGAGCTAGAAATGCATCCGAGAGGCGGAACCGCTGCAATCGTTGACCAGTTGACCTGTCCCGCGTCCGCAGTCTGCGTCAGCGTGGGCATCGTCAAGAAGAAGTTCGATAGAACTTGTGCCCAGGCTTTGAAGTGCGCCAGGGTGTCGCCAATCATTGCAACTGTTCCGGAAACTGCCGTCATTACGTCTGCTCCATCTCCAAGAAATTAATCGTGACCGTGATTGTATTTGTCGAACCACTAAGATTCGTAATTCTCCAGTAGACCGTGCCGGTCGGACTGGTGTCTTCGTTCGCTCCTACAATCGGAGGAGAGCACCCGAAGAGAAGGGGAATGCCCGGTTGACCGGTAAGATAGAAGTCCGCGATGACGCCGTTGTCGAGTCCCGGTGTTGGCGGAACCGATAGCGGCCTCGTCGGCTCAGGCGAGGTGTCTCTCGCTGCCGCCGTCGCGTACAACTGTATTCTGCTAATAGCTGTCGTCTGAACGAACACCAGCGTGAATACCGGTGCCATCGTAACCGTTCCGACTTGGCTGTTGCCGTTCGCTAGGTTCGCTGAAAACACGGCGTTGCTCAGGCTGTTCGGTAGACCGTTGCCCGATGGCGTAACCGTGATAGCTTTCTGCGCGACACCAGCGCTCGCCGCGTTGATTGCGGGGAACGAGCTAGGTGACTGTGGAGAAACACGGAACGAACTCAAGCCCGGTCGGTTGTACTGCTTCAGCGTATCCGGAGCGTACTGCAACGGGAGCGGAAGCGGAGCACGCAGATACGGCGACACCTGAGTAGTAGCGTCGGGTATCTGCGGCTTCATGCCGTCTGGTGTATCAACGGCTTTCCATCCCTTCATCTGAGGGAAGTAATCGCTCAGTGGCATTAAATCTCCGGCTGCTGTTCAATAACTCCGAACACGGTCATGGTCAGCGCTTCGTTGGCGATTGCTTCCGCCGGGAAACTGACCTGGACCTGCATGTGCTCCGCCAGCGCGGGAACTCCGGCTGCACGGAAGTAATAAGCGTTGCTGTACAGAGTCGCCGGTTGTCCGGTTGCTCCATAGATTTCCCAAGGATATGCTTGTGCGCTTGGGAACGTCGTGAACGCTCCTGATGTTTCGTTCAACAAGAAGCCAACGGTCGGCGTGGTTCCGACTCTCGTGCAACGTAGGTTGACGAATGTCAGTCCAGCAATCTGACCCGGACTTACCAGGTTGAAGCTGCCCATTGTGAATCCGCAAGTGTACGGCGTGCCCTCGTCGGCATAAACCGCACTGTCTCGGAACAGAACGTACGTCGCTCCGCCCGGGTGTCCGTATAGCAGTCTGTGGTCGCCCTTCGCGACTTCGACTGACTGCACAACACCGAGACCGCCCGTGATGGTTGCGAACGTTGACCACACCTGTGTTCCGTTCGGGAACTGAGATGGGTTCAATCGGTACCAGCCTGTTGAGCCGTTGCCGATGTAAATTGCGTTGTCGTTTCCGCGCTCGTGAACCGTGACGTACACGAGAGTAGAATCAAAGTTCTCAAGCTTGTTCGCGATAGGTCCGCCCATGCGCTGAGCACCGCCGCTCGGGTCCAAGCTGATGAACTGTCTGTCGGCTGTGAACATGTAAATCACGCCGCCGTGAATGTCTAGCGCCTGGAAGTGAGTCAAGCCCACGCCAGGGACCATCGGTGACGGGAAGAACGTGTCGAAGATGGGTCCGCCGAGAATACCGTACACGTCTGATGTCGTGAACACCAGAATGCCGGTTGCGGTCGGGACAATCTTGACCACGGGACTCGGGAACTCGAAAAAGTCCAACGGGTCAAACGACTCGTTAGGATTGCCGGTCAGAACGTCCGGTCCGCCAGAGGCGAACACGAAGTTGCCGACCGCTCCCCAAATGCGTTCGAAGTGGAACGCCATCGGCAAGAAGCCAGCCGGTGGTGGGTCGTTCTGGTCGTTGATGGGCGCAGAAATCAGTTCGTTAATTACCGTGTCCGGAGAAACGTCCGTAACAATCTGCGTCTGCTGGTTTCCGCCAATAGGCTGGATGTTCGGAACTTCCGTTAGGAAGAACAGAGTGCTTCCGCCGTCGAGCGTACGCCAAATTGTAATCGTGTCAACCTGCGGGTCAGAAGAACAAGGAATGCGCAGCGTGACCGTTGCTCCCGGGTTTCCACCACGGATTGTTGCCAGCGGTGATGCCGTTGAAATGTGTCCGGTCAGAGCGCCGTACGGCGTTCCTAGAGGACCCGGCCAATCCGGAGGTGTCGTAGTGTTGTAAATGTCCGTCGCTGTACGGCTGGTGTAGCTGTACGCGTACGACATGCCCTTGGTCCAAGAAAATCCCGCAGTAGAGAACGGGCCAATCAAAGACCACGTTGCCGCGTTATCCGTTGTCTGCGTGCCTGCTGCAGAACCGAACGCAGGCCATGCCGGAGCAGAGCCGCCTGACTTACCGGATGCCACGACGCCTTCGACATCGTTGTTGCTGTCGAGAATAATCGCGCCGCCGTATGAGATAGAGCCGCCCGGTGGGAACCATCCTACTGAAGGAAGGTACCACTGCGTGTTAGCCGCCCATGTCATCTTCGGGCCGACGCATGTCCACACGACAGAGCCGTCAATCGTTGTCTGGTTGTAGCCTGTTGACCACACGATGCCTGCGGTTGCGGTAGATGAAGAAACTCCACTCTGCGTGCAGACCTGATAGTTGTTGTTCGAGTCAACGATGACAGAGAACGTTGCGCCTTGCGCGGTCCACTGTGAATAGTTGTGCGTCGTCTGTCGCGTGCCGGAGCCGAGGTTGAGCCAGATAAGCTGGTTGTCGGTCGTCTGCGTGCCGAGCGTGGTTGACCACGGGGGCGCAGTTCCGCCGGTTCCTGATGTGAAAGAAGAACCGGTGTTGTTAATCTGCCAGAAGACTGTCTGGTTCGACGGAAGACCGTTGACCAAAGAAACAGGCTCAACGATTCCGGAGAACGAGTTATCTCCGCCGCCTAGCGTCGTGTACGAGTGAGACGGTGTCCACGGCGGGGGAACCTTCAGTGCTCCAAGGTACCACCACTTAACTGCCGGGGGGCTGTCCTGGTTCGACGGGTCGTGAATGTTTCCACCAATCGTGTTAGGAAAGTTCGGATAGCTGCTGCCGCTCGTGCCCTGGTTGTTTCCAGGCGTTGCGGTGAAGAAGCACGCCTTCGTGTTTGGGTCGTAAATGATGCACGGATTCGCAAGCGTTCCGCCGAGAGAAGCGTTGTTGTAAACCGTGTGCGGAGTCCATGCGACAATCGGACCCCAGTTAGACCAGTTGTGTCCGCCGTCGTTCGTCAATCCGCCCGGGGTTTGGTTCCATGCGGGTTGTCCGTTTCCGGTTACGCCGTACTGCGTCGTGTTCGTGCCGGTTGCGTTTACGGATAGCAACTGCTGAATGTTTCCGTTCGAGTCAACCAATAGACCCATGGTTGAGTAAACGGTGTTCGCCTGCCATGGCACGGTCGCAGAAGAACTCTGCGTGATAGAAAGAGTCGGAGCCACGGTCGGCTTTGCAATGCCCCAGTTCCATACGCCGTTCGTGCCGGTTCCTGCGATGAACTTCTGCAGGTCGATGCCGTCGCCGTAGTACAGCGTGCTTGCAACGCCCTGGTAGTAGCCCTCGCCTGCGCCTGCAGACTTCGTGAATATCCGCGTGTTCGCGCCGACGTTTGAAACGATGTACGAACCGACGAGCGTGTCCGCGATGACGGAGATGGTCGTGTCAAGCTTGCGCCACTCGTAGAACCTGTCAATGGCGTTCGGAATCTGCGCGAAGGAATATCTGCTCGTTCCGTATCGACGGATAATCGTCAACTGGTTCGAGATTTCCATGTTGCTGCCGTCTAGCAGCGCGTCAGGATATCCGCCGTATTTTGAGACGTACCAGGACGCAGGGTCATGCAGCGGGTTTCTGTTTGTGAACAGACCGGTTTCCATTCTCGCGATGTGAATCGGCTTACCGCGAGACGGATTCTGGTGCTGCGCTCCTGCTGTTTCGAACTGTCCGGCCATTTCTTAGCGTCCGCCTTGTGCTTGCTTGCCCATCTGTGTGCTCATTGCTTGAGACATGAGCGCTGAGTTATAGTTCATGTAGCTCTGTGCAAAGATAGCCTTGTCCATGTCGGATAGACCACTCTGACGAGCCAACAGACCTGCGATGCCACGTAGGATGTACTGACTTGCACGCGGGTCCTGACATGAGTCCATGTAGTAGCCTAGGACCATGTTGTTGTACACGTCTGACATCGTGTCCGGAATCGGTGCCCACGCGTCTGACGTTGCTGCGAACTGCACCGCACTCTTCTGATAGACAACTGAGAGCGGATAGTTCTTGTCCGGCACTGCTGAGAATCTTAGCACCGGTCCGGTGCCGTTCTGTGTTGAGACAACCTGCGGACGGGTCGTTGTGGTTGACTTCGCCAGCGCAGAGTTATTTCTGATGTCCGGAATCTCGTACCAGGTTGAGTTAACCGGGTCCTGGACCGAAGCCTTCTCAAGGTATCCGAAGTCGGACAGAGTCAGAGTGTAATCCTGCTGCGTTGCTGTAAGCGTCGTCGCCGTGCTCTCCGCACGGTTGAAGTCCCACACCATCGGCGCAGCGAGAATGACGTTGCGAACGATGTTCGCGATGCCGATAATCGGCATGAGATTCGTGCCCACGCTGGCCGACTGATAGCGGCAGAATGGCAGAATGTAGTTGATTGTGTCAGACAACAAGTTTGCCATCTATTTAGACCTTCTAATCCTCTTGTATTCCACAAGAGTTCCCGAAGACAGTTCATCAATGACTTGTCTTCTAACATCAGAAGCGTGTTCTCTTTTGTGACAGTTCGCACAAAGAACATCGCACTTCTTTATTTCTTTCTCTAGAGTCTTTATGGAGTCTCCGTTGTGAAACATCGACGATACGCTTCTTTTCTTGAGTCTAGGGTTTCTGTGATGAAATTCCAAGACGAGAATATCAGGTTCGCCACACTTTACGCACGAGTGCGTTGAAAGATATTTCACAACAAAGATAGTATTTCTACGACGCCTCTCCATCTGCGCCGCTCTATCTGTTTTTGAATGACTCATTATCAGCGCCAAGGGTAGTTAAACGGATATGCCGGTCCAACGTACGAGGTGCGTCCTGATGTTCCGCGACCGAAGATTGTCTGCTCCGGAACGAAGCGGTACTCTTCTAGCTCGCGGTCTTCCATTGCGCGTAGGTCGTTCAGACTCTTCAGCCAAATCTGGTAGTTCTTATCGAACTTGGCCTGGACCTTGGCATCGCTCGACCAGCGGTAGCATTGCGCGATGATTCCCTGACGGAAGTACTTCAGGTACTTGTCCGGGAACGGGTCAAACGTCTGCGATAGACTCGTGAACGTGACTGGTGGTTTCTGCGCAATCAGGTTGAACTGGAACACGACGCCGGTCTGTGAAGGCACCGGGCTGATTCTAATCGCAGTTCCGTATGGGTCAACAACGGTCCACTTCACGCTGCCGTCATTCGTCACGGTTCCCGCAGGAGAGTTCGCCATCGGCCATGCTGGCTGAGACGCGCCTGTAGTTCCGTACTGAGTGACCACCTGCAGGTTTCCGTTGGTGTCTCGAACTTGTGTGATTGGGTTCTTCTGTTGCGTGTTGTTCGCAGTCGGGTCGGTGTAGACCGATAGAGAGCCGGGGTTGTTTCCGAATGTGGCGTCGATGTCCGAGCCGCCCCAGGTTCCGTAGTACGCCATGTAGTTGTAAATCGTGTTGCAGGTGAACGTCGGCCATGACCAGTTCAGCGGCTGCAGAATGCTGCCGGTCTGCTGTCCCTGGTGACGTCCGCACTCCGCGTAGCCCCAAGGCTTCGGAAGAGTACTCACGTTCGTTTCTTCTACGACGATTCCTTCCTGTAGCCACTCGATGTTGAACACGCTGGTGCCATCAGGGTTGATAAGAGCATAGTCCTGCTGCAGACTGTTCGTGTAGAAAATTGGAAGCTTGACTTCGTTCCACTTGTGAGGAAATGGAACGCCAACGATGTCTGCGTAAACGTCAGAGCAGATAGTGATGAAAGGTTCAAGCTGATACGCAGCGACGTCGGCGAGAACAGGCTTCACGTCACCGAGGGTCACGACCTTGTCATACATCTGCAACAGCGTTTGTGTGCTTTGGGAATTAGCCATAGTGGATACTCTGGCTACGGATGGCGGGACCAACAAGACCCATCATCGTAGTCTTGTGGTTAAGTTGGAAAGTTCAGAGTCAATCTCCTAAGAAAGTGTTCCGCCATTGCATCGGATGGCGGATATAATCTGCCGTGCCAGATAACCGGTTCGCCGGTTAGATTTCGACTGCGCTGCGGCCAACTTTTTCGAAGTCTACCTTCGGTGCCGCTTCGGGACTAGCAACAAGTTTTACTTCGGATGATGTCGCGGTGTTGCTACTTTCCGTGACCATCCTGTAGGCGTCCTTCCAACCGATTCCGGTGTGGTTTTCAACCTTCTTACCTCGGCGCATCAAGAACTCCGGGGTGTCCGTGTTCTTCCACTTCATCTTGCAAATCAAGCAACGGATTGCTGATTCACTGTTGACGAACGTGTGGAAAGAAACAGCGTAGTCCACCTTCGGACCCTTGAGACCCTTGCCGCCCTTACGGTGAGAACAAATCTTCTGAATATTGATTGTGTCCTGCTCCGCATATTCGGCGTTCTTCTGCTGCTGCTCGTTGCGTGCCTGAGCCGCCTTTTTCTTCTCTTCTCTTTCGAGTAGAGCTTCCTGGCGTTCGGCTAGAAGCAACTGAACTAGCATCTGCAGTGTTGCTGAATCAGACGGCGATGCTGCGTTTACTGCCGCTGAAGTTACTGCCGGGGTACCCGGCTTCTGTTGGTCGCTCATGTGAGTTTCCTTGTAAGTCGGGCACGGCCCGGACTTTTGTAGTTTCGGCTAGTTGCCGACGAGAAAAGCAGTTGCTATATCTCGGTTTGTTCCAGTTGATGCTGTAGGTTCCGACGATTTCGAAACCAGTGCATGTTCCGGCGGAATCTGCGGCTGACTTCTCCGTCAACCGGCCTGCCAAAGATTTCATTGGCTCTTGCCTCTGAAATGACTCCTTTTTCGACAAGCTGAGACTCGACTGTGCGCCAACCTCGGAACGCCTCTCCAGAAGGCAATCCTCGTTTGTCTAGTCGCAAGACTGACCATTCGTACATCGCAGGCACTTGGAGGTAGCATACGGGTACGACGTGGTCCGTTCCTGGTTTGAAAGCCCACAAGGCCACTGTCGCCGGTGGGAAACCGTTGTCAATGGTATAGCACTTGACTCCGTAACGGCGTAGCTTATCGACAAAGTCACGCGTACGAATTGGATTGACCTTCCTTGCTACTTCATTGAGTAGCAGTTCCTGGTCTTCCATTTTGTACTGGCGTGCCATAATCTCCGACGTTTCACGGTCGGACAGCAACGCTTCCTGAGCCATGCTCTTATAGTCTTTCGGCCACTTGACCCAATTGGGGGTCCCACCAGCAAGAAGTTTTTTAATTGTTTCCTGCGTGGTCTTCAAATCATGTCGCCCTTCCCAGGGATTCGACACGTTCTGCAGCGGCGGCATATTTGCCATAACAGTCCTTTAAGATTGGAATGAGGGGGAGCATCGAACTCCCCCTCGGGTTTTTACTGAATTGCAGGAACGCTGTCGATGAAGCGCATACGCTGCGTGTTTGCGCCGCGTGCAGGCGGTAGAGATACCGTCTGGTGGAATCGGTAAGAGCACCATGAACCGATGGTTCCGACTGGGTCGTATGCGGATGCCGGAGCATTCTCAACAACCTTACAGTCAATGGTTCTCCAGTCGCCGTCACCAAGGTCGGTGTCGCCCGGAACCTGCTGCCATACGCCAATCAAGGCGTACTGACCCATCACGTACGTGCGGTAAGCAATCTTACCAGAACCGCTGTAGTTAGCAGTGGTCGTCACGAACGGGGTCTGTCGAAGCACGATGTTGGTGCCCGGTAGTTCGATGTCCATCTTCTGGTCAGCACCGGCAATCTTATCGAACTTGTCGATGTTGCCAAGCTTCCATAGGTCAACGATGCTGTTGTTCACAGTCGTTGCGTTGAAGATGTCGCCAAGAACGTGCGGAGACACAACGCCAGCGAATCGGCCATTGCGGTTTGGCAACACGTTCTTAGAAACAAGCTGCTGCTTCAAAGAACGGATTGTTGCAAGGTCAATCGTGAACGGCGTAGATAGAAGGGCGTTCTGGTTAACCTGAGAGTCAACCGTTGCCGCGCTATCTGCAACCGCGCTGTATAGCTCAGAAATGCTCTGTCCAGCCTGGTAGCCTAGTTCGGCTGCGCTGTTTCCAACCAAGTCGTCAAGGGCGGAAGCCACAACGAACGCTGAGAAGTTCGTGTAGTTGTTCCACTCACCAAGTTGTGCCGGTGCAGAAATCTGCCCGACGAACTCAGGTGAGCCGACAACTCCGTCGCCTGCCTGAGCCGTGTCACCAGTTAGCGTTGAGTACTGGAAGAACTGACGGTTGATACCGCTGTTGTTCGGTTGTACTCGGCGCTCTGCTGCCACGATGAATGCATCAGTTTCACCCTTCAAGTTCGGAATAAGTTCCTTATCGAATAGGATGCTCTGTGCCGTAAGAATATTTCCTACGTTTGCTACTGTTGGGTTCGGTCCACCAGCCATGGTGTGCCTCTGTGTGCACTGAAAGTCAGCTTATAGCGCTGCTTTAGCTTACCGTCCGCGTCGTAGGTTGGCTTCGGTGGTTACGCGAACAATTTCATCGCGTAGCGGAGAACGCATTTTCTCTCGCATCGTTTTGCCATCCCATGACAGGATTTCTTCTATCGTCAAGCCTTTTTTCGTTGGTGCCGGACGTGAAGCAGATGATGCTCCAGGTACGAGACCGCCGTTGACTCCCGGTCGTGGCTGCGCCGGAGCCGGATTTGCCGGTGGCGCTGCTGGTGCCGTCACAGTCGGAGCCGGTTGCACAACCGGTGCCGCTGCAATCGTTGCTACTGGTGCCGGTGCCGGAGCCGGATTAGCCGGGGGCGTCGTTACCACTGGCGCTGCAACTGGAGCCAGTTCGTGTTCCAAAGCGTGTAAAGCAATTTCCAAGTTGTCTGTCGTCCACGCCAGTTGATTGTCCTGGATGTACTGTGCCATCAAAAGCACGTTCGCTTGGCAATTGTTAAAGTCGTGTTGGTGAGCACCAAGAAAATCTTGGCTCACCTTGTTCTGCCGGTCATACTCTTTCTGCTCGGCATTCTTCGCTTCATACTCAGCGCGGACCTTGGCTTCTTTCGCCGCGTCCATCTTCTTATATGCTGCGAGCGCTACGTTCGGGTCATCAGACTTCAGGTCCTTGACCAAAGCTAGCAGTTCGGCGTCAGAGACTTGTCCGGGGACGGGAGCGGGAGCAACGTTCACTTCTTTCACGCTCTGAACCTTCTGAGCCTTCAGACGGTGGAATGCACGAGTCGCCTGAATGTGCGCTTCCTTCATCTTGTCAATGATTTCTTCTTGAGAATACGCCTCAAGGTGCGTCGGTCGGCCAATCGGGTTACCTTTTTCATCGGTAGCCTGATACTCGACCACAATCTTTTTCTTGGCGCGTTCTGCTGCGGCTGCTTCTGCCGAAGCACGTAGCGTTTCCGCTGCTACAGCTTCTGCGGCCAGCCGGTCAGCCTCGGCCTTGGCAGCTAGTTCTTCCGCTGTCGGCTCGATGACTGGCTCAACCACTGGTTCTTCCGCCGTCTTTTCCTGTTCAACGGCCAACGCTTGAACTTCTGCGAACGGGCGTGACAGAATGGCCTTGCTGATAGCTTCCCGGTTTTCGGGAACTGCCATCTGGCGCTTCATTTCCGCGCCGGTCCAGGACTTGATTACATCCCAGGTGATTTCTGCTGCGTTCATGACTTATTCCTTTGCACCGTACTCGTGTCGTACAGCGGCTTGATAATTGGATTGACTTTCGGCTTCTCTTCTTTTGCTTCCTCTTCAACCGCTGCCAGCGCTTTCGCGTGGTAAGCGACTGACATCAGAATCAAGAGAGAAAATTCGTTACGCTCTCGCGAGCGAAGTTGCAGGGCCTTGACCTTCTGGTCGTAGCCCTGCTCTGTGGGGTCGGCTGCAAGCAGGTCCTTTGTTGCTTGGCTGCATGCTGCCATGTGAAGTTCTTCCACTACGAGCCAACCCGGCATCGCCATCATTGCTGTTAGCGCAGCCTGCTTCTGTGGAGTTAGTTCATTGTGTAGTAGTGGTTTTGCCTTCATATTGTTCCTTTCTTACGCGGACGTTTGCGAACCGAATCCTTGTTTGGTCGGTTCGCCCATTTCGCCTGCCAGACTGTGCTCGGTAGCCTGTCGGAGAACTTCCGCTCCGGCCTTGCCAAGCTGCTTCTGGTCTTCTAGTTCTTTGTCCTGCTGGAACTTCTGCGTCTGCGCTTGCTGCTGAGCCTGTATCTGCTGAGCCTGCAATGCCGCCGGAGAGTTCTGTTCGTAGCGCTGCGCTTCCTGGTCCGTCATAGGACGTAGGAAGTCTTGGCTGAACTTCCAGCCTGCGGCGTCCGTAAACGCCTTGAAGATTGCAACCGCGTCGAACTGATAGTGACCGTCGTTCACATTCTTGACGAAGGTCGGGTTGTTCAAAAGCTGAATGATAATCGGCAACGCTTGCGCCATTTCTTTCTTTGCGCCAAGCTTTGCGCCTGCAAGGACTTCATACTCGTATTTCGCGTTGCGAAACTCGATATGGTCGCCCATGTAGGCAGAGCCAAGTTCTTCACCAAGGATGCGGCGAAGGACTGACGTCGGCAACAGTTCGTTGTTCAACTGGTCCATCTGGTACAGCCACGGTTCGAAGACCTGTCGAACTAGTCTTCCACTCGGGCCGTCGAGTCTCGATGCGTTAGCCTGGACAACAGCCGCCGCTCCGGTACCTGAACGCATACCGGTAGTCTTAACGCCTGCTGACCCTGCGCCCATCATGACTTGCTCGTTTGCGCCGGATGTCTGTTGTGCCGCCGCCTGAGCCTGTTGAATGAACTGCCATGCTTCACCAGGGACTGGGGGCATCGTCAAGAACTTGAATGCCTTGTCCACGTCATCATCAACGTCGATGATGCCGCCCTGCTTCCAACGCGTCATCTGCGTCGGAACGTTGAAGCCCTTCTTTCTAACGGCTGTAGGCTGTAGCCCGTATGCAAGTAGGTCAAGTGCGAGGTTCGTTACCCCTTGCTCAACGACTTGCTCTGCTCCAATAAGTTGGCCTAGGCCCTGGCCGTAAAAGCTGTCGGGGATGTTTCTCCAGTTTGCACTGAAGAACGGCAACTTACCGTACGGGTTCTCTTCGTTACGAATTAGAATGTTTCTGCCGCCGAATGACAGCACGACAATAACCTTGTCGCGGTCCCAACGCTCAAGAAGTTCCATCGGGTTCTGCAAATGGTCTGCAGTAGAGCGATAGTTTCTCGGCAAAGCCTGTTGTAGGTAGCCGCGCATTCCTTCCGGAATGGTCATCGTCAAGTTGTCTGGTCCTGACATTTCATTTGCCAGGAAGATTCGCTTCAGTTCATCTTCGTCCGGAATGTTGTAGCCCGGAACTTCGCGTAGCGCGTTCAAATCATCGAACGTCACGTAATCACGATAGATGACCCACTTTGCACGGCGAATATCGCCCATGCGGCAACCTGGGTCAACTAGAACTGCGCGAACATCGCAGAACTTAATCCACGGACGTGAAATCTTGACGCTGTCCACGTATATTTCATACCCGTCAGAGTCAGGAGTGTCAATCGGGTCCGTAGGCATTACGCTGTTAAGAGCAGCTTGCGCTCGCTCTCGACGGTAACGCTTAATCTTTTCTTCGTGCTCTAGGTATCCCCACTTCCAAACGCCGGTACCCAGTAGGGCCATCTGTTCCAGGCCGTACGAGATTTCGGTTTCGAAGTGCATGTCCCAAAGCTGTGCTGAAAACAATGCCGTCTTCGCTCGGGTGACTTCTTGCTTCGTGCCCGGACGCGGACGTAGAAGGAACGGAGGGTCCTCGTAGAATAGACCCTCCAGAATCTTCGGTACGATGGAGCTAATGTGGTTCGATACGGTGAACTTCGGCACCTGGGCCATGAACACGCCGTCGAACGCTGACGCCGACTGCGGACTCTGGTAGATAACCTGAGCCTGCGTCCACTGCGCTGCCCACTGATTGATGTTCATGTAGTTGTCGGCCAGCGATGCGTCGTCAATTACAAGCTTCAGTGCTGCACCATCGGAATAAAGGTACGTTCCCGTCTCTTTATCCTTCTTCAAATCCGCAGAGGTAATTTCTGCGACTGGCTTTACTTCTAGTTCTGCCAGTGCGTCTGCCGCTGCCTGATTTAGTGGTTCGCTCATGCTCTCAGTCCATTACCTCGAAAGAATTTATTTGCCACTTCACCCATCGGGCTACGCGACTCCTCTCGTGGCTCACTATACGACGGCCACTGCGACGGTTGAGTCGAGTATCCGCCGGTATCGGCTCCGAATATGACGCGGTTCATCTCGCGACGTAGCTGTTCCCGGTACTGGGCTTCCTTCTGCGCTGTCTGCTGGTCGAGTTCCTTTTGGGATAGTCGAACCATAGACGGGATGCGCTTTGCCAGCATCGACAACACGTCCGGAACGTCGTCCTTGAAGTAACGAGTACTCTTCTGGCCCTTGTACTTCTCTAGCTCGCTGAACACTTCTTCGTTCCAGCTTGCTATCATGAAGTACAAACGTGCTGCACGAAGCAGCAGTTCGACGCCCTTGATGCGATTTTTCTTCGCGCTCTCGGAGTTGTCAGGCGTTGACCATACAATGTACGGCCAGTGCCCGTATTTGAGTTTCGAAACGTCTATCAATCGTTCTTTGAACGTCAATAGTCCGCCAGTGTCTTCGCCGGACCAGGACTTCGGTCGCCACTTGTTGTTCATTTCTGTGATTCGGTTGATGGTCTCGTTCTGTGACCACTTCCCGAACTGAACGTCAAGGATGACCATCACCCACTTCGCATCCGGTCGCTCCGGAAGGATGCCGTTCTCATCCGGCTGGATGAGAGTCGAACCCTCTTGATAGACCTTGCCTATCGCGAGAGCGGTGTAGTCTGAAAACTGTTTGTTTTCCTTCGCCATGTCGATAGCGCCGTATACATATCCCGGTGCTGCCAACACTTCGGCCAAGGTCTTGTCTCGACGCTGCTCCAAGAGTAGTCGGTCAAGACTAATTGAGTTCGCATCGCCCCAAACAGGTTGGTTAAGCTGCTGACATCTGAAACTTTTTTCGTTCTTGCGCAAATCCTTTCGAAGACTCTTGAAAGGTTTGTGCTCGGGAAAGGTCAACGTGACCATTTCCTCGGTTAGGTCAAAGAGACTTCTCTCTTCGACGTCCTTGAACTCTTCCTTGACGTACCATGCGGCACGCGTGAAGAACTTCAGGTTGTAATCTTCTTCGCTTTCCTTGTTCTGGTCGAGAGAGATTCCGTAGTAGTCGTCCGGAAAGTATCTCGTGCCAATCATGTCGTGCCAGCCCCAAGGCATCAAAAGGTTGACAGCGCCGTCAGCCTTATCCTTCAAGGCTTGGCGCGTCTCGTCAGTCAGACAGTTATCGTCTGTGACGATGTCGTCAAACTTCAACACATCGCAGTGGAAACCAGACAGTGACGAACCAATGGACATGATGCCCATCGTCGGGTCCGGTGATTCCAGCTTGCGGCCTGGGTAGATGTACGGCTCTTTGGAGTCGCCGTCCGCGCTGCGGTCAACGTACTCAGGAAAGAGCAGGTGAAACTTCGTCGGTCGCTGTCCCGGCGGCAAAAAGAACTTGCCCTTGAACAGTGACAGGAACTGAAGCGTAAGCTTGTACGTTCCTGACATCATCAGGATGCGTACGTCGGGACATGAGATGACCCACTGCACCGTGTCAAGAATGTCCGTGAAGGTCTTGAAGAACCCGCGAGGGTCCAGAAGAATCATCGTACGTGCTTGGTTGGTGTACTTCTCTGCTTCAATCGGGTCCTGAATCCAGGAACCCATGTCGTGAATCTCTGTAGCCGCTGTCGGCAGTGATTCGCCCGGTGTGTACTCTTCTTTCTGAACCCACACGCGGGGAACTCGGTTCTGCTTGTTGAACGCGGCCTTGACTTCCTTCGTCGTGTATCCTTCTTCGAACACGCCGTCGAAATCTTTCTGCACGAACTGATTCGTGGTCACGCGGTGAACGTGCTCGAAGTAGTCCATGTCGAATACTTCTTTGCCGAACCAGAACAGGTCCTTACGGGCCTGGTCGCGTGCGTAAAGCCACTGGTCAAACTCAAGATACCCGTTCGCGCCTTCGTGATGCTTCGAACGGAAGTAGAATCGACCTGGTAGCTCGAACGCTCTGCACGGAATGACCGTGTAACCCTTCTTCGGGTTCTTCGCGGCTTCCTTTCTCGCGTTAATCTTGCCGGTGGAGATTTCAACCTCGGTGGACGTCTCGCGGACGTAGCCTAGGTAGAGATTCCACAATTCGGTCAGCGACATAGACTCGCCACGGAATCTCTTGCCGTTGGCGTTTTCATCCCAGGCTTCTACGAAGTCAGGCCAGAACTCAATCTGAGTCTTAATCCTGTCCGCTAGAAAATTGAGAATGTCTTTGTCTCTTCCGATTGCTGGCATTGGGCCTCTTTATGGGTTCGCTTTCACGTATTCAGCGATGTTGTCGGCCTTGGCTTTCAGTCCTGCGGCTTCAGATGCGCCGCCGTCGAATGCGCTCGGCTTGCTCGGTTCTTTTCTTGCTGCTCGTGCTACCGCGTGCGATGCGTTCGAATACTCGTGATGCATCGGTCCGCCAGCACTGGCTTGAAACTTGTTCGCGTTGTCTAGAGTCTTATGCGCCGACGCTAGAGCGTTTGAAATGAAACTTCCCATCACTCCCCCCTAGGGACTGGACCGCTCGGGACATCCTTCGTGTCCTTTGAATCATCTTTCTTATCGAACATCTTCGATGCCCGGTTCACCGCGTAAGGCGCTGTCGCGAATGCACCCAATCCGGCAGAGGTTCCGCCGTCCGGCCATCCGTGCGTCTTGATTGCGATGTAAACCAACACGAAGCTGGCAACGACGCTGTGAACGAGGGCGAGCAGCCGAGATGAACTCGGCTCGCCGTTGTCAGAGAACGCCTTGCGTAGATGCTCCGCAATTTTGGCTGAGATGTTCTTTAGGTCCATTACTTCTTCTTGAAGCCCTTCATCGTGTGCGCCATGTTAGCCATGTGCGCTACGTGCTCGTTGGGGCTGTTCATTGCTGACTCTAGTCTATCCTGAGGAATGTTTTCCTTCATCGGGATGTGTAGAGCTTCGTGCAGTCCGCCCTTGCGCAAATGGCGCATAGCGCGGTACATGCTGGTGTGTTGCTTTTCCATGTTAGGCTCCCGGCATTGCTGCAGGAGCAGCCGCTGCTGGCGCTGCTGCTGGTGCGGCTGCGGCCATCGGCTGGTTGTGTTCGTCCATGCCCTCGCCCGGGTTAGCTGAACCTAGGTGGTCCTGCATGCCGTCGTGAACGTGGTCGAGACTCTGCACAGCGTACTTCTTGTGGCTCTTGCCATCTTCGTGCTCGTGGTGCATGGTGTGGCTACCATCGGCGTGATGCTCGATGTGCGTGTGCTTGTAGCCGTGTCCTGCGTGCTTCTTCATGATAGCCTCTTAACTCACAACATCCGAATCTTTCGTCTCTTCCTTGAAGAGTGGTTCAGCCGTGTATCCGGTGTTCGTTTCGTAAACGCCGACTACGCCGCCTGGTTTTACCTTGACGTGCTCATGGTCGTGATGATACAGAGCGCCCAGTTGGTGAATGATGGAACTGTGCACGAACGCGATTGCGGGAACGCCTGATTCTTTCCCGCGCTTCACGACCGCTTCGATTTCAGGGTTCACTCGGTCCTGAAAGTCCTTGATGCGCTCGCCGCCGGGAATCTTAGCGTCCGTATTCCTCTGATAGTAACGGATGGCATCGAGATTACTTTCCGTCTTCAGTTGACCGGCATACTCACCGACGTTCAAAGCGTCCAGGTTCTTCCGCTCCGTGTGACCGATGTCTCGGCCTCTCAGAACGATGTCCGCCATCTGCTTCGTGCGCTTCTTGCTGCTCGTGAATGCTGATGACAGGCCGCGAGTCCGAATCAAGTCTCGAACTTCTTCGCCCTGCTTCTTTCCGTTCTCATCCAGGTCCACGTCTAGAGGACCACGGAACTTTCCGGAATCATTCAGAGTCGTTGAGCCGTGTCGAACGAATAACGCAACCAATCGGTGCATGTTATTCCTCTTTTTCGCCGTCCTCATGCCCCTTCTGGTCCACGAACTCACAACATCCTTTCTCGATGTTGATAATGGGCAGAAGGCTTTTGTCCTTCTTCACTTCCTTGTCCGCGATTACGACTGGGTGATTACATCGCCCCATGCCGCTTTCGTCCGCGACCGGCTTGCCTTCTTTGTCGCGCTTCAAGAATGTGCAATCTTCACAGTGATACGGGCCGTCTTCAGCATAGCCGGAAAGCTTGGTGCTCGGCGCAGGCCAGATTGGACCAACATCATCGAGCAATCTGCGTAGCGCGGCAATTTTCTTCAGCCAGCTTTTCTCAGCCATCTTTTCTCATCTTTCGAACATGTTCGTACGAAGCATTTGAATGTTCGTGAACATGTTCCGGGAGGTGGTGCATTCCCTTCGTCGCAGCGTCAAACTCTTTCAAGTTCTCTTTTCCGAACTCTTCAGGATGGGCATGCGCCCAACCTTGTTGCGCTTGCGATACGAACGGCATGACTGCTCCGCTTACAACTCTATCTTTGTCTCCGGTTCGTCATTCTTCAAGTGACTCAAGTGGTTGTTCAGAAGTGCGTCCATGCTTGTCTCCATGACAATCATGTGCTTACGCGCTTCCGGAAAGAAATCTTTCGCTTCAGAAAATACGTCAATAATTGGTTGGACCCAAGAGCGTCCCTTCCAACCCAATATCACGAGTCCCGTGAAGATACTCAAATCCCTGATGAACGAACCGAGTTCTCCCAACGTCACAGCACTCGGATTGAACATAGGTTCCCTTTAGAATATGTGTCGCGGCTATAACGCGGCGTGCCCTGGTTTTCACAGATGTCGAGAGGAGGGCTGGAATCTTTTTCTCCAGCCCTATCACATCTCGGAGGTTAATCCAGCCAGCTTACTCCGCTGAAATCTGGAACTGGAACAAGCTAGCAGTGTTCGTTGCATCGCTTGTGCCGAACGTTGCGCGAACTAGCAACCCAAACGGGTAGCTGTTCACTGCGGTCGGTGCGAAGTTGATACCTGCAATCGTGTTCTGTAGGATGACAGATGCTGCGGTGCCAGCCTGGTTCAAGAACGCGCCACCGACCATGCCGGTGTAGTATCCGCTCACAAGACCGGATGCTGAATCGCCGAATAGAACGGCGTCAAGCAACCAACCTTCTGCGTTCGCGAACTTCGGTGCTGCTGCGCCCAACGAAGCGATGACCACGTAGGTCGGTGCTGCTTCGGTGTTCGTGTTAGCCACGAGTTCGATGTTCACGGTACCTGACGGGTCTCCCGAGTCAGAACCGTATGTTCCTGCTGCAGTCACGTAAAACTTCTGTGCGTTCAAGCGGTTTGCGCCTGGAACACGAAGCTGACCAACTGCGCTTGTTGCTGACGGAACCGCGCCCTGTTGTAGGGAATCTGCTGCCGCGTTCACGCCTGAGTTCGACGATGCCCAACCCGGACGGCCAGGAAGGTCGGAGAAGTACTTCGCTCCGGTTCCGGTTCCGCCGACGGTTGATGGTGCCGCGCCGTTTACTAGATATTCTGCAATTACACCCATTTTGTTTCTCCTTTATGTACGAGATACATACGCTGCCGGTTCAAGCCCGGTATACGTGCCTGCTCCCGCTTTAATAGATTACGTTTGAGCGCAATCTAAACTTGTTAGGTCCTGCTGTTCTGCGGAGCCTGACCTGTGTCTGTGCCATCTTGAATCACCTTATCCTAATGGAATCTCAGTCCACAGTAGTGGCGGGGTTTCTGCCTTACGTTTATTAAGAAGTTCTATTGTCATCTTTTATCCCAGACAAATCCAAGTGATAATTACGGTGTCCGCCACAATGGGCGTTCCTACAAATGTGATAACTAAAGTAGTGGTAGTCGTTGATTCTTCGATTGTTGTCAGGGGTTGTGTTCCACCCTGCTGTTTAGCAATAGCAAATGGGGCGACAGCGAATGCGCCATTTTTGAAAGTCAACGTAGTCGTTGGATTGGGCGCTGGTGCAGTACCTACGGTAACAGTAATCTGCCCACGAGTATCTGTGCTCCCCGAAGTAACTGCAACAGACGCCCCGGTACCCCATCCAGAAAGAACAAAATCACCAGCAACAAGAGACGTACCCTTTGTCGCCAATATCCGACGAAGCGTACCGTCGTTCAAACTTACATTGAAATTATAAGAAGTCGCATTATTGACATAACGAGCAAAAGAAGCATCGGTGACAATTTGTCCTGTACTTGTCGTATCGTTAACAGAATTTACAAAGGTGCCGTTACGGACAGACTCAAGAACAATATTTTTTGAAATACCTGACGCAGTTTCAGAAATTTTAATAGCGTCCCCGCCGCTTATATTACCACCAAAAGTGACACCTACAATATAAGCACTATTAACATTTATGATATCAATTCCGTCTGTTGTCCCTGTTTCTGTCCCTACCTTCTGGCCTTCAAAATAAGTATTCAAAATACTGATATTATTCACAGAACCGGGGCCAGACCCGAATCCGGTAGTAGAATCTATGGAAAGTAATGGTTTTCCACCAGCGGAGTGTTCAATAGCTCCACCAAGAAGAGTTATCTGGCCGCTCGTGCCGTTAATAAGCATTCCGATTGTAGTAAATCCAGAAACACCTTGTGAGCCAATAATCCAATTATTATCCCACATAAACACACTGCAACCTTCAATATGAACATTAGAAGGCGTGGTCATCGCCGATGAAAAAACACAATTCCTCACACCACTATTAACAAATACGCGCTTAAAGTGCCCGATAGAATCGGAGCAAACGGCTGTTTGGTTTCCTTGAAAATAACAGTTTTCAAGAAACATAAATTCTTGTGTACCGTCTTGAGTACCGTTTGCTACAAGGGAACTAACGTTAGCGGAAGGACCAAGATAAAAACCACCAGAAGAAGGTAGTCCTCCCAAAGACCCGCCCACGCCGCCAACTCCTATAATTGAGCAGGCGTTGAAAACTTGAATAGCATCAACTCCACCAACTACATTCACATTAAAGCGCGTTCCTCTATCTATTAACAAAGAAACTGCTTTTGTGTTTGTAGTATCTCCGACCCTCAACTGAGATGAGATTGTATGAACATTTGCTCCCAAGCCGCGAGCGTCAACTATTCCGCCCCCAGATGGTAAGTCAGCTATAGCGGAAGCAATCCACGCACCAGCATCCGCTCCCGACCAGCCAGCGGAATTAAGATTATCTACAAATCGAATATTAGAAATGTTTTTTGGAGCAAGCGACGTCCCAAAAGCTAAATTCCCTTGTGGATTTCCGACTGAGTCAATCCACGCAATAGGACCGCCACCGCGAACCCGGAGTTGAAGAAAATCTTCTCCCGACGATGTTTCCCAATTATTTTGTGTGGTAGCCGCCGAATTCACCGCAATCTCCCTTTATAAAGACAACCACAGTCACAATGTCGTTTTTAATAGCATCACATATTATTAGCTTATGCAAACTCTTAATACTTTACAAATAATCGCGCCACGACAGTTCCAACAGTAGGTGTTGTGTTTGTCCAACCAAATGCTAGTGCTCTGAGAGGGAAGAAAAGATTATTTATAAGTGTCCCTGATCCTTGTCCACTCAAAGGGCTAGACTCTGAACCGAAACGCCAAGACCCCCAAACATTAGCAGGCATACCAGTAGCAAAATTCAACCCGTTTAATAGAGGCGTCGTTCCGTCCTCCGCATATACATATTGAAGGATATTTGCAGCTTGAGTAGGGTTAGCATAAATTACTGCTTCTTTTGCCCCGCGCATATCTATCGTGTTTGTATTTACAGTGGTACCACTTGCTGGCAGCGTGATGGCGTTCGCTCCTAATTCAACAGGAGAGTATATTGCCGCAGCGCCAAAAACAGGGGCGTCATAACCAATGACATTAACAGACACAATGCCCGTGCCGACAAAATTAGTTATATTTACTCTTACCGCAGTTATTGATGAAGATGGGCGAAATACGTAATCAGAAAGCTGAGTGCGTGGCCCAAAAAGACCAGCGGAAGTCCACGTAGTGCCATCGGTAGAGGTATCCGCTTGAATAGACAATCCTGTCACAGTGGCGGGAGAAATCCATTGAATCTTATAAAACGATACCGCAGCGGGAACCGGAATTGAGGGATTCGCGCCAACACCAGAAAGACTAACCTGTGAACTAAAAATTTGAGCCATCTTATCTCCAAACCCATCCGCATCGCGGGCACACTACTTCTGTTCCTGTTTTCTTTCTTAAACCAAAACTGTTCTGATTCTTCACGAAGCTGCTGTTGAAATACAGGTTCGCGTCTTTCACTTTCGGCACGTCATAGATGTTCGTGCCCTGCACCGCTCTCGACGTGTTCGGAGTCGTAGCGGTTATCGTTCTGCTATCAATTACTGACGATGCCATGCTACCTCCAAATCCAGCCGCAGGCCGGACACTTTACTTCGGCCATCGGGTCGCGCTTTTCGAGCGGACGACGACAGCGACCACACAAACGTGTTGCCACAAAACGAAAAAGGCTCATAGAGCCTCCGCAGTTTCGGTTTAGCTACCTACTGCGACACCTTGGTAGGTCAAGTTGTAGTGGATGTTTCCGCCAGCGTTGCGCACTTGAAGAATGTCAAACTGTGACGGATTTGAGAACGCGTCTGCGAAGATTGCAGCGGTCGATGAGGCAGAGGTAAGGCGAGATAGAAATACACCAACGCGGGTTCCGTTTGTTGCGGACACGGCTGGCTTGTGCACAGCACCGGCGGAGTCAACGTTCACGAGAACGGAACCGCTCTGGCTGATGATTTGTAGAAGGTCGAGGTTCTGAGCACCGACTCCCTGCGTAGGAAGCTGCGGCCATGCGGTCGCGACGGTCGAACCGCCCTGTGAACTATTCTGTTCATACAACGCTTGTGATGTAGCCATGTTGCTCCTGAAATGAAAAAGCCCCACTCGTCTGAGTGAGGCTGAAATTGGTACGAACTAGTTGCGATGAGAACGCCGTGTATGCTCGGTAGCTCAACGTACGTGGGCCGCTCCTAGGGTTCGCTCCCGGGTCTCTCCGCGAGACGTGGCGGCACAACTATTCCTTCATGAAATTTTGGTCGGAGAAGAAAGATTTGAACTTTCGTTCTCTGCTTTCCGAAAGCAGCGGGAACTCCAGGCTTCCCCATTCCCCGACTGGTGTTACGACAAATTTTTTGTAATCTTCGGCATCAGCGCGGACTGCTTGAATCTCTGTCCGCCAAAAGAAACGATGTTCATGTCCGGGGTCGGGTCGCTTGCGCCCCAGTTGAAGATGACCACTTCGTGCTGCTTGGCCTTGTCCAAGAGTTCCGCGAAATCCGCCGGATGAATGTATGTCACTTCACCAGGTAGACCATAGCCTCGGTGAAGCTGAGCAATCACTGCTCTTGCTTCATCGAGTTCTTTTTTGTACCAGGTCAGTTCTGCTTCTGCTGCCTGGGCCATGCGGACAAGACTCATATTGGTCCTTTTGAAAATGGTCGAGAATGCTGGAATCGAACCAACCCCACATGCTCCCAAAGCACGCGTGCGGCCACAACACTTATTCTCGACTAAACTTACGGCAAAATCTTTTTCTCAATCGCTGCAACCGTGATTGCGCGATAGTGGTCACCGGATGCGGCCTTCGCACCGTGGTCCGGCTGAATCCATTCCAACCAGCGGTTCATCGCTCTGCCCCACAGATGACCCTTCAGCTTTGCGCGATACGCGTGTGCTGAAATTGTTTCACCGGGCATGCCGTTGAACGCGAGCACGTTGATGAACTGGTCAAACGCCACTAGCACTCTGTGCAAGTATGACTCACGCGATGCACGCTGCTCGGCGTGTGCTTCGTCTTCTGCTGTGAATGGCTTCTCAATGTCGAAGTGTCCTTCGACGGCGGCGCGGATAGATGTCATCACCAAACCCATTGCAACTAAACCAGCAATAGAACCTGCGATTATCTTTCCTGCTAGAAGCAATCCGTGTAGCATTGTTCTCCAAAATTTGGTTCGGGCGGCACGACTCGAACGTGCATTAACTGGGTCAGAGCCAGTGTTCCTGCCAATTGAAAGACATCCGAACAGGGCCTACAATTCCGGGCCTTACATCAGGTTCTGAGGCCTAATGCCTGGAAATCTAGGCTTAAAGCTTGGTTGGGGCGAGTGGACTCGAACCACTATTAGAAGTTTCAAAGACTTCCTTCCTGCCAATTGAAAGACATCCCAACGGAAATTTACGGGAGCGGCGACTTCTGTAGATACATCGCCAAACCCAGTATAGCCGACGCGGCGGAGCCGATTGCGGCCATGATGAGAACATTATGAATGCCAACACCGGGTCGTAGGTTAAAACTCTGTGGCGCGATTCCTATCGCGGAGAAAGCGTTAATGACACCGCCTGCTGCTCCGCTAATCATCGCTGCCAACAGTCCCTTGGACCAGGGCTTCATAGTGCTCCTAAAATTGGACCGCCCGAGTGGAGTCGAACCACTGGTGCCTCTTTTGCAGAGAGGTAGCTTGCCGTTTGCCGACGAGCGGTTGGCGGATGATGAAGGAATCGAACCCTCTCTACCTTTCAGTAGGCACAGTTTTCAAGACTGCTAGCCCCCATGGACTGCAATCATCCGTAAAATTTTGGCGGAAGGTAAGTGAATCGAACACTTACAACCTTTCGGTTGACTTAGGTTTAGCAAACCTATACGTTGCCTTTCCGTCAACCTTCCGCGTTACTTCTTGTCTGCGCCGCACTCACCCATCATCACCGTCTTGATTACGTGGTGATTGGCGCAACGAACTACACATTTAGCAATTTCAGCAAGAACCGTTTCCCACTTCCGACTTGAACCTGCCGCAATCTTGAACGACTTCGTGCTCGGGTCTACGTGGTCAAACTCCAAGGCAGCTGGATGCCAAACTGTTCCGGGTGCGCAATCCACGCAACCGCTGGATAGTTTGATGGCATCGACCTTGGCGCGAAACTCAACATACTTCCTGGCCTGATATGACCGTTGTTGTTTCCGCGATTCTTCTGTTCTGATTCTCATAAATATATTAGTGAGCGTTAGCCTGGATTCTGTATTCCGGAATACGGAATGACTATCATCCATCTTCGCCTGCTACCCGACCTTCATCACGCTCAACCAGCGCTCCGGTCCTATTTGCAGTTGCACCGATGTGGAGTGCCCAGTCTTGAATTAACTACGCTGGCCTTACCCGTACTCTCGCGAGTCCCGCAACTTCCACGGCATCGAGTTGAGATGTGTCCAGAACTTCCTCGGTCGCGTCGGCAAAGGCCGAAACTTTATAGCGCGGACCGCGATAGTCTAGCTCACTAATCTAGTTTAACGTAACCGATGATACACAAAACCGCGACGAATGTCAACATAGAAATTGCGCCTGCGACAATCATCACATCGCCCGGGCTGTAAAGCCATCCCCGGAAACTGATGTAGTCCGCCAGGTATTTCAGGCTGGCGTCTGATGACATCGTGCAATGGGTCATGTTCGTGACCTGAAACGGCCAGTCCCATCTGCCGTGATATGCGACCGGCATGAACCCGCCGTTGGCCCACATCACTAGTTTGTTCATCAAGCCGCCGCCGATATAAGAGCCGAGGCCTGCGAGCGCCCACTTCAAAAAACTTTTGCGCTTCATGACGCCGCTTCGGCCTTCGACACATCCGCTCGGATGTGACTGATAGGCACCGCGATTGTCGGTGTGGTCGTTCCATCGTAACCGCCGATGACCAACCCGATAATTCTGTGCGTCTTTTCGCTTACGATTGCGCTGCCGGATGCGCCGTGCGAATCAAACTGCTGCACGAGCATCATGCCGTGAACCGCTGAGCCAGCCGGAGCGATAACGCTCGCGACACTGCCTCTCGTCATCTGCTTCGTCATCTTCTCACCGAGTGAGAAATTGACATCCACAGTTGCGTCACCAACGGCGACATCTGATTCGTCGCCCAGTTCGATGACTGGAATCTTCGCGTCGGTCTTCATGTAGTAGACCGCGTAGTCTTGGTACTCGACGCCGTCTTCATTCGGCTCAATCACTTCGGCCTTCAGAAGCTTCACGGGCGTCTTCTCCGTGCCGACGTTGTCGGACACCGAGTAAACCAAACCCTTCGGCAAATCTTCCGGATTGCCCTCGGCGGTGCAGTGCCCTGCACCAATCAATTCGTAACCGCCAGCGACCTTCTTGAACGCGGTGACCGTGCACAAGAAGTGCGTCACGTCGTGGTCGTTCTTGATTACGCCGTCGTCCGTCTCTATTTCCGCGCCAGCAGGCAGCGTACCATAGAGCGCCATGCTCGCTTGGTAAACTTTACCGTCGAAGCCGCGAGGTGTCTTCACATCCGCGAACGCCGACGAACAAACCAAAATCAAAGCCGCTACGAGAGAGAAAATCTTTCTCATCTACATTTGCCCGTCAGACACGCCTTGGCAGAGCACCGGTGTCAGACATGCGCCGTTCCAATTGGACCCTCTGCTCGGCGAACATCAGCAAATCAGCTATTAAGTTTTGGACGACCCGTCGGGACTTGAACCCGAATCCTCGGTTTAGGAAACCGTAACTCTTTCCATTGAGCTACAGGTCGTTGGTAGGCCGTGGAGGAATCGAACCTCCATTCAGCGCTTAGAAGGCGCTAGTCCTGTCCGTTGAACGAACAGCCCACAGAAAAGTTGCCGACCGCCTTGTCCGTCTGGCTCCACAGGTTTTCAAGACCCGTGCCGGGAGTCGAACCCGGTTTTGTCGGACTTGTCGGGCGCGTGGCTGGCCGTGTCACAGCCCTTTGGACTCGCGTTATCCGACTGAAATTGGCAGGACGCGTAGGAATTGAACCCACTCCGTTCGGGTTGGAGCCGAACATGCTACCGTAACACTTGCGACCTGTAGTGCTCAAGAGCACACTGGGTGAGTTAGTGTGCCCTTGAGGTAAGACTGGAGCGTGATACCAGATTCGAACTGGTGCGTACTGGGTGGAAGCCAGTCATGCTAGCCGCTAACATCAATCGCGCTCGAAACTATTAAACTGTTGGTGCCGGAGCAAGTGCTGCTACGACGGTTGCATCTACCGCGTCAACTGCTGCTGCGTCTGCCGCGTCCTTCGCTGCTACTGCTGCTGCTACAGCGGTCGGGCCATTTTCAGCAATCAACTTAGCGATGTCTGCTTGCAACTTTGCCATGCTGTCTGCGAATGCCATCATTTCTCTCCGTAGTGCGTGAAGTAACAACCTGTCTTGATGCGATAGTTCGACTACTAACTTCGGGTTAGGTGATTGGGCTTTTCCAAACATTCGAACCTCGCTTTCAATTTTTTGGAGCGACGTACCAGAATCGAACTGGTGCCCGAACCTTGGCAAGGTTCTGTTCTACCACTATACCAACATCGCTCGTTACAAACCTCTGAACATCACCATGGCCTTTTCGTGGAGCACCAACTGCTCTGGTGTCATCTGGCCCACAACCTTGCGGAAGCGGCCCATCTTTCTGTTCACGTTCGGCCTGGTCGGGATGGTCGTCCTTACTGCTAGAGGACCGTCACCGTTCTGTTGCTCAACGAACTGTCTCGCCTGTGCTTCAGAACTAAATCTCTTCTCAACAATTTCTCCGGTGTTGTTGTCCAACTTCGTCGCGGAGTGTCCGAGCCAGTTCCACTTGTCTCCGTGGTTGCGCTCGTGCGGCAATCTTTTGCGGTCTTCATTTTCATGCTTCGGACGTTCGATTCGCATAGTCACCTTAAAATGGTACCCGTGGTCGGAATCGAACCGACGCTACGTCCGTGAGAGGGACGCGTTCTACCACTAGACTACATGGGCACAGAAAATGGCGGAGATAGCGGGAATCGAACCCGCACTTTGCCCGTGACAGGGGCATGTCGTTACCAACTGACCCTATCTCCGCGAAACTGGAGCTTCGTAAAGGAATTGAACCTTTACCTCATCCTTACCAAGGATGCGTTCTGCCGTTGAACTAACAAAGCGTAAAACTTATCCGGTGTGCTACCGTTACACTATAGCAACGAGCGGCTTTACCCGTTCCCGCCTGTGGGATTCGAACCCCTCTACCGGAAGATTGGAGCACCGTCGTGGAATCGAACCACGGCTTCTGCGCTACGAGGGCAGCTTCATGCCACTAGAACAACAGTGCAAAACTTTTGGAGGAAGTCCCTCTCACTTGGCCCATCCGGCGCAGGGCACCCCGAAGGGCTGGAGGTCCGCTTTCGACTGTGAAGAAGAAGCGTACTTACCGTTGAAGACTTCCTTCGCCTTGCGGCGAGTAATCATGGAGCACATCGCTGGATTCGAACCAACGTGTCGAAGGTACAAGCTTCGCATACTAGACCGCTGTATGAGACGTGCTCGATATGGCGTATCCCCTAGGATTTGAACCTAGGACCCTTCGGTTAACAGCCGAATGCTCTGGCCGCTGAGCTAGGGATACAAAGATGGCTGGAGCAGCAGGACTCGAACCTGCAATGTGCTTTCGCACTGCCTGGGTAACAGCCAGGTGCTGTACCAATTGAGCCACACTCCAGTAGAAATTTTGGAGCACCCACTCGGAATCGAACCGAGATAGTCAGTTTCGAAGACTGATGCCCTATCCGTTGGACGACAGGTGCTCGTGTGTTCTGATGCGATGACAATTTGCACAAACGACATCGCATTTCGAAATTTCTTCCAGTAACTTCTCCATTGAGGAGTTGTGATAGCCGCTGGAAATGTTGAACTTCTTTACTCCGCGAACATGGTCAAAATCCATGCACACAGATGGGAACTTGTTCCCGCAATCAGCACACGCGACGTTCTTAGCTGGCTCGATTATCTCCGCGTACAGTCTTTCTTTCCGTTTCGCGGATTTGTCGATGTAATACTGCTTGTGGTTTTTGTAATGCCTTCGGCCACAAGCTTTAGCCAGTTCTGAATTAGCGTACGCCATAAATTGGTAGACCGTGGTGGATTTGAACCAACCATTATAGCCTTCGCAGGGCTATGTCCTATCCAGTTGAACGAACAGTCCACATTAAATCGTACTTTCGAAAATTTGTCAAGAACTATTTAGTTCAGTACTTCAACAACTGCGGTTCTCATCTGGATAGATGAAAGCGCTGAGCCGGTCACAGCCTGCAACAGCAGGTTGTTCGTGCTCGCTGCGGTCAAGTTAACCGCTATGCCAGCCGCTACGTTGGTGTCCTGATACTCTGACATCGGAGCGGTTGCTGAAGCACCAATCAAGATTGCCAAAGCGCCGTGTCCTTCAAGCGTACCGGATGCACCGGTTGAAACTGTGTAAATGTGGCCTTCGAAGTTCCATGGGAAGTTCGTTTGTGAGGCCGTTGTCGCTTGGCTCGTCGCGGTCAAAACCGTCTGAGTGAAAGCGCCAGAGAAACCTAGCTGAATACCAATCGTCGGCGTCTGTGCGCCAGCCGTGGTGTAAATGCCCCACATGCGTACGCGAAGAACCTTTCCGGCGACGTTCATGAACGCGGTCGGTAGCGCCAATGTGGCGAACGTTCCCGTGCCGTTCAATGCCGTCAGTGCAGCCGGAGCCGCGTTGTAAACAATCGCTGCGCCGCCTAGAGCGTAGTTCAAACCGTTCCAGAAGTACTTGCCCGACTTCTGCGTCGTATCGTACCAGTAATCTCCGTCAATCGGAGAAGCCGGTGCAACACCGGACGGAATGTTCAAGGGCGCTGCTGCCGCTGTTGAGTTCGGCAATGTGAGAAATGACATTTCTCCTCTCTTCGGCTACGCGCCGATATCACTGATGATGCAACTTGTACAAGATGAAAAGACTGATTGCTACACCAAGGACGTTACACACTGTTCGGGTCACTGCCAGCGCTAGGTCCAGTCTTTGGTGGTTCATTCTTCTCTTCTTTGCGCTTGGTCCGTTGCTCGTACCATTTGCGCCGTAAATCCAGATATTCCTTCTGCGCCGCGAGACTTTCCTGACTAACTTTCAGGCTCTCTTCAGCCATGCGCTTCATTGCGTGGTCGTCGATGTAGATTGCGACCAGGATGAATATTTCTAAGACAAGAAGTGCATCCTGCCAAGTCATAGTCACCTTCAAAATTGGTACCCAGTGAGTGAATCGAACACTCCCCACCTCTTTGTAGGAGAGGCGCATACGACCAGTTTGCTAACCGGGTAATGCCTTAGCGATTTGTTGTTTCTTGATTCTCGCGTAAGGACGAATCTTTTTCAAAAACTCTCTTGCATTTCTGTTTGACACTATCCATCGCCAAACCTTTTTGTTGGTTCGTTTATCAGATGTGTGAATAGTGCCGAACTTAAAAAGGCGTTGAACGAACTTCAAAACTTTCACGTCTGTGTTCGTTATCGTTGCAATCGTTCGAAAATAATACTTGCCGTTCTTCGTTGCCTGATATTTCGCGAAACGGCAATGGCCTTCACCATCGAACAACCCACTCACATAAGCTAAGTCGATTTTTCTCACTTAGTGCCTTTCGTAAACTTGGTGGACCGCCGGAGAGTCGAACTCCGTCTTGATGCGTGCAAGGCAACCGTATTCCCGTCCTACTCGCAGCCCACATAAATTGGTTGCGGATGTCGGAGTCGAGCCGACCAGCAGTGCTTATGAGACACCGTACCTCACCCGAGGTGTACCCGCAAAAGAAAATTGGTAGCGTCGGCGGGATTCGAACCCGCGTGAGGACCTTGAAAGGGTCCCATCCTAGGCCACTAGATGACATCGCCACAAAAGAAGCTAGAGCATGGCTTCTTTACAACTTCAGCTTACGCAAGGCTCCCGGCTGAAGCGCCCATACAGCGGGTGTTTACCGAGTAAACAACCCACATATGGGTTAAATTGGTACCCCGTGAGAGATTTGAACTCCCATGGCTGTTAACCGACGCGTTCTAAGCGCGTTGTGTCTGCCGTTCCACCAACAGGGCACTGAAACTTATGGAGCGGTCACTACCTGTGTGACAGGCACCTCCCCGGGCACTGCCCGGGAGCACCGCTCGCTTACTTACGCATGTCTCGCACATGCTGGTAATATGAAAGCTGGTCCACCGGACGGTCGTGGTCATGACGACGGTCTTCGATGTCCGCGCTCATCGGATAATCTTTCGGGACTTGAAATCCCTTTGACGTATCCTTCGCGTCTCCGACAACTTTCATGCCTAGCTTCGGCTTATCGTCGGGCATATTACCTCAAACTGGTAGTCTCTCTGTGACTCGAACACAGGTCTCTCGCTAATCAGGCAAGCATCCTAGCCGCTGGACGAAAAGACTACTGAAATTGGTGGATGCGGAATGATTCGAACATTCTATGTGCCACAAGGACATCCTGTTTTACAGACAGGTACGACCCGCCGTCTTCGCCGCACATCCACTGAAACTAAGGGAACCCACGGGTCACTCACCCGCGCCAATCACGGGTCCGGTACCGGATATCCGTAATCGTTCAATCTACCTCGAACTGCGTTCCCACGAAACTTGGTGGGTCGCCAGCGACTTGAACGCTGAACTTGCTCCTTAAAAGGGAGAAATGTTGCCGCTAACACCTGCAACCCACGATAATCGGTAACGTTCTACCGATTGAAACTTGGTGGACTACCAGGGATTCGAACCCTGACCAAACTCGTTAAGAGCGAGCTATGCAACCGTAACACCTGTGGTCCACTGAAAAATCTGACAGCTTGTTGTCATGGAACGGACTTTAATCGGAGTTCTACCGATGCTGTCTACGCCGTCTCACGTTGTATCCCCGCGTGAAGACTGTGTTCACGCCTCATGTTAAGCGACGACACTGTCTCGTCGCGGGAAGATTGGTACTCGATGAAGGAATCGGACCTTCGTGCAAGCGTAATCTACGCCGACTCGTTATAAGCGAGTGCCGCAAACCATCGCAATCGAGTAAAAAGTTGTCCGGAGCGTACGCTTTCGGCGTCTCACCCGCCATCACGAATGCCGCGTCAACGGCACTGACTTCCCCTCGTTAGACTCGGTTGACGCCGGTCGCGAGTCGGACAAATTGGTGCGCCGCGTGAGATTCGAACTCACATGTGGTCACGTTTTAAGTGTGCCGCGTATGCCGCATTCCGCCAGCAGCGCTAAACTCTTGTGCTCGTCGCGGAAGCTAGCGTATCGCTGGTTCCGGGCTGATACGCAACCGTACCTGAAGCACAAACATCGCTAGGGTCAACAACCCATTGCTTCCATGCCAGCCGGGTTGCAACCCGTAGGCACTTCAGATGTGGACTTCTACCACGCGAAAACTTATGAGACAGCCCTGGCCGAAGCCACTCCGGGTAATACCTTAGTCTTACGTCTCAAACTTTTTCGGTGTGCCCACTACACTACTTCTGGCTAGGCCAGCACGGAGTCGAACCGTCTACCGAATCTTGGTCGCCCACACAGGACTCGAACCTGTACGCTTTTCACGGCACCGGGTTTTGAATCCGGCATGTCTGCCAGTTCCATCAGCAGGCGAAATTCTCCCGGCAAAGGCCGGGAAGGGGTGGTTACCTCAGCGCTAAGCGCTCCTAAATTGGTCCCTGCTGTTTGAATCGAACAAACACGACCGGCTTTTCAGACCGGGATGCGACCACTACATCAAACAGGGTTGGGGCGAACGTCGGGATTCGAACCCGAACCGGCGGATTCACAGTCCACCGTGCTGCCGTTACACTACACACGCCACATAAACTTTGGGGCCAGCACACGATTGTCTACGTGCCGCCGTCTTTACGCTCTTTCGAACGCCCCTCCGAAACTCGACTTGGTGATTCTCTCACAACTTCGAAATCTTGTCAAGCCTTTTTTACAGCTTGCTCTCGATTTTCTTTGCGATGGCCGAACCCTCTGCCACCTTGGCTTCCTTCACGAACAAAGCCTTAATCTTGCGACCGACCGCCGGGGTGAATGCTCCCAGGACATAGCCGACTGCCATCAACATCAAAGAGTGTAGCATTTTCTGTTTTTCCTGTCAAGGGTTTTTTACCAGAGACCCTTGAACGCTCTCATTTTCGCTAGGCGGAGCATTCCTTTCTCGAACCGTGGACCGTGGTCAACCTTGTACGGCAGGCTGACGTGGACCATCTCGTGCAACAGCGTCATGCGAAATCCGCCGCGCCATGTGCGCAACGTGTTTTCAATCAAAATCCGCTTCGGCACCTTGCCTTCGTACTGCGTAATGCCTATAGCGTTGTATTTCTCGACCAATCCCTTTCTGAACAGCACGGGGATATTCGGAAGCTTGCCTCGGAAGTACAGCCGGTTATACCTTCGGTACAAGCGCTGCTGCCGGGTCATTAGACCATCTTTGCTGCTTCGTTCTTCGCTTCGGAGTCAGTCGGATAACGCTTCGGGTGCTGAACCGGGTCGGTCAACAGCGGCATGCCGTTGCGACCGCACTGAATCTTCACGCACTCGTAAGCCGCCTTCGCTCGAACCTTGGCTTCACCCTGCTTCGACTTCGGGACTGCTGTACGCTGCGGATATCCTTCCATGTCAAACTCCGTTACTCGGCTATACGCCGTTGTTCAACTCAATCGCTTCGAACCGGTCGTCGTCCAAAACCATCGACTCACCCGGCTCCAAATAGTGCTGCTTGTCCTCTCGGTCGTAGACCACGACCAGTTTCTTGCCGACGTTCGCAATCCGGTACCCGTAAGACATCGGGTCCATGTAGACCGTGATTGAGCCGTTGGCCGGGGTGATGTACCTCTGACCCATTGCCATTATGAACCAAAGTGCTTTCGGGTGTCAAGACCCAAATGCTTGAACGCGGCGACGACTTTTTCGCGGAACTCGTCAAACTCTTCCCGGCGGATGCGCGGGTTGCTGATGTCGAGCGCGGCCAGGAATCCTAGTTCGCTCGCGGCCTGCTCGACCAGGGTGTCGAGAACCTTCTGGCCCTCGGGAGTGTCAAAAATTGTCACATCGCCGGTTTGCGCTGCGCGGGATGCGCTCGCGGTCGCCGGAGTGAGAAATGGGTTGGGATTGCCCATCGTGTCGGTCTCGGACTTCATGTCGAAGCCTTCGTGCTTCTGCAGAATGGAGAGGATGGCCTCGGCGTCGGGCTTGGCCGGACTGTATCCGGGGCCTTTATCGAAATCGGTCTGAGATTCGGTCTCAGCGGCCTTAACTTCTGCGGCTTCAAGTTTTTGGCGCTCGAATGCCTGTCCCGCCGTCTCAGGGACGCGGTTGACTATCGTTTCGGTGCTCATTGTGTCCTTCACGCTTCAGCCGAATCAATTCCAAGGCCGGAGCGATTGTGTTCATTTCTTCAAACGTAAATTCTAGCCTACCGCGTAACTCCATGCACCGGATACAAGCCGGAACTGAGTTGTATGCTGTAACTACCATCCCTTCGATAAAATCCAGGGATGTTCCTTTCTTGTCCAGGACGGAGCCGCAATAATGGCACTCGTCTTCAGATAGCAATCCTTCGTAAAAATTGATACTCCATAGGGGGTCAGTCTCCGGCACCCTATGATTTCTCATAACGTCCCTTAGGACGGCATGCTTTGCTCCGAGGCTCCCGGTTTTCGTTCCGGATAGCTTTTCCCGGGTTCTGATTCTTTTAGCTTTGTCCCGCTCAACCTGTATCGCTTCGTTTCGACGAGTAAGGCGCTCGATGCGCTCCTCGCGCTGTCGGTCGTTGTTCTCCCTTTGAAGACACCCGCAGCTTTTCTTCCGGCCTAGGAGTAGCTTATCCTCCCGAGCCTCTGTCTCATTCCCGCAGTCACAAGATGCGACCCAGACTCTTCTTCCCTTCTCAGAATGAGAAAAGTTCTCAATAGTGAGACGTGAGAATTTCATACCCGGCTCTATGGTGAGACGGGGGGTCTGATTTGATACCCGGTTAGGTGTCACTCCGCCCTAGCCCCTTTCTTTTCTGTAAGATAGAAACGAACGTCCACGTTGGCGGTCACGGCGACCGGCCTGGGGGCGTCCGCACTCGGCAGGCCCCGCCACCCTCCTGATTCTAAAGGAGATAGCGGAACGGGTCCCATCTCATTCAATCTGAACGAGATAGATAAGTCCAATCAACTCAACGACATCGAGAACGCCTTGCATGTCGAGGTCCAACCAAATTTGTTGCGTTGCAAATCCTTGCAAGTCGTTGCAAAGCTTGCAAACCCTTGCGAATCAACGAGTTGCGCTCGCCGTGATTAACAAAGTATTACACTCGAAACCCGGCTCGACGCGGACTGAGGCCTTTTTGGTCGAAAAATGGGCAAATATGTGCTTTGTTTTCAATTTTTTACGACAAAATCGCTCGAAATGGGTAAAAAATGACAAAAAAGTGAAATTTTCTTGCGAGTTTGGCAATGAAAATGCTGCCGAGTGTCGCGTCTCACGTATGTCTCAATCCCTGTAAGCGTGTAAGTCATTGATTTCGCTAGGCTTTCTCAGGTAATCTCACTGTGAAACGTGTCTCACGATGGGTGTCTCAGGCCTGCGACCGGTCTGGCGAATCGTCTCATCAATCGTCTCATGATGAGACAGTTGAGGATGACGTTCGCGAGTACATCTCTGGTCATAAGATGCGCCAAACATAACGCCCATTATATTGACCATTCCGTCACCAAATGCTGTCGCCAAATGGTGGCTGCAATTCTGGCAAATAGTGTCGCCAAATGGCCTGTCTAGGAAGGGAGGAAGATTGACCAAAGAGATAATCCCTCGCGTAACGAGAGGAAGGCGCTTTATATGAATAACATACAGAATGTTATCCGAAACCGTTTTAATCCTCTGAATACGCTCTCCTGCCCTTACAGAACAGCATCTGGCGACAGAATTAGCCAGAATCCGGGCCAGAATTGTCTTGACAAGCTGGCTCGGATTGTGTCACACTCGCGAGCGGAGGCAAACGCAATGGCTAAAACGACTGTAGAATTGATTGTGGCATACCTGGCCGCGCATGGCGGACAGTGTCGAGAGCGGATGTTGGTTCGAAGACTGCAGCGCCGGAAGGATTTTCGCGAGACAATCGCTAGACTTGGAAAGAATGACATCGTCCGGTCTAGCGGAATGGGAACTAAGACTGACCCAAAGATGCTGACCCTCGCGGCATCGCATAACAAGCTGTGCCCGAACTGCCAAGGTTTAGGATTCGTTCGCGAGGTGACGCTGTGAGACATCTATGCATCACAAGAGAGCAGTTCAAATCACCGTGTGTCTATCAGTTTTTGAACGCGGAGGGAATTGTCATTTATATCGGCAGAGGAAAAGACTGGTCTCGACCGTTTAGAAAACACGCGACGAAGAACACAGAACCAACTCGTCACGATGTTGAACATGCGTGGCGCGACCCGTACGGACGCAGATACCAGGACAAGAGGCCGCAAGCGTTCGCCGAGGCCCACGAGATTCGAATATTCCCATGCGCGACAATCGAGGATGCGACTGCACTGGAACGCCTGCAAATAGGCGAACACAAACCGAAATACAATAAGCACCATAATCCAGACCGATGTGCACATCAAGGGCCAAAGATTTAGCCAGTAGTACTATTGCGCTCTGACCCGGCGCACCGTATCATTGGCTCATGTCAACCAAAACCATCTTCGAAACCGAAACCTGCGGACGCTGCGGCGGCTCAGGACGTCATTCATACTGCCAGATGTACGGCGACACCTGCTTCGGATGCTCCGGCTCAGGCAAGCGGTACTCAAAGCGCGGTCAGGCCGCTGGCGACCGCTGGTACATCGTTCCGTTCCGGCTTTGGAAGTATTGCGACATCAACATGCGCATGCGCCGCGTTTGGGACTACGACCGCAGCCAAGCCGGTCGGCAGTTCGTCGGCAGCATGATGTTCTACGCTGGCAAGCAATCCTGGAGGACGATATGATGGAACTGCTGTTGTTTGACATCCGAGTGGTCAAGGTTCTCAAGGCCACCAACGCGTGCATGCACTCAGTGATGTGTGCAGAGCGTGACCGCGATGAACGCGCCGTGCAACTACGCGGCAAGGTCTTTCGGCTCGCGTTCAAAGAACTCCATAATTGGAGCAAAAACTCTCCATTATTGGAGGCACGATGAGCAGGCTAACGGTACTCTTCGGTAACTCAATTCCGGACGCGGTAGGCTTCATCGTCGGCGACGCGTGGCTAGCAGTCAGAGGAATCTATGATACGTTTAGACAAATCAAAGGACGCACGGCGCAGGGCAAGAAAGCACGCACAAAGGATTGCTGCGTCTGGCGGTATTCAGAGCGTCACGACCCGCGTGCTTGCGGACAAGCGAACGCGTCTGCTGAACAAGGCGCAGCGCCGCGACGAAAGGATTGACAATGGGTAACCTACAGTATCAGGTATCCCGCAAGGTGTCCTGGAAGGACCAGGCGAATGCACGAGCAAGGCTCAACGCGTATCTGCGCACCGTGCACATGGACTCGCACGCGGTCAACACGGTCGAGAACATGGAGCGATTCGCGAGAGAGATTCGAACAGCGTGCGACACCCCGGAGTGCAAAGGGCACGGCATCTACATCTGGCGCGGGAAGCACTATTGCACGAAGCATAAACCAACCATACCGTACACCACCAGATACCAGTTCTAGTACTCCGGTACCAGTTGAAAATCGGTACTAAAGTACCATTGCGTCTTTTCAGCTTCCATGCGAGAATGTATTCACGATAGAGATGGCGAGGATAGCAGCCCCTGATGCGGCCCGGTCCTCGCCCCCTCTGGTAGAATCTCTCAGAGCCAAGGCGTTCGAGGCAAAGCACGAAAGCCTGTCTGACCCGCGAGTAGAGATTCTTTCCGAGGGTAACACCTCTACCAGCCTGCGATAAGTGGCGGCTGGACGTGCCTAGATGAACTCACCAGGCGGCACGGTGGATGCGCTGACACCGGGTAATACGGGATGACGACCTTTGCCCGGTGTCGGATTCGAGTTCGTCGCTCGAATGGTTCGAATCCCGCTACTCTCAAACCTTTGGGTGTCGTCTGGTAGAACGGCGGCAGTGGCCGTGCAGAAGCCGGACCCTAGTTGGAGCAATTGCTTGGCACCCAGGCATTTTGTGTGGCTAGCAGTAGCGAGTCCTAACGCCGTGTCCGAGACGTCCCGCTTTGAAACGGGGTAGCGTCGAGGGGAGCATGGTTGCGAGTAGACTTGCAAGCGAAAGCAACGGGTAGCTCGCTACTGCCAGCCACACTACGATTCGGCGAGAAAGCTAGCAGGTATTTGCAACCGTGAACAGCGGGACTGCTAGACGGCAGACGTGCAAACATCCTGTTCGATGCGTTCCGGCTCGCCACTAATTCAGGAGGGCACATGGTCACGAACCTGGAGCAAGCGCATGCACAAAACTTTGACGTAACTATGTTGCCAGCCCGGGCGACAGAACTCATAGAAACCGTTCGGGCGAATCACGCGGCGACTGAAAGACTGACTGCTGAATTTATACATGAGATAACAGTCGGAGCGCACACGTTTCAACTGCACTGCCTGTGCGTCAGCCGGAGACCCGGAGTCATAGCGCCAGTGATGAAAGCGGCAAAGCTGGCGCGTAAACTTTAGTACTATTGCAAGATTGCAAGGGCAGGCGTACACTCTTGACAGTGGAGGAAGTCATGAACAAAGCAGAGCAGAACAAGGTTCGAATCATTATGCAAATGGCGGACCTGAAAGGTCGCGAAGCGGCCCAGGCCTGCACCCCGGTTCCGATGGTCGTGGGTTCGCCGTCTACTCCGTTCGGCAACGACATCGACTACAGCAAGAAAACGTACTTCGTCGAAGGCGGCGTCTGCGGTTTTGCATGGGTCAGCATCCGACCGGCGACGTCATCGGTCGCACGCTTCGCCAAAAAGGAACTCGGCTGGCGCTACAACGATTACGACCGCGCCATGCAGAAGTGGGTTTCCGACTACGGTCAGAGCATGCAACTGAAGGAAGCTTATGCGGACGCGTTCGCTGCCGAACTCCGCGCTCACGGTATCCCGGCATCAGCCGGTTCAAGGATGGACTAATGACTGCCTTCGTTATACTCGTGCTGTATCTCGCGGTAGACTTCGTACTGTTCTGCATGCTTCGCGGTTCTAAGAATCGCGAAGTGGCAGAGCGAGAAGCAATCTACAATCACGCGTTCAGGAAGTAAGATGGGATTTTACCCGAGGGGAAGCATGCAACGTCTACTCGATGCGATAGAGCGCAAAGAAGACCTGGCAAAGCACGTTGCAGCCCTTCGGCGTTCGGTTCTGATGCACACGGTTCGCGCACTTATCCGAATGAACATGAGGTGACTATGGACTCAACAGGCTACGAAGCAGTAAAGTGTCAGGTGAGAATTTCTCCGGGATGCAAGAAGAAACAGAACAGCGAAGCAGGATACTCCCGGACAGAAAAGTATGCGAGGGTTGGACCATGGCTCGACGCGTGTGAAGAATGCGCGAGAATCCCATATGAACAGCCAGCGCAATTCCAGAAGGGAGAAAACTGATGTTGCCAGAAAACTACACGTTACCAATCTTTGAAGGCCAGGGCGTCAAGCACGCTCTCGGCTACGGATTAATCTCTCGCGTTCCGTTCATGCGCGAGAAAGCCAAGCAGGTCACGGTCAAGTTCGAATCCGGCCAGGAATTACTGGTCGCGGTCGAGAACCTGCAACCGGCTCGCATGCCGGAATCCGAACTCGAATATCTCCGCGCAAAGCACGGCATCAGCGCTGAGGTAGAAAGCGAGGACGCTGATGCGTAAAAAGACCCGGCACCGCAAAGGCTCAGCGAACGACGGCATCGAAGTGGAATTGATTCAGTTTTTCAAAAAGTTCCCCGAGGGAGCAACGATGCTGGAAGCTTTTCTTGCACGAAACTTCGAAGGCGCGTTTGACTTCGGCGGATTCGATTTCGATGTCTACTTCAAACAGAAAGGATAAATATGCGACTGCTTGCGTGGTTGTTCGCTTCAGATAAATCCTGGTTGAAAGAAAGCCTGGCCTATCACGAGCGCAGCAATCGACACATGGACTCGCTCGACCCGAACCACTGGAACTGTGCGGACAGGTCGTCCGCCGGAAACGTACAGGAGAAACCAGTTGAGAAAATCAATCCTCGCCGCACTGTTATGTTTCACGGCGTCGTCAACCCTACGCGCACTGCCAAATCAGAAATTGCCAGACTCAAGGCGGCAGGCGCAAATACGCACCGCGTTAGCAGCGAATGGGTACAACCCTGGTCGCAACTGGGCTGAGACCTGCATCGTACTCAAACAGATTGCCAAGGTGCATTTCTGGCAGTCGAATCACGCACCGGACGCACGCGTCCTGATTCTGCTAGGACTGGGAAACAAGCACTCTGACCCCCAGGTCCTGGACGAACCACCGACCAGGTTAGAACCCGGCGTTCAAGCCGAGTACCGGAGGACCAAAAGCAAACAATAGGCGTTATGTTTGGGGCATCTTATGACCCTATGGACGCGCGGACTCGACTGCTAAAGGCAGCATTCAATCTAACACCCGGAGACTGGGACGCTATAGACGCGTATCAGTCCCGGGTATGCTTTATTTGCGGCAGGAAGCCCCCAGGACGACGATTGGCGACCGACCACTGTCACACGTCAGGATTGGTCAGAGGGCTGCTCTGCAACCGCTGTAACGCGTGGCTAGGTAAGATAGAGAACAACTTCAAGCGGTACGGCATCCACAAGACCGGCGTGCCTCTGCTGACGGCGCTCTCCCGCGTGCTCAAGTATCTCAGCAATCCCCCGGCGACTCAGGCGTTAGGCCGAGAGGTCTATGGATACCCGGGACGCGTCGGCACCAAGGCGTTCAGAAAGTGGGCAAAGAAAAAGGCCGTTATGATACAAAGGACTGATGATGGTAGACACTCCAAATCCTAATCTTCACCCCGCGCTGACGCACTACATCGCGTGGATTAAGGCTCACGAAAAGCTTCTCATCATCGTGCTCGCCGCTTTTCTTACGTTCCATTTTTACGGCAAGGTTCTCGACCTGTGGGACAAACACGACCAACGTCAAACTGAAATCCAAAAGCAGGTCGCTGACACCGCTGCGAAGAAGGTCGAGGTCGATGCGACAGCGAACCAACAGTTGCTGTCACAGCTTGCGGACCTAAAGCAGCAGTATGCTCTGACGCAGGCGCAACTGCAGAGCGTGATAAGTCAGCGTACGAAGGATACGAATGACCAAAAGAAAAAGAATGACGCAAGCACAAGTTCAGAAGTTGCTACTCGAATTATACAATTGCTCCGACTGCAGCCTCAAGACGTCACGGCTAGCCCAATTGATGGAACCCTGGTGTTCACGCCATCGGCAGGCCATGCAGACGTTAACGCAATCGAAGACGGAGTAAAGGCGCAGGCCGACGTCCTAGACTTGAATAAACAGGTCGCGGCGTGCACGACGGTAACGAAGAAACAAGACGAAACAATCTCCGGACTGCAGGTACAAATCACAGACGAAAAGACATCGCACACTGCAGACGTGAAGCTGAAGAACGACGAGATAGCACAACTGAAAGTCGAAAAGAAGAAGGCCTGGATAAGTGGATTCAAGTGGGGTGCAATAGCTGGATTCATCGGCGGAGTAGTGACCCTTCACAAGCTATGATTTGCTCTCGATGTAAGAGCGGCGAACCGGCTCCGGGTTTGAAGATATGTCAGAATTGCAGGGACTACTTTCAAACGTGGGGGAAGAAGAGAGAAGCAAAGCAGAAAAGAATTTGCATGAATCGGTACGGAAAGGACGACGGATGCGTCTGCTGTGGTGAGAAACACATAAGTTTTTTGACAATCGACCACATCGAGGACGACGGCTACAAAAATAGAGACACGCAAGGTCGCGGGAAACATCTTTACAGATATTTAATCAATCAGAATTTTCCGCGAGGCTTTCAAACGCTTTGTTTTAACTGCCAGTGGGGTAAGCGACTGAACGGCGGATTTTGCCCTCATCACCCTCACCGAGACTTGAGGATAGAACATGCAAGCTAAGATTCTTTTTCTGGATATTGAGACCGCGCCGTCACTAGGATGGGTGTGGGCGAAGTGGGAAACGAATGTCATCGACTTCAAGCAGGACTGGTACATTCTCTCGTACGCATATAAGTGGGCGGGAGAGGACAAGGTCACGACGGTCGGTCTGCCGGACTTCGGAGCGTACAACCGCAACAAGGAAGACGACCGACAGCTAACCAAAAGCCTGCGAAAGCTACTAGATGAAGCAGATGTGGTCATCGCGCACAACGGCGACGGGTTTGACTTGCCGAAGATTAATACGCGAATGCTCACGCACAAGCTTGCTCCGCCGTCTCCTTATAAGACGGTAGACACTTTGAAGATTGCACGCAAGACTTTCAAGTTCGACAGCAACAAGCTGGACGACCTGGGCCGGTATCTCGGCATCGGTCGCAAGCTTCCGCACACGGGATTCCATCTGTGGAAGAACTGCATGGACGGAAAACCCGAAGCCTGGAAGATGATGAAGGAATACAACGGTCACGACGTGGAACTCCTAGAGAAGGTGTACTACATCATGCGACCGTGGACAGGCAACACGCACCCGAACGTCAACCAGTTCAGTGCGAACCTAGCATGTCCGAAGTGCGGCAACGAACAGGTTCAGCGCAGAGGATACAGCTACACACAATTGAGTCGCAAGCAAAGATTCCAGTGCACCGGACCCAAGGGTTGCGGCACCTGGTACGAGGGCAGTGCAAAGAAAGTTTGATGAATGGACCTGACAGACCAATACTGGGAGAAGTACCTGTGGGCCAAACCCTTCGCTGACGCGGAGGACCTGGACAGCCTGATTCCCTTGGTGCCTTACAAGCAGTACCTGCCGAGCGAACCGACGCATCCCCGGGCGTTCATTCCGAACTACGTACGATGGGCCAAGAGGAAAGAGCTAGACTTTACCTGCCCCATCACCGGATGGAAAGAGACGGACTTCTTTCACGACATCGCGGGAAACGGAGCGGTAAGAATGGTAGGACGCTTGACGGTTGACCACATCATCCCGGGCTCTCTCGGCGGCATGACTACCGATGAGAACATTCAGATGATTTCTGAATTCGCAAACGTCAAGAAGGGAAACCGGCAGATAACGAACCAGGAATTACGTGAGCAGCTTCTCTCGACACATAAGAAAGTGGACGAGCGCTACGACGAACTGCTTTCTGTGCTTAGAAAATACGAAGTAAATCAATTTAGGATGGGCAGCGCGAGGATGACAAAATGAAGAAGTGCGTTCGTGCAACTTGTCCCAGAATGCACGACACAGGATTCAAGGAATGTCCAAATTGTTTGGAGCGTATTCGACAACATAATCGAAAACTTAGAAATAAGGTAATCGACGAATACGGAGGAAGGTGCGCTTGCTGCGGAATTACGAGGCGAGAGTTTCTTACTCTCGACCACGAGAAAGGCGACGGAGCAGCGCATCGGAGAAAAATAGGAAATGGAAAGAAGTATTATCTTTGGTTGATTAGAAATAATTTCCCAAAGAATTTAGGTTTGCAAGTGTTGTGCCAGAATTGCAATCAATCGTTGGGAAATTACGGCTATTGTCCTCATCGACCGACGAAGAGAAGAAAAGTTCACAAGGGGAAGTTTAAGACAGATGCTTATATTAGGGTTCGGAAATCGAGCACGCCAAGGTAAGGATAGCGCGGCGGAAGCAATTAGAGAATTTTACGACAGAAAGAACCACCATTTGTCGAAGCCTATTCGTGTTGGAATTTTTAAGTTCGCCACTGCTTTGTATCAAGAGGTCAATGCGGCAATCAAAGCCGACGGCGGAGTCGAGAATACAATCAAAGGCATTCACGAGAATTTCCCAGGTAACGACTGGGTCATCGCAGAGAAAAACCCAGAAGTTTCCGACCTAGCCCCCTATGGTAAGCATCCTAAGGTTCTTCAATTCTGGGGCACCGAATTTCGACGCAACCAAGACCCGGACTACTGGGTGAAGAAAATCTTCGCGAGCATTCCGTCCAATACGGATATCGCGCTGGTTTCCGACGTCCGCTTTCCGAACGAGGCTGCGGCGATTAAACAGCGAGGCGGTTACAACATCAACGTGAAACGACTGCGCGATGATGGGACACAATATTTCGCTCCCGACCGCCCCGCTGACCATCCTTCCGAACTGGCTCTCGACGGCTACAACTGGGACGCGTACATCGTCACAAAGAACCCAGTGATGACCGGCGAATTGGCCGTAACCATAGCGGAATACTATAGGGGGATAGCAAATTGAAGCCACGCAAGGAATCAACAAGGAAGGCACTACCGGCAGTCACAGGCGCGGTTCTCTGTGGACGCGGTCACCTGAGAGACGTGGTTGACCTGAACGCAGAGCGCAAAGCGGTTCACTGCCCGGTATGCGGCGACTACTTTGATATTCGCCAAGGAATACTGAATGCAGAACAAAAGTAAGGCGTACATCGCGACGTTCACCGGCAAGAAGTTTTTCTTGCTCAAACCGAGGATGGAAGACATCGACATCACCGACATCGCTCACGCGCTGGCGCTGCAATGCCGATGGACGGGGCACTGCAAGTATCACTACTCGGTCGCGCAGCACAGCTATTACTGCTCTGTGCTCGGACCTGAGGAAGAGGCCCTTGAGAGATTAATGCACGACGGCTCCGAGGCGTATATCTCGGACATGAACCGACCACTGAAGCACTACACCGACGCAGGCTCGGCGTACATGAAGGTCGAAAAACCGCTGCAGGACATGATTTACGCGGCGTTCGCGTGCAGGCCGATAGAACCGGCATCGGTCAAGATTGCGGACAACATGATGTTGTACGCGGAAAAAGCTCAGATTGTCGGCTACAAGTTTGCCGAGCAAGACGAGACGGAAGACAGCGCCCAGGCTCCGATTCTAATCGAGCAGTGGTCGCCCGAACGTGCAGAGAAAGAGTTCCTGAAAAGATTTCAGGAGCTATACAAAAGGAGAATCAATTGAGCGTCGTACAATCTACATTCGTAACGGTCAGTTGTGACGGACCCGATTGCCAGAAGACAATCACGTTCGAGGCAACTGAAAAAGGCAACGCGGAAGCGATTCGCGACAATGCCTGGTTGACCACGCATCGCGCCATTCAGACGTCGGACCGCCGGAACCTCGGTTACTGCTCTGATGAGTGCGAGGCAAAAGGACTAGCAACCGGAGCGCACAACAAGCTGGAACAGCGCATCATCACGGGAGCAAGTTCGCAATCTGTAGACCTGGCTGTACGAGCAGCAGCACAGGCCAAAGCGGCAACGGACGCCATCAAGCACGGCGCTCCGGTAACGTTGGGATAATGGGAAGCACACCGGGATTCGGCGGCATCAAAATGGTCACGGACGAGTTCAACGCGATGTGCACGTTGGCTCAGGTCGAGGCCAGAGTCCAGCCTATGCCGAATCCTGGCGACCCAATGAACTCGTGCAGACTGATTACCTTCACGAACTTCAGCAACAAGGATATGGCAACCGTAATCGAGCAGGGCAGAAAAACGTTCGGCAAAGAGCACATCATCGGACCGGCGTTCACGCTTCAAATAATGATTGGCAGCGGAGACCCGTTGCCGATAGTTCTGAAAGGGTCACCAAACGAAAATGCAGGAATACCTAATAGTGTTTCAGGCGCACGTTGACAGACTCCGCAGTCCGGAGAACTTTCCAACGTCGGTACTCATCAAGGAAACCGTCTTCGCAGAAAGCGAAGAACAGTTGAAGCACATCTATAATGCAAAGTTTTCTCTGCACGTCGCTTCTCCAGGCCTAGCGGTATGGATTGACCCGGACCGCGTTGACGCAAGCCGCATCACGTTCAATCAGAAAATCTTCGTGCCCTGGCACATGATTACCTACTTCCACGGCGACGTTCACCCGATTACTCCCTTGCAGCCGAAGGACAAGAGTCTGACCGGCGAGCCTATGCCGGAAGACAGCAAGAAGAAAGAAACCGTTCAATGATTTACTGCAGCATCGACTTCGAAACAACCGGCACGCATCTCATCAACGACCGTGGCATCGAGTCCGCTACGGTTTTGTTCAGCACGGCGCACAACCGCATGCTGGACGTACAGAGCATGCTCATCAAGACTGACAAGCCAGTCACGGCAGAAATCACCGGCATCACCGGCATCATCAAAGCGATGCTCGACCGTTTCGGCTACGAGAACCGAGACGTTCTCGAAAGCATCATCGCGACCATCGAACAGAGCGAAGCCGTCATCGGATACAACTCCCGCCGTTTCGACTATCATATCCTAGACCAGTGGGCGAAGCGCGAAGGCATGACGCTGCCTGTGCGTCCGTGGATTGATTTCTTCTACGACATGCCGTGGCAGGTGCCGACCGGCAAGCTGACGCACGTCATGGCAGACCATGGTTTTCTAAACTACTTTCCACACGCAGCGCTGGCCGATGCACTCGGCGTCGTGCTGCTATCGACCAAGTACAGCCCCGAGCTAATGCTCGCGAGGTCACAGAGTCCGGTCGTCGTGCTCCGCAGCCAAGCGGACCGCAGCCAGAACGACCTGGTCAAGAAGGCAAAGTTTCGCTGGAACCCCGGAGCTAAAATCTGGTGGAAGCCGGTGAAGGCGCAAGACGTTCAAGAAGTAAGTGAGTCACTTCCGTTCGGAGTTTCAATAGATGGAAGGACACAAGAGGAGCTAGAAGGACAATGACAAACAGCGGTGGAGACGTCCTAGCACGCGGCGGAGTGAGCGCACAGTTTTCAACCCCGAACGTGTCTCAGGACAAATGGGACGAAGCAGTAGGCGGTGATAATTCTTTCGAAGAGAGAATGCGCAAGAAGGCTCTCGCGGAAGGCATCACCGAGGAACAGTACGAGGCCCAGGTTGCGGAAGCTAGCAGGCTAGCATCTGAAATCGAGGCAGCGGACAAGGCTGAGCGCGAAGCGGCGCAGGCCAAAATCAAGATTCGTGCAATCGCGGACCGCGTTATCGTGCGCCGTGTCGAGGTTGCAGAAAAAGTAGGACGTCTTTTTGTGGCGGACGAATCGAAAGAGAAGCCATACGAAGGCGATGTAGTAGCGGTCGGCCCGGGCCGGTTTATCGAAGGCAAATACCAACCCACCTCCATTGCAGTCGGAGAGCGGGTTGTCTTCGGGAAATATTCGGGCGCGGAAGTACGGATAGGATTCGAAACCCTGCTCGTGCTACGCGAAGAAGACATCTTTCTCGTTAAGGAACAAGGAGACTAACAGTCATGTCAACATTTCAGTTTACAACTCGCAGCGGTAAAGAATTTGAGAAGCCTGAGTCCGGCCAGTATCTGGCTATTCTCGCGGACATCGTTGACCTAGGAATCATCAAGACTTCCTACAACAACGTTGAAAAGAGTCAGCCTATGACTCGTTTCGTTTGGCTTCTGGAAGTCAACGGCAAAGACGGCAAGCCTCTGCAGGTCCAGGCTCGCTACAACAACAACCTGTACAGCGCAAAGGGCAAGGAATCAAACCTGTACAAAGCAATCAAACAGATTCTAGGGACGGCACCACCGGTCACGCTCGACCCGGAAACGCTAATCGGCTCAGTTCGCAAGCTGTTCGTCATTCGCGAAGTGTCCGAGAAGGGGGACTTCGCTAACATCATGGGCATCACGCCTGCTGAAGCTGGCAAGACGGTTGCAATTCCGACTGACTTCGTTCGCGACAAGAACAAGCCGGTGGAACAACAGGCCAAGAACAAAAAGCCGTTCGTTCCCGGACAACAGGGACAACAGGCAGCAGCACCGGCTCAGACGGCTCCGGCACCCGCAGCACAGGACCCGGCGGCACTCATCGCAGCGCTACAGGCTCAGCTTGCAGCGGCTCAAAAGGCAGCGGCTCCGACGCAGGGCGCTGACGTAAAGTTCTAATCCGACCAGGTGCGTACCGAAAGCCGGGAACTAGGCTTGACAGCAGGAGAGACTGCAAACTATACTAGGTGACTATGGGAATCTTTCAAGAAGTCGCGGTGTCTCTCGCTGGTCGTGGCGTGCCCATAATCCCACTCCGACCACGAACGAAGATTGCTTTCATGAATAACTGGCCGGAAATTGCGACTACCGACCTGGCGAAGCTTGTTCAGTGGGACCAAGATTTTCTCGACGCCAACGCGGCGTCTGTTGCGTTTGCACGTCCTGACGGCGTGTGGTTTCTCGAAATTGACAAGCCTGGATACCAGGAAGAAATTGAACGTCAGACAGGGCACAAGATTCCGCCGACTCTGATGGTGCGCTCGTCTCCCGGGCGTGGGCATTTCTATTTCAAGCAGACTCCGGCCAGCATTGCCATGGGCAACGTGCAGGCCAAGGACGAACAGGGCAAAGAACTCTGGTCTGCTCGCGTTGACAACCGCTATGTTGTCGCTCCCGGCAGCATTCACCCCACAACACAGCTACGCTACGAATTTCTGCGCGATGCTCCCATTCTTGAAGCACCGGACTGGCTCGTGCAATGGTGCAAGTCTTCGAACAAGCCTGCGCCGAAGACCGGCGTCAGCGAACTAGACAGCACCGAGCCTATCATCGAGGGCGGACGCAACAATGCGCTGACCTCTATTCTCGGCAAGGCGCGTCAAGTTCTGTCCATGGACCGAGAGCAACTGTTTCAGTACGGTCTATCCGTCAACGAAAAGCGCTGCCAGCCGCCGCTGACAGAAAATGAAGTGCGAACTATCGCGACGTCAGTCTCGAACTACAAGGTTGTAGAGACCGGCGGACTCGTGTTCGCGCAGCCTGAACCAACACCCGAGCCTGAAGGCCTGAGATTCCAGCCAGTCGCATATCCGAAGTTTCCGCGTTGGGTCATCAACGGCACGAGCATCGGCGAAGGCCTGGTGCTACCAATCTGCAAGGTTAACTCTCGCTATCCTGAGTTCATGTTCATGCCTGCAATGGCGCTGATGCTGAACTACATCGCGACCAAGGTCAAGATTGTCGGAAAAGAGAATCTTATTCCGTCGTTCTTCATGGTGAACATCGGACGCAAGGGACGCGTCATCAAATCATCATCGGTCAACGACGCAATCGCGTATCTAGCGACTGCAGGCGTGGTCAAGTATGCTGGCGGCGTGAAGAACGCTGAGGGCAAAACGCTGGTGTGGACTGCGGGTTCCGCCGAAGGTCTAGGCCTGGAAATGACCAGGACGAACTGCAAGAATGCCGTTCTGTTCTACGACGAACTGGGCACGCTTACCAGCAAGGCGATGATTAAAGAAAGCAGCCTGAAGACGAACCTGCTCCAGATGTACGAGTCCGGTATCTTCGCGAACACGATTAAGAGCAGAAAGGAAACGTTCAGCTTCGAACCGCGAACGTACTGCACAAGTCTAATCGCGAACACTACGGACAAAAACTTTCACTCACTGTGGAGCAAGATGTCCGGCGAGTCTTCCGGTATGGACGAACGCTTTTTCTTTTTGTACCAACCGGAAATCCTGGACGAACTAAAGCCGTACAAAGAAATCAACACCGTCGAGGGTTCTGCGGTCACGCGTAAGCTTATCGAGAAAGCCATCCTGCAGCAGTGGTATCACATCGTGGACGACACGCCGCTGGAGCGCGAAATCAACACTCTCGGCAACCGTACGATGTCCCGCGTAGAAAAGATGGCGCTGTATTTTGCTATCGACCTGGGCAAGGATGAAATCGACGAAGAGTGCATCGAGCGTGCGCTGGCAATCGCGAAGTACGAAGTTGCGGTTAAGGCGTATCTCACCGTGTTCGAGAGCACGACGGTAGAAGGCGCACTACAGGGCGAAATCATTCAGCTACTGCAGCGCAACGGCGGAGCGGTTACAACCCGCGAACTGGCACGAGCGCTTCACCCGGAGCGTCACGGCACGTACCTCTGGAACAGAGTCTACGGCGGACTGATTCAGGCCGGATGGATTGCGGAGTCAGGCAACGGAACCAAGGGCGAGCCAAGACAGGTCATTCTGATGCGGCTACCAGAAAAGGACGACGAATGAAGATTATCGAGCCTAGTTTCAGGCTGAGCATGCTGCACACCGCCGGAATGGGATACAACGACGGCGTAAAGATGCTCCGCTACATCGAGGAACAGGGGCGCATCAGCCATAGGTCAGAGGACAAGCAGAGCCTGGACTCTTGGCAGAAGTTCATCCCGGCGGTCGTCATGGGACACGGCGACTGGTCAATCACCGAGCACGTCTCAGTGACAGCGACCATCCGCGCCAGCCGTGGCGTCCTGAACGAACTGGTCAGGCACCGTCTCGCCAGCTACACGCAGGAGAGCACGCGTTTCGTGCGCTATGATTCGTTTGACCATTCCAGGCAGCAGTTCGAGTTCATCATGCCGGAGCGGTTGAAGGAAGACTACAGGTCCATTTTCTTTTTCGAGGAACACTGCAAGGCTTCCGAGGCGGCGTACAACGCTCTGATTGACCGTGGCAGTCGGCCCCAGGAAGCACGCGACGTTCTGCCGCTGTCCTTCGCTTCGACTATCGCAATGACCACGAATCTTCGCAACTGGCGGCTGTTCTTCCTGATGCGAACCACAAAAGAGACGCTGCCGGAGTTCAAGCGGATATCAGTTCCGATGCTGCGAGAATTTCAGCGCGTCATTCCGTTTCTGTATGATGACATCACACCTGACGCACGTCAGGTAGAAAACTTGGGGAAAGCACGATGACACAACGCTACAAAATCTGCGGAGATAACAGCGGCCACGAGTATTACATCAAGACCCAAGACGTAGAGAAGTTTTACGAGTGGGTTGAGTCAACTGAAGACGAAGACAAAGCCGAAATGTACACCGGCCCGGACTTCGATGAATTTCGAATCGACGGAAACTTCACATTTACAGACCCGAGGATAGACTGATGAGCATGAGTAAGTTCGCTTCTGACATTATGCGCCAGAAGTATTCGCACAAGAACAAGGAAGGTGAGGTAGAGTCGTGGGAGAACATCGCGTACCGCGTCAGCAAGAAGGTGCTGCAGTCGGTTCACGCTCCGGCAAGTCAAATCGAGGCGACTCGAAAGATGATAGCAGAGCGCAAGTTTCTTCCTGGTGGTCGCTACCTTGCGGCAACTGGGAGATTGTATCATCAGGTGAACAACTGTTTCTTGTTCCGCGCCGAGGACTCAAGAGAAGGCTGGTCAGACATGATGCAGAAGGCCACGCTTTCGCTTATGACCGGTGGAGGTATTGGGTGCGACTATTCGGACGTCCGGGAGAAGGGCCGTTTAATCCGGAAGACTGGCGGCGAAGCTACAGGACCGATTGCACTGATGCAGATGGTGAATGAATCCGGTCGGTACATCATGCAAGGCGGCTCACGCCGGTCTGCAATTTGGGCCGGACTGCGTTGGGACCATCCGGACATTCAGGAGTTCATCCGCCTGAAGGACTGGTCACCAGAAGTGAAAGCGATGAAAGAGAGGGACTTCAATTTTCCTGCAGCGATGGACATGACGAACATTTCCGTGCTGCTGAACGACGAATTTTTTGAGGCGTACAACGATGACAAACACGAACAGCACACTCTGTCACAATCCGTCTATTGGTCTACTGTGTGTCACATGCTGGAGACGGGAGAACCAGGTCTTTCGATTGACACGGGGAAGAACTCCCGTGAGACTCTACGGAACGCCTGCACCGAGGTTACCAGCGCAGATGACTCAGACGTTTGCAATCTCGGCTCCGTCAACATGGCTCGAATCGAAAGTTTGGAGGAGATGGCCCTCGTGGTTGAACTGGGCACCGCCTTCCTACTGGCTGGAACGGTATACTCAGATATTCCCTTCGCCGGAGTGGACAAAGTTAGAAATAAGAATCGCCGACTGGGACTGGGCCTTATGGGACTACACGAGTGGTTGCTCATCCACGGAAAAAAGTACGGAGCAGACGAAGAACTCGGAAAGTATCTCGAAATCTACGCAAGAAGTGGAACTCTGGTGCGGCCCTACGCGAAGAAGTGGGAACTCTCCAATCCGATTAAGACCCGGGCAATCGCTCCGAATGGCACTATCGGAATTGTCGCCGAAACTACAACGGGAGTTGAACCAATCTTCTGCGCGGCCTACAAGCGCAGATATCTCAAGGGACAAGTCTGGAACTTCCAATACGTCGTGGACCCGACAGCCAAGCGACTGCTGGATTCTGGTGTCCCGCTGGAGCTAATCGAAGATGCTTATGACCTTGCCAACGACGTTGAGCGTCGTGTATCGTTTCAAACTTGGGTCCAACAGTATGTTGACCATAGCATCAGTAGTACAATCAACCTACCGAGATGGGGCAGTGAACTCAATAACGAATCGCGTGTCCGAGATTTCGGTAACATGCTCATTCGGTACCTTCCGAAGCTGCGTGGTATTACCGTTTATCCTGACGGCGCTAGGGCTGGACAGCCTCTTAATCCGGTGTCTCTGCAAGAGGCTCTGAAGCAAGAGGGGCATGTGTTCGAGGAATCAGGCACGACAGTTTGCGACATCACAAAGGGAGGCGTCTGCGGATGACCATCGAACGGAAGTTTCTCATCTATGCGAGCGACATGATTAACCAGGAATGCGAACGCGTTCACAAGGCGAACGAAAAGTGGTGGACTGACATCCACACCGGAGAACGCCTGAACCGGAGCGTTCCTGAAATGCTCTGCTTGGTGCACAGCGAAATCAGCGAAGCGCTGGAAGGACACCGCAAGAACCTGAAGGATGACAAGCTGCCGCACAGGCCGATGATTGAAGTCGAACTGGCGGACGCCATCATTCGAATCTTCGACATCGCCGCCGGACTGAAGCTGGATTTAGGCGGTGCATACGAAGAGAAAATGGCGTATAATGCTGTACGGGCGGACCACAAGATTGAAAACCGCCTAAAGGAAAATGGGAAGAAATATTAATGACAAGAAATCGTGTCAAATACATCAAACTATGGAAGCTGAACGGCGGCGCTGCTTACCTTAGAAAATGGGCTAATTCATACAACCGTAAATTGAAATTTTTGGTGTTTTCTAAATACGGCAAAGACGGAAAGCCGCTATGTCGCTGGAGAGGTTGCAAAATTTCAGACATTGACATGCTGACGCTAGACCACATTTTGAATGACGGTGCTAGGCACAGGTCAAGAGGATTCAAAAGCGGTGTCAACGGATATCATCAAATTAAGAATTTGAATTTTCCAAAAGGTTTTCAAGTGCTGTGCTGGAATCATCAATGGAAAAAGCAAATCCAGAAACTAAAAAGGAAATAAAGATGTTCCTTGTAGTTGACTTCGAAACGAGTAGTGAAGCCGAAATCACAGAAGTCGGCCTTCACAACTACGCAATCCACCCGAGCACGAAAGCGCTCATGCTGTCCTACGCGTTCGTCAAGACGCTGTTCGATAAGCCGGTGGTGAAGCGGTGGGAACTGCACGCTGGTGCAATGCCTGCCGACCTGGAAGCCGGACTAGACAATCCAAGCATCGACCTCATCGCGCACAACTCCGCGTTCGAGAGAAAAATCTTCAAGCACGTTCTGAAGCGAGACATTCCTGCAAGCCGCTTTCAGGACACCCAGGCCAGCGCTCGCTATCTGTCCATGCCTAGCAGGCTGAAAGAAGTCTGCAAGGTTCTGAACCTACCGGCGGAGCTACGCAAGGACGACGCTGGCGAAGACCTTATCAACGTATTCTCCAAGCCGAAGACATACTCCAAAAAGACCCTGAAGGCCAACCCAACCCTCGACCCTATATACTTCAACGACCGGTTCACGCATCCCGAAGAGTGGAGAGCGTTCGGCGAATACTGCGACCAGGACGTGCGTGCCGAGCTAGAAGTCGCTCGCCGCGAACACCTGCTTGGCGCGTTTCCTCTGCCCGAACGCGAGAGACGCATCTGGCTGTTCGACCAGATGGTCAACGAACGCGGCGTTCCAACCGACCGGCAGTTCGTCGTCAACCTATTCTCAATCGCGGACAAGAACAAAGAGAGTCTGGTCGCTGCGCAAGACAAGGCGACCGGCTTGGAAAATTCAAACTCGCAGGCTCAGCTACTGCCCTGGCTGCAGGAGCGCGGCTATCCGCTGAGCAACATCCGCAAGGAAAACATTCAGAAGGTTCTCAAGGACCCCGAGGTCAAGCTGACTCCGGAGTGCCGAGACGTTCTTGAAGCACGCATGGAAGCTAGTTCTACCTCTTACAAGAAGCTGAACACAATCATGCGGTCTCTGAATCCGGATAACGTCATCCGAGAAATGTTCGTCTACATGGGCAGCGCTCGCTGCGGACGCTGGTCAGGCGCAGGCGTTCAGCCGCACAACTTCGCACGTCCGGACGGCACGTTCGAAGACATGGAGAACGTTCAGAAGGCTCGCGAGGCGGTCTACCGAAACGACTACGATGCTCTACTCAAGATGTTTTGGGATGAGAAGAAAAAGAAGTTCTACGCTCCGCTCATCATCGCGAAGAATATCATCCGCACCGTGTTCGTCGCTCCACCAGGAAAGCGCTTCAACGTCTGCGACCTGAACGCAATCGAGACTCGTGTGGCTGCGTGGGTTGCGCAGTGCCACTCGCTGCTGGAAGTCTTCCGCGAGGGCAAGGACCCGTACATCGCGTTCGCTGTAAAGATGTACGGCATCCCTTATGAAAAGATTCTCTACGACCTGAAGAAAAACATTGACAAGGTTGCCAAGGCCGCTGCTAAGCTTATGCGGCAGATGGCAAAGCCGGGTGTGCTTGGCGCTGTGTACCGCTTGGGTGCAGGCGGATGGGGCAAGGACAAGAACGGCGACACGATTAAGACAGGCCTATGGGGCTACGCCGAAAACATGGGCGTGGAAATGACCCAGGAACAGTCCAAGATTATCGTGGACACGTTCCGCAATTCTTATCCGGAAATCTGCGCTCCGCCGAATCACGCGGCAGGCGACCCGGGCGGCATCTGGTACATTCTAGAGAACGCCGTCAAGGATGTTCTAGAAGGCGAGCGTACGGTTCGCCGTGTCGGTCCTCGTGGCTGCATCGTCATCGACAAACTGACCATCGACGGTCGCAAGCCGATTCTGCGAATCAAGCTTCCGTCTGGCCGGTACCTGCACTACGTTGACGCCGCTATGGAGCTGGCGACGATGCCGTGGAAGCAGAAGAAAGAAGTCGCGGTCGAGTTCGATGAAGACGGCGAGGGCACCAAGTTTGAAATGCAAGAAGTGGACGTGGAGAAGCCGTGCTTCACGTACTACGGACTGAACCAGAACACGAAGCAGTGGAATCGAATCGTTTCACACGGCGGCAAGATATTTGAAAACATCGTTCAAGCGATTGCTCGTGACGTTCTAGCGGACAAGCTGCTGGAGTTCGAGGCCGCAGGCCTGCTGGTCGTGCTGCACGTTCACGACGAAGGCGTATGCGTGTCCGACGATGACCCGTTCGCACCCGGCAAGCTGGAGATGGAAAAAATAATGAATCAACCCGTATCTTGGGCGTTGGATTTGCCCCTAGGCTCAGACGGTTTCGAGGACTTTTTCTACCATAAATAAGGCTTGACAAGGGTACCAAACTAAAGTACTATTGCATTTGGGTCGGAGAATATGAACTGGGATTGGATAGCAGGTTTTTACGAAGGTGAAGGTTATATCGGCGAAAACGTTCACGTAAGCGACAGTGGGCAAAGCCGATTAGTACATCTATCTATTTCACAAACAGAGAAGCATGTTCTCGAATGCATTCGCAAGTTTGTAGGATTCGGAAAGGTGTATCCTGTCACACAGAAAAACAAGAAGCACAGGAAGTCTTGGGTTTATCAACTATACGGAGCCAAGGCTATCAAGTTCGCCAAAAAGATTTTGCCGAAAATGAAATCCAAAAGAAAAACAAAGCAACTCAGGAGTGTGATAGCATGAGCAAATTTATACCGATTTATGACTTGGAGTCGATGACAGAGGACCAGCGGCAGGATTACGTTCGCGCACTATGCGAACACATCGGCGTTCCGCCTGAATTGAACCTGGTCATGCTGGCATACCTGGACGAACGTGACGGACCGTCCAGACTGGTCGGATACATCAAGCGCGGCGGCACAGAAATCATCCGCAACAATCGTGGAATCTCCACCAGAATTATCAGCGAGGGCAAGGAAGGCGGCAGCTATAAGGTTGTGGCCGAAGCCGTGGAACGAGAAACAGGACGCATCGAGCAGGCCATCGGAGCGAAGTGGATAGACGGCCTGACCGGCGTTGCACACGCTGACGGAATCATGACGGCGCAGACTCGCGCCATGCGACGTGCCACGTTACAGTTCGTTGGCGCAGGCGTGCTAGATGAAAGCGAAGTCAACCCGAACCGCACAATTCAAACCACACAAAAGTTTGTAATCGCTCCCGCGCCGCAACCGACTGTTGCACCAGTGTCGGCACCCGGCCAGGATGTGACGCCGGTCGCCACCACCACAATCGAGCACAAGGACGACGCTCCTGCAGAAGTGAAGCACGAAACTGTCGCAGAAGAAACCGATAGACTTCGCGCTGAAACAATCGCGAACCTGAACGCTGCAGTCGAACCGAAGGCCGAGCCGAAGAAACGCGCCAAGCGCAAGCCGATTGACCTAGGCCCCGGACCGGCAGCACCGACCGGCACGTCTACGGTTATCGCAGGGCCTGTTTCAAACGTTGTTCCTGCTCCGCCGCAACTACCTACGATGACCGCGACAGCGCCAGCATTAGGCGCACAGGCCGTGGCTCCGCCGCCGGTGACCGGCACACCTGCCGAACTGGTAAAGCCGTTCCGCACCCGCATGTTCAACCTGAATCAAAAACTTGAGACCGAAGGAAACTTTCAGCCGAAGGAAGGCATGGGCAACCAGGCCAAGCTTCAGCAGTTCGCGAGCATCATGTTCCCCGAAGTCACAAGCTTCAAGTTCATGACCGTCGAACAGTGGGAGAAATTCATGTCCACGCTTGAAGCCAAGCTTGCAGCGGTCGGTCCGGTCGAGACAGCGAAATATATCGACGACACAGTTGGCGCATGAGCGACTTCAAACTCAACGCGAATCAAGCTGAAGCGGTCAACGCCATCGAAGGCGTGAACGTGGTCATCGCCGGTCCAGGCTCCGGCAAGACTCGCGTGCTCGTCGAGCGCTTCGTGAACATGCTGATGAAGGGTATCTCTCAGAAGGATATCCTGAATCTGACGTTTACGAACGCGGCGGCGACAGAAATGGTGCAGCGCGTCGGACTGATGAACGCCGAGCAGGTGTTCAGAACGTTCCACAGCTTCGCCTTGGACCTGCTGAAGCGCGAACGCCGGTTCGTTCCGTTCGAGCTATGCGACACGGTCATCCCGGTTCGCGGCGAGGACTATCAGTTGCTGTTCGAACTGGTAGACATTTATCGTTCTTCGGGCATCACCAACTTCAGGACGCTGCAGGGAAAGCTTTCCGAGTGGAAGCGTTCTAACATCGAGCCTGAGCAGGCGATGCAGGAATCAGTCGGAGCAGAATACTATTACGCACTGGCGTATGAAGACTACGAGCGCAAGTCAAGAGAACGCGGCTGGCTAGACTTCGATTCGCTGATGCGGGAGACAGTCAAACTTTTGGAGGGCAATGAGGATGTTCGAGAAAGAAACAAAAGGAAGTACATCTCCGTTGACGAATGCCAGGACACCGACGTCACACAGTTCCGTATGCTACAACTTCTCTATGGGGGTAATATCTTCGTCGTTGGAGATGAAAATCAACTCATTTACGAATGGCGCTCCGCGCAGCCTGGAAATCTTAGTAACTTTGAACGGGTGTTCCCCGGAGCTAGAAAGATTTATCTCGGACAAAATTACCGAAGCAGTAAAAAGCTTGTTGGATTCTTCAAGGATATCCTGCCTGTAGACAACGGGCTGGCATCACACATGATTACCGAGAACTCTGACGGCGAGGACCCGGTGCTCATGCAGTACCTGGACACCGACTGGGAAGTTCGCGACGTCCTGGACAAGGCCGCTAAGGACCCGGAGAACTCTGTCATCATCGCGAGAACGAACCGGCAACTGTTCGACGTTCAGCGCTTGGCAACAGGCAAGAACATGAAGTACAAGAACCTCGGAAAGAAAGATTACTGGGAGCAGAACGAAGTCAAGGCTCTGTTGAATCTGGCGAAGGACGTCACACAGCATCAGCCAGCATCGCAGGGACTTCGGGACATCATCACCGAGCACAATCTGTACAACCGGTATCGCAACAGCGGCGACCCGATGAACTCCGACCCGATTGAGAACATGAACAACGTGGTCAAGCTGGCGGCGAGCAAGAACATGAGCATGGCGGAGTTCTTAGTTTACGTTCGCAAGCTGACCTACGCACGCAAGAGCAGGAAGGAAAAAGACCTGACTCTCGCGACCGTGCACCAGGCCAAGGGCAGAGAGTGGGACCATGTCTATGTAATAGGGGCTGAACAAGGTGTGATGCCGCACAAAAACGGTGAGCTAGACGAAGAGAAGAGAATATTCTTTGTGGCGTGCTCTCGTGCGGCGAAGAGTCTTCACGTCAGTTGGTCCGGGCCTAAGACGATGTTTCTCGAAGGCCACGAGTATGAAATCCACCAACCCGAAAACCTGGAGTTATTCGAGGAAGGAGGGGGCAATGATGTACGACAGTGAGCGCCGAGCGGCGGTGAGATTAGGTAAGTCAGTCAATCATTGGACGAAGGAGGAAGACACGCGTCTTCTGGAATTTCTACAACAAAGGAAAACGGTTGGAGAAATCTCAAAACTTCTAAACAGGTCGGAATACACAATCCAACAACGGGCGAGCGGGACGCATAAGACCACAGTTGGTGTGTACCAACGAGCGGGGGAATTTTTTGAGTTTACTTGTGGCTGTTCCGGCATTCTCAAAAAAGAACAAACTAAACTGGCGATTTATTTTACTCAGCCGCCCCGAGGGCAAGGTTTGAAAATTAGGATAGCCACAGGCGATAGATGGAGATGCCGTGTTGCTCAAATCATATCATCGACCATCCACAACATGAAGCAATGCAGAGAAGGCGGATTACCCATAATATGCGATGACCATCAAGTTATCAGAAAATTGATGGAGAATCCCGTTTGCGCTGCACCTAAGTGTGGGAAGCCTCTTGAGTGGATTTTCGGAGAGGGTACAACACCGCATTTAGACCACGACCACGAGACCGGCAGACCGATGGGGTTTACTCATCCCGGATGCAATCGTAACAAAAGGGATGTCGGCGAACACGCAGCAGTTCAGATGTTAATCGAACTCGGATATTTAGTTATCCGGAGAGAGGATGTGAATGGCATACTTATACGTTAATGCAAAGGGACGTCCGTGGAGGAAGCATTCATACAGTGCCGGTAATGTTTTTGACCAATCCCCCATGAAGTACTACTATCAGAAGGTCCTGGGCTGGAAAGAGTTCGACAACAAGGCAAGCTTCTTCTTCGGCAGAGCACTGGAAGAGAGCATTCAGTTCCACCACGAACACGGCGGACAGGGCGCTGTAGAAGATTTCAAGAGACGTTGGGCTGCGCACAAGGACCGCGAGAACGTGCGCTACACCGACAAAGAAAAGAACTGGGCGACCTGTTTGCAGATGGGACAGGAAATGCTCAAGCTGTACATAGTAGTGCAGCCGTCTCTTCCGATTCCGTTAGGCGGCGGAGCGGTATTTCAGAGAGAATATTCGAAGGAGGTTTTTCCAAATGACCCAAACTACGGAGGAATTGAAGACGCAGGAAAGCTGGACATCATCGCGTATGCTGATGCAAATCACGAGCGACTGGCGAAGGTCGATATCAGACAGTTCACCGGAGGGATACGTCCTGTCATTATCGACATCAAAACCGGCCAAGTGGACTTCCCCGAACAGCAGGGAATGGCTGCTTTCGACGGCCAACTACGACGTTACTCCTGGCTGTCAGGAATACGGGACGTTGCTTTTCTGTGGTTCAAGAAGTCAGGTCTCGGATATAAGAAAGGCTATTCTGCAACTGTTATCGAAACAGTCGGAAGCTTCCAAGCCGGACAAGAGTGCGTAATCGCGAGGGTTGACGAGAACCACGCGTGGATTGTCTACAACGATTTCATGGTTGAGGAAATGGAGCGTGCTCAGGGCAAGAAGGGCAACAAGCTGGACACGACCAACGCAGCAGAAGAACGAGTCATGAACTGGCTTCACCAGCGCGGAACGTACACGCCACTTGACAGACTGACCAGGCAGCGTCTACAATTCAATGCAGGATATGTAACTCCGAAGTCAGCAGAAGATGCCGGAACGAATGCGGCGAGACAGATTGTTTCCATCGTCAACGCGTGGAACACGAAGTCTTGGCCGAACAATTTCGGCGTAAGATACCCTCGCGACGATAGAAACGACGCCTACTTTCGAGCGTTCGTCCTGGGCGATGAGACGTACAAGCAGCAAAACTTTACCAAGTCAGACGAAGATGCATTCGATGACTTATTCCGAGAGGACGACGAACAATGAAGATGAACATATTCGCGGCGAACGACATAGCGGACACAGATGCGTTTCGCGGCAGAGCGGCGAGGGGCAACAGAGCAATAAGCCTGATTGACCCCGAGGCCGACCTGATTGCGGCGATTGACGAAGAAACGATGTCGCTAGACGAGATACTTGTAACGCGGTTCACGGAATTTTTAGGCAACAACCGCCTGACCCTGGACACGTTCGAGCAGCAATCCGAAGACGAGCAAGAACGCCTTCGCAAAGAGTTCAAAGAGATTAACTGGGACCTAGAAGAACTACAATAGCCTATGGCTGAATCAGCATTCTCGACGCTACGCACCAAGGTAGACGGCAGCGACAACTTCGTAATCGGCAGCAGGGTTATGAAGACCGCAGGGGCTACCAGGCATGCCGAACGCATGCGTACGGTACCCGTGTGGGCGCTCGATGATGAGAAGATTAAGGCATACGTTCAGCACAGGTTCCCGAATATGTCTTCGGACAAGGACCAGCAGCAGCTAGCGGCCAGGACCGTCCGTGCAATTTACCTCTACTACCGCAGCGGACTGACCGAGGGGCAGGTCGCGCACGAACTAGGAACGTCAGTCAGCGCGGCTAGACAACTGCTTTACCGCATCCGCAAGGGCATGGCGGTGCCTTTGAAGAAGGTTGGGCGTCCTAAAAAGGGCGTTATGATACCCGCCACTGATGGGAGAGGCGACGACAGCCATATTACCCTTTGAGATGGATACCCGAGAAACAAAAGGAAAGGAATGGAAATTAGGAAAGTCCTGGAGCACACATGCTTCCAGGCCACGGGCAAAGGCCCGTTCTCCCCGAGTAAGTGCCGTTGCCGTAAGTATGTGAGCATGGATGAAGCCAGAACGAAGGTCGCTCTAGGCGTTTCGCAGTATGTTCACGTCGGAAACAAGAGGCTCGTGTCAGAGGAAGTCTGCGAGCACTGCACAGAAGAAACAAAGAAGTCTTGCGATGTCTGCAAGGGAACCAAGGCGTACGAGCGGATTTACGTTCTGCCGATTTACGGTGATGACATCATATCGACCGTGACGACGAGCGGAATGCGCAACCTGACCGTCAAGGTCAAGAAGTCGCCGACGATTGAAAGCAAGCACGTCCTTCGCGGGATTGAAGACAGTCCTCGCGGCCAAGCAGCACGAGACCGATGGGACGAATATCACTTGCTGACCATGAAGCAGCGTGTTAGACTACTGCTTCAGAACACGGTCACGGCACCAGAGTTCGACGCGGTATGGAACGCGTGGATTCTCGACATGAGTAAGCCGTTTCCGCTAGAGTTTAGACGTGAACCGGTGGATGACCGACGCACGGGAGAGGGAAGGCTTTATGACTATGGAAGACACGTCTGACATGACACTGGACCGGTTTTCAACCGAGCCGCATCCCGAGCTAGTTGAAGCCGTCGAGGTCATCAAGTCACAACTGTCTCAGGCTCCGCCGCCAGAAATGGAAGCCAAGCCGACAGAGGAAGGCGTAGCAGCGTCAATCGAGGCCCTGGCCGAGATTCGCAGCCGTTCTTTCTCAGGCCGCAACCTGCACCTGGGCAAGATGGTCAAGTGCCATGTGTGCGGACAACGCGGCAGAGAGACCGACCACAAGCACGAGCAGAAGTTTGCCAAGCGCTGGATTGTCGTGAACGGCAAGAAGGTCTACACCGAAGAGGAACTGATTGCAGGCCGCACCGTGGAAACTCACGCCGTGATGCCTACGATGCGAAACATTCTAGGCGCGTCCAGGTTCAAGGGCAAGCGAAAGAAGCCGCGCCCGACCTGGCGACAGAATGAAATGATTCAACTGGTTCGCTCCCTGGTTCCCGACGAGTTCACTCCGGAAGAACTGGAAGCTGCCAAGAAAAAGGCTCGCCGGATGCTGGCGAAGAAGTACGGACGTCACGGATATCTGCCGCCGAAGTGGCACGCACTAAAGGCCGAGCGGCTGAAGAAAGAGGTGAAAGCGTGAACATGATTCTGTTCTTCGCTCTCTACGCACTCAGCCTGCTGATTGTGTACCTGGTGGGCGGACGTCGAGGCTACAGTCTCGGAGCACACCGCATCGTTGAGGTGGAATACAAAAACCTTTTGGCGAGCGGACTGAGCGAACGAGAGGCCATGTCGTTCTTAGCGGCGGCGCTGAATCATCCCGGTACTACGATTCGAAAAGCGACCGTTCCTTTGGTGCCTGTGACCGAAGAAAAGAAAGACGAAAAAGTAGTTGACACAAAAGACGAATCAGAGTAGACTCAAAACGTGGCTGGCTATGGGAAGGCTTCCTTCTAAACCTTTCATTGAGAAAAAATAGCTCTCTCGCTTCCCGGCCACATTTGCATCACCTAAGACGAACGTAGTGCCTATAGTTAAAAAACCCGGACGGCTATGTGGAGGCTTCCTTCTAAACTCTACTGCCAACAGAAAATAGCTTTCGCGCTTTCCGTCCGGAATCTTCTGAAAGGAAACACAATGTTGAACGAAGAAATCTTGCTACGCCGAAAGAATCTAATCACCATTCCGGACTCAGCAGGCCGCACGAACGTCGGCGTCATCGCGGCTGCTAACCTGAACCTTCAGGAATACGGCTACACTCTGTCAGCCGAAGCCATCCGCACGTTCATCAACACGAACTATCTCGTGTCCTCAGCCATTCTGTCTCAGGTCCAGCAGTTCGCACGCAAGGCCAAGGGCCTAGGCGACGGGCTGGCTCACCCGATGTATCCCAACTTTCCACAGCAGGTCGCAGAGGCCGCATGGTCAGAGCTATACATCAACGCCATTCTGCACTACTTCACCGTGTTCGTTGCTGATGTCACTGGCGCGTCGAACGTGGTTTACATGCCGCGCTACGTCAAGAACTATCGCGGACCGTTGACGAAGTCGAACGATGTTCCGCTGACCGTTCTGAACGTCATCGCGGCTCGTGAAATCGGTCCGATTATGCGCAAGCTTCAGACACAGCTTGTGACGTCGAACACGTCCGTGTCCGCACAGGACAAGGCCGACATCCGCGAACTAGTAGACATGGGATTCCTGATTGACCGAACTGTTGAAATCCCGAACAAGGAAAACCGTGCGGTCTACGCGGGTGCGCTCGTTTCTCACCGCGATGCAATTTTGGAAGACTGGTTCAAGACCGGCACCGACGTGCTACGTCTAGCGACCGCCATGTCTGACGGCGACGTCTCGCTGGCGGAGAACACGAAGTTTCGCTCGTTCAAGCGGTTCGAGCGTCGTCTGCTGATGGGCCTGCTTCGCCGGGACAAGAACATTCAGGAATCATTCGCACGCGACCGTGAGCGGTTCAAGCGGTTGGCGGAGCGTCTGCACCCGAACGAGTTCAAGGGCATGGAGTGCCGCAACCTTCGAAACGCGTTCAAGATTCTAAAGGCTGGCGCACGTCTGGAAACGTTCGCTGGCACCGTTGAAGGATTGCTGTCAACCGGACAGGTGGCTAACGCTGCCGGTCTGTTGACGACCCGACCGGGTGAGTTCGCTCGCCGGTTGGACCATCTGCTTCGCGCAGTCATCGGGCAGTCCAACAACGCTTTCGAGCGTAAGGACTACACGCAGGAAATCATCGACCTGTTTCTGAACGTCGTGGACAAGGTTTCCACGCCTGTGCTGCTGCAGGTGTTGACGCACTTCAAGAACCGCAACAAGGACTCGATGCGCGTCGTGATGCCGAAGGGCGAGGTTTCGAAGATTTATGTTCTGGACGACGAACGCGGCGGAATTAGCTCGTCTCTGTTGACCGATTTGATTCTCGGCATCGAGGCATCGCTGGTCTCTCGCTTCTCAAACCTTGACGATTTGGGCAAGGTCTACATCGACCCGAAGCTGAAGAACTATCTGGTGCCGTTCAGCCAGCGTTCTGCATCGGCTTCTCTTCGAACGATTACCCGTGGTTCAAAGGTTCCGTTCGCAACCGATAAGGACACGATTCGTTTCTTCATTCACTGGAAGAACACCGACGCTAAGAACGATTACAACCGTGGCCGCGTTGACCTGGACCTGTCTGCAGTGATGTACTCTGCCGACTGGAAGAACCAGGGCAATGTGTCCTACTTCAATCTGCGCCGTGGCGAGTATTCAAGCTACTACGGCAAGCCGACGTACACGGCGGTTCACTCCGGTGACATTACCGACGCACCTCGCGGCGCGGCGGAGTTCATCGACGTGGACATCCCGAGCATGCTTCGCACTGGCGTTCGCTACATCGCGATGTCCGTGAACATGTTCGCCGGTCCGGAAGGACTGCACCAGGTTCCGGAGTGCTTCGCAGGCTGGATGCTCCGCAACGAACCGCAGTCTGGCGAAGTCTTCGAACCGAAGACGGTAGCGGACCGCATCGACATCACCTCGCAGGCATCGAAGATGGTCGTTCCGATGGTCATCGACCTTCAGAACCGGGAAATGATTTGGGTTGACTCGGAAGTTTCGGGTGTGCCCCGCTTCGGTTCTAACGTCGCCAACCAGGCGGACAAGCTTGCAACCGTGGCGCAGGCGTTCACGCGCATCAGCAAGACGAATCTCTACGACCTGTTGAATCTTCACGCACAGGGTCGCGGAGTGTTGGTGCACAGCGAGCGCAACGCTGACACGGTGTTCTCAACCGAGAAAGGATTCCAGTTCGATTTGGCAACAATCGCTTCAGAGTACCTAGGCGACTAACAGTGTCATTACTCATCGGAGTCAAAAGCTGTCAGAGAGACCGCACCGAAGGCTTCCACCAAGCAATACGGGAAACCTGGGGTCGCGGTCTTTCCAATTTACGATTCTTTTTCGGCGGAGCACCCATGGGAGTTTCCACCGACGAAGTTCTGCTGAACTGCAAGGACGACTACGAAAGCCTGCCGTACAAAACGAAGGCGATGCTTGAGTGGTTTCTGAACTGCACAACCGAGCAGTTCATTTTCCTTTGCGACAACGACACGTACGTGAACTACCGGAAGCTGTCCGAACTGCCGTACGCGAAGTACGACTACAGCGGCAAGTCTTCTCTCTGGCCCCCGAACTCCAAGCTAGGCGTTACGTTTCAGTACAAGGACGGACGCGGCAACACGATTGAAAACTGTCACCCATGGGCGTCAGGCGGCTACGGATATTTTCTTTCACGCAAGGCGGCGGAGATTATCGTCACGTCCGGCGAGCCTACGTCGTGGGCTGAAGACCTGTGGGTCGGCCAAGTCCTAGGCCCTAGAATGGACATCCTGAAATACGACTATCCCGAGTATCACAACAACGTCACCTGGCACTGGTGGAAGCCGGTCGGCGGCAAGATTACACCGTATGAATTGCTGGAAGTCTACCGCAACGGCGGCGTTCCACAGGGCAAGAAATGGTACATGCGATGAAGATTGCACTCGTCACAATCGCGACCGGCAAGGTCTACCAGGAATATGCACAGCAGATGTTCAACTCTGCTCGGAAGTTTTTTCCGAAGCATGACCAGTTCGTCTTCACGGACAACGTCGAGAGCATGACCATTACGTGGGGCGACCAGAGTCGCGGCGCTTTCAAGACTGAAGACCTAGGCTACCCGAGAGCCACGCTGATGCGCTATCACCAGATTATACGCGGCGCATGGCGGTTCAAAGAATACGACCAGATGTTCTACTGTGACGCCGACATGGAGTTCGTCGCGCCGGTCGGAAATATTTTCTCTGACGGTCTCGTGGCAACGCTTCACCCGGGATTCGTCGGCACGAAGGGTTCGCCGGAGACACGCATAACGTCCACGGCGTACTGCCGGGACAATCTGGCATATTACTGCGGCGGCTTTCAAGGCGGCGATGCTAGAACATATCTGGACGCAGCAACGCAGATGGCCTTCAACATCGACCAGGATGAAAAGAACGGCGTCATGGCGGTGTGGCACGACGAGTCACACTGGAACAAATATCTCTCGGACAACTGTCCGGGCAAAGTTTTAACGCCGAGCTACTGCTTTCCGGAAGATTCAAACATTCCGTACAAACCAATTTTGGTCGCGCTAGATAAGAGGAAGCGCGGCAATCACCCGAGGTACAAATGAATCGAAGAAACTTTCTAGGACTGCTAGGCGGCGGAGTCGCGGCGGCTATCGCGGTGCCGTTCCTTCCGAAGCTGAAGACAGTCGGCTATCGCACGTACATAATGGGCAAGGATTCCGTCATCGACATGGCCGTCGAGAATCCGAACACGCCTCTCGTCTTCACAGACATCAGCAACTGGAAGTCGCACAAGGTTAAATACACCGTGACGCTACCGCCGAAGACGAAGTATCGCCTGAGGTACATCGACGTATGATAACCGTGATGCTGATGGGCGGCATGGGCAATCAGCTATTTCAGTGGGTCATGGGCCTGGAACATTCAAGACGCTTCAACACGGAACTGGTCCTGGATACCACGCACCTACGCGGCAAGCGGAGCTATGCTCTCGACCAGTGGGAAGGAATCAACGAGAGAACGGTGACCGGAAGCCAGCGCTCGGTGACAGAGCAGACTCTGCCGTACAGTCAGCACACCGTGAACCAGATTTCAGACGGCAGCGTGCTGCAAGGATACTGGCAGAGCGAGAAATATTTCACGAGCGTTCAGAATGACTTCAGACATCTGCTGGTGCCGAGAGACAAGTCGTTCATGAACATGGACGTGTTCAACGCCATCGTGAAAGAACCGCTGTCGGTTTCTGTGCACGTTCGCCGAGGCGACTATCTGGTCAGTCCGCACAGAGAGTTCCACGGCGTGCTCGACATGGACTATTACACCAGGTCGATGAACCTGATGAAGAACAAGCTGACCCGAATTGAAACGCGGCGGACCGGACTATTGCAGGAGAAGGTCACAGAAGAGACAGTCGCACCGAAGTTCTTCGTGTTTTCCGATGACCCCGAGTGGACACGCAGCAACTTCACCGGCAAGGACATCGTGCACGTTCAACCGAGCACAGAATCCATCGACATCTATCTGATGGGCATGTGCAAGAATGCAATCGTCGCAAACAGTTCGTTCAGTTGGTGGGGAGCGCAGCTAGCCAAGAACGACGGACAGATGGTAGTCGCGCCGTACAAGTGGTTCGGTAAGCCGGAAGACAGAGGAAACGCCCGGGACATCGTTCCGGAAAGGTGGTTTAGACAGTGAGCTATCAGAAAGTAGTGATGTGGGGATTTCACCCGCAGCACCAGTACGACACGTACTCGCACATCCTGGAAGGCTTCTACCGGGCCTACAAGCACATGGGCAAGGAAGTGGAGTGGCTGGACCGGCAGAGCAACATCGAGGGAAGAAAGTTTGAAAACACTCTCTTCATTTCTGAGCACCAGGTCGCGAACACGATGCCGCTGCACTCTTCGAACTTCTATGCGGTGCACAACATGTTCGGCGGTAAGAAGGAAACCCTCGACCACCTGAATGGCATGAACGTTCTGCACTACGGCGTGTACACGATGAACCACTACAAGGACCACGGCGAGGTTCGCTGGCTGGACCAGTTCAGTCCGTTCTATCCGGAGAAGCGCGTCATCGAGATTTTGTGGGCGACCGATTTGCTGCCACACGAGATTGAAGCCAACAAGGCTCAGGCCAAGGTGTTCAACGCGAGCAGCCGAGAGATTAACTGGGTCGGCTCAGGCCGTCGCACGCTGGACGCGTTCGGCAGAGCGGTGAGAGAAGCAGGCATGCAGTTCAACGTTCGCGGTTCGTTCGGCGGTCCGGTCAGTATCGAGGACAACGTTCTGCAGATACAGCGGTCCAGATTCTCGCCGGTTATGGTGGACGACTATCAGATGACGCACCCGTACATCCCGTGCCGACTGTTCAAGAACATCAGCTACGGCGTGTTTCCCGTGACCAATTCGAAGTGCGTGCACGACTACATGGGCAAGGCTACCGTCTTCGAAGAGAACGGGTACAACCTGTTTCACAAGGCGGAGCGAGAACTGCCCGGAAAGAACATTCACGAACTGTACGGCATGATGGACATGGTTGGCAGATTGCACACCTACATCAACCGTGCACAAGTGATGCTAGAGGCGGCTGAATACTATGGATAAGGTCATCGTTCTCGGCGACACCGGCATGCTCGGGCACAAGATGGTTCAGATTCTGAGCCAGAAGTATATGGTTCCCATCATTGGCAAGGCTCAGTTCAATCCGCTGCGTGGCGATTCCATTCTGCCGTTTCTCGAATACTACCAGCCTCGTGCGGTCGTGAACTGCATCGGCGCAATCAAGCAGCGCTCTTACGCCGAGAATGAGTTCGTCACACTCAACGCACTGCTTCCTCACAATCTGCATATCCAGTGTGAGAAAACCGGAGCACACCTGATTCACTTCAGCAGCGACTGCGTGTTCTCTGGAGAGAACGGGCCTTACAAAGAAACTGCTGAGTCTGACGCCAAGGACATCTACGGCAAGACGAAGTACCTCGGCGAGGTCGGCCACACGACGGCGCTGACTCTTCGAACGTCAATCATTGGCCGCGAGCTATACAGCACCAACGGTCTGCTGGAATGGTTCCTGAACGAACGGGACACGGTGAACGGATACGTCAAATCGTTTTTCTCCGGTGTCACAACGAACTGGCTGGCGCACGCGGTCAGTCATCTGATTTCTCAGCCGAAGATTCTAGCAGGTATATACCAGGTTGCGTCTGACCCGACTTCAAAGGATGCGCTGCTGAGAAAGATTCGAACCATCTACGGCAAAGAGAACGCAATAATCCCCAACGAGTATCCGAGGTGTAACCGGGTTCTCGATGGAACGAGATTCGAAAAAGAAACAGGCATCGTGGTCCCGGGTTGGGGCGACATGCTGCTACACCAATTCCAGGAAGACAAGAGGCTATATGCTGGACGGTAAGATTCTCATCACAGGCGGCACCGGCTCACTCGGCAAGGTGGTTCTGCGCAGACTACTCAAGCGCAGCCTACCGCCGTACCGCATCGTGGTCTTCTCCCGCGACGAGGCGAAGCATTCCGACCTTCGTGCGCTGTACTCCATGGACAAGGAACTGAAAGAGCTATTCGAGTCCGTGGTTCGCTTTCAGGTTGGAGACGTTCGCGACCAGGACGCGGTCTTCTCCGCGACCGCTGGTGTGGATACCATCATCCATGCTGCAGCGCTCAAGCAGGTTCCTAGCTGCGAGTACTCTCCGTACGAAGCGGTCGAGACGAACATCATGGGAGCGGAGAACATCATCCGCGCCGTTGAGAAACGGAAGTACGTCACCGAGGTCATCGGCATTTCTACTGACAAGGCGTGCAAGCCTGTGAACGTCATGGGCATGACAAAAGCCATTCAGGAACGTCTGTTGCTCGGCGCTAGCGAACGCTGCCCGAACACGCACTTCAAGTGCGTACGCTACGGCAACGTGCTCGCATCACGCGGCTCCGTGATTCCTCTGTTCCAGGAACAGATTAAGAACGGCGGACCCGTGACCATCACGACATCCGACATGACCAGGTTCCTGCTGTCTCTAGACCAGGCCGTGGACACTGTGTTCGATGCACACGAGTACGGACGACCGGGAGAGACGTTCATTCCTAGAATCCCGTCTGCGAGAATCATAGACGTGGCGGAAGCCATGACCGGTACCGTTCTCGGAGTGTGCAAGAAAAATATACCGATTCACATCACCGGCATCCGGCCCGGAGAAAAGATTCACGAGATTCTGGTCAGCGAGGAAGAGGCATCCAGAACCTATCCGACCGGGAAGTACTTCGTGATTAAGTCCGTGCTCAATCCGGGCACGACCAAGGAATGCCTGACCAAAGAGTTCAGTTCTGAAGACTGCGTCATGTCGTACGAGGCAGTCGTTGACCTACTCAAGGAACACGGATTCATCAATGATTAAGATTTACACGTTCGCGTCGAACAGGCCGGATTTTATTCCGCTGCAGATGCGCTCGTTCTTAAAGCACTCGCAGGAGAGCATCGAGTTCACCGTGTTCAACAACGCTCGGTTCGATTGCTCTGAAGGCGCTGACTACCACGCAATCAGAGAAGCCTGCAGCGCTGCCGGTGTCGGCATGATTGACATTCAGAAGGACCCGAGCCTGATTGCAAGATGTCAGTCAATCGAAGTAAGCTGTCCGCTGTTCAATCATCGCGGCATCTACTCGAACGCCAACGTGGCGCACGCGTACGCGTTGCGGTGGGCGTGGGAGAACGTCATCTCGAAAGAGCGCTGCAACGTCGCGCTGTTCGACTCTGACGTGTTCCTGGTCGAGACAATCAAGTTGTCTACCCTGTTGGAAGAGTACGTGATGTGCAACATCCCGGACGGCAAGCCGCATCCTGACGGCGAACTGATGTACATGTGGCCGACGTTCGTGTTGATGAACCTGGCGACGATGCCGGAGCCTGAGACTTTGAACTGGTGGTGTGGTAGAATAAAGGGTGTGCCGGTGGACGTGGGCGGACAGACTTATCACTACTTCCAGGCGCATCCAGATTTGAAAATCTACAACGTGCCGAGAAAGCACTTCTCAGACAACCCGGACGTAAACTTTAGGCCGTCGAACTACGACGAGTTCTATCTGGCCGGACAGACCGTACTGCACTATCGCAGCGGTTCGAACTGGGACCACAAGGCTCCGGAGTACCACATGCAAAAACTGAAGTGGCTGAGAGGAAGAATCGGTTGAACCCAATTATTCTAGTGAGTTCTTGCAAGCGAGACCGAGAGAACGGTTGCCACGAGGCGCAACGGAATACAAGCTTTTCCGATTCAAGAATCTCTTATCGCTTCGTTTTGGGTATCGGCAACAGCAATCCGGACAGCGATGAAATTGTGCTAGACGTTCCGGATGACTACGCGGGACTTCCGTGGAAGACGCGAGAGGGACATCGGTGGGCACTGAACAACGGGTTCGATTATATCTTCCAGTGCTTCGCAGATACCTATTGCAACACCGAGCGATTGCTGGCATCCGGTTTTGAGAAGAGAGACTACACAGGAAGCTTCGTGTCTTTGGATTATCTGCCGCACGACGTACCGCAGTTCGGAGCAACAAGGCCTGACCAGTATGCCTCAGGCGGTCCGGGATATTGGCTCAGCCCTCGATGTTCCAGGCTGATTGTCGAAGCGGAAGTCAAGCATCCCGAAGAAGATTCGTGGATGAACAGAGTCATCGCAGCCGGAGCAGAAGACCTATGGGTCGGCAACGTTGTGAGCAGAGCGGGGATTCAAGGAACGCACGACAACCGCTATTGGTCGGACGGCGGACAGATGCTGGCGAGCAACGACGTGATTGCGATGCATATCGGCAAAGGTCCGGGGAAATATAGTCCAGAAGTTTTTTACGAGCAACACAGAATCTTTAAGGAGTCACAATGAAGAGAGCACTAATCACCGGCATCACCGGACAAGACGGCAGCTACCTCGCGGAACTGCTGCTAGAAAAAGGCTACGAAGTTTGGGGCGCGATGCGCCGCAGTTCCAGCTTCAACACCGGACGCATTGACCACATCTTCGATGACCTGCATCTGGTCTACGCGGACCTGATGGACTCGAACAGCCTGATTCGCGCCGTGGAAGAGTCCAAGCCGGATGAAGTCTACAACCTTGGAGCACAGTCGCACGTCCAGGCCAGCTTCCAGATTCCGCAGTACTCAGCCAACGCGGACGCGGTCGGAGTTTTAAGACTGCTTGAAGCTATTAAAGGGAAGGACATCAAGTTTTACCAAGCGTCGAGCAGCGAAATGTTCGGCTCTAGTCCTGCACCACAGACCGAGAACACCCCGTTCCATCCTCGCAGCCCGTACGGTGTGAGCAAGGTCGCTGCATACTGGTACGGCGTGAACTACCGCGAGTCATACGGCATGCACATCTCAAACGGGATTCTGTTCAACCACGAGTCTCCACGTCGCGGCGAGACGTTCCTGACCAGGAAGGTCACGAGAGCGGTCGCGAGAATCGTCAAAGGCCTGCAGCCGAATCTGATTCTCGGCAACATGGACGCAAAGCGCGACTGGGGCTACGCGAAGGAATACGTCGAAGGCATGTGGCGAATGCTGCAGCAGCCGACCGGCGACGACTACGTGCTGGCGACCGGCGAGACGCACACGGTCCAAGAATGGGTCGAGGCCGCGTTCGGCTATGTCGAACTCGATTGGCGGAACTACGTCAAGACTGACCCGCGCTATCTGCGACCGGCAGAGGTCAACGTCCTGCAGGGCGACTACACCAAGGCCAATCTGGTCCTGGGTTGGAAGCCAGAAACGAAGTTCAAGGAACTGGTCAAGCTGATGGTTGAGTCTGATTTGAGAGCGGAGGACCTTGTATGAACAAAGACACCTGCATTCTCGTTACCGGCGGCACCGGCTTCCTGGGTCAGCACGTAGTTCGCGAATTGCGAAGTCAGGGTTACACCGACATCGAAGCAGTCGGTTCTAACAAATACGATCTGACGCTGCAGCACGACGTTGCTGAAATGTTCTACCGCATCGCGCCAGAGGTCGTGATTCACCTCGCGGCCAACGTCGGCGGCATCGGAGCGAACCAGAAACATCCCGGAAGCTTTCTCTACGACAACGCCATCATGGGGCTGAATGTCATGCACATGGCGCGTAACTGGAGCGTGAAGAAGTTCGTCCAGGTCGGCACCGTCTGCAGCTATCCGAAGCACGCCGAGGTTCCGTTCAAGGAAGATGACATCTGGAACGGCTACCCGGAAGAGACCAACGCGCCTTATGGTATCGCGAAGAAGATGCTGATGACCATGGCACAGGCCTACCGGCAGGAGTATGGATTCAACGCAATCAATCTCATCCCGGTCAACCTGTACGGACCCGGAGACAACTTCAACCCGGAGAGTTCGCACGTCATTCCGGCGCTCATCAAAAAGATTTACGAAGCATCGCTGAGCACCGGCAACGTGGAGATTTGGGGAACCGGCAGAGCATCGAGAGAATTTCTCTACGTGGAAGACTGCGCAAGGGGAATCGTCAAGGCCATGGAACTGTACAACGGTTCTGAGCCTGTGAACCTCGGAACCGGCAGCGAGATTACCATCGGCGAACTTGTGACGATGATTGCCGAACTGCTCGGCGCGAAGAACGGCATCACGTTCGACACCAGCAAGCCAGACGGTCAACCGCGCCGATGCTTGGACACGACCAGGGCAGAAAAATACTTCGGCTTCAAGGCGGTGACGCCTCTGCGCGAAGGATTGAAGAGGACAATAAAATGGTACATCAGTCAGCCGTCGATTTGAGCGACGTCACAATCGGCGTCACAGCATTCCTGCGGTATCCGAGACTCGTGCAAGCGCTGAAAGGCATCGCACACTTCTTTCCGGAGTGCCAATCCATCGTTGCCTCAGACGGCAA